>CANCYR010000021.1 GCA_947382355.1 uncultured Lachnospiraceae bacterium
TGGAAACCCCGATTCACATCTCCCCGCCTGGTGTGTCCCCTATACAGCTTCGCCAGCCCAAAGCGGTAAGGAACATGGCGGGCAAATGATTAAGGTAATGGTTAGGGCAGCGGTTAGGACAGAAGGCGTGAAAAAATGATTTGACAATAGGAAATGCTGGATTTATGGGCTTTGAAGGGGTGTTTTTGCCTTTTGAGGCTTATTTTTTTGTGAAAAATGTCAATTGCTTATAAGGGGCGGGGATGGTATAAATAAAACATTATCATAAACATATCTAATGTGTTTTTGCTGTAAATTCTTTTTATCTATGAAGAGAAATCACGAACAATATCAGAAAATTACCCATAAGATAATTACCTATCATAAAATTGTGCATCAGAAAATTGCGTATAAGAAAATTGCATATAAGAAAATTGCGTATAAGAAAATTGCATATAAGAAAATTGCGCATAAGAAAAATGCATATCAGAAAATTATGAGTAAGAAAACGGAGGAATTAGCAGAGAAAGGAGCATATGAACAGAAAAATTTTATATGGATATGTGTGGGAGGCGGGAAAGGTGAAAGAGATAAATGAGGATTCTCTGCTTTTGCGCACGGTTAAAACAAAAAACGGCAGCCTTTTAATAGGGTGCATTTGTGACGGGATGGGAGGAGTCGGAAATGGAGAATTTGCCAGCGGATATGTGGTGGAACAGTTGGAAAAGTGGTTTCTTCAGGAATTTGTGTGGGCGGTACATAGAAGTAAGAGCCGGATTGTAATAAAGGGAAAGGTGTTTCGTATTTTTCAGAAAATGAACAGGAAGCTTTTTGAGCATATGAAGCGAATGGCTGTTCCTTTAGGGACCACTGTCAGTTTGTTGGTTCTTTTTGAAGGAAGGGGATATATTTTTCATATTGGAGACAGTCGGATTTACGGGTTTTGTGCTTATCCGGTTTTAAAAAAGCCGGTATTTATAAAGCAGATGACAAGGGATCATAAAAAGGATGAAAGCACGCTGACGAGATGTCTTGGACTGACTCCTGAGTGGAAGCCGGATTTTCACTGTTTCCGGATCAAGAAAGGAGCATGTGGTTTTTTGCTTTGTTCGGACGGTTTCTATAGAAAGCTGGAAGGAAAACAGTTAAAGTGCCTGTCTCCCAGGCTGCTGAAGGATGGCAGGCAGATAGAAAGAAGGCTGAAAGAAATGACAGAGCGAATTATGAAGAGAGGAGAACCGGACAATTTGTCTGCCCTGTATATTAAATTGGAACCTTAAGCTGGAATCGTAACAAAAAACAGAGCCGGGGGGAAACAGTTCGGACAACAGTTCCTCCACAGGAATCAGACAGGGATTTGACAGAAGCTGTTTCAGCGTGGTCACGCTGAAGGCTGAAATGCTACAAGGGAAATAAAGTGAGATGAACGATTGCTTGGAAAAAATTATATAGAACGGAGGAAAACGGGGATGGAAGAAGAAATTATGAGAAAAAGTGAGATGAAGGAGGAAGGCATAAAGAAAAGTGAAATGAAGGAGGAAGGCATAAAGAAAAGTGAAATGAAGGAGGAAGTCATAAAGAAAAATGAAATGAACAAGGAAGGCAAAAGAAAAAATGAAATGGAAGAGGAGAACAAAAGAAAAAATGAAATAGAAGAACGGAAAGAGGAAGACCGGGTAATAGGCGGAAAATACAGGTTAATGAAAAGGATAGGAAAGGGAGGAAGCGGAAATGTTTATATGGCAGAAGATATGCATATGGGAAAAATCTGGGCGGTGAAAGAGGTTGAAATAGGACAGCAGTTTGAAAGGGAATCAGAAACTCTCAGGGCTGTCAGGCATAAAAATCTACCTCTTTTAGTGGATGCAATCAGGCAGGAGGATAAGGCATATCTTGTGTTGGAATATATAGAAGGAAATACCTTGCAGGAAGTATTAAAGGAAAAGAAAACACTTCCCCTACAGGAGAGTATGAGAATCGGAATAGAAGTGCTGGAGGCGCTGAAATGTCTGCATCACCAGAATCCGCCTGTGGTGTATGGGGATTTAAAGCCTTCTAATATTATGTTGGACCGGGAGGGCTGCGTCAAGCTCATAGATTTCGGAACCGTTCTTAGCGGTACAGGGCTGAAGGAAGCTTATGGAACTATAGGATATGCGGCGCCGGAGCAGGTTTTAACAAACCTGTATGAGCCCGGAATCGACCAGAGGACGGACATATACTGCTTTGGTATTCTTCTTTATAAAATGATTGCCGGAGAGTATCCAAAGGACCGGGAAGGGATGAAAAGCCTTCAGCACCCATATGTTGGGGACGGCATGAAAAAGATTCTTTTAAAATGTATGGCTTTTGAAAAGAGTAAACGATACGAGCAGGTGGAAATGCTAATGGATGACCTGAAAAGATTGTCAGGAAAGGAACGAAGAAAGAGAAGAAGAAAACGGGCGGCAAACATTTTATTTTTATTTCTGTTTTTGCTCAGTGTTACTTTTTTTGTTCTGCATAATCTGGGATATGGACAGCTTCTTTATCCGTCGCTGGCATTCTGGTTCTTTTCCTGTTGGTGGTATTTAGCTGCCTGTAAAAAGAAGGAAGAGTTTTTTCAGGGAGACGGCATCAGGCTGTTTCTTTCTGCAAAGAAAATACCGGGGCTGTTGTTTATGTTGTTGTGGGCTGCCTGTTCTGTTCTTGTGTGGAATACCCTGTTTTTTTCCGGGCAGATGCAGGCAGAGGCTGCAGGAAGTCAGGAAATGAGGGATGAATATGGGAGGAAGGTTTTGGTGCGGGAAAAAAAATACCATTGACATTTTCGTACATATACTGTATATATAAATATATACAGTATATGTACGAAAACAATAACAGGAAAATTTTAGAATGAAAAGCTATAAAAGATACAAATACATAAAATCACAAGGAGAAACAAAATGCTTCATTTAGAACATGTCAGTAAAAAACTGGGGGATTTTTGCCTGAAGGATATTTCCTTTCAGCTTCCAAAGGGTTATATCATGGGACTGATAGGACCAAATGGAGCCGGAAAAACAAGCCTGATTTATCTTATGCTGGGCCTGTATGCCATGGATGAAGGCAAAATCACTATAGATGAAAAAAGTGTAGAAAGTCAGGAAGAACTGGCAAAGGATGAAACCGGCTTTGTGCTTTCGGAAGAATTGTTTTCCGGGCAATTGTCCTTAAATGCCAATGCAAACCTGTATGGAAAATATTATTCAAAGTATGAAGAAGCCTTATTTTTGCAGTATTGCCGCCGGTTTTTCCTGAATCCGGAAAAAAAGCTTGGCAGGCATTCCAAAGGTGAAAGGCTGAAATTCCAGTTTGCCTTTGCACTGTCTCACCATCCGAAGCTTTTAGTGCTGGATGAACCTACCGCCAATTTTGACCCCAAATTCAGGGACAGCTTTTTTCAGATTCTCAGCGGCTTCATTCAGGACGGGGAGCACAGCGTCCTGCTGGCAACTCATTTGACGGAGGATCTGGACAGGATAGCGGATTATATCACTTTTCTGAATAAGGGGCGGCTGGAGTTTTCCATGGACAGGGAAGCGCTGGAAAATTCCTACAGGCTGGTAAAGGGAGAAGAGTATAAAATCAATCTTCTTCCCAGGGATTGCATTATCTATAAAGAAAAGGGAAGCTATGGTTCAAAGGCGCTTGTAAAGCATAACAGATGGTCTGAATATGACAGGGAACTTTTGGTAAGCGTTCCGGCCATAGAGGATATTATGTATTTTAAATGTAAGGGGGAAAAGGGCAATGCTTCGGATTGTATTGGATGATTACAGACATAATTTTCTTTCTGCACTTAAGGAGTTTGGGCTGGTGGAAAATGGCTGGTGGATGTATGCTTATATACTGTTCTTTCCCGTTATTATGTTTCACAGTTTTACTTTAAAAGAAGCACTTGTTTATTATGGTACAATGGTTCCATTGCTGGGGGGAACATTTCTGTCCCGTCTTTATCCCAACCATATGAGCAGAACCTTATTTTTGTGTCCCATGTCAAGAAAAATGCGCATCGGGTATTTTAAAACTGCATTTCTGCTGCGGATTGTAATGCCACTATTTGTATTTTTGCTGTTTAGCAGCATGCTTTTTTTGTTTAAAATCATACAGGGTCTTGAATTTCTCTTTGCTTTGATGGTGCTCTTTATGTATTTGATATCCGTAAATGTCTGTGCCGATTCATGGAACGGAAAGCCCGAAATGACAGAACAGAAATACGCTCTGCCCGGGTATTTTTCCATGTGGAATGTGCTTGGGCAGATTAGCGGGATAATGAATATGATAATTTTGGCAGGGTTCAGGGGAAATAGTGGAGAACCGTATTCATTGGGAGAATTGATTCTGGCAGGTATTTTGCTGATGATACAGGCTCTGATTCTGATAAAAATTGTCTTAAGATTTTACAGGCCGGTTATGGAACGTTCTGTTTCCTATGAAGCCTGCCATGTAAGATTAAAAAAATGAGGATTTGCATATGAAGATTATCATAAAACCCCTGGGCACTCTTGCCATATATGAGCAGATAGTGAATCAGTTAAAAAATGAGATTGTAACAGGAGGATTAAAAGCAGGGGAGGCGCTTCCTTCCATACGTTCTCTTGCAAGTGAGCTGGAGGTCAGCGTGATTACTACCAAAAGAGCCTATGAGGAGCTGGAAAAGGAAGGGCTTATCCGGTCTGTGGCAGGTAAAGGCTTTTATGTGTGTGAATACAATCAGGATTACTTAAAGGAAAAGCAGCTTATGATGCTGGAAGAAAGGCTCTTGGAGGTGCTGACAGACTGTAAGAGGGCAGGGGTCTCCAAAAGGGATGTAAAGGATATGGTGGAAACTCTGTATGAAGACATCCGGTGAGTATTTCGGAGCACTGAAGAAAAGATAGCAATGAATAGAAAGAGGAGGAGAACAGAATGCTGCTTACATGGAATCAGGTAACAGGAACCGGAAAAGAGTTTCAATTGAAAGAAATCAGCTTTTCCTTAGAAGCAGGCTATTTCATGGTTCTTGCAGGTGCAAACGGCGCCGGAAAGACTACATTGCTTCACTATATGCTGGAAGAAAAGAAAAATTATACAGGAGAAATTTTACTGGACGGCTGCCGGATTCATGAAAATCATAAAAAAACATTAGAAGAAATCGGTTATGTGTCAGAAGATAATTTCTTTTTTACAGAGTATACCGCTTTGGAAAATGCCAGACTCCTTTCTGTCTTTTATAAGGAATGGGAAGAAAAACTGTTCATGGGCGCCATGAAGGAGATGGAGCTTTCCGTCGGTAAAACAGTGGGAAATATGTCAAGAGGAGAAGCAATGAAATTTCAGATGGCATTTGCCATGGCGCACAAGCCTAAGCTTTATCTTTTGGATGAGGTTACCGGCGGCATGGACCCGGTATTTCGCAGGGATTTTTATAAAATCATTAGAAAAATATTAGAGGGCGAGAATGCTTCCGTGCTTATGACCACTCATATTCAGGAAGAAATAGAAAACCAGGCGGATTTTATCGGAATCATGGAAAACGGGAAAATGATTCAGTTTGGAGAAAACAGGAATCAGGAGCACATTGACTTAAAAACAGAAAAGGGGCGGGAGGAGCAATGAAGGTAAACAGACAGGAAGAATTGGAAATGGAGCAGGTAAAAAGCTTTGACCGGATGCGCAAAAAACTGGATGATTATTATTTTCTTATGAACTGTGTGATAAAAAATATATATCTGTTTATAGGCTGCGCATTTGCGCTGCTGCCTGTTTCGGAAGGAGACATGACTTTTTACGGCTGTGGTATTTTTCTATTGAGCATGGCGGCAGTGCTCCATTTAGCTCCCTATCAGGTAGTAAGAGAAAAGGGAAAGCCTGCCAGTATATACGAAAAGTGCAAGTGGCTCCCGGTAAGCAGAAAGGTTATCAGGAAAGTGAGAAGGGAATATTTGTTTCAATTTTCCGTGAAAATAGGAATTGCAGTATTTCTTTGTCAGATGTTTGGAGCAGCTCTTTCAGGAAAGGCAGGATTTGGGAATGTGGCATTTCCGGTTCTGGTATGGCTTTTAGTTTGGGGAATAGGGAATTTTTATATTACCTTTTATATAAAATAGCAGTGTAGCAGTGTATTTGTCGATTTCAAATCTGCCATGCATATTTAATCCAGTTAAGGCAGGATTCCCAAGTGTTCTAAAAGAATCTTGAATCCCAGAAAAATCAGGATGATTCCCCCTGCCAGCTCTGCCTTTGACTTATATTTTGCACCAAATACATTTCCAACCCTGACTCCTGCCATGGATAAGAAGAAGGTGGTTATTCCGATTATGGAAGCCGCCAGGGTGATATTTACCTTTAGAAAGGCAAAGGTAATCCCCACAGCAAGAGCGTCTATGCTTGTGGCAACTGCCAAAAGCAGCATGGTGCAAAAGGCAAGGGAATCATTTGCATGTTCTTCTTTTTTTGATAATGCTTCCTTTATCATATTAACGCCTATGAGGCCAAGCAGTACAAAGGCAATCCAGTGGTCAATTGCAGCAATTCTGCTTTGAAACCGCACTCCCAGAAAATACCCCATTACCGGCATAAGTCCCTGAAAGCCGCCAAACCACAGTCCCACAATTATCATATTTTGAAAGGTTGCTTTTTTCATTGCAAGTCCTTTGCAAATGGCTACGGCAAAGGCATCCATGGACAGCCCTACGGCAAGGGTGAAAACAGTAAATAAACTCATTGTCTTTTTCTCCTGATTTTTCTATATTTTCAATAAATTTTTCTGTGATATAAATTCTCCCGTGATATGAAAGCTATGCAAATAAAAAACTCACGGGCAACAGCGAAGTTCACTATTGTCCATGAGTCTCATTATTTCAGGTAATACCAGATTTTCATCATTGTGTTGACATTACCACAGCTTTGCTGCAAACTACTCCCTCATAGAGTGATTCAGTATTTCTTTATGATATGATTATATGAGGATTTTTCATCCTGTTCACATGATTGTATAGGAAATGAGAAAAATTGTCAATAAAATTTTAAGTGCACTCGAATTATTGACGGATTATTGATTGCCTCACAATTCTATAAATGCTATACTAAACAAAGACAAAGATATAAAATAAATCTATAAAAACCAAATCAGCCTCCATCATAAAAAGAAAGGAATCCATATACATGTACCGAGATAAAACAAAACCAGTTCAGATAGGAAATAAAAAAATCGGAGGAGGAAACCCCGTCCTGATTCAGTCCATGACCAACACCAAGACCGAAGACGTGGCGGCTACCGTGGAACAGATTCACAGGCTGGAAAAAGCAGGCTGCGAAATCATCCGCTGCACCGTGCCTACATTAGAGGCAGCAAAAGCAATTGGAGAAATCAAAAAGCAGATATCCATTCCCCTTGTGGCGGACATTCATTTCGATTATAAAATGGCAATTGCCGCCATGGAAAACGGTGCGGATAAAATCCGTATCAATCCGGGCAATATCGGAGCTGCGGACCGGGTAAAGGCAGTGGTGGACGTGGCAAAAGAAAGAAATATTCCCATCCGGGTAGGAGTCAACAGCGGCTCCCTTGAAAAAAACCTCATAGAAAAATACGGCAGGGTCACAGCAGAGGGAATCGTGGAAAGCGCTCTGGATAAAGTAAAGATTATAGAGGATTTAGGATATGACAATCTGGTCATCAGCATTAAATCCTCCGATGTGCGCATGTGTGTAAAGGCACATGAGCTGCTTGTAAAAGAGACTGATTATCCCCTGCATGTAGGGATTACCGAGGCAGGCACCCTCTGGAGCGGCAATATTAAATCCTCCTTGGGACTGGGTATGATTTTAGGACAGGGAATCGGCGATACCATCCGGGTGTCCCTGACAGGGGACCCGGTGGAAGAGGTAAAGACCGCCAAGCTGATTTTAAGGACGCTGGGACTGCGAAAGGGCGGCATTGAAGTGGTATCCTGCCCTACCTGCGGACGGACACAGATTGATTTGATTTCCCTTGCAGGGAAGGTGGAAGAAATGGTGGAGGACTATCCCCTTGACATAAAGGTGGCAGTTATGGGCTGCGTGGTAAACGGTCCGGGAGAGGCAAAGGAGGCAGACCTTGGAATTGCCGGAGGCATCGGAGAAGGGCTGTTGATTAAAAAAGGGGAAATCATCAGAAAAGTGCCGGAGGAGAAGCTGCTTGATACATTAAAAGAAGAATTGGAGAATTGGAAGTAAAGTCATGACAAAAGCCTTTTTAGAAGTATTTCCCACCCTGAAGCTTCCTATGGAGCTAAAGGAACTGCTGGAAGAAGTGCAGGTGCTTCGCATTTCTTCCACAAAGCAGAGAGATTTTCTGCGCATTTACATAGAGAGCAGGCGGCTCATAGAAAAAGAAAAAATCGTAAGGACAGAGCAGGAAATCAAAAAACAGCTGTTTCCTGCTAATTATATTACCGTAAAAATCTATGAACGCTTCCTGCTGTCCGGTCAGTACACGCCAAAGAAGCTGTTTTTTGCCTATCGGGAAAGCATTCTTTTTGAGCTGAAGGAATATTCTCCGGTGCTCTATATGATGCTGAAAAAAGCAGACATACAGTTTCCGGAAGAAAATAAGGTTCTGCTGACCTTGGAGGATACGGTTACTGCCAAAATGAAAGCAGAAGAGCTTCTTAATATTCTGGAAAAAATCTTCCACGAGCGCTGTGGCTTTCCCGTTCTGGTGCAGGCAGCTTATGAGGAAAAGCAGAAAAAAGAACATGAAGAGGACGACATCAAAATAGCAAGGCAGGTTGCAGAAATTGTTTCCAGAGCGGAAAGCAGCCGCATGGAATCCCATATGGACAATGGCGAAAACGGGCAGGAGGAGAAAAAGCCGGGAGAGACAAAGCCACAGGAAGGCAGGAAAAAAGAAGCAGGCGCTTCAAAGGAAGGCTTCCCCGGAGGACAAAAGGAAAAGCGGGGCAGCTTTACAAAACGGATGCCCAAAAAAGACCCCAATCCGGACGTTATTTATGGCAAAGACTTTGAAGAAGAGGAAATCCTTACTATCGACCAGCTTATCGGCGAAATGGGAGAAGTGGCAATCCGGGGCAAAGTGCTGGCGGTGGACAAAAGGGAAATCCGCAATGAAAAGACCATTATCATATTTCAGATTACGGATTTTACGGACACCATTACCGTTAAAATGTTTGCCCATAACGAACAGGTGCCGGAGCTTTTGGAGCATATTAAAAAAGGAGCCTTTTTCAAGCTGAAAGCAGTTGCCATGATAGATAAATTTGACAACGAGCTGACACTTGGCTCTGTGCAGGGAATCAAGAAAATTCCAGATTTCACCACCAGCAGAAGCGACCATAGCCCATTAAAAAGGGTAGAGCTTCACTGCCATACGAAGATGAGCGATATGGACGGCGTGTCTGATGCGGCGGCAATTGTAAAAAGAGCCTATAAATGGGGCCATCCGGCAATTGCTATTACGGACCACGGAGTTGCTCAGGCATTTCCGGAGGCGTTCCATGTGTGGCAGGATTTATGGAAGGCGGAAAAGGCAAAGCGGAAGGAAGCGGGAGAGGAAAATCCCGACAGACAGGACTTTTTTAAGATTATATACGGTGTGGAAGCCTATCTGGTTGATGACTTAAAGGAAATCGTCACCAATTCCAAAAACCAGTCCTTAGAAGAAAGCTATATAGTGTTTGACATTGAAACTACCGGATTTTCTCCTATCAAAAACAATATTATTGAAATCGGAGCGGTAAAGGTGGCAGGCGGGGAAATCATTGACCGGTATTCCACCTTTGTAAACCCAAAGGAGCCCATTCCCTTTCAGATTGAAAAGCTGACAGGAATCAAGGATGAGGATGTGATGGAAGCCCCCGAAATTACAAAAGTGCTGCCGGAATTTTTAGAATTTGCCAGAGATTCCGTTTTAGTGGCGCATAATGCCAATTTTGATATGAGCTTTATTTTGGAAAATGCCAAAAGGCAGCAGATTGACACGGATTTTACCTATGTGGATACGGTAGGCATTTCCAGAATGATTTTAAAGAACCAGGCAAAGCACACGCTGGATGCAGTGGCAAAAACACTGGGCATTTCTCTGGAAAACCACCACAGGGCTGTGGATGATGCGGCGGCAACCGCCGAAATATTTGTAAAGTTCATTAGAATGCTGAAAGAGGAAGGAGCGGACACCTTAGACAAGGTGAACAGCATGGGCGCAGCCAGCGTGGAAAGCATTAAAAGGCTGCCTTCCTATCATGCCATTATTCTGGCAAAAAACGATGTGGGAAGAGTGAATATGTACAGGCTGATTTCCGAATCCCATTTAACCTATTACAATAAACGCCCCAGGATTCCCAAAAGCCGCATTCTGGAAAATCGGGAAGGACTTATATTAGGAAGCGCCTGCGAGGCTGGAGAGCTTTACCGGGCGCTGTTAGAAGGAAAAAGCAATGAGGATATTGCCAGAATCGTTAAGTTTTACGATTATCTGGAAATACAGCCCACCGGAAACAATGCTTTTATGATTGCTTCCGAGAAAACAGACATTCACTCCATAGAAGAGATTCAGGATATAAACAAACAAATCTGTAAGCTGGGTGAGCAGTTCAACAAGCCGGTCTGCGCCACCTGCGACGTGCATTTTTTAGACCCGGAGGACGAGGTGTACCGGAGAATCATCATGACGGGAAAGGGCTTTAAGGATGCGGACGATCAGGCTCCCCTGTATCTTCGCACAACGGAGGAAATGTTAGAAGAATTTGCCTATCTTGGAAGCGATAAGGCAAAGGAAGTGGTCATTACAAACACAAACCGGATTGCAGAGCAGATTGAATCCATAGACCCGGTGCGCCCGGATAAGTGCCCGCCGGTCATTGAGGACAGCGATAAGACCCTTACGGATATCTGCTATAACAAGGCAAGGGAAATGTATGGGCAAAATCTTCCGGAAATCGTGGAGGCACGGCTTGAAAAGGAACTGAATTCTATTATCAAAAACGGATTTGCAGTGATGTATATCATTGCCCAGAAGCTTGTGTGGAAATCGGTGGAGGACGGTTATCTGGTAGGTTCCCGCGGTTCCGTAGGCTCCTCCTTTGTGGCAACCATGTCCGGTATTACAGAAGTAAATCCCTTAAGCCCCCATTATTATTGTCCCAAATGCCATTACAGCGATTTTACTTCCGATGAAGTAAGGGCTTATGCAGGAAGAGCAGGTTGTGATATGCCCGATAAGAACTGTCCGGAATGCGGGGAGCCTTTAAAGAAAGACGGCTTTGATATTCCTTTTGAAACGTTTTTAGGCTTCAAAGGGGATAAGGAGCCGGATATCGATTTGAATTTCTCCGGTGAATACCAAAGTAAGGCACATAAATATACAGAAGTCATCTTTGGCGCCGGACAGACCTTCCGGGCAGGGACTATTGGCACTCTGGCGGACAAGACCGCCTTTGGCTATGTGAAAAACTACTACGAGGAAAGGGGACAGAGAAAGCGGACCTGTGAAATCAACCGGATTGTGGAAGGCTGCACCGGTATCAGACGTTCCACCGGACAGCATCCGGGAGGAATCATCGTGCTTCCTTTAGGACAGGATATCAATTCCTTTACGCCTATCCAGCATCCGGCAAATGATATGACAACGGATATCGTAACCACTCATTTTGACTATCACTCCATCGACCATAACCTGCTGAAGCTGGACATACTGGGACATGATGATCCTACCATGATTCGTATGTTAGAGGACCTGACGGGAATAGATGCGGTTAAGATTCCGCTGGACGACCAAAAGGTCATGTCCCTGTTTCGCAGTACGGAGGCACTTGGCATCACACCGGATCAGATTGGAGGGTGTCCGTTAGGCGCTCTTGGCATACCGGAGTTTGGAACAGATTTCGTTATCCAGATGTTAATTGATACAAAGCCTTCCTCTTTTTCCGATTTAGTCCGGATTTCCGGCCTGTCCCACGGAACGGACGTATGGCTTGGCAATGCCCAGACCCTGATAGAAGAAGGCAAAGCAACTATTTCCACGGCAATCTGCACCCGTGACGATATTATGACATATCTTATCAATACCGGTGTGGAAGAAGCACTTTCCTTTACCATAATGGAAAGCGTCAGAAAGGGAAAAGGATTAAAGCCTGAATGGGAGGAGGCAATGACGGCGGCAGGAGTGCCGGACTGGTATATCTGGTCCTGTAAAAAAATCAAATATATGTTCCCCAAGGCACATGCGGCAGCTTACGTTATGATGGCATGGCGGATTGCCTATTGCAAGGTGAATTATCCCCTTGCCTACTATGGAGCTTATTTCAGCATCCGCGCCTCGGCATTTTCCTATGAAATCATGTGCCAGGGGCAGAGACATCTGGAAAATACCATGGCGGAATATGAAAGCAGGAAAGACGCCTTATCCAAAAAAGAGCAGGATACCTATAAGGATATGAAAATCGTGCAGGAAATGTATGCAAGAGGTTTTGAATTCCTTCCGGTTGACATTTTCAAATCCAATTCCAGACTGTTTCAGATTGTGGACGGAAAGCTTCTTCCGTCTTTAAACAGCATTGACGGTCTGGGGGAAAAGGCGGCAGAGGCTATTATGGAGGCGTCCAAGGACGGCCCTTATTTATCCAAGGATGATTTCAGGCAGAGGACTAAGGTGTCAAAGACAGTCATTGAGCTTATGGACCGGCTGAATCTGCTTGGAGACCTGCCGGAATCCAACCAGATCAGCCTGTTTGATTTTGTGTCCTAGGGGAAAATGTAACAGTTCAGCCAGCAGTCCCCCCACAGGAATCGGGGCGGAGAGTAGACAGAACATGATTTCTAAAGGAGTCCTTATAAAATCGCCAGCGCTTAGCGAGGTATTTTCGAGCTTAGCACTGCTGCGTTTTTATCAGAGCGGGAGCGTGACGACGTAGAAACATGTTCTGTCTACTCTCCGCCCCGATTCCTGTGGGGGGACTGCTGGCTGAACTGTTACAGGAAAATGGCTGGATTTGACGAAATATATGTCTTTTTTTATGATTAAGAAAACATTAAGAAATGGATTGCTGTTTTTTATAAAAAGTTCTTGTAAATCACAAGGGGACGGGATAAAATAAAAGTAGCAGATAATCAGTCTGACTAAAATTACATAATAAGGGGGAAAATGAATGAAGAAGAACAGCATTTTCAACAAAATGCTTCCACTCTTTGGAGTGCTTTTGTCCTGTGTATTGATGATGTGCCTCAGAATGGATGCATCAGCAGCTAACACACAGCCGACAAATCTGAAGCAGACAGCAGCAGCAGCAACTAAGGTAAGTATCAGCTGGACAGCTCCATCCACTCAGGCAGGCAACAGCTATAACCGGATTCTTGTACAATGCTCTAAGGATAACAAGAACTGGGTAGACAAAGGATATGTAGCTTCTAATGTTACAAGTGCAACATTAATTGGAATTGAAAGAGGAACCAGCTGGTATGTGCGTATCAAAGCAGTCAGCTACAATGACGCCACCAAGAAAATTCTTGTAGACGGTGCATGGTCTGATGTAATTGAAGTGGCAACCATTCCATACAGCGTAGGCGGTATTACCCAGACGGCAGCTTCCAAGACCAGCGTTAGATTTACATGGCCGGAAGCAAAAGGTGCAAACTGCTATGATGTTTATGTAGGCTCTTCTTACGAAAATGCAAAGTTTGTTGTTCGTATGACTGGAAGAGACTTAACCGTGAAGGGCAGAAAACAGGGCTATGGATATTATGTAAAGGTAGTGCCCATTAAGGTAACTGCCAACAATGCCTTTTCAGCAGTGGGCATGGAGACATGGGGAACAGTGAAGACCACCCCGAAAACAGTAACGGTTTCCAAAGACAGCGCATGGGAAAGAGGAAGCAAATCCATTGATTTTACATGGACATCCTCCAATAAAAAGGTAGACGGCTATCAGGTTAAGATTTATGACAGCAAGAGCAAGGTAAAGGCTACCGTCAATACAAAGAAAACAAGCTATACATTTAATAAGGCAAAGAGTAACCAGTATTACAAAATCAAAGTTCGTCCATATATCAATGTAAATAACAAAAAGAAATATGGAGCATGGTCTGCAACAGGAGTTTCCTTAATTGCACCGCAGATTACCGGAGTTTCTCAGGAAGATGGTAAGGCAACAGTTACCTGGACAGCAGTAAAGGGAGCAGGCACCTATGATATTTATGCAGGCACTTATCCGGATTTTGAAAGCATGAGCAGAATCGGAACTTCAAACTCCACAACCTTTGTGACAAACGTTGTGAACAATAATGCAGCAGTTGCATCCAATAAGAGAGTATATTTCTGCGTTCGTGCAAAGAAGACCGTAAAAGGTAAAAATTATTCATCATTGCCAAGTGATGCTGGATGCAGCAACTAATGGCTATGAAATGAAAGTAAAAGTGAGAGACTGTTTAAAAAGCAGTCTCTTATTTTTTATTGGTGTATTGTTATGCCGGATGTTTCAAAATAAGCAATTGTATAAATAGATTTATTTACACAAAAATGGGGCAGTTTCGGGAAAAAACTGCCCCTTATTGTAAGGGAAAATTGCATAAAGAGTTCGCAACAACGTATAAAATAAATTTGGGAAACGTGATGTGGAATGTTCCTTTCCACAACTATATAATATCACATTTTTTGAAGAAGTCCAGCATTTTTTTACATTTTTTTTATTTTCCCATCGGTAAAATTCGACAAATTACGGGCAGAAAGCCAGAAATCCATAGGAAATACGGCATTAGGAAAATAATAGTCATAAGTTGTACAAGTCTTCATATATTGAGATAAGAGGAAAGGACAAGGTGATGAATATGGAAGAAACATTATTGCAGCTGTTTCCTATGCCCATACGAAAGCTCTTTGAACAAGCTTCAGGAAGGATAAGAGATTTAAGGGAAATCCGGATTCGTGTTGACCGCCCGGTTTTATTGTACATAAAAAAGGAAGAGTATTTTATTAACGGGCTTGGACAATTGATACAGGATGAGGATAAAGCGGTTTCTTTTACCAAGGAGGAAATGGAAGAAATCATCAGCTATATATGCAAATATTCTCCCTATGCCTATAAAGAACAGCTGAAACAGGGATTTTTAACGGTGGCAGGCGGACACCGGATAGGAGTTGCGGGAGAAATCGTGGCAGAAGGAGAAAAGATACAATCCATAAAAAATATCCGGTTTCTAAATATCCGGATTTCACATGAGATATTAGGTGCTTGCAAGCCGGTTCTGCCCTTTTTGTATCAAAAAGGAGAGCCTTATCTGGTAAGAGGCGTCTACAATACTATGATTATTTCACCGCCGGGGCTTGGAAAGACCACGCTGTTAAGGGATTTAATACGTGAAATTTCCGATGGGAACCAATGGTCTAGGGGACAGACCGTGGGGGTAGTGGATGAAAGGAGCGAAATCGCAGGGAGCTTTTTGGGAAAGCCCCAGAATACAATCGGCATGAGGACTGATGTAATGGACCGCTGCCCAAAGGTGCACGGCATGATGATGCTGATTCGTTCCATGGCTCCTAAGGTTCTGGCAATTGACGAGCTTGGCACCATAGAGGATGTAAAGGCTTTGAAAAAGGTGATACATTGCGGCTGTCAGGTACTGGTGACGATTCACGGAGACAGTTTGGAAGAAGTATATCAAAAGGCATTTTTAAGGGAGCTTCTTTCGGAAGGCTGCTTTCAGAGATTTGTTGTTTTAAAAAAAGCAGGAGATAAGGAGCATACCATTCAAATTTATGATGAAAAGGGGCGGTCATGGTGAAATATATAGGGTTCTTACTGCTTCTGACAGGCTGTACGGGACTTGGCATGTCTTTTGCGGAAGATTACAGGGAGCGGATACGGGTGCTTTCCCAGATTGATAAAATGCTCTGTTTTTTAAGTGACCGGATTCTGACGGAAAAAGATTCGCTGCCGGAAGCGTTCTTTCACACCAGCAATAGATTTGAGGGAACATGGAAGCGGTTTTTAAAAGAAATGTATGAAGAAACAGAAAATCAGAATGGAAAGACTTTAGAAGAAATCTGGAGAGAAAAAAGCAGCCATTTACAAAATCTCATGGAGGAAAGAGACTATATTTTTTTTCAGGATGCCATGAAGCAGACAGGATTTAGTACGGAAACGGGACAGCTTGGCGCCTTTAAGGATTATCAGGCAAGAATACGGGAGCAGTTGAAGGAATTGACGGAACAGAAAAAAGAAAAATGCAAGCTGTACCAGAGCCTTGGAATTATGTGCGGGATTTTAATTATTGTAATACTTTGGTAAAAACCATACGGAATGGAATAAGGGGATAGAATGAGCATAGGAATTATTTTTAAAATTGCTGCGGTAGGCATCTTAGTTACCATATTGGGACAGGTACTCAAACATAGCGGAAGGGAAGAGCACGCCTTTTTACTGGGGTTAGCCGGACTGGTTATCGTTATGTCATGGGTGGTCCCTTATATTTACGAATTGTTTGAGACTATTCAGACCTTGTTCAGTCTTTAGGGAGGAAAATATGGACATTGTAAAAATTGGTTTTTTAGGAATTGCGGCAGTGCTTTTGACCATACAGATAAAGCAGAGCAGGCCGGAGTTTGGATTTTATATTATTTTAGGTACAAGCCTTTGCATCCTTACTATGGTATTGTCCTATTTTTACAATATTTCTTCTGTGCTTGAAAGCTTTTATGGTTATCTGGGAGAATATAAAAGTTATCTGAATCTGTTGCTTAAGGTAATCGGAGTTACTTATATCTGCGAATTCTGCGCGAATCTGTGCAAGGATGCAGGCTATGGCTCCATTGCAGGACAAATTGAACTGAGCGGGAAATTATCTGTTTTAATGATGGGCCTGCCCATTCTGCTTACCCTGCTGGAAACCTTAAAAGGCTATGGAGGATGAAAATGAATAAAATAAATGTATTGGAGCAGATGGATTTCTCCATGCTGGAGGATATGATAAATGAGATTTTCCCTGCTGGTTCCATGAGCTTTCAGGAAATGCTTGGAAAGGTCATGAAAGGAGACATGGAATTTAGTCTCCAGACAGTGTTTGATTTACTAAAAAGCGCATTGCTGCAGGGAATCGGGGAAAGCAGGAATGTTTTTCTGGCAGTGCTGGCACTTGGAATATTTGGCGCATTGCTTGCCAATGTAACCGGGCTGTTTGAAAATAAACAGGTGGCGGAATTTGCCCACTATTTCATTTTTCTACTGTTGGCAATCCTCCTTTTTAAAAGCTTTCAGATGTCTTTGGAAATCGGGGAGGGAGCCATTGGCAGTATTGTGGATTTTATGAGGGCATTTATCCCCGCTTATAGTTTAAGCCTGTGTTTTTCTTCCGGTACTATGACTGCATACAGTTATTATCAGTTTGTTTTTATCATAATATATGGGCTGGAAGCACTTTTATTTGCTTTTTTTATTCCCCTGTGCCAATGTTACGCCTTTTTAGCAGTTATGAATGGAGTTTCCGGAGTAAAGAGGCTGGAAGGGGTGCTGGCTCTTTTGGATAAAGTCATCAAGGGAGGTATCAAGCTGGCATTCTTTTTGACAATTGGCAGCAGTATGCTTCATTCCATGCTTATGCCTGCCATTGACAATGTGAACACAAAGCTTGTGCAAAAATCCATTGGAATGGTGCCGGGGCTTGGAGATGTTACCGATTCCATGACAGACGTATTTTTGGGCTCCGCACTTCTTATCAAAAACAGCATTGGTGTTCTGGCACTTATCTTACTGATTGTTATCTGCATGGTTCCGCTTGTGAAGCTGTTTTGCATAGGAGGAGCGTTAAAACTGGC
Organism: uncultured Lachnospiraceae bacterium; assembly: GCA_947382355.1. GTDB lineage: Bacteria > Bacillota > Clostridia > Lachnospirales > Lachnospiraceae > RGIG3040. Next base: position 17,789 of record CANCYR010000021.1, read on the forward strand.
AGGGGCACTCCTTGGAATGTTTGGAGAAAAAAAACAGGTGCGCTTCATTGACCAGATGGGAAACGGAAGCTTTCATATGTTTCAAATCACCTTATGCACCATGGTTATGTTTTTTATTTCCATTGCCCTTATTGCAGGAGTAACGATAGGAGGAATGTAACAGTGGCTGTGCTTTATACATATTTGGAAAAGGCATGTTATTTTATGATTGGCGCCCAGCTTCTGCTTTATTTCCTTCCGTCCGGGAAATACGAGAAATATATGGGAATGCTCACTGGTTTTATCTGTATGGTCATTCTGGCGCTGCCTGTCTGTAACCTGATATTCAAAAAGCAGGACTGGCAGTATCAGGAACGAATAAAGGAATTTGAAGAGCAGCTGGAAAGAGTCATGTCCGCAGAGGAAATAAGAATGGAAAAGGAAAAATATGAATCCATAGACGGACAGCTTAAAGAGCTGTATGGAGGAAAAGAACAGCTGAAACAACAGCTTGTACCCATTGTAGAAAAAGAGGGATTTTCCATAAAGGATATTACCTATGACATAGAAGAAGAAAAGCTGTGCATTTCTCTTAGAAGGAAGCAGAACGAAGAAGAGGGCATTGTGGTGGAAAAAATAACATGGGAGCAAAATCATGTAAATGAGGATGAGGAAGGTTTAAAGGAGAAAATCGCAAGGGAGCTTGAAATGGATGAAAGATATATTCGGATTCAGTAAAAAGAAATGGGGCGGGGAGCCTTCGGAAGATGGAGGCGGTATTTGGAATAAGATAGGGAAGGACAGACTTGCCATTTGTATTCTTGGGGGGCTTTTGCTGTTTGTCATAGCTCTTCCGGTGGAGAAAAAAGAGGATAAGACAAAGCCCTTTGCGCCAGAGAATTCAGAAAAACAGGAAAGCACAGTGAAAAGCGCTTCTGAGGAGGAAGAACAGACGGCGGGAACAGAATGGGATATAGAAGGGGAGGATTATGGAGTCCTGCTCTCGAAACAGGTGGAGGATATATTAAAATATATGGAAGGCGTAGGAAAGGTAAGAGTCCTTGTTACCATGGAAACATCTAAGGAAGCCATAGTGGAAAAGGACAGCCCTTATAGCCGTACAAATACATTGGAAACGGATTCGGAAGGAGGGAGCAGAAATATTTCCGATATGGAAAATCAGGAGGAAACAGTTTATATAACCGACAGCCAGGGAAACAAGGCCCCTTATGTGGTAAAGGAAATGGCTCCGTTAGTGAAGGGGGTAGTGGTGGTGGCGCAGGGAGGCGGAGAGGATGAGGTAAAAGAAAGCATTACGGAAGCATTAGTGGCATTATTTGACTTGGAGCCACATAAAATAAAAGTAGTAAAGATGAGAGGTGACCTTAAATGAAAGGAAAATATGATGTAAAAAAGCTTTGGAAGCGGAATCAGATTATGATTACCGCACTGGCACTAATGATTGCGATTGCAGGCTATCTGAATTTTACGGGAAAGCAGATTGACGATGAAATCATGGTAACCACCTCTGCCCAGTTTGAAGAGGCAAACGGGGTGGTGGATGACAGCGCGACGATTTATGATATTTCTGATGAGGATGTGGAATCCCTTGCGGAAATTGAAAGTCTGGATTCAGATGTGGAATTAAGCTCCACCGATTATCTGGATGAAGCTGCTGCGGAAACCATGGGAGAAACGGCGCAGGCAGAAAATGGTACGGAAACCGCTTCGGCGGAAACGCCCACAGCGGACATGGCGGCAGTGGAAACCGCTTCTAAGGACGTGGAGACTGCAGCAGCAAATGAAACCGGAGATGAAATACCGGGAGAAGCAGTGTTTACAAGCACTACGCCGGTGACTAATTTAGCTGCGGCTAATTTATTGAAAGAACAGACAAGGGCAAAGAACAAGGAAGCGCTTTTGGAAATCATCAACAATTCCAATGTTTCTGACGGAGCCAAGCAGGATGCCATCAACAGCATGATTGCCATGACGGAAATGGCGGAAAAGGAATGCAGCGCAGAGATTCTGTTAGAGGCAAAGGGCTTTGAAGATGTAGTGGTAAGCATAAGCGGCGACGCAGTGGATGTGATGGTAGGCTTAAGCGAGCTGACAGATGCCCAGAGAGCACAGATTGAGGATATCGTAAAGCGCAAGACCGGAATTGCGGCAGAGAATATTATTATTTCACCAGTGGGAAAATAGAAAAAGATGTGCTATACTCATAGAGAAACGAAAATGCACAAAGGAGTTTGATTATGAAGAGAGTCATATTAATTGTATTGGACAGCTTTGGCATCGGTGAAATGCCGGATGCAGAAGAATACGGGGATAAAGGCACCAATACCCTTTTAAGCTGTTCCACAAGCAGATATTTTCATCTGCCTAATTTAAAGAAAATGGGACTTTTCAATATAGAAGGCGTAATGGCAGGAGAAAAGGAAAAATGCCCGGAAGCGCTGACAGCAAGAATGAAGGAAGCATCCAAAGGAAAGGATACTACCATCGGCCATTGGGAAATCGCAGGGGTCATCTCGAAAAAGCCGCTGCCCACTTATCCAAATGGATTCCCCAGAGAGGTTCTCTCTGAATTTGAAAAGCTGACGGGAAGGGGAGTTCTCTGCAATAAGCCTTATTCCGGTACGGAGGTCATAAAGGATTACGGCAAAGAGCACATGGAATCGGGAAAGCTGATTGTATATACCTCGGCAGACAGCGTATTTCAAATTGCGGCACACGAGGACGTGGTGCCTTTAAACACCCTGTATGAATACTGTCTTATGGCAAGGGAGCTTTTAAAGGGAGAGCATGGAGTAGGAAGAGTGATTGCAAGGCCCTTTACGGGAAGCGAAGGGAATTTTACAAGAACGCCTAACCGTCACGATTATTCTCTGGTGCCGCCGGAAAAGACAATGCTGAATCTGATAGAAGAAAGCGGTCAGGACGTAATCGGAGTAGGGAAAATCAAGGATATTTTTGCGGGCAGCGGCATTACCGAATATACCTATACAAAAGGAAATGAAGAGGGCATCCAGAAGACCCTTTCCTATATGCAGAAGGATTTTAGTGGACTTTTATTTGTAAATCTGGTAGATTATGACATGTTATACGGCCATAGAAATGATATAGACGGTTATGCAAAGGCGCTTTCCTATTTTGATGAAAAGCTGCCGGAGCTGACTGCTTCCATGAAGGAAGAGGATGTGCTTATGATTACTGCAGACCATGGCTGTGACCCGGGATATGTAGTCTCTACCGACCACTCCAGGGAATATACCCCGTTTCTTATGTATGGAAAGAATATTACACCGGACAATCTGGGCACAAGGGAAACCTTTGCGGATATCAGCGCAACAGTCCTTGATTATCTGAAAGTGGATAAGGGCAATACTGCAGGAAGCTCCATGCTTTAAAAAAAGCGGCGGCAGGCAGGGCAAACCGGCATGAAAACACAAATTCATGGCTGTATGGATTTATGAAAAAACAGAAGAAAGGACAACCAGACCGTGGGTAATTATGAAAAAGAAATAAACAGAAGAAGGACCTTTGCCATCATTTCCCATCCGGATGCAGGAAAGACTACATTGACGGAAAAATTTCTGCTGTACGGAGGGGCAATCAATTTAGCAGGCAGCGTAAAAGGAAAGGCAACTGCCAGACATGCGGTTTCCGACTGGATGGAAATTGAAAAGGAAAGGGGAATTTCCGTTACTTCCTCCGTTTTGCAGTTCGAATATGATAATTTTTGCATCAATATACTGGATACGCCGGGACATCAGGACTTTTCCGAGGACACTTACCGGACTTTAATGGCTGCAGACAGTGCAGTTATGGTAATCGATGCTTCAAAGGGAGTGGAGGCTCAGACAAGAAAGCTGTTTAAAGTCTGCGTCATGCGCAAGATTCCTATTTTTACATTTATCAATAAAATGGACAGGGATGCCAACGATACCTTTGAGCTTTTGGACGAAATTGAAAAGGAGCTTGGAATCGCTACCTGTCCGGTAAACTGGCCCATCGGCTCGGGAAAGAACTTTAAAGGGGTCTACGACAGGAAGAAAAAACAGGTCATCACCTATTCCGATACTAAAAAGGGTACGAAGGAAGGAGAGACCAATGTGATTTCTGTTTCCGATGAGGACAAGCTTATTTCCTTTATCGGACAGGAGAATAAAGAGGTTCTTTTGGATGAGATTGAGTTGTTAGACGGCGCAAGCGCGGATTTTGATTTGAATGAAGTACAGAAAGGGGAGCTGACGCCGGTGTTTTTTGGTTCTGCACTGACCAATTTCGGCGTGGAAATCTTTTTGAAGCATTTTCTGGAAATGACCACCACACCCCTTCCGAGAAGAGCAGGAGAAGCCATGATTGCGCCGGCGGAGCATGAATTTTCCGCCTTTGTCTTTAAAATACAGGCGAATATGAACAAGGCGCACAGGGACCGGATTGCGTTTATGCGCATCTGTTCCGGTAAATTTGAGGCGGGCATGGAGGTAAGGCATGTACAGGGAAATAAGCTTATGCGCCTTTCCCAGCCCCAGCAGATCATGGCAAATGACCGAAAGATAGTGGAAGAGGCTTACGGCGGGGATATTATCGGCGTATTTGACCCGGGGGTATTTTCCATTGGCGATACTATCTGTATGCCGAATGAAAACTTTGCCTATGAAGGAATCCCCACCTTTGCGCCGGAGCATTTTGCAAGGGTCAGACAGGTGGATACTATGAAGCGGAAACAGTTTGTAAAGGGAATTACCCAGATTGCCCAGGAAGGCGCCATCCAGATTTTCCAGGAATTTCATACGGGAATGGAGGAAATCATCGTAGGCGTGGTAGGGGTGCTGCAGTTTGATGTACTGAAATACAGACTGGAAAATGAGTATAATGTGGAGATAAAAATGGAAAACTTACCCTATGAGCATATCCGGTGGATTGAAAATAAAGAAATCGACTTAGATAAGCTGACGGGAACCTCCGATATGAAGAAGGTGAAGGACTTAAAAGGAAATCCGCTTCTTTTGTTTGTAAATGCATGGAGCGTGGGCATGACGCTGGATAGAAATGAAGGACTGATTCTTTCGGAATTCGGAAAAGAATAAAAAGAGGGAGTTTATGGAAAATCAAAGGAAAGGCAAGGGAATCTTAATCGGCATACTGATTGCTTTCTTTCTGCTTTCAGGCTTCGGCCTCAGGCAAAGCAGGATTAAGCAGCTGATAGCAGTTGTCAGTGAATATGTGAGCACCGAAGAAGGGGACAGGGCTGCAGAGGCTTTAAAAGAGCATAAAAAGCAGGTGGAAGATACACAGGTGCTGGCGGATGCGGTTTTTGAAGCCGGGGAAAAGCCAACGCCGGAAGCTGTAGAAGAGGCGCAAGACGGTCAGGTGCAACCCGGGGAAAGGGAAGAAGCGGAAGCGCCGGAGAAACCGGAAGCGCCGGACGGTCAGGAGGAAGAGTTTTCCGGCAGGTTTTATTATATGTATCTTTCCGATTCCTTAAAGGTAGTGTATAAGGAAGTATATGAAAGCATTCTTTCCGGAAAGGAAACGGAGGTTTCCACCTTGATTAAGGACAACCTGGATATTGCTTTTCAGTGCGTGCTGAATGACTTTCCGGAGATTTTCTATGTGAGCGGATATCACTATACCGAGCACACAAGGGCGGCAGAAACCGTAAAGCTGATTTTTTCAGCGGATTATACTATGACGAAGGAAGAAATTGACGCCGCACAGATACAGATTGACGCATATGTACAGAAATGCCTGGCAGGAATGAACAGCAGCATGAGCCAGTATGAACAGGTAAAGTATATCTATGACTATATTATTACAAATACGGAATATGATTTGAATGCTCCAAACAACCAGAATATCTGCTCGGTGTTCATAGAAGGGAAATCTGTGTGTCAGGGCTATGCGGAGGCAATGGAATACCTGCTGCAGAAAAAGGGCTTTGTGATTTCCGTGGTAAACGGCCATGTGGAAAACGGAAACCGCCACGCATGGAATATTCTTATGGTGGACGGAAATTATTATTATCTGGATGCTACCTGGGGAGATGTGGACTACCAGTCCTCAGAAGGAACCGATACCGGCATTGCCAAGGAAGTCATGCCGGTTAATTATGATTATTTTCTGATTACAACGGAGCAGTTGAACGTCACCCATCAAATCAATAATATTGTTTCCATGCCCGCCTGCGTTGCCACCCAGAACAATTATTACAGGAAAGAAGGGCTGTATTTTGAAGCCGTGGACAAAGAAAAGCTGGGGCTTGTCTTTCAGAATGCAAAAGACCGGGGAGAGGCAACGGTAACTATAAAATGCAGTGATGACGCCGTATATGGGGCAATGAGGTCCTATTTATTAGACGAGCAGGGAATATTCAGCTATACTGCCAATAAAACCAAGGTAACCTATTATGACAGTGAGCAGATGAAAACTTTGTGTTTTTGGTTAGAATAGTTCTTTGCAAAAAAGGGAATTTTTGTTATAATAGCCAATAGATAGTGGAAGGAGGTACCAAAATGGAAAAAGAGCTGGAACGTGGTACTTGTGTATTAAAAGAGGATGAGAAAATCGGCGCGGTTCAGATTGCAGATGATGTAGTTGCAATGATTGCCAGTCTGGCAGCCACGGAAGTGGAAGGCGTAGGCGCCATGGTTGGAAATATTACCAATGAGCTTATGAGCAAGGTGGGAATGAAAAAGCTTACAAAAGGCGTGAAGGTGGAAATCTTAGACCAGGTGGTAAGCGTGGACTTAGCCATTATGATGGAATACGGCTATAATATTCCCCAGACTTGTCAGGCAGTTCAGAATAAGGTAAAGGCGTCCATTGAGAATATGACAGGGTTAGAGGTTTCCGATGTAAATATCCGCATAGCGGGAGTGAATATGAAAACCGAACAATAAAGAGTAAGAAAGGGTGCTTTAAGCACCCCTTTTCACTATGGAATAAAATGAAAGCCCCGATGGCAGCAGGGGAAAAGTAAAGGATAGGGCTATGAGCAGAAGAGAAATCAGAGAGCAGATTTTTAAAATATTGTTCCGGGTGGAATTTAACGACCCGGAAGAAATGCCGGAACAGCTCCGCCTGTTTTTTGAACAGGAGGAAGCGGTGGAGGAAAAGGAACGAAAGGAAATTGAAGAAAAATACGAAAAGATTGCCGCAAAACTGGAAGTGATAGACGGAATGTTAAATGAAAAGGCAGACAAATGGTCCGTCACCCGCATGGGAAAGGTGGAGCTTGCCCTGCTTCGGCTGGCGGTGTATGAAATGGAGTTTGATGAGAGCATTCCGGTTTCCGTGGCAATCAATGAAGCGGTGGAGCTTGCCAAGAAGTTCGGACAGGATGAATCCCCTGCTTTTATTAACGGGGTGCTGGCAAAGTTTACAAAGTAAGGAAAAAGAAATGGCAGTGGAAAGAAATATATATTCCGTTTTTCAGGTAAACGGCTATATCAAAAACATGTTTACGCAGGATTTTATGTTAAGGGCCATTTCCGTCAGGGGAGAGGCAAGCAATGTGAAATACCATTCCTCCGGGCATATATACTTTACCTTAAAGGATGAAAGGAGCACGCTTTCCTGTGTGATGTTTGCAGGAAACCGCAGGGGGCTTTCCTTTCCTTTGGAGGAAGGAAAGCAGATTGTAGTAAAGGGTACGGTGGATGTTTACGAAAGGGACGGAAAATACCAGCTGTATGCGAAAGAGATAACTTTGGATGGAAACGGGCAGCTTTATGAGAAATTTGAAGCCTTAAAGCAGGAGCTTCTGGAAATGGGCATGTTTTCAGAGGAGTATAAACAGTCCATTCCACAGTATAACAGGCTTATCGGCGTGGTGACAGCCCCTACCGGTGCGGCGGTGAGAGATATTATCAATATTGCCACAAGGCGCAACCCTTACGTGCAGATTCTGCTTTATCCTGCCATCGTCCAGGGGGAACAGGCAGTGGACAGCATTATAAACGGCATTCATGCTTTGGAGGAAAAGCAGGTGGATGTGATGATTGTAGGAAGAGGCGGCGGCTCCATAGAGGACTTGTGGGCTTTTAACGAAAGGGCAGTGGCGGAGGCTATATTTAACTGTTCCGTTCCCATTATTTCCGCCGTGGGCCATGAAACGGATACCACCATTGCAGACTTTGTGGCGGATTTGCGCGCCCCCACCCCTTCTGCAGCAGCAGAGCTGGCAGTGGCGGAGTACAGCCGGATACTGAGAAAACAGCAGGAATACAGAGAAAGCTTTCAAAGGCAGATGGACAGGCTGATTTCTTTCCGAAGGAGCAGACTGGAGAACTATCAGCTGAGAATCTCATACAAAAATCCTGTCAACAGGATAAGGGAACAGAGAATGTATGCCCTGTCCATGGAAGAAAAGCTGAAAAGGGCAATGGAAGAGCAGGTAAAGGAAAAAAGACATATGCTTTCTTTGTATATTGAAAGGCTGAAAGGTCTTTCCCCCATTGAAAAGCTGAATCAGGGCTACGGTTTTGTAACGGACCGTACCGGAGCAGCCGTTCGGGATGTTTCGGCGCTTTCTCCCGGAGACAGTATTTATGTGGACTTAAAAAACGGAACCGTGAAAGCCGGCGTGGAAGAGATTACGAAAAGAAGGAAATGAAAATGGCGGGAAAAAAGAAAGAAATCACATTGGAAGAAGCATTTGTACAACTGGAAGAAACGCTGCAGGCGCTGGAAGCGGAGGATATTACGCTGGAAGAAGCGTTTTCCAAATATAAGCAGGGAATGGAGCTTTTAAAGCACTGCAACGATTTAATTGATAAGGTAGAGAAAAAAGTACTTGTATTGAGCGAAGACGGAGAATGCCATGAATTTTAATGAGGAACTTGCAAAAAGAGTAGAAGAAATCGAGACAATTTTAAAAAGCTATCTTCCGAAAGAAGAGGGAAACCAGAAAAAGGTGCTTCAGGCTATGAATTACAGCGTGCTGGCAGGCGGAAAGCGGTTACGTCCCATGCTGATGCAGGAAGCATACAGAATGTTCGGAGGAAAGGAAGAAGTTATAAAGCCTTTTATGGCAGCGCTGGAGATGATACATACGTATTCCCTTATCCATGATGACCTGCCGGCTATGGACGACGACGAGTACAGGAGAGGCAGAAAGACAACCCATATTGTCTATGGAGAAGCAATTGCCATTCTGGCAGGAGACGGCCTGTTAAACTATGCCTTTGAAACTGCAGCAGGTGCATTTGCCATGAAGCCGGGAGAGAAAAGAGTGGAACAGGCTTTTTCCATACTGGCAAAAAAGGCAGGCATCTTTGGCATGATTGGGGGACAGACGGCGGATATCATAGCGGAAGGAAGAACGGAACCCCTTACCCTGGAAGAGCTTCTTTATATTCATGAGAACAAGACGGCTGCTTTAATACAAAGCGCCCTGACCATTGGCGCCGTGCTGGCAGGAGCGAAAGAAGAGCAGGTTCTGAATATGGAAAAGGCAGGCTATGACATTGGCGTGGCATTTCAGATTCAGGATGATATTCTGGATGTGACCGGAGATATGGAAAAGCTGGGCAAGCCCATAGGAAGCGATGAAAAAAATAACAAGGCAACTTATGTGACGCTTGTAGGACTAAAGCAGGCACAAAAGGAGCAGAAAAGGCTGTCGGAAGAGGCAGTCAGACTGTTGGAAAAGGAGGGAGCCGGTTCTTTCTTTTTAGAACTGGTACGGTCTTTGGTTACAAGAGAGAGTTAGGGGGGATATTATGTTGTTGGAGAAAATCGAGAAGGAAAACGACATAAAGAAAATTGCGCCTGAAGATTATACTGTGCTGGCAGAGGAAATCAGACAGTTCCTCATAGAGAAAATCAGCGTGACAGGAGGACATTTAGGCTCAAATCTGGGAGCGGTGGAGCTTACCATGGCACTGCATTTATCCCTGAATCTGCCGGAGGATAAGATTATCTGGGACGTAGGGCATCAGTCTTATACTCATAAGCTTTTGACGGGGAGAAAGGAAGGCTTTGAACAGCTCCGTACCTATGGGGGCATGAGCGGTTTTCCCAAGAGGAAGGAAAGCAGCTGCGATGCTTTTGATACGGGGCACAGCTCCACATCCATATCGGCAGGGCTGGGGCTTGTGGAGGCAAGAGAAATCAAAGGCGAAAACCATACGGTTGTTTCCGTAATCGGCGACGGGGCCCTGACCGGCGGCATGGCTTATGAGGCATTAAATAATGCGGCAAGGTTGGAAAGCAACTTTATTATTATCTTAAATGACAACAACATGTCCATATCGGAAAATGTAGGCGGAGTTTCCTCTTATTTAAACAGCATCCGTACAGACAGCAAATATCTGGATTTAAAGGACAGCATTTACTATAAGCTTTTAGATGTGCCAAAGGTAGGCGCGCCTATAGTGAGAAAAATCCAAAAGGCAAAAAACAGCTTTAAGCAGTTAGTCATACCGGGCATGTTATTTGAAGATATGGGAATTACCTATTTGGGACCGGTAAACGGACATGATATCGGGGCGCTGACAAAAGTATTAAAAGAAGCAAAAAGAAAAAAGACAGCAGTTTTAGTCCATGTGAATACCCAGAAGGGGAAGGGCTACGGTCCTGCAGAAAGGCATCCCGCAAGATTCCACGGTGCAGAGCCCTTTCAGATTGAAACGGGGCTGCCAGCAAATCCAAGGAAAAAAGCAAGTTATACAGATGTGTTTGCAACGGTCATGAATAAATTAGGGGACAGGGATGAGAACATTGTGGCAATCACTGCAGCCATGCCGGACGGCACGGGGCTTAAGCGGTTTCGGAACCGTTATCCGGAGCGGTTTTTTGATGTGGGTATTGCGGAGGAACATGCGGTTACCTTTGCGGCGGGACTGGCAGCAGGAGGGCTAAAGCCTGTAGTGGCAATTTATTCTTCCTTTTTGCAGAGGGCTTATGACCAGATACTTCATGACGTGTGCATTCAGGACCTTCCGGTAATCTTTGCCGTAGACCGGGCGGGGCTGGTGGGCAGCGACGGGGAGACACATCAGGGCATTTTTGATTTGTCTTATTTGTCCAGCATTCCGGGTATGCACATTATGGCGCCTAAAAACAAGTGGGAGCTTTCCGACATGCTGAAGTTTGCAGTGGAATTTCAACATCCCATTGCAATCCGTTACCCCAGAGGAGAAGCCTATGACGGATTAAAAGAATTCCGTCAGCCTGTGGAGCTTGGAAAAAGCGAAATTATTTATCAGGGAAGCAAAATTGCCCTTTTAGCAGTGGGAAGCATGGTAAAAACCGCACTGGCAGTTTATGATATGCTGAAAGAAGCCGGAGTGGAAGCCACTTTAGTGAACAGCCGTTTTGTAAAGCCTCTGGACGAAGAAATGATACGGCAGCTTTCCAAAGAACATAAGCTTCTTGTTACTATGGAGGAAAATGTGTTAAACGGCGGCTTTGGAGAAAAAGTATTGGATTTGGCAGTGAGAGAGCAGCTTCCTGTAAAGGTGCTTCCGGTTGGCCTGCCGGATGCTTATGTGGAGCATGGAAATGTGGAAGTGCTGAAAAAGGATGTGGGAATCGACAAGGATACGATTTATGGCAGGATATTAAAAGAAAGTAAGGAGCTTTTATGAAAGAAAGACTGGATGTGCTGCTGGTAAAACAGGGTATGGCTTCTTCCAGGGAGAAAGCAAAGGCTGTTTTAATGGCGGGACAGGTATTTGTAAATAACCAGAAAGAGGATAAGGCAGGGACCATGTTCGACCCCGAAAAGGTTCAGATTGAAGTAAGGGGCAATACTTTAAAATATGTGAGCAGGGGCGGTTTAAAGCTGGAAAAGGCAATGCAGGAATTTCCAATCGGGCTTCAGGGAAAGATTTGCATGGATATAGGCGCTTCAACCGGCGGCTTTACAGACTGCATGCTGCAAAACGGAGCAAAAAAAGTGTATGCCATAGATGTGGGACATGGACAGTTAGACTGGAAGCTTAGGAATGATGAACGGGTAGTCTGCATGGAAAAGACCAATTTTCGCTATGTGACAAATGAGCAGGTGCCGGAAGAAATTGATTTTGCTTCTGTGGATGTATCCTTTATTTCCCTGACTAAAATACTGCCGGCGGCAAAGCCTCTTTTAAAACCGGGAGGGCAGATGGTATGCCTGATTAAGCCCCAGTTTGAAGCAGGCAGGGAAAAGGTAGGAAAAAAAGGCGTGGTAACGGATAAAAAGGTCCATGAGGAAGTGATAGAAAAGGTGGCGGATTTTGCGGCGGACATGGGCTTTCTCATTTTAGGGCTTTCCTATTCGCCTATTAAAGGACCGGAAGGAAATATCGAATATCTGCTCCATATGGAAAATCCGGAAGCGGAAACTCCAAAGCCGGAAACGGAAGTATCGGGAGTATCAGAAGTATCAGGAGAAGAAGGCTCCTTATATCAAAGGGGAAAGAAAAAGGAATTTGTTTCAGAAGTGGTAAAAGCCGCTCATGAAAGTCTTTCAGGAAAGTAGTGTGGACATGAATCATTTTTTTGTGCTGACCAATCAGCCTAAGGATAAAGATTTAAAAATCACCAATTACATATGCGATTATATGAGAAAAAGAGGGAAACAATGTGATTATATGGTATTTGCGCCGGAAAAGGAAAGGTCGTGCAATGATAACCAAAATCCCCTGAACCTTCCTGCAAATCTGGAATGTATCCTTGTACTGGGAGGGGACGGCACCCTTTTGCAGGCTGCTGTGGATACCCTGTATATGGACATTCCTTTAATCGGCATCAATCTGGGAAATCTTGGTTTTTTAGCGGAGGTGGAACAGTCCCATATCGATGAAGCGTTAGAGAGGCTGATTAGGGGCGAGTGGCAGCAGGAAGAGAGGATGATGCTTTCCGGCACCTTAAGAAAGAAAGGAAAAGAGCCGGAAAAATATCATGCATTAAATGATATCGTGCTTACAAGGGAAGGTTCTCTTAGAATCGTTACCTATGATATTTTTGTAAACGGACAGTTTTTAAACAGCTATCATGCGGACGGCGTCATCGTATCCACCCCTACCGGCTCTACCGGTTATAATATGTCGGCAGGAGGGCCTATTGTGGAACCAAAGGCAAAGCTCATCCTGATTACCCCTATCTGTCCTCATACATTAAATACAAGAAGCATCATCCTGTCTGCGGAGGATGAAATTGAAGTGAGGATTGGCGCAGGCAAAAACGGTGACGTACAAAAGACGGAAGTGAATTTTGACGGCAATTTCAAGGAGACGTTAAAAACGGGGGACAGTATATTAATCAATCAATCCGGAAGGGTCACCAGGCTCATACGGTTAAGCCGGAAAAGCTTTCTGGAAGTGCTCCATAAGAAAATAAGCGGATAGGAGGCAAAAGCTCCTGATGGAAAAAGCGGGAGAGAGGCAGGAGCTTGGATATGAAAAAAAGCAGGCATGAGAAAATTGTAGAATTAATTGAAAACGAGCAGATAGGCACTCAGGAAGAGCTTGCAAAACGGCTGAATGAGGCAGGCTTTTTAGTGACCCAGGCAACCGTATCAAGGGATATCAGACAGCTGCATCTGTCAAAGGTGCCCTTGGCGGACGGGACACAAAAATACGCCCTCTTACAAAACAGTGACAGCCATCTGGGGGATAAGTATATACGGGTGTTAAAGGATGGTTTTGTATCTGTGGACGTGGCGGGGAATTTACTGGTACTAAAAACCGTTTCCGGCATGGCAATGGCGGTGGCAGCTTCTGTGGATGCCATGAAGCTTCAGGAGGTGGTAGGCTCCATAGCCGGAGATGATACGGTTATGGTAGTTGTCCGCACGCCGGAGGAAGCAAAGCTTCTTATGGGAAAAATCAAAGGACTTATTGGAGAGTAAGGATAAAAAATGTTAGAAAGTTTACGGGTAAAAAATGTGGCGCTTATTGATGAAGCGGAGATTGAGTTTCGGGAAGGGTTAAATATTTTAACCGGAGAGACCGGTGCCGGGAAGTCCATTTTAATCGGTTCCATGAACCTGGCGCTGGGAGCCAAGGCGGACAAAAGCATAATTCGCACCGGAGCGGAGTATGCCTTTGTGGAGCTTGTGTTTTCTGTAACGGAAAAGGACCAGATTGAAAAGCTGAAAGAACTGGATGTATATGTGGAAGACGGTTCTTTAGTGCTTCAAAGAAGAATACTGTCTTCTAAAAATGTATGCAAAGCCAATGGAGAAACCATTCCCAACAGGACTTTAAAAGAAATCGGTGAAATCCTGATGGATATTCATGGTCAGCATGAGCACCAGTCCTTATTAAAAGAAAAAAAACAGGCGGAAATCCTGGATGAATTTTGTCCCGATTCCCTAAAAGAGATAAAGGAACAAATCAAAAATCTTTATTCTGAATATATGCAGGAGAAGGAAAAACTGGATTCTTTGGAGAATAAGGGGGAAAATAAAGAGAAGGAAATTGCGCTTTTGCAATTTGAAAAAGAAGAAATCCAACAGGCTTCTTTAACCCCGGGTGAGGATGAAGCATTGGAATCCGCCTATGAAAAAATGGCAAATTCCAGAAAAATTGCAGAGGCGGTGGAGCTGTCCCACAATTTATTAAACGGTACATCGGAAGGAAATGTGATTTCCTTATTTGGGCGCGCCATGGGGGAAATCACTTCGGTTTCCGGATATGATAAGGAATTAGAGGCGATTCTTGAGGATATGGTAAACGGGGAAGATTTGCTTATCCAGCTAAGCAGGCGCATAGAGGATTATGGCAGGTCCCTGTCATTTGACGAAAACGAATTTAGGGAAATTTCCTCCAGATTAAACACAATTAATCATTTAAAATCGAAATATGGCGACGAAATTGAAAGAATTCTTGCATATCAGGAAGAAATACAAAAGCAGCTTTTGATATTGACAGATTTGGAACAGTATAAAGAAGAGCTGACGAAAGCCCATGAAAGGACAGAAAAAAAACTGTTGCAGCTATGTGAGCAGGCTTCCGCCATCCGGAAAGAACAGGCGGCTTTTTTAGAGGGCCGGATGAAGGAAGCGCTGGTGGATTTGAATTTTCTGGATGTGCAGTTTCAGATTTCCTTCGAGAAAAAACCATTTGGAAAGAATGGATATGATAAAATCAATTTTTTGATTGCATTAAATCCCGGAGAGCCATGCAGACCGCTGGAAACAGTGGCAAGCGGCGGTGAACTGTCCCGTATCATGCTGGCGTTAAAGACCGTGCTGGCAAAAAAGGACCAAATAGGGACTTTGATTTTTGATGAAATAGATACAGGAATCAGCGGCAAAACAGCATGGAAAGTTTCGGAAAAGCTGGGAATGCTTGGACGGGACCATCAGGTTATCTGCATTACCCATCTGCCACAGATTGCAGCTATGGCAGACAGTCATTTTCTCATTGAAAAGAGCAGGGAAGAAAAGAAAGCGGTTACCAGGATAAGGTCACTTGAGCAGGAAGAAATGCTTGGGGAAATTGCAAGGCTTCTCGGAACAGATGATGTTACCGAAGCAGGACTGAATAATGCCAAAGAATTGAAAAAAATGGCAGAGAAGTCAAAACAATACTAATATAAACAGCATAAAACCACACATACTATAAGTGCCGTAAAAGAATTACGGCGCTTATTTTTGTTTGTAAAAGGTTTATTGTTCAAGGTTTAGAAAAAGAAAAGCGGAGTGATTATGATGAGCAAGAGAATGAAAGGATATATTATTTTTTTATGGACATTTCTACTGCTATCCTTAAGCAGCTTTTTTTGCGCTTTTTATTTTTACTTTTATAAAAATATCCCAAATACCTATAAGCTTCCGGTAAGCAAAGAAGAGACCCTGCATTTTTCCCTGCCGGTTTCCGCAGAAGTGTACAAGGACTCCATTGAAGTCATGGGAAACGGAAACGTGATTCGCACGTCTCCTTCTGACAGCATTACATTAAAGGCGGACAAAATGGAGTCCTATCAGATGAATCTGAAGCTTTTTGGAACTATTCCCCTTAAGACTATTGATTTGCAGGTAGTCAATGATATGGAGGTTTATCCAGTAGGAAAGCCTATAGGAATTTATGTTAAGACACACGGGGTGCTTGTGATTGGCATAGGGGATGTGAAAAGTGAGGATGGCACAGTTTATTCCCCCTCCAAAAATATTTTAAAAGAGGGAGATTACATTCTTGCTGTAGGAAATAAAAAGGTTAAGGGAAAAAAGGATTTGATAAAAAAGGTAAAGCAGTGCGGCGGAGAAGATTTAATCCTTACGTTGAGCAGGGAATCGGAAGAGCTTAAGGTGAGGGTAAAGCCTGCCATAGACCAGACCGGCGAATATAAAATCGGGCTATGGGTCAGAGACAGTGCCCAGGGTATAGGAACCCTTACCTTTGTGGATGAAGAAGGAAGATTCGGCGCATTGGGACATGGTATAAACGATGTGGACGTGAATGAGCTTATGGAAATGGAAAAGGGCGGCGTGTATCTGGCAGATATTGTATCTATAAAAAAGGGAGAGGAAGGAAAGCCGGGAGAGCTTACCGGTGTCATAGACTATGGGGAAGAAAATAAATTGGGAGAGATTTTTAAGAATACTCATGTAGGAATATACGGCAATTTGTTGGAAAATGAGACAGAATTTTTGTCGCAAAATCCAATTCCTATTGGTCTGAAACAGGAAATTCATAAGGGAGCCGCCTCTATTTTGTGTCAGATTGACGGGGAAAGTAAACTTTATGATGTGCAAATAACAGAAATTAACTTCGATAACGACAACAGCAATCGGGGAATTGTGCTAAAAATTACGGACGAAAATCTGATAAATTTAACGGGGGGAATTGTCCAGGGTATGAGCGGAGCCCCCATAATTCAAGACGGTAAGCTCATTGGTGCAGTGACCCATGTGTTCGTAAGAGATGCCAAAAAGGGGTATGGGGTGTTTATCGAAAATATGGTTTTGGTGCGATAATTAGCACTTGAATTAAAAATCGCCATTTTGTTATAATCCATGACAGAGAATGGAGGAGAAAAAAATGGAACAATTAAATGTTATGACTACTAAGGACAATGAAAGAATGTTTAAAATACTTACGGACCTGCTCCATCAGGATAAAGAATTCCAGATTATGATTACCGTACCATCCGCATCCAAAGAAGGAAAGCTTCTTGTATCCCAGGGGGACGGAGTGCAGAAAAAAGAAAGGGACTTAGAAAAAGATGTGACCGATATGATACATGAAATCGGCGTACCGGCCCATATTAAAGGATATCAGTATTTGAGGGAAGCCATTATGATGTCGGTGGAAGACATTGAAATGCTCAACTCCATTACAAAAATTTTATATCCCACCATTGCAAAGCGGTTTTCCACTACTCCAAGCAGAGTGGAACGGGCAATACGGCATGCAATAGAAGTGGCTTGGAGCAGGGGGAAGATGGAGACTTTAGAGTCGCTTTTCGGTTATACCATCAATACAGGGAAAGGAAAGCCTACAAATTCAGAATTCATTGCATTGATAGCAGATAAGATACGACTTTTGTACCGGGATTAGACATTGAAAGGAACTGAAAAATAGTGCTTTTAAAATCCATTAAATTGTAGTATAATTTTCCTATAGCCAGTGGGGAAAAGGGACTATAGATGAATTGGAGGATTTAGGAATGAAAAAAATACTATTTGTTGCTTCTGAAGGTGTTCCGTTTATAAAAACAGGAGGACTGGCAGATGTTGTAGGTTCTCTGCCCAAATGCATTGACAGAAAATACTTTGATGTTAGAGTCATCTTACCGAAATACACCTGTATCAGTCAGGAAATGAAGGATTTAATGAAATACCGGACCCATTATTATCTGGATTTTCACTGGAGGCAGGAATATGTTGGAGTACTGGAAGCAAATATAGATGGTATCAAATACTATTTTATTGATAATGAATCATTTTTCAGCGGCTTTAAAATTTACAGCGACAATGTTCTGGAGGAAATCGAAAAGTTTTCATTTTTCTGTAAGGCAGTGCTGTCTACTTTGCCCCTTATTGACTTCAGACCGGATGTGATTCATTGTCATGACTGGCAGACAGGGCTCATTCCTGTTTACTTAAAAGAAAGATTTCACGGTGGCGAGTTTTTTCGGGGGATTAAATCTGTTATGACCATACATAACTTGAAATTTCAGGGAAAATGGGACGTGAAGACAGTTAAGGAAATTACCGGGCTTCCGGATTATTTCTTTACACCGGACAAGTTGGAAGCTTATAAGGATGCCAATCTGTTAAAGGGCGGTATTGTTTACGCAGATGCCATCACCACTGTTTCCCATACCTATGCAGAGGAAATCAAGACTGCATTTTACGGAGAAGGATTAAACGGCCTTCTTACTGCAAGGAGCAATGCCCTTAGAGGAATCGTAAACGGAATCGATTATGATGAGTTCAATCCGGAAACGGATAAATATATAAGCTTTCCTTATAACAAGATAAACTTCAGAAAGGAAAAAATCAAAAATAAACGTGCCATTCAGGAAGAGCTTGGATTAGAGCAGGATGACAAAAAGTTCATGATAGGTATTGTTTCCCGTCTTACAGACCAGAAGGGATTTGATCTGATTGCATATATTATGGATGAACTCTGTCAGGAGGATGTGCAGATTGTAGTGCTTGGAACGGGAGAGGAACGGTATGAGAATATGTTCCGCCATTTCGACTGGAAGTACAACAATAAAGTATCTGCCAGCATATATTATTCCGAGGCATTGTCTCATAAGATTTATGCTTCCTGCGATGCGTTTTTAATGCCTTCCTTATTTGAACCATGCGGTCTGAGCCAGTTAATGGCGCTGCGTTACGGTACAGTGCCCATTGTCAGGGAAACAGGCGGGTTAAAGGATACGGTGGAGCCTTACAATGAATATGAATGCACCGGTACGGGCTTTAGCTTCCGCAATTATAATGCCCATGAAATGCTTGCCACTATCCGCTATGCCAAGTATGTATTCTATCAAAGAAAAAGAGAATGGAATAAAATGGTGGACAGAGGCATGGCAGCAGATTTTTCATGGCAGGTATCTGCCAGAAAGTATCAGGAGATGTACGACTGGTTAATTGGATAATTTTACAAAAAATGGAAAGAGGCATAGGTTTATGCTTCTTTCTTTATGATAGAAAAGAAAGAGGATTGTTATGGCTTTTGACGGAATTACCATTTCCTGTCTGGTTGAGGAAATGAAGGAAAAAATTTTAAACGGCAGGATTTATAAGATTGCCCAGCCGGAAAAGGATGAACTGCTTCTTACCATAAAATGCAGGAAGGCTAAGGAGGAAGGCGGGGAGAGGGAAGCTTTCCAGCAGAGGCTGCTTCTCTGCGCAGACCCTTCCCTCCCCCTTGCTTACTTTACAAAGGACAATAAGAAAAGTCCCATGACTGCCCCTAATTTCTGTATGCTCTTAAGGAAGCATATTCAAAACGGCAGGATTATTTCCATTACCCAGCCGGGTCTGGAGCGGATTATCAATATGGAAATCGAGCATTTGGATGAAATGGGGGATTTGTGCAGGAAACAATTGATTGTGGAGCTTATGGGAAAGCACAGCAATATTATTTTCTGCAATGAAAAAGGGACGATTATCGACAGCATCAAGCATATATCGGGGATGGTCAGCAGCGTCAGGGAGGTGCTTCCGGGCAGGGAGTATTTCGTTCCAAAGACAGATGAAAAGGAAAATCCATTAAAAAAGGAATTGTCCAGAGAAGATTTTTTAAGTCTGATTCAGGAAAAGAGCATGCCCCTGTTTAAAAGCATATACAGCCATTTTACGGGAATATCCCCTATTGCGGCACAGGAAATCTGCAATCTTGCCAGAGTGGATTCTGATAAGCCTTCCGGTGCTTTGGAACAGCAGGAAGCCAATCGGTTAGTGGATGCTTACTTTATGTATATGACACAGGTGAAGGAGAAAAAATACCGTCCTTTTATCGTATATGAAAGAAAGGAGCCAAAGGAATACAGCGTGCTTCCCCTTACGATATATGACAATCTGGAAAAGGAAGAATTCCAAAGCATTTCAGTGCTGTTAGAACACTATTATGCGGCAAAAAGCGCCGTGACCAGAATCCGTCAGAAGTCGGCGGACATCAGGAAAAT
This sequence comes from uncultured Lachnospiraceae bacterium, assembly GCA_947382355.1. GTDB lineage: Bacteria > Bacillota > Clostridia > Lachnospirales > Lachnospiraceae > RGIG3040. The sequence goes on from CANCYR010000021.1 coordinate 37,859, forward strand.
CGTGCAGACTGCTTTGGAAAGGAATATAAAAAAGTATGATTTGCAGTGTAAGCAGTTAAAGGATACGGAAAAAAGAGAAACCTATAAAGTCTATGGGGAGCTTCTGCATACTTACGGGTATCAGGCGGAGCCTTTGGCAAAATCCATGGAGGTGGAGAATTATTATACAGGAGAAATGGTGAAAATTCCTTTGGATCCGGATTTATCGGCTATGGAAAATGCAAAAAAATATTTCCAGAAATATAATAAGCTGAAAAGAACCTATGAGGCTTTGACAGAGTTTACAAAAGAGACAAAGGAAGAAATAGAGCATTTGGAAACAATCATGACCGCGCTGGATATTGCCATTTTGGAAGAGGATTTGGCACAAATCAAGGAAGAGCTTATTGAAAGCGGATATATCCGCAGAAAAGGCGGGGGCAAAAAAGCAAAGCTTACAAGCAGGCCTTATCATTTTATAAGCAAAGACGGCTTTCATATGTATGTAGGGAAAAATAACTATCAGAATGAGGAACTGACCTTTAAGTTAGCAGAAGGCAACGATTGGTGGTTCCATGCAAAGGGAATTCCCGGTTCCCATGTAATTGTAAAATCAGGCGGAAAGACAATGGCAGATTCCACCTTTGAAGAAGCCGGAAGGCTTGCGGCCCACTTCTCCAAAGCCAGGGGACAGGATAAGGTGGAAATTGACTATGTGGAAAAGAAGCAGGTGAAAAAGCCGGCAGGAGGGAAGCCGGGGTTCGTAGTATATTATACCAATTATTCTTTGATGATTGATTCGGATATTTCGGACATAGAAGAAATTAAAGAATAAAATAGAAATATATATTTAAAGTAAGAGCTTGTAAAAAAGAAGGAAATAGAAAAATAGCAGGGCTCTTTGGTGCAGGAAAATCTATCACACCTTGACGGCAGGGAAACAATTGCATATAATAGAAGCTAAGTATGCCGTCATAGAAAGACGGGCAGAAAGAATCTGACAAAAAAGTAATTCGGTGTACGGACATGCTGGATATCAACATGTGGGCACACTGGCTGTTAGAGAGGTACGGACATGATAAAAAGTATGACGGGATTCGGCCGCTGTGAAATGACGGAAGGCAGCCGCAAGTTTACGGTAGAAATGAAATCCGTGAACCACAGGTATCTGGATGCAAGCATAAAAATGCCGAAAAAGTTGAATTTTTTTGAGTCATCCATAAGAAACCTGTTAAAGGAATATATCCAGAGGGGAAAGGTAGACGTCTTTATTACTTATGAGGATTATTCCGAGAATAATGTATGCATTAAGTACAATAAGGACATTGCCGGAGAATATTATGAATATTTGAAGCAGATGGCAGAGGACTTTCAGCTGGATAATGATGTGAGGGTTTCTTCCCTGTCCAGATATCCGGAAGTGTTTGTAATGGAAGAGCAGACCATTGACGAAGAGAAGCTTTGGAAGCTGTTGGAAAAGGCAATCCGGGGAGCGGCAGAAGGCTTTGTGGAAACAAGAATCAGGGAAGGTGAGAACCTTACTAATGACCTAATAGGCAAGCTGGACGGCATGCTTACTCATGTGGCATTTATTGAAGAGCATTCCCCGCAGATTATTGCGGATTACAAGAGAAAGCTTATGGAAAAGATACAGGAGCTTTTAGAAGATACGAAGGTGGACGAAGGAAGGCTTGCCATGGAAGTGACCATTTTTGCAGATAAGGTCTGTGTGGATGAAGAGCTTGTACGTTTAAGGAGCCATGTGGAGGCAACCAAGGAAGCGCTCTTAAGCGGAGAGTGTATTGGAAGGAAGCTGGATTTCATTGCTCAGGAAATGAACAGAGAGGCAAATACCATTTTATCAAAGTCAAGTGATTTGGAAATATCCAACAGGGGAATCGAGCTGAAGACGGATATTGAAAAAATCAGAGAGCAGATACAAAATATCGAATAGGAGGGGTCCTATGGAACGAAAAGGAATTCTTTTGGTGGTGTCCGGTTTTTCCGGAGCGGGAAAAGGGACTCTTATGAAAAATCTGGTAGAGACCTATGATAATTATGCACTGAGCATTTCCATGACTACAAGGAAGCCAAGGGAAGGCGAAGAAGAGGGAAAAGCTTACTTCTTTGTGGAAGAAGAAGAGTTCCTGCAGAAAATCAAAGAGGAAAAAGTCATTGAATACGCGCAGTATTGCGGTCATTATTATGGCACTCCCAAAGAATATGTAGAAAAAATGCTTCATCAGGGCAAGGATGTGATTCTGGAAATTGAAATTCAGGGCGCCCTGAAGGTAAAGAAACAATTTCCGGATGCATTGCTTCTGTTCATAATGCCCCCAAGTGCAGAGGAGCTGAAACGGCGTCTGGTAGGCAGGGGCACTGAAACAGAGCAGGTCATTAAAGAAAGGCTGCTTCGGGCAGTGGAAGAGTCGGAAGGAATCGAAGAATACGATTATATCCTTATCAATGACCGTCTTGAGGATTGTGCAAAGGAACTGAATCATCTGGTAATGGCAGCCCATAGTACGCCTGCCAGAAACCAGGAGTTTATCAATAATATAAGAAAAGGACTAAAAAGCCTTTCGAAAGGAGAATAAAGATGTTACATCCATCTTACACAGAATTGATACAGGTAGTAAACAGCGAGGTAGAGTCAGGAGAACCGAAGGTGGTTAACAGCAGGTACTCCATCGTGATGGCAACCGCAAAAAGGGCAAGGCAGATAATTGCCGGCGATGATCCTATGGTAACCTCCGGGGGAACCAAGCCTCTTTCTGCAGCAGTGGCAGAATTGAATGAAGGTAAGATTAAAATTCTTGCACAAGAGGAAACAGAAGAGCAATAAGGAATGAGGCAGAAGAGAAATTCCCATAGGGTATTTCTCTTTTCTTACATGAAGGTGAAATGAGAGGAAAGGTCCCATTGAAAATACTATTTATATCTTTAGGCTGTGATAAAAATCTTGCCGATACGGAATTTATGCTGGGAAAACTGGAAAATAAGGGATATTCTTTTACGGATGACGAGCAGGAAGCGGAGCTGATTATTGTAAATACCTGCTGTTTTATCCATGATGCCAAAGAGGAAAGCATTCAGACCCTTTTGGAAATGGGGCGGCTGAAGGAAGAAGGAAAGGCAAAGGCTTTGATTGCCGCCGGTTGTCTGGCAGAACGCTATAAGGATGAAATCATGACGGAAATCCCGGAAGTGGATGCAATCGTAGGGACAAATGCCATAGATAAAATTGTGGAAGCGGTAGAAAAGGTTTTGGTGAAGGAAGACGGAAGTCAGTTAGCAGATATTAACGGTACTCCTGCCTATGGAAAAGAACGAATTGTCACTACAGGAGGACATTTTGCATACTTGAAAATTGCGGAGGGCTGCAATAAGAACTGCAGCTATTGCATTATCCCGAAAGTAAGGGGCCATTATCGCAGCATTCCTATGGAGCATTTGTTAAAAGCGGCAGGGGAACTGGCAGAAAAGGGAGTGAAAGAACTGATTTTAGTAGCTCAGGAGACTACCCTTTACGGCATGGACCTTTACGGGGAAAAAATGCTGCCAGAGCTCTTAAAGGCTCTCTGTAAGATTCCGGGTCTGTATTGGATAAGGATTCTCTATTGTTATCCGGAGGAGATTACGGATGAGCTGATTCAGGTAATAAAGGAAGAAAAGAAAATCTGCAGTTATCTTGACATTCCCATCCAGCACTGTTCTGACGGCATTTTAAAGAGGATGGGAAGGCGGACCAATGAAAGCTCCCTTCGGGAAATAATCGGAAGGCTTCGTAAGGAAATACCGGATATCTGTTTAAGGACTACTTTAATCACGGGCTTTCCGGGGGAAACGGAAGAAGACCATGACAAGGTAATGCTGTTTGTGGACGAGATGGAGTTTGACAGGCTGGGGGTATTCACCTATTCCCCGGAGGAAGGCACAAAGGCGGCAGAGTTCCCGGAACAGATAGAAGAAAGCCTGAAGGAAGAAAGACAGGCTGAGATTATGGAGCTTCAGCAGGAAATTGCTTTTGAAAAGGCAGGGGACATGGCAGGAAAAGAAGTGCTTGCAATGATTGAGGGAAAGATAGCGGATGAAAATGCCTATGTGGGAAGGACCTATAAGGATGCTCCCAATGTGGACGGACTGATTTTCATCAATACGGATATGGAGCTTATGACCGGAGACTTTGTAAAGGTGAAGGTAATCGGCTCGTATGAATATGATTTAATAGGAGAAATAGTGGAATGAAGATGAATTTACCAAACAAGCTGACTGTGCTGCGCATAATAATGGTTCCTTTTTTTGTAGGATTTATCCTGTTTTCCCCAAAGGTGTTTTGGTTTAAATGGATTGCCTTGGGGCTTTTCATCATTGCAAGCCTGACGGATATGCTGGATGGAAAGATAGCAAGAAAATATAATTTAATCACCAATTTCGGAAAATTCATGGACCCTCTGGCAGATAAGCTGTTAGTGTGTTCAGCGCTGATATGTCTTACAGACTTGAATGTAATACCTTCATGGATTACAATTGTAATCATAGCAAGAGAATTTATTATCAGCGGCTTCCGTCTTATCGCAGCGGAAAAAGGAGTGGTCATTGCAGCAGGAAAATCCGGAAAATGGAAGACTGCAGTTACTATGGTCATGATTTGCTTTATGCTTTGTATCGTGAACACTCACGGCTTTTTAAGCAGTGCCGCTGCTTTTGAACCGACTTCTATGGGAGGGATTTATCCGGCGTACTGGGTGATTTATGCCATCGGCTATATACTAATGATTATCGCACTTGTTTTAACCGTTGTTTCTTTAATTGATTATCTGGTAAAAAATAAGGATGTAATGAAAGACGAGGTGGATTAAGATGGTAGTGGAGCTTATATCAGTAGGGACAGAAATTCTTCTTGGAAACATTGTTAATACCAATGCTGCCTATCTGGCGGAAAAATGTGCCGGGCTGGGGCTTTCCTGCTATTATCAGACAGTAGTGGGAGATAATGAAGAAAGGCTTTTTGAAACGCTGAAAACAGCGTTGTCCCGTTCTGATATTGTCATATTGTCAGGAGGACTTGGGCCTACCCAGGATGATTTGACTAAAGAGACCGCAGCAAAAGTAATGGGGAAAAAGCTTTTTATGGACCAGCATTCTAAAAAGCGCATTTCAGATTTTTTTGAAAAAAGGAACATAGACATTACAGATAATAACTGGAAACAGGCAATGATGCCAAAGGGAGCCATTATTATTGATAATGAAAACGGAACAGCGCCTGGAGTCATCATGGAGGAAAACGGGAAAACAATTATTTTGCTGCCGGGTCCTCCAAATGAGCTGGTTCCCATGTTTGAAAAGGATATCGCCCCTTATTTGAATGAAAAGACTCCTGACATGATTTATTCCCAGAATGTAAAAATATGCGGAATCGGAGAAAGCAAAGCGGAAGCAATGATAGAGGATTTATTAAAGAACCAGACGAATCCTACAATCGCTCCCTATGCAAAAACCGGAGAGGTGCACTTAAGGGTAACTGCAAAGGCTCAGGATGAGAAAACTGCAAAAAAGTTATGTAAACCTATTGTGAAGGAATTAAAAAGCCGTTTTGGTGAAAAGGTTTATTCCACACAGGAAGATATGACATTGGAAAAGGCAGTGGTGGACCTGCTTTTAGCCAATCATCTGACGGTGGCGACTACCGAATCCTGCACAGGCGGGCTTTTGGCGGCAAGGCTGATTAATGTGCCCGGAGTATCGGAGGTATTTAAAGCCGGTTATGTAACCTATTCCAATAAGGCAAAAAGAAAGCTGGTAGGGGTGAAAAAAGCCCAGCTTGTAAAATATGGGGCAGTCAGTGACGTGGTGGCAAAGGAAATGGCAAAAGGAGCAGCGCTCTTTACGAAAGCGGATGTGACGGTTTCCGTTACAGGCCTTGCAGGACCGGACGGCGGGACAAAAGAAAAGCCGGTAGGTCTTGTATATATCGCATGTAATGTGAAAGGGAATGTGGAAGTGAAGGAATATCATTTTTCCGGTTCCAGAGAGAAAATCAGGCAATATAGCGTAGCAAGTGCCCTGACTTTGTTAAGGCAGTGTGTGTTAAAGTATATGAGTGAGGTAACCTTCGGAAGAAAATAGGATAAGCACAAAGAAAGGAAAGGGGAAATCAGGATGGAGAATACATATGAATTTTGTCCAAAGTGCGGGGCTCTTGTAAGAGAGGGAGTATGTACCGGCTGCGGAGCTGTCTGCAATGCAGCAGAGGAAGTGGACAAATGGACGGGTGAAGAAGCTGAAAGTACCGGTCAGGCTTTTGAACAGGAAAATTTTGAAAATCAGATGGACAATAATCAGCATATGGAAGAAAGACAGCAGATGCAGGAAGTAAATTCCGGCATGGAGCCTTTGGTGCCGGAGAGATTTGAGGATAAGAGCCAGGCCTATGAAAGCTGGAGGGTATATGGAGGAGATAATTATTACGGCGGACAGGCGCCGGCAGGCCAGATAGAACCGGGCAGGAAAAAGAAAAACGGTGTATTAATCGGTGTTTTAGCAGGGACTTTCCTTGTGGTCATCATACTGATTATTTATATCGGCTCTGAGGTAGCAAGGCTGTCGAAGGGAAACTTTATAGAAGAAGTGAAAAAGGCAATAGAGGATATTTCCAGAGAATCTCAGGAAGAAAAAGAGTATGAGATGGACGGCGAAGCAGATGACGATTACTGGGACGAGTATGAAAAGGAGCAATCCATCCAATATGATAAGGATTTCAAAAGCGAAAGAAAAAATTATGATGCTTCCCAGATTACAGGACCATATTATGAGGAGTTTGTAAATTGTATTGATGAATCTGTTTCTTATAAGGTAAACAGAGAGTTTTATGAAAAAATAGAAGAAGAGCAGGGCGTGTGCATTCAGGTTTCTTACATTCAGTTGGAAGGGGACATTCCAAATCTGGAATCCATTAATGAAGCAATAAAGGAACGGAGCATGGTTTTGGCCAATGTGTATCTGGACCAGGAGGGTTATTATAAGGAGCTGTATAAAGAGTATGATTATGCAACTCATTATATAAAAGTGGAATCCACGGTAGCCTTCAATGATGAAGAAAGCATCAGCATTGTATTAGATGAAAGATATGATGTGGCAGGATATTCAAACCTTATCAGACTATATGGGGTGAACATTAATCTGAAAACAGGAACGATTTTGGAGAATACGGAAATTCTAAATGCAGATGAGGGGTTTGTAAATGATTTTGTGGAACGAAGCAATGCCCAAAACGGAAAAAACTCCGTTGGCGTTGACCAGATTTCCAATAGCGAGAAGCTGCAGCTGTTTCATAGCAACGATAATCTGATTTTGTTTTATACGCCAATCGGACTGGAGGCTGGCTATAATTATTCCGGAGTGGAAGGCTATTCGGGCTGGATTACTGTCAGCATAGAGGATTACGAGCAATATTTAAAAGGATATTGATGCATGGTGTGATGTACCGTTGGCATTCTGTCAGATATTCTGCACGGTTTTACCAGAAGTCAATGTACAGTGCATTAACTGTAAAAAAGGAGTTGCATACTATATGAAAAGAAATAAGCGGGTAGGAATAGGCAATGGACTGAAAAAGTATTTTTTGATTCTTTTGTCATGGGTACTTTTTACGGAAGGTGCCGTTCTGCCCGTTTGTGCTGTTTCCAATCAGACGGTTTCTGAAAACAGCTATATGGAACAGAATGAAGAGCTTAGCCAGGAGGAGCCGGAATATCCGGATTTGGATTATATTAAAGGAAGGCCGCTGACTCCGGAGGAAAGACAGGAGCAGGAGGCATTGGTGCCAAAGCTTACGGAACGGGAAAGACTGGATATTTCTTTTGAACTGCCAAAGAAAGCTTATGTTTCCTCTTATACAAAAAGAGTCGGAACGCCTGTTTCTTACGACCCCAGGCTAAATGGCAGTGTTACTATGGCAAAGAATCAGGGGAAAACGGACTCATGCTGGGCATTTGCCACTATTGGAGCAATTGAGCAGGCAGCCATTCTGACGGGCTATGCGGATAACAGTGTGGACTATTCGGAAAATCATCTGGCATATTTCTTTTATAACCGGGAAACGGACCCATGGGGGGGGACAGAAGGAGACCATAATGATTTGGGCTATGGATATAATTATCTGGATAATGGCGGGAATATTATGATGGCAGCCTTTGAGCTTGCAAGCTGGACCGGTGTGGCAAAGGAAAGCATTTCGCCTTTTACCGGCAGTGTTGCGCCTATTTTGCCGGAGTATAACTATTATTCTGATTTAAAAATGAAAAACAGCTATTTTGTCGGAACCAATGCGGATGAAAGCATTAATGCGGAAGCTATAAAAAATGCCATAGGAAATTATGGTGCAGTGGCATGTCAGTATGGGCATTTTTCAAGATATTATAATCCGGATACGGCAGCTTATTACAACAATGGAACAAGCATTAATCATGCAGTTGTGTTAGTGGGCTGGGACGATAACTATCGAAAAGAAAATTTCCGGGAAGGGCTGCAGCCGCAACAGGACGGGGCATTTATTGCAAAAAACAGTTACGGGACAGACTGGGGCGATGAAGGATTTTTCTATATTTCTTATGAGGACAAAAGCCTGTGCCTGCCAATTGCATATGAAATGACGGAAGAGGAGACTTATGATAATAACTATCAATATGACGGCAGCGCCTCTTTAAGCTACTGGACCATTCCAAGCGGCGGACAGGTGGGGAATGTGTTTCAGGTAAAGGAAAATGAAAACGGCTATGGAGAAAATCTGAAAGCAGTGCAGATTGCCCTTCAAAGTACGGATGTAAACTATTCTATACAGGTGTATAGAAATATTACAGAGCCGGGTAATCCTGAAAGCGGAACAAAGGCTCTTGAGGAGCCGGTCACGGGAACTACCTCCATGGCAGGCATTTACACGATAAATTTGGGACAGGATGTTTTTTTAGGCTGCGGGGAAACATACAGCGTAGTGGTAACCTTATCCACAGATGATAATAGCACGGTCAGTATTTTCGGTGAAATGTCAGGCAGCGCGGGATGGCTGTCATGGACGGCAAATACCAAGCAGGGACAGAGCTTTTATCGTTCATCCACTGCCAGAGGATGGACGGATGCCCATCGTCTTCCGATAAAGCAGGATGGCAGTACCGTATATAGGCAGGTGGCAATGCGTTTAAAAGCTCTGACCAATAATACCACGATTATATCACCGGGATATACAGAGGAAGAACCAGAGCAGCCAGTTACGCCCAATGAGCCGGTTCCCTCTCCGCCAGTTCCTCCCTCCAAAGAGGAAACGCCGCCTCAGACTCCTGTTTCGATTTCCATATCCAATGCTGCTGTTAAAAAAATATCCAATAAGACTTATACGGGAAAATCCATAAAGCCGTTACCTTCCTTAACTTATAACGGGACTGTATTGAAAAAGGGGACGGATTATACACTTTCTTATAAAAATAATAAAAAAACAGGAAAAGCTACTATCACGGTTAAAGGAATTGGCAAATATACAGGAAAAAAATCAGTAAGCTTTTATATCGTACCAAAAAAAATAGGTATAAAAGCCCCCATGGCCTTAGGCAGTAAAAAATTAAAGGTTTCCTGGAAAAGAAACACTACAGCTTCCGGATATCAGATACAGTTAGCTACGAATAAAAAATTTACCAAAGGGGTAAGAAAGGTAACTGTCTCTAAAAATTCCGTTACAAGTAAAACCGTCAGCAAGCTGAAAAAAGGAAAGCGGTATTATGTGCGGGTCAGGGCATATAAAAAGGTTGGAGGAAAGAAGTATTATGGGAAGTACAGTGGGGTGAAAAGTGTGAAGGTGAAGTGAGTGAGGTTGTTCAGTACACAGCGGGAAATGGCAGACCATCCTATGGGCTGCCATTTCCCGCGTTCCCCCTCTCCAATCCCCTTAACTATTTTCCAGCCTCACATTTAAATTTACTTGCTTTTTTCTTCCATATGTGCTAGATTAAAGGCAGTAAAAGCAGTCTGCTTTTATTTCCGGCTATTCGCCAACTGATTTCCAAGAAGAAAAAATGGGGATTTTTTCACAAAGAGAGTTTTAACGTACAATTATTATGGTATATTGATTTCAGTTTGTGGCACAACAAAAATTTAAGAAAGAGCATTGACAAATACGAACGTTTGTTTTACTATAATATATATCAGAACGAACGTTCTGTGAGAAGGAGATTGAAGATGGAAAAAGAAGATAAATTAAAAGCACTGGATGCGGCACTGTCGCAAATTGAAAGGCAGTTTGGAAAGGGGGCGGTGATGAAGTTAGGAGACCCTTCCGCCCAGATGAATGTGGAGACTATTCCTACCGGTTCCTTAAGCCTTGATCTGGCTCTTGGGTTAGGCGGTATTCCAAAGGGACGTATCATAGAGATATACGGTCCTGAATCCAGCGGTAAGACAACGGTTACCCTCCATATGATTGCAGAAGTGCAGAAAATGGGAGGCATAGCAGGATTCATTGATGCAGAACATGCCTTGGATCCCGTATATGCCAAGAATATCGGTGTTGATATAGATAATTTGTACATTTCCCAGCCGGATAACGGAGAGCAGGCTTTGGAGATTACAGAGACTATGGTTCGTTCCGGCGCTATTGATATCGTTGTTGTGGACTCGGTTGCTGCCCTTGTGCCAAAGGCGGAAATTGACGGAGACATGGGAGACAGTCATGTGGGGCTGCAGGCAAGGCTTATGTCTCAGGCTCTCCGGAAGCTGACTGCGGTCATAAGCAAGTCTAATTGTACGGTTATCTTTATCAATCAGCTTCGTGAAAAGGTAGGCGTCATGTTTGGAAGCCCGGAGACTACCACAGGCGGACGTGCCTTGAAATTTTATTCTTCCGTGCGTCTGGATGTACGCCGGATTGAGGCATTGAAGCAAAGCGGAGAAGTGATTGGAAACCGCACAAGGGTAAAAGTAGTTAAAAATAAGATTGCCCCCCCTTTTAAAGAGGCGGAATTTGACATTATGTTTGGCGAAGGCATTTCCAGAGAAGGAGATGTGCTGGATTTGGCGGCTTCCGTGAGTATCGTAAATAAAAGTGGTGCATGGTATGCCTACGAAGGCAATAAGATAGGGCAGGGACGTGAAAATGCCAAAACCTTCTTAAAAGAAAATCCGGCCATGCTGGAAGAAATTGCACAAAAGGTAAGGGCGCATTTTAATCCGTCAGAAGAAAAGGCAGAAAAAACAGAAAAAGAAGAGAAAGCTGCGAAAGGAAAGAACTCTGAGAAAGAAGCATGATAGTTACAGGAATTGAAGAAATATCCAAAAGCAAGTGCAAGATATTTATAGATGGAGAGTTCGCCTTTGCTTTATACAAGGGTGAGCTCTCAATTTATCATATAAAAAACGGAAAAGAGATAACAGAGGAAATCTATCAGGAGCTGACTGTACAAATACTGCCTAAAAGGGCAAAGCTGCGGGTAATGAATTTATTAAAGGCAAGGACTTATACAGAGGAAGAACTGCGAAGAAAGCTGAGACTTGGGTTTTATACAGAAAATCATATTAAGGAAGCGCTGGATTATGTGAAAAGCTATGGTTATGTGGATGATATGGCATATGCCATGGATTTTATCCGTTATAGGGCGGAAAGCCTCAGTAAAAAGCAGATACAAAATAAGCTGCTGCAGAAGGGCATTAAGAAAGAAATCATAGAAAATGCCATTTTGGAATGTGAAGAAGAAGGTACTGTTATTGAAGAATTAAAGCAAATTAATGCTTATCTGGAGAAAAAGCATTACCATGCAGAGAAATGTGAACATAAGGAAAAACAGAAGCTTGTTGCCGCCTTGTACCGCAGAGGATTTTCCATAAATTCCATAAATCAAGTCATGAAATCTGACTTTGTAGGTTTGTCAAACATTTGTTACACTGACCTCTTATAATCCTCCAGTACCTGT
>CANCYR010000022.1 GCA_947382355.1 uncultured Lachnospiraceae bacterium
AGCACTTGACTTTTAATCAAGTTGTCCGGGGTTCGAGTCCCCGGTGGCTCATGAATAATTTAATTGGATATTTGGAAAGCTTTGGGTAGATTAGAGAAAATCAAAAAGACGTAAAGACTGTGTTAAATTTTTTGTTTTAATGCAGTCTTTTTTTACAATAAAAATACTTTGCTTTTAATTAATTGTAACAGCTAACCGGCAGATTTCCCTCAGGTACCGAAAATCTGCCAGCTGGATAATTTTAGCAGGTAATTATCGATATATTTGTCAAAAATAGCCCATACAGGCACTTATCTGACAGATATTTTGCCATTACCGCAAATTTTGGCTATTACTATTTTGTTTTTTTCTAGTCTGATTGTAATTCACCGGATAAAAGGCAGAAGAAATTATAAATTTATAGTTGAATTGAAATAATGGACGTATGCGGCTGATAATCAGTATTTGTGCTTTTCTAAAATAATGATACAATAAAGAAGTTAAGAATAAAATTAGAAACATGGACAATTGTGGAGTAAGTGAAAAGGAGAACTATGATATGACATTAACCATTACAAGAGAAGAGGCATTGAATTTGTTAAAGGAATATAATAAAGAGCCATTTCATATTTTGCACGCACTAACAGTAGAAGGCGTCATGAGATGGTATGCAAAAGAACTGGGCTATGGACAGGAAGAGGAATATTGGGGAATAACAGGGCTGCTTCATGACATTGATTTTGAACTTTATCCCGAGGAGCATTGTAAGAAAGCGCCTGAGCTTTTAAAGAAGGGAAATGTTTCTGAAGATATGATTTATTCTGTCTGCAGTCACGGGTATGGCATCTGCTCGGATATAGAACCGAAGCATGAAATGGAAAAGGTGTTGTTTGCGTCGGATGAATTAACCGGACTGATTGGTGCAGCAGCCAGAATGCGTCCTTCTAAAAGCGTTATGGATATGGAATTATCCAGTCTTAAGAAAAAGTTTAAAGATAAAAAATTTGCAGCAGGCTGTTCCCGTGATATTATCAAAACAGGTGCGGAAAGCCTGGGCTGGGAGCTGGATGTCTTATTAGAGAAGACAATCATGGCAATGCGTTCTTGTGAAGATAAGATTAATAAGGAAATGGAGGAAATATAAAAGAGGATTTATTATGAAAATTTTAATTGTCGTAGATATGCAGAATGATTTTATTGACGGGACCCTTGGGACAAAAGAAGCAGAAGCAATTGTAAAAAGCGTGGGAGATAAAATTCGCCGATATAAAGAAGAGAAACAGCTTGTATTGTTTACAAGAGATACACATGAGGAAAACTATCTGGAAACAAGAGAAGGCAGGCATCTGCCGGTTGCTCATTGTATAAGGGGGAGCAGTGGTTGGAATATAAAAGACACATTAGCGGGTGAGAATGATATTGTAGTGGATAAACCAACTTTTGGTTCTTTAGAGCTTGCGGAACGAATAAAATCCTTAACGGAAGATACAAATATAGAATCCATTGAATTGATTGGTTTATGTACGGATATTTGCGTGATTTCAAATGCTATGATTTGCAAGGCGGCATTTCCGGAGGTGGATATTCTGGTGGATAAAAGTTGTTGTGCAGGTGTTACGCCTGAAAGTCATCATACAGCGTTGGAAGCTATGAAAATGTGCCAGATTATCATTGTGTAATAATAAGAATCAAAAGATTGGTTTTATGCATATAAATTTTTGGGGGAGAAAGTAACATGTTTCAATATGAACAGTTAAGAGAGGATTATCCTTTATTCCAGTACAAGGAATATCAATTAGAAGAAAACGGGGAAGATATTTTGATTACCTATTATTTTGAAATACCGGGCCTGTCTTCTTTTGCTCCTACATGGAGATTTCCAAAGGGAGCACACCGAATGGAGGATTTAAAGAAAAACGGAACATTTCTGGAATTGGTTTTTTCACTGGGAATGGTAGAACTTGTGAGCTACTGGAAAATTACCTGTTCAAAAAGGGTAGAGGTTTTGGCAGGTGCTTTTTCTTTTCAGCAGATGTTATGGTGGAAGAATTTATATTTTTATGGGCTTGGTGAGTTTTTCTATACAAATGGAATTGAGCCGGACAAAGAAGACTTTATGGAGCTGATTTCCATGGGAAAGGAAATAGAAGCGAAAAAGCAGCCATTGAAAGAGCCTTTGGGATGTCTGGTGCCCATTGGAGGCGGAAAGGATTCAGCAGTTTCTTTGGAACTGTTAAAAAGGGCAGGAGAACCATGTACCTGTTGCATTATTAATCCAAGGGGCGCTACATTAAATACTATAACTGCAGCAGGTTACAAGGAAGAGGATTCTTATATTATAAAGAGAACCTTGGATAAAAATATGTTAAGGCTGAATAAAGAAGGATTTTTAAACGGTCATACTCCTTTTTCTGCACTGGTAGCATTTTCAACAACCCTCGCTGCATATTTAAGAAATATAAAGTATATTGTGCTTTCCAATGAGGCGAGTGCCAATGAAAGTACGGTCTTAGGCAGCAGCGTGAATCATCAGTATTCCAAAAGCTTTGCTTTTGAAAAGGATTTTCATGAATATGAGTCTGAATATATTGCCAGTGGAACCTATTATTTTAGTTTGCTTAGGCCATTAAGTGAATTTCAGATTGGAAGGTTTTTTTCAACCTGTCAGGCATATCATGATATTTTTAGAAGCTGTAATGCAGGCAGCAAGGAGGACAAATGGTGTAGCCATTGTTCTAAATGCTTGTTTGTATTTCTGATTTTGTCTCCTTTCATTTCCCATGAAAGGTTATGTAAAATTTTTGGCAGGGATATGTTGGAGGATTCGGAAATGGTTCCCATTATGGACCAGCTTATCGGTATGGTTGAAGAAAAACCTTTTGAATGCGTGGGAAGCAGGGAAGAGGTCAATACTGCCATTTCCATGACGATTGCAGCTATGGAACAGGAAGGGAAACCGCTTCCAAGGTTATTTATGCATTATAAAACAACGCCCTTATATACAGAATACAAGGGGAAAGAAAATCCTTATTTTACCTATTATGAAGAAGAAAACTTATTACCGGAACAATTTGCACAGTTAGTAAGGGATAACTGTATATAGGCAGGCATAACAGTGCTAAGCTTGAAAGGACTTCGTTAAGCACTGGCGATTTTATAAGGGTTCCTTATGAAATCATGTACTGCC
This sequence comes from uncultured Lachnospiraceae bacterium, assembly GCA_947382355.1. GTDB lineage: Bacteria > Bacillota > Clostridia > Lachnospirales > Lachnospiraceae > RGIG3040. Next base: position 3,167 of record CANCYR010000022.1, read on the forward strand.
GGATACCCGCCCCGTTGCCTGTTGGGGAACTGTTATAGTAAGGCATAAGAAATATAATAATATAACAAGAAGGAAGAAAAATGGAAGAAACAATTAAAAGGCTGATTTCAGAAAAAAAAATAGTGATTCTCGGTTATGGCAGGGAAGGAAAATCTACTTATCAGCTTTTGGAAATGGTGGGCGGCTATAAGGAACTGGCTGTTGCTGATTTGAATTCAATGGAAGGCCAATTGCCGGAATATGTAAATTGCATATGGGGGCAGGGCTATCAGGACTGCCTGAATGATTATGACATTGTATTTAAAAGTCCGGGAGTGGTATTGGAAAAGGATATAAAAGAATATTCCAGCCGTATATTATCACAAACGGAGGTTTTTTTCTCACATTATAAAAATCAGATAGTGGGAATTACCGGAACCAAGGGAAAGAGCACTACTACAACTTTATTGTATCAAATATTAAAGACAGCAGGGAAAAAGGCTGTTTTAGCAGGCAATATCGGAATACCGGCATTTGATATGATTGACAGCATTCAAAAAGATACGATTATCGTATTTGAAATGTCTTCCCATCAGCTGGAATATATGACAGTTTCTCCCCATATAGGAGTCCTGTTGAATATCCATGAGGAACATCTGGACCATTATGGAACTATGGAAAAATATGTGGCTGCGAAAGAAAGAATTTTTAGAAATATGCACAAAGAAGATATTCTTTTTTGCAATGTGGAAAACCTTCCTGCTTTTGCAGACTGTAAAGCCCGGGTTATTCCTTTTCCTGTGAAGGATGGATTGAACCTGGTAATGGAAGAGAAAGGAAAGCCATATATTTTATACAAAGAAAATTCATTTGAGATTCCTTTAGAAGAGATACGTCTGGTGGGTCAGCATAATTTTCTGGATATTGCCGTGGCATATGGAATTGCCAGTCTTTTAGGAATCAACGATGGACAGTTTAAGGAGGGGCTGATTGCATATGAGCCTTTGCCCCATCGTCTGGAAAAGGTAGGAACCTATGGGGAGATTACATTTTATGATGATTCTATTTCCACCATTTGCGATACTACCATGAAGGCCCTGACAAGTATTAAAGACGTGAATACAGTATTGATTGGGGGCATGGACAGAGGAATACATTATAAAGAGCTGATAGAATTTTTGTCAGAAAATTCCGTTGCGCATATTATACTGATGGAAGCCACCGGAAAAAGAATTTATCAGGAAATCAAAAAGGAATATAAAAATTTCCTAAATCCGGAAAGATTGTATCTGGTAAAGGATTTAAAGGAGGCTGTGGAATTATCCAAAAGGATAACAAAAAAAGGCACAAGCTGCGTTTTGTCTCCTGCAGCAGCCAGCTATGGTATTTTTAAAAACTTTGAGGAACGAGGAGAACAATTTAAAAAATATGTAAAAAATCCTTAGACAAATGAGTATTTTAGTGCTAATATGGACATGGAGAAATTTATCAAAGGGAGGAATGAACATGAGGAGAAAGTTTATTGTTTTATTTATGCTGGCAGCTATGTTCGTTTTGCTTACAGGCTGTGCAGGGCAAAAGGATGGAGAGACTACGATATTGGTAGAACCCGTTGACGGAGGAGCAAACTTGCAGGCAGTTCTACAGGCAAATACCAAATCCGGGAAAGAGTGGAGCTACATTATTGGAGAAGGCATATTGACTGAGAAATCTTCAAAACATTATGAAGGATTTTTTGTAGCTAATAAAAAGGATACATATGTATTTGAAGCGGACGATACAGGAAAGGAAACCTTTTATTGTATTTTAATGGCGCCGGAAGATTATGACAATGCGAAAGTTTATGAATATTCTTTGACAATTGACGGTTCGGCAAAAATAACCATTGATTCAAAAAGGGATTATTTGCTTTCTGAAAATGCCACGTTAATGAAACAGGTGAAGGGAGAATAGATTTTAAGATTAAAAAGGGCTGAAATTCTTTGAATAAAGGCTCTTTTTTTGTGGAAAAGTATTTAGAAAGCGAGGAACTTGTGATATACTGTATTGGTATTCTTTCAAGGAAGAAATGGGATTAAAATATGAAACAAGATAGTAATAAAAGACAAAAAGTTCACAGGGCAATTTTAAAGTATGGAAATGATATTTTGCATTCGCCTGGTTTTATCAATTCCGGCAAGTCTGTACAGCATGGCAATATGTCAGTCAGACAGCATTCCATTGATGTAGCCAAATGCAGCCTGCAAATCAGCAGGAAGCTTCCATTCCATTTTAAAGAAAAGGATTTAGTCAGAGGCGCGCTGCTTCATGATTATTTTTTGTATGATTGGCATAATAAGAAGGTAAGGTTACGGGATATAAGGGAATTTTATAAGCTTCATGGGTTTTCCCATCCTGTAACGGCATTAAAAAATGCCAAAAAGGAATTTGAACTGACAAAGCGGGAAGAGGACATTATAAGAAAGCATATGTGGCCCCTTACCATTAAGCCGCCTGCATGCAGGGAAGCCTGGGTTGTGACTCTTGCAGACAAATATTGTTCTTTGCTGGAGACCTTTCGGCTGCGGCATGGAGATATGGCATGAGCAATCTATTTCACAGCCTGTCCCGGCTGGCCGAAAAGGATGTTTATCCTTTTCATATGCCGGGACACAAAAGAAATATGCCGGGACATGTGCTGCAGACAGCATATCAATTGGACATTACAGAAATAGAGGATTTTGATAATCTTCACAGTCCAACAGGTATAATTGAGCAGGCGCAAAAAAGAGCAGCCGGTTTATGGGGAGCCCGGGAAAGCTTTTTTCTTGTAAATGGCAGCACCGGAGGAATTCTGGCAGCGCTTTCTGCAGCATTCCCCAAAGGGAGTGAAATAATTTTAGCCAGAAACTGCCATAAGGCAGCTTATCATGGAATGCTTCTTAGAGATATGAAGGCCCATTATTTATATCCGGAGTTGATAGAGGAAGGTTTTTTATATAAGTCTGTTATGCCAAATCAGGTTGAAGCATTGTATGATGAATATCCAGAAAGCAGAGGAGTGTTTCTTACTTCTCCCAATTATGACGGAGTGGTTTCTCCTATCAGGGAAATCAGCCGGATTGTTCACAGCCATGGAGGTATTCTAATCGTGGATGAAGCCCATGGCGCTCATTTTGGATTGACCCGGAAGTTTCCTGAAAGCGCCGTGACCCAGGGGGCGGACATTGTAATACAAAGTCTTCACAAAACACTGCCCTCCTTTACCCAGACAGGGCTTCTGCATTTATGCAGCAGCCGGATTCAAAAGGAAAGGGTCCGGAAATATTTGGGAATCTATCAGACAAGCAGCCCGTCCTATTTGTTTATGAGCACTATGGAGCAGTGTATTGAAAGGATGGATAAGGAAAAAGATATTTTATTTTCCCGATTGTCACAAAATATTGATGAATTTTTAAATACTGTAAAAGACCTTGTTCATTTGCAGGTTTTGAATGAACGGTTTGCCAGAGACAAAGGGATATATCAGTTTGATAAAAGCAAACTGATTATCAGCACTTATGGCACCAATATTTCAGGAAAAGAGCTATCTGACAGGCTGCTAAAGCAGTACCGTTTACAGATGGAAATGGCATGCGAACACTATGTATTGGCGCTTACCTCTGTTTGCGACAGGCAGGAGGGATTTAAGAGACTGGCAAAGGCTCTTTTGGAGATAGACAAGGAGCTTCGGGATGGCTTTCAGGAGCCTATAGTAAAAGGCCTGGAGGTTTTTTGGCCAAAGGAGGAAAATATCGCTTTTTCTATAGGTGAGGCAGAAGAAGCAGAAAAGGAAAAGGTTTCCTTTGACCAATGTGAAAACAAAATCAGCGGGGAATTTTTGTATTTGTATCCTCCGGGAGTACCTTTTGTAGTGCCGGGAGAATATATTACAAAGGAAATGATTGAACAGATAAATCACTATAAGGAACAGGGATTGTCCATTCTGGGATGTGCGGATGATACTATTACCTGTCTGGAAGTACTTAGACAGCCCCTTATACAGTCGGGGAAAGAATGAAAATAGAAAGAATCGGAAAGGAAAAAGAAATGAGAAAAACGAAAATAATCTGTACCATTGGACCTTCCTCTGAAAGCGAGGATAAATTAAAGGAACTGATACTTGCAGGCATGGATGTGGCAAGATTTAACTTTTCCCATGGTACTCATGAAGAGCAAAAGGCAAAGTTTGCCAAATTATTAAAGGTAAGCAGTGAATTAAATCTGCCGGTGGCTTCCCTGTTAGATACAAAGGGTCCGGAAATTCGGTTAAGGGATTTTGAAGGCGGTAAGGTCATGCTGGAGGCAGGACAGACATTTACGTTGACTACAGAGGAGGTAATGGGAACGGCAGAAAGAGCCACCATTACTTATAAAGGACTGAAGAATGATGTTTCCGAGGGAATGACAATTTTAATTGACGATGGAAAGATTGAAATGGTGATTGAAAGCATTTCTGATACGGATATTCTGTGCCGCGTTATAAATGGAGGACCTGTTTCCAATCATAAGGGAATCAATGTGCCCGGAGCGGTTCTTTCCATGCCTTATATCAGTCAGGCGGACAGGGAGGATATTATTTTTTGTGCGGAAATGGGATATGATTTTCTGGCGGCATCCTTTGCACGTACAAAAGAGGATATTTTAGAGGTGCGGGCTCTGTTAAATGAGCATAACTCCACTGCAAAGATTATTGCAAAAATAGAAAACATGCAGGGTATTAAAAATCTGGATGAAATTTTAGAAGTTTCTGACGGAATTATGGTGGCCAGAGGAGACATGGGCGTGGAAATTCCTTTAGAGGAAGTGCCGGTGCTTCAGAAGGACATGATAAAAAAGGCAGTGGCAAAAGGAAAACATGTTATTACGGCAACTCAGATGTTAGAATCCATGATAAATAATCCGAGGCCTACCAGAGCAGAGACAACAGATGTTGCCAATGCCATTTATGACGGCACCACGGCTATTATGCTTTCAGGAGAGAGCGCTGCCGGCAAATATCCGGTGGAAGCAGTAAAGACCATGGCCAGAATAGCAGAAAGGACAGAACAGGCAATTGATTATAAGGGACGTCTTAAGAAAATGGAACAGGCAGGTATGACAGATATTACCACTGCTATTTCCCATGCAACCTGTACAACTGCCATGGATTTAAATGCGGCAGCCATTATTACAGTAACAATGTCCGGAACCACCGCAGCCATGATTTCCAGATATAAGCCGAATTGTTCCATTATCGGCTGCAGTGTGAACCCGAGAGTATGCAGACAGCTGAATTTAAACTGGGGTATCCGCCCTCTGCTGATTGAAAAGGAAGAAAAAGCAGATGACCTATTTGATTCCGCTGCCAGAGCTGCAGAAAAAGCAGGGCTGGTTAAAAGGGGCGATATTGTTGTCATTACAGCAGGCGTTCCCCTGGGCATAGCAGGAAAGACAAATATGATACGGGTTATAGAAGTTTAATTTGTTGCGCAACTATTGTAACCATTCAACCCTCAGCTTTCCAGACAGACATGGGGTTGAATGGTTGCTGATTGCCCGATTATTTTTGTTACAGGGTGGAAATAATTAAGTAGTTATTGTAAAATACATATATAAATATGAGCCGAATTCACCAAGGAGGTGGGGCCAATGGATATAAAAGTAAATCAGACGAATCCGACTGCAGCAGCAGCTCCTGCGTTTCCCGGCGTACAGCAGGGTGACAGCGCTTTTAAGTTTATGTTAGCAAGCAATATAGAGGAAAAGGACCTGCAGGTCAGGCTTACAGCCATGATGGAGGAAATTACCAGACAGGGCGACAAGATTTCCAGGCATATGGATGTAAGAGATATGAAAAAATACCGGGGGCTGATTAAGAGCTTTCTGAATGAGGTAGTTACAAGGAGCCATGAGTTTTCAAGGGAAAATTTTTTGGACAAAAGAGGACGGCACCGGGTATACGGGATTATAAAGCTGGTAGATGAGAATCTGGATGAGCTGGCAAAGGAACTGATAAAGGATGAAAAGGATCATATGGCCATTTTAAGTAAGATAGGAGAGATTCGTGGCCTTCTGTTGGACATTTTTACTTAGAATGGTGAATGGAGAGGATAGCCTATGGCAGATTTTAAAGACATTATCGGACAGGAACAATTGGCAGAGCATTTGCAAAATGCCATAAAGACAGGAAAGGTTGCCCATGCTTATATTATAAACGGGGAAAGAAGCTGCGGAAAAGAATTTGTAGCCAGAGTATTTGCAGCAGCCCTGCAGTGTGAAGAGGAAGGGGAAAAACCCTGCGGCAAATGCCGTTCCTGCAAGCAGGCACAGAGTCAGAACCAGCCGGATATTATAACAGTTCTTCATGAAAAGCCAAATACAATTGGCGTAGAGGACATAAGGACGAAAATCAATCATGATATTGGAATAAAGCCTTACAGCAGCCCCCGAAAAATTTATATTATGAACGAAGGGGAAAAAATGACGGTGCAGGCGCAGAATGCCCTGTTAAAAACGTTAGAGGAGCCTCCTGCATATGCAGTCATTATGATTCTTACAACAAATTTAGAGACGTTGCTCCCCACTATTTTAAGCAGATGTGTAGTATTGAATATGAAGCCGGTGGCTGACGAAAAAATAAAGCGGTACTTAATGGAAGAACAGCATGTTCCCGAATATAAGGCGGATGTCTGTGTGGCTTTTGCAAGAGGAAATCTGGGAAGGGCAAAGGCTCTTGCAACCAGTGAGGAATTTGACAACATAAAGAATGAAGCAGTTACCCTGTTAAAATATATTCGTGATATGGAAATCCATGAAATTGTAGCAGCCATCAAAAAAATATCCCAGTACCAGTTTGAAATCAACGATTATCTGGACATCTTGTCAGTGTGGTATCGGGACGTGCTTCTGTTTAAGGCTACAAATGATGCCAACCACTTGATTTTTAAGGAAGAGATACAGTATATTAGAAAGGTAGCGGACCACAGCGCCTATGAAGGCATTGAGATTATTCTGGATGCTTTGGAAAAAGCAAAGGCTAGGCTGAAAGCAAATGTGAATTTTGATTTGACTATGGAACTGCTTTTATTGACAATAAAGGAGAATTAACATGATGAAAGTAATAGGCGTAAGGTTTCGGGTGGCAGGAAAAATTTATTTTTTTGACCCGTTACAATTTCCTATAAAAAGCGGGGACCATGTAATTGTGGAAACGGCCAGAGGCGTAGAGTACGGAACAGTAGTAGGCGGTATCAGAGAGATAAAGGATGAGGATATCAATCAGCCTTTAAAGCCTGTTCTGCGTATTGCCACAAAGGAAGATGACCAGAAAGAGGCGGCTAACCGTTTAAAAGAAAAAGAAGCTTTTCAGATTTGCTTAGAAAAGATAGCCAAGCATGGACTTGAAATGAAGCTGATTGAGGCAGAATATACATTTGATAACAATAAGGTGCTGTTTTATTTTACCGCAGACGGAAGAATCGACTTCAGGGAGCTTGTAAAGGATTTGGCATCTGTGTTCAAAACAAGAATCGAGCTTCGCCAGATTGGCGTCCGGGATGAAACCAAAATTATCGGAGGCATTGGAATCTGCGGCAGGCCCCTTTGCTGCCACACCCATTTGTCGGAATTTGTTCCGGTTTCCATTAAAATGGCAAAGGAGCAGAATCTTTCCCTGAATCCCACCAAGATATCCGGTGTGTGCGGCAGGCTTATGTGCTGCTTAAAGCATGAGGAAGAGACCTACGAATATTTAAATAAAAAACTTCCCAATATCGGGGATTTTGTAACCACGGAAGATGGCTTGAAGGGCGAGGTTCAAAGCGTCAATGTGCTGAGACAGCTTGTGAAAGTCATTGTGGATGTGGATGATGAAAAGGAAATTCAAGAGTACCGGGTGGACCAGCTTCGTTTCAAAAGACGTCACAAAAAGGAGAAAATGGACGTAAACGATAAGGAATTAAAGGAACTGGAGAAGCTGGAGAAACAGGAAAAACAGGAAGGAAAGTCAAAGCTGGATGACAATTAAGGAGAAGGAAAGGCTGGATGATTTGGGAATCGGCGGATATGAGATTATTCAGAATCCGGAGGCTTTCTGCTTTGGCATGGATGCGGTGCTGCTTTCTGAATTTGTGAAAATCAGGGAGGGAGAAAAGGTTTTAGACCTTGGTACCGGAACCGGAATCCTGCCCATTCTGCTTGCCGCAAAAACAAGGGCAGAGCACATTACGGGTATGGACATACAGGAGTACAGTGTGGATATGGCAGCCCGAAGTGTGGAGCATAATGGGCTTTCCTCCAGAATAGATATTGTACAGGGGGATATAAAAGAAGCCTCTAAGCTGTTTGGCAGGGCGGTTTTTGATGCTGTCACCTGTAATCCGCCTTATATGATTGACGACCATGGCTTAAAGAACCCGGCTGACTGCAAGGCGATTGCCCGCCATGAGATTTTATGCACCTTTGAAGATGTTGCAAGGGAAGCGGCAGCCCTTTTAAAAGAGGGAGGCAATTTCTTTCTCATACACAGACCCTTCCGCCTTGTTGAGATTTTAAATACTTTAACTCAATATAAATTGGAGCCAAAAACCATGCGGTTTGTATATCCGTTTGTGGATAAAGAGCCAAATATGGTGCTGATTCATGGAAAAAAGGGAGCAAGGTCCAGAGTGACCATAGAAAGACCGCTGATTGTATATAAAGAGCCTGGTGTTTATACGGAGGAGGTTTCCGGCATTTATATACCAAAGGAAAACAATCCTCAGGGAAGGCTGTGTTAAGGAAAAGGTTAGTCTTCAGTTTTCCGTATAGGAATGGAAATCGGCGTCAGGCTCAAATGTTGCGTGTTTAGAGAAAACCGGAGAGGATAATGGAAGCAGGAAAATTATTTTTATGTGCCACACCCATTGGAAATCTTGGAGATATCAGCCAGAGGGTGTTGGAAACATTAGAGCAGGCAGACCTGATTGCGGCGGAGGATACCAGAAACAGTATAAAACTTTTAAATCATTTTGGTATAAAAAAGCCATTGACCAGTTATCATGAATATAATAAAGTAGAGAAGGCAGCAGCGCTCATTGAAAAAATGAAAGCAGGCACACGGATAGCCCTTATTACTGATGCAGGTACACCTGCCATTTCCGACCCGGGAGAGGTGCTTGTAAAAATGTGTCAGGAAGCCGGCATTGCAGTCACATCCCTGCCGGGACCGGCAGCCTGTATTACGGCGCTAACCTTATCGGGGCTTAGTACAAGGAGATTTTCCTTTGAAGGGTTTCTGCCTTCAGACAAGGGAGAGAAAAAACAGATTTTAGAGGAGCTTTCCAAAGAGACCAGAACCATGATTTTATACGAAGCCCCTCATCATCTGAAAAGAACCTTAAAAGAGCTTTATGAAGCGGTAGGGAACCGGAAGCTTACTCTTTGCAGGGAGCTTACCAAGAAATTTGAAACGGTTTTTCCCACCACTCTGCAGGAAGCCATTGCTTACTATGAGGAAAACGAGCCCAGAGGCGAATATGTATTGGTACTGGAAGGTAAAAGCCTTTTGGAAATAGAAGAAGAAAAAAGGGAAGTCTGGCAGCAGATGTCAATTTCAGAGCATATGTCCCATTACGAGGAAAAAGGCATGGACCATAAAGCCGCCATGAAACAGGTGGCAAAGGACAGGGGCATTTCCAAACGGGACGTATATCAATATCTTGTTGAGAAAAACAGTTGACTGACAGCCTATGAATGAAAAAGGAGAAAAAAATGTTAGAAAAAGTAAAAGAAATCATTCAGGAGCAATTAAATCTGGAAGGAGTGGAAATTACGGAAGAATCTTCCTTTAAAGATGATTTAGGTGCGGATTCTTTAGATTTGTTTGAATTAGTCATGGCTTTTGAGGAGGAATATGGAATAGAGATTCCTTCTGACGATTTGGAGCAGATTACAACAGTCGGCGCCGTTATAGAATATATTAAGAGTAAGGGCGTGGAAGCCTGAATCCAATAATTAATTATTCGTATGTGAGGTATAAATGGGCAGACAAAAAGCGATGATTTTATTTCTGATAATGATGACAGTCTCTGCAGTTTGTTTTGCGCCAAAAGAGTTTGCATTTGTCACATCCCATAAGATAAGCGGCATTATTTGTTCAGACGGATATACAAAAGAATTTGCAAAATTGTTTTCTAAAAACAGTCATTATTATTATACGGTAGAATATAAAGTAAATGGAAGAAAATATATATCAGAGAAATATGAGAGAAGTAATGGCAGGTTACAAAAGGGAGATATAGTGACGATTCATTACAATCCTTCCAAGCCGGGGGACATAGTGGAAAGCACATTTCCAATAATTACTCCCAGCCTTTTTCTGATAACCATTATAGGAATAATAAGCATTCAAAATTCCCGTGAAAATATATAAAACAAAAAATGTTGACAAATATATATGCAGATAATATACTCTGATTGTCATATTAATCCGAAAAAGAAAAGAAAAAGAAAAGGAGAAGCAAATATGTTAGAAAAAGTAAAAGAAATTATTCAGGAACAATTAAATTTGGATGGAGTAGAAATTACCGAAGAATCTTCTTTCAAAGATGATTTAGGTGCAGATTCCTTAGATTTGTTTGAATTGGTTATGGCTTTTGAAGAAGAGTACGGAATCGAGATTCCTTCCGATGACTTAGAGCAGATTACAACAGTTGGAGCTGTTATTGAATATATTAAGAGTAAAGGCGTAGAAGCTTAATGAATAGTAATACCAATGAAAAGGATGCTAAAATTGCCAAGGTAGTAGTTATCATTATGTTTATAGCATTTGAGGCTTTTCTGGCAACTATATGGCTGCCTGAAGAAATTGCATACTTTACTTCAGAGAAAACATCAGCCGTGATTTGTTCAGACGGCTATGTAGATAAGTATCCCAGCCCCTTTACAAGGGGAAGTCATGACTATTACAACTACATGGTGGAATATGAAGTAAATGGACAAAAATATACTTCACAGCGCTACCGAACCGGAAACGGTAAACTGCAAAAGGGGAATGTGGTTACCCTTCATTACGATAGCTCAAATCCGCAGGATGTAAAGTACGTAAGACCACCAGTTACAAGTGCAGTTTTAATAATTTGCACAATAGCAATTATATACGATCTTAGGAAAGATAAAACTTCCAAATAAAGGAGCTGTTGCAAAAGTAGATAAATAATCTACCGGAGCATCGGCTCCCTTTTTGTGCCTAAATATAGAAAGAGGGATGTCGCAAAATTACCAAATTAGATAATTAAGCGATATCCCCTATTATTTTACAAAAAATTCTTAACCAGCGCCCATTCGATACCCAGTAGGAGGCGGCAGGGCATATAAAAGTCTTAGGGGCCTTATAAAAACGCCAGTCCTTACGCATGGTTCTTTCATGCGTTAGTACTGCTGCGTTTTTATAGAACGAGAGTGTGCCCCTAAGACTTTTATATGCCCTGCCGCCTCCTACGTCCCCCCTCCAATCCCCCCCGCATAGCCAGTTCAAATTTTAAAAGCAAAAACAGTTGACAAATCCATACGCAGATAATATACTTTGATTGTCAAACTATTCCGGAAAAGAAAAGGAGAAGCAAAAATGTTAGAAAAAGTAAAAGAAATTATTCAGGAACAATTGAACTTGGATGGAGTAGAAATTACAGAAGAATCCTCATTTAAGGATGATTTAGGTGCAGATTCCTTAGATTTATTTGAATTAGTCATGGCTTTTGAGGAAGAATACGGAATTGAGATTCCTTCTGATGATTTGGAGCAGATTACAACAGTTGGCGCTGTCATTGAGTATATCAAAAGCAAAGGTATGGAAGCATAAATGAAGACCAGAATCACGGAATTATTAGGAATTGAATATCCGATTATCCAGGGCGGCATGGCATGGGTGGCAGAATACCATCTGGCAGCAGCAGCTTCCGAGGCAGGCGGCTTGGGTATTATCGGCGCAGGCGGCGCTCCCGCTGATTTTGTAAGGGAACAGATACAAAAGGCAAAGGAATTGACGGATAAGCCCTTTGGAGTAAATGTGATGCTGATGAATCCGGAAGCAGATGCCATTGCCAAAGTGATTGTGGAGGAAGGCGTCAAGGTAGTCACTACCGGAGCCGGCAATCCCGGAAAATACATGGCAATGTGGAAGGAAGCCGGAGTAAAGGTGATTCCTGTAGTAGCCAGTGTGGCCCTTGCCAAAATGATGGAAAGAGCCGGTGCGGATGCAGTCATTGCTGAGGGTACGGAATCCGGCGGACATATCGGTGCGGCAACCACTATGACATTAGTGCCTCAGGTGGTGGATGCGGTTAGCATTCCGGTTATTGCAGCAGGGGGCATTGGTGATGGAAGAGGCTTTGCAGCTGCTATGATGCTGGGTGCACAGGCTGTTCAGATGGGAACCAGATTTTTGCTGGCAAAGGAATGTGTGGTACATCAGAATTATAAGGATAAGGTTATTAAGGCAAAAGATATTGATTCCGAGGTTACGGGAAGAAGCACCGGACATCCGGTACGTTCCATCCGCAACAACATGACGAGAGAATATTTGAAAATGGAGGCGGAAGGCGCTACTTTGGAACAGCTGGAGCAGATGACTCTTGGCTCCCTGCGGAAAGCAGTTGTAGACGGCGATGTGGTAACAGGCACTATTATGGCAGGGCAGATTGCAGGTATGGTAAAGAAAGAACAGACTTGTAAGGAAATGATGGAAGAAATCATGTCTGAGGCTAAAGCTCTTTTAAAATGTGAGTAGTACATAATGTGAGCAGCATACAATTAAGAAGAAATTCTCTGATTCAATATGGCAGAATCAATATAAGAGAATTTAATATGAAAGAATAGCAAAAAGGTTTTCAGATAAAATTGCTTATTAAAGAGTAGTACAGGGAGGTCGGAGCATATCGGCCTCCATACTTACATTTAAATACTTTGAAAATCAAAATATTTGAATGCGAATGCGATATACAGATAAACGTATTATGCATATAGGCGCATGTATACAGATAAATATTTTGCGCATATAGGTGCATACAGGTAAATACATATAGGCAAATATATATAGAGATTACATAAATAATTTGAGAATAAAGGAAAGCAATATAAAAGAAAGACGGAGGTTTTAACATGGGCAAAATAGCATTTATGTTTCCGGGACAGGGAGCGCAGTATGTAGGAATGGGAAAGGACTTTTACGATACCATTCCTCTTTGCAGGGAGGTTTTTGAAAAAGCAAGCAAGGCCAGCGGGCTGGATGTGGAAAAGCTTTGCTTTGAGGAAAACGAACAGATTAACATTACAGAATACACACAGATTGCCATGCTGGCAGCAGAGGTTGCTATGTTAAAGGCATTGGAAGCAAAGGGAATCAAGCCTGATGTAACAGGAGGCTTAAGCCTTGGAGAATATGGCGCTTTAGTGGCAAGCGGAGTCATGAGCGAAGAGGACGTATTTAAAATAGTGCGAAAGCGCGGTATTTACATGCAGGAAGCAGTTCCTGCAGGCGGCGCCATGGTAGCTGTTCTTGGGCTGGATACAAAGGTGATTGAAGAAGTATGCGAAAGCATTGACGGCATGGTAACCATTGCTAATTATAACTGTCCGGGACAGATTGTTATTACCGGAGAGGAAAAGGCAGTAAAGGAAGCCATGGAAAAATTAACAGAGGCAGGAGCAAAAAGGTGCGTGCCCTTAAAGGTAAGCGGCCCATTCCATTCTCCCATGTTAAAGGGAGCAGGAGAAAAGCTGGCAAAGGAGCTTGAGGAAGTGACGATTCAGGATATTGCCATTCCTTACATAGCAAATGTGACGGCGGATTATGTCACATCCAAAGAGGATGTAAAGCCGCTGCTTAAAAAGCAGGTTTCTTCTTCTGTAAAATGGCAGCAGACCATTGAACTTATGATAAAGGACGGGGTCACTACCTTTATTGAAATCGGACCGGGAAAGACTTTAACGGGATTTATGCGGAAGATTAACAGGGATGTGCAGGTTTTGAACGTGGAGAAGGTGGAAGATCTGGAAAAGGTTGCAGAGGCATTAAAGCAGTAAAATTTTGTTCTTTTCTATCCGGTGTATAAGATAAATAAAACATCTAATTGGAAATAAAAAGGAAAAGGAGAAGGGAAATGTTAAATGGCAAAGTAGCGCTGGTTACCGGCGCCGGAAGAGGAATCGGAAGAGAAATTGCATTAACGCTTGCTTCCTACGGGGCAGATGTGATTGTAAATTATAATGGTTCAAAGGAAAAAGCGGATGAGGTAGTGAAAGAAATTGAAAAAATGGGACAAAAGGCTGTGGCAGTCCAGTGTTCCGTTGCAGACTTTCAGGCTTGCGGAGAAATGATTACCTCCATGTTGGAAGAGTTTGGACATATCGACATTCTGGTGAATAACGCGGGGATTACAAGAGATAATCTGGTAATGAAAATGACGGAAGAAGACTTTGATGCAGTAATGGATACCAATTTAAAGGGAACCTTTAACACCATAAAGCATATGTACCGCCCATTCTTAAAACAGAGGGCAGGAAGAATCATTAACCTTTCTTCCGTAACCGGAGTGCTTGGAAATGCAGGACAGGCAAATTATGCGGCTTCCAAGGCAGGGGTAATCGGCCTTACTAAAAGCATGGCAAGAGAGCTGGCAAGCAGAAATATTACAGTAAATGCTGTAGCGCCGGGCTTTATCGCAACGGATATGACAGCGGCAATGACGGAGACTGCAAAGGAAGCGACCTTGGCACAGATTCCGTTAAAGAGAGTAGGGGAGCCAAAGGATATCAGCGAAATGGTAGCATTTTTAGCAAGTGATAAGGCTTCCTACATAACAGGACAGGTTATTTCCGTAGACGGCGGAATGGCAATTTAAATCTATTGGAAACAGATAGGAGACAAAAATATGAGCAGAAGAGTAGTAGTAACGGGAATGGGAGCCATTACTCCCATCGGATTGAGCGTAGATGAATTTTGGGAAGGGGTAAAGGAGCAGAAAACAGGATTTGGTTACATTACAAAGTTTGATACTGCTGATTATAAATGCAAAATTGCAGCAGAAGTAAAAGGATTTGAAGGGAAAAATTATATGGATTTCAAGGCTGCCAAGAGAATGGAGCTGTTCAGCCAGTATGCAGTAGCTGCCACAAAGGAAGCGCTGGAGCAGGCAGGCATTGATATGGAAAAGGAAGACCCTTACCGGGTGGGAGTTTCCATAGGCTCCGGTATAGGTTCCCTTCAGGCAATGGAAACTGCCCACAGCAAGCTTCTGGATAAAGGGCCTAACCGGATAAACCCATTGCTGGTGCCGTTAATGATATGTAATATGGCAGCAGGCAATGTGTCCATTCAGTTTGGACTTAAGGGAAAAAGCATCAACGTGGTAACCGCCTGCGCCACAGGGACTAATTCCATTGGAGAGGCTTTCAGAACCATTCAGTACGGTGATGCGGATGTGATGGCGGCAGGAGGTACGGAAAGCAGCATTTCACCAATCGGGGTTTCCGGATTTTCTGCTCTTACCGCTTTATCCTCTTCCGAGGACCCGGAGAGATGCTCCATTCCTTTTGATAAAGACAGAAGCGGCTTTGTTATGGGTGAAGGTGCGGCAGTGGTCATACTGGAAGAGTTAGAGCATGCAAAAGCAAGAGGTGCAAGGATATACGGTGAGGTAGTGGGATATGGCTGCAGCTCGGATGCTTATCATATTACGTCTCCGGCAGAAGACGGAAGCGGCGCAGCAACAGCAATGTTAAACGCAGTAAAGGATGCCGGAATTGCTCCTGAGGATGTGATTTATATTAATGCCCATGGCACCAGTACCCATCACAATGATTTATTTGAAACAAGGGCAATCAAGCTTGCTTTTGGAGACCATGCAAAGGATATGAAAATAAACTCCACCAAATCCATGGTGGGACATTTGCTGGGAGCGGCAGGTGCTATTGAATTTATCACCTGCATAAAGGAGCTGGAGGAAGGTTACCTTCATGCAACGGTAGGGCTTAAGGAGCCGGATGAAGAATGTGACTTGGATTATTGTAAGGAACCGGTAACAGGGGACTTTAAGTATGCCCTGTCTAACTCATTGGGCTTTGGAGGCCACAATGCCTCTATTCTTGTAAAGAAATACGAAGATTAAAAAAGGAGAAAGTTATGTCAGTTTTATCCGCAAAGGAAATTATGGAAATTATTCCACACAGGCAGCCCTTTATGCTGATAGATACAATAGAAGAACTGGAATCAGGGGTAAAGGCAGTGGGGAAAAAATGCGTCAGCTACAATGAACCGTTTTTTGCAGGGCATTTTCCCGGGGAGCCTGTCATGCCGGGAGTATTGATTGTGGAAGCTTTGGCACAGGTAGGAGCAGTGGCTATTTTAAGCCAGCCGGAATTTAAGGGAAAAACCGCTTATTTTGCAGCCATTAAGGAAGCAAAGTTTAAGGGAAAGGTAGTTCCGGGAGATGTGCTCATGCTGGAAACGGAAATCATCAAGGTAAAGGGTCCCATTGGAGTAGGCAGTGCAAAGGCATATGTGGATGGAAAGCTGGTTACCAGCGCTGAACTGACTTTTGCCATTGGCAGCGAGAAATAAGGACAGGAAGTAAGCTTATGGAAATAAAACCATTGAAAATCGGTGACCTTATCGCAAAGATTCCCGTTATACAGGGAGGCATGGGAGTAGGAGTGAGTCTGTCGGGACTTGCGGGGGCAGTTGCCTTAGAAGGAGGCGTGGGAATTATCTCCACTGCCCAGATAGGTTATCGTTATGAGGGATTTGATGAAAATCCCATTGAAACCAATTTAAGGGCAATCAAAGAAGAAATAAAGAAAGCAAAGAATATTGCAAAGGGAGGCATCATAGGCGTTAATATTATGGTGGCTACCAGAAGATATGAGGAATATGTAAAGGCTGCGGTGGCAGCAGGAGTGGATTTAATTATTTCAGGAGCAGGACTTCCCATGACTCTTCCGGCTCTTGTAAAGGGCAGCCGGACAAAGCTGGCACCCATTGTTTCTTCTGTAAAATCTGCAGATGTGATATGCAAATACTGGCTGAAAAAATTTGACCGACTGCCGGACGCAGTAGTGATTGAAGGACCAAAGGCAGGGGGACATCTGGGCTTTACCAGGGAGCAGCTGGAAAATGAGAAAAGCTTTGATTATGAAGAAGAGATAAAAAAAATCATAGCCCGTGTAAAGGAGTTTGCTGTCGGTAAGAAAATGAATATTCCGGTAGTGGTAGCGGGAGGCATTTATGACAGAAAGGATATGGAGCATGCTTTAGAGCTTGGCGCCGACGGCGTGCAGGTGGCTACCCGTTTCGTGACTACCTATGAATGTGATGCTTCCGATGCCTATAAACAAACTTATATAGATGCGAAAAAAGAAGATATTGTAATTGTAAAAAGTCCGGTAGGAATGCCGGGAAGGGCCATATCAAATGCTTTTATAAAGCAGGCGGAAAAAGGTCCTATACCCCATGGAAAATGCCGGCTTTGTGTCAGTACCTGTAAGCCTGCCGAAACACCTTACTGCATTACGGAAGCGCTTATCAATGCGGTGGAAGGAAATGTGGAAAAGGGACTTTTGTTTTGCGGTGAAAATGCCTATAAGGCTTCTAAAATGGAGCATGTGGCAGATATCATGCGAGAATTTTCAAATACAACTGATAGAAATGGAGAACTATCATGACGACAAGGATTATTGGAACAGGCCGGTGTCTGCCGGAGCATATTGTGACAAATGATGATTTAGCAAAGATTATGGATACCTCCGATGAGTGGATTGCCTCCAGAACAGGAATCCGGAAAAGACATATTGCAAAGGAGGAAACCACTGCATCCATGTCGGCAGAGGCTGCAAAAAGAGCATTGAAGCAGGCGGGGCTGTCGCCGGAGGAAATCGATTTAATCATTGTGGGAACCATTACCGGGGATTATGTGACTCCTTCTACCGCCTGTGAGGTGCAGCAGATAATCGGAGCTGAAAATGCAGTGGCATTTGATATAAATGCAGCCTGCTCAGGCTTTATGTTTGCCTTAAATACAGCTCATGCATACTTTCAGTCCGGCATTTATCAAAATGCACTTATTATCGGTGCGGAAACCTTAAGCAAAATCATGGACTGGGGCGACAGAAGCACCAGCGTCCTTTTTGGAGACGGGGCCGGGGCAGCAGTGGTCACCAAGGGAGATGCGGGGTTGTTAAACTTTACCCAGGGCTCAGACGGAGCAAAGGGAATGGTGCTGGCATGTAAGAACAGAAGCAACAACAATCCGTTAATCAGCACCTCAAAGGAAATGAAATATACTTATATGGACGGGCAGGAGGTCTATAAGTTTGCAGTGAGCAAGGTGCCTGAAAGCATAAAAAAGGTATTAGCAGAGGCTCACTTAGAGCCGGAAGATATCAAATATTATATTCTTCATCAGGCAAATATCCGGATTATCCAGTCGGTGGCAAAGCGACTGAAGGTAAGCGAAGAAAAGTTTCCCATCAGCCTTGACCATTGCGGAAATATTTCCGCAGGAAGCGTGCCTATTTTGCTGGACGAGGTAAATGAAAAGGGTATGTTGGAAAAAGGGGATAAGATTGTCATGGCAGGCTTTGGAGCAGGGCTTACATGGAGTGCCTGTGTGATGGAGTGGTAATCGGGAAATGTGGTAATTGTGAAATAATGTCAGATAGAAGTTTTAATAAGTGTTTACGACTTTAAAATAGATTTTTGCGGAAGGTGGAAAGTGATATATTTCCATCTTCTTTTTATAAATTTCAAAAAAACAACTTTGTGTATTCCGCCTGGATATCGGCTATGTGATACACATATATTTTGTCTTTCATCTGCCTGTAATACCTTTTCACGGAGTTTCAGCATCTGTTCTCTCTTTTCAAAGGCATCAATGCTCATTAATACTAAATCACCTTCACCGTTCTTGGTAATATAAATTGGCTCCTTAGTCTCTGTTGCCATATTTGAAATGGATGTATAATCATTATTTTTATATGCTGTAAAAAATTATTCACTGAACTGTTGCCTGTAGCTAAGAATCCTTCCAAATCAAATTCCAAAATATTTTTTTATAATCCGATAAAGTCAAAAAGCGGTAAATACACTTTTTCTCTGCAATAGAAAATAAAAGCATTACAAGACGATAATATTCCACATAAAAACGGAATCTGCTCATTTTGGTAGGCCGAAGCACCAGATGCATAAAATCCCACTTTTCCATGTCCTGGGTAAGAATCTGCTCTTTATATTGTTCATATATATTAGTGCCGGGAATAGGAGTAAAAATGGACACGCCCGTATAAGAAATGCCGGATTGTCTGATAAACCGCCGCATATTCCGAAAATCTCTTACAGTAAAATGAATATCTGCAATAAACAGTCCCACAATATTAATATCCAGCTTTTTTAATATTTTAATACACTGGATATTTATGTCCAATGACGTCTTTTTCTGATAAGTTTCCAACAAAGAATTGTTAGTTGCCTCTAACCCAACCATAATATAGCGAAATCCCGCTTCTCTTAATTTTATAAGTAAATCCCGCTCCCTTGAGATGAAATCCGCCCGCCCGTAGCAGATAAAGGTTTTTTGAATCTTTTCTTTTTTCAGCAGTCTGATAAATTCCAGCAGCCTTTTTTTGTCAAAAAGAAAGTCATCATCCACAATCTGGATATTAGGAGATTCAATGGTCTTAATTTCTTCAATAACCTTATCCAAATCCCTTACCGTATAGGCGCCGCAGTTTAAGGAGCGGCCATAGCAAAAGCTGCACTGATAGGGACAGGAGGTAGAGGTCTTTAAAAGGGCAAGGGGAGATACATCCAGATAACGGTAGTGGTGCATTCGCTGATTGGACAGGCTCCGGTCAGGAATGGGGAGCAGGTTGATGGAAAAGGGCTTTAATTCATTTTCCTGCCATATGCCTTCTTTCACATAGCATAGTCCGTCTATTGAAGAAAGAGCTTCCTTTTTCAATATGGAAAGAATTCCGAAAATATTGTCGCTTCTGCAGATAAAATCCACAAAATCTTTTTGAAAATGGGAAGGATTCAACTGGGCATGGGAACCGCCTATGATGGTGATGATTTTGTTGTTATACATTTTTGCTTTTTGGGCATATTGAAGCATAAGATATTCCTGTGTGATATATCCGGTAATCAGAACGAAATCAGGCTGGAATTGCCGCAAAATGTGTTCAAAGGTTTCCGGTCCCTCTATGGAGGCTTCCCATAGACAGAAGGGATACTGCTCATCTTTCAGCATGGCAGCTATATATTCTAACTCCAGGGGCTCTGTGGAAAGAGCCATTTCCAGAGAAAAGCAGTTATGGGCAGGTTCCGGTTTGACCAGCAGTACATCAGGCTTGTTATTTTTCATTGGCAGTTTCCTTTTTAACGGGTAGTCTTTCCTTTTATTATATGTTAAACTATCAGCATAAGCAAGCACAAGGAGGTCGTCAAAATGGTAATTATAACAGATTCTGCCTCGGATTTGCCAAAGGAAATCCAAGAACAATTTAAGCTTCATGTGATTCCAACGCCGGTAGTCATTGATGAAAAGGACTATTTGGATGGAGCCACCATTCATACAAAGGAATTTTATGCAATATTGGATGACAAAACTAGAGATGTAAAAACCTATCATATCAATCCGGAAATGTTTGAAAATGCGTTCCGGCCTTATGCGGAAAAAGGAGAAAGCGTTCTTTACTTATGCTTTTCCACAGGAATTGCAGGCACTTATAATGCGGCAAATATTGCAAAGGAAAATCTGTTAGAGGAATACCCTGAATTTGACCTAACCATTTTTGATTCAAAAAGCGCTTCCATTGGTTTTGGGCTTTTGGTATATAAGCTGTTGTGCTTAAAGGAGCAGGGAGCTGACAAAGAAGAGCTGTTAGCAGCAGCTGATTATTATCGGGAACATATTCACCACGTATTTACGGTGAGGACGTTAGCTTATCTGATAAAAGGAGGAAGGCTTTCCAAAGTGAAAGGTACAATCGGGGAAACACTGGATATGAAGCCCATATTGATTGTCAATGAAGAAGGAAGCCTTCAGGTCCTGCGTACAGTCAGAGGACAGAAAAAATCCATCAAGAGCCTTGTGGAGTATGTGCTGGAGCACGGGGTGGATTTGGACAGGCAGACACTTGCAGTCTGTCATGGAGAAGATGAAACAGCCCTTGGTTTTGCAAGACAGCTGATTCAGGAAAAGGTACACCCCAAAGAGGAATTGATTGGAACGGTAGGCTGTGCTATCGGCGCCCATACGGGAAGGGGCATTGTAGGAATCTGTTTTCTGGATGCGCCGGAATGGGAGAAGAGATGAAATATCTGTATATTTTACTGTTATACCTGCCGTCAGGCTTTGGCAGGCTTACTCAGAAAATGACTCATTATAAATATACCCATGTAGCCCTTTCCCTGGACGACAGCTATACCCATTTTTATGCTTTTTCAAGGCTGCGGGCGAAGACGCCGCCCATTTCCGGCTATATCGAGGAAAAGAGAATTTACTATACGCTGGGAGAAAATATTCCTATTTACACCAAGATATTTAAAGTTCCTGTTTCCGGGGAAGGATATGAAAATGCCCTGAAATTTTTAAAGGAAACAAAGGAAGACCCTGAAATCATGTACAATCTGCTGAATATGCTGCTGATTCCATGGTTTGGAGGCCGTCCGGTGTATAAGGCTTATAACTGCGGGGAATTTATAGCCAAAATACTGGAAGCTGCAGGCATTTCTTTAGAGATGCCCTATTATAAATATGTTCCTAAATACTTTTCCAGACTGCTTTCTGAATATGAGATTTTTGAAGGAACCATTGAAAATGACCGGCATATTCCCGAGGGGGATAATTTCTTTAAAGAAACGCCCAGGCTTGAATATATTGCAAAGACGTTTTTTATTGTCAGGGAGCTGATTTACAGGCAGGTTTTCGGACGGGCATCTAAAAGCTACAGACCGGAGAAGGTGCGGCTTTACTAAAATACCGGGAAAGCTGTCAGTTCACATCTCCACTCATATAATGCCCGCAGACTGAATTGTTACGAACGGAATTATGGAATTTAAAAACCTATCCAACTTGCATATGAATGTAAGCAGGATAGGTCTTTTCATGAAGTTATAAGATAAATAAGGAAAAGTTTATTTAACTTGTTACTGTCTGGAAAGCTCCACCAGTTCCTTTAACATCTTTGGCAGCTCTGTAGACATATTTTCATTGCTAAACTGGCAGGTTCCTACCTTTTTGTGGCCGCCGCCGCCATATTTTAACATAAGCTTACCAACGTCTACATTAGAGGTTTTGTTTAAAATACTATAACCAACTGCAGCGCTGCAGCCTACACCGCCTTTGCCGCTGACAATCCATGCGGAAATATTCTGTTCCGGATACATGCTGTAAATCATAAAGCGGTTACCGGAATAAATGGGATCTACGCCTCTTAAGTCGGAAATGATTACATTGCCTTCTGCTTTAGTGTATTTAGCAACCATCTCTTTAAATTTTTCAGTTTGTTCAAAGTATACGTCGATACGCTCCTTTACATCCGGAAGGCTTAAAATTTCATCTGTAGTCATAGTACGGCATGCATCAATGAGCTTTTCCATTAATTGATAATTGGAAATAGTGAAATTTCTCCATCTGCCAAGCCCGGTTCTCGGATCCATTAAAAAGCCTACTAAAATCCAGCCTGTTGGATTTTGTACCTCATCGATGGTAAGGTTGCCGGAATCCACCTTGTCAACGGCTTCCATCATATCGTCAAACTGGGGAAATTTTTCCCTGCCGCCATAATATTCATAAATAATCCGGGCACAGGAGGGAGTGATACGGCTTTCCCCTTTGTATTTTCCTTCTAACTGTAATCTTTCGTGCTCGCTGGAATGGTGGTCGAACCACAGGCCGCAGCCTTCCACATAAGGCACATTGGCAAGGCAGTCGTTTTCATTTACCTCTACCAGGCCATCCTGTAAATCCTTTGGATGCGCAAACTTCCAGCTGTCAATAATACCGGCTTCCTTTAATAAAGCGCCGCAAGCCAGTCCGTCAAAATCGGAACGTGTTATTAGTCTCATTTCTTTCTCCTTCTACAAAATATAATGATAAGTAATTGTCCGGCAGGAGCTTCCATGCCGTAAAATGATTCCTTGCTATTTTATGTAGGAAAATCCCCATATAGGAACAATTATAGTGGAAAAACATAATTTTTTCAACTGTTTAAGGATATGGAAATGCAGAAAAATATTTGAGCATTTTATCAAGTTGGGGCTTTCAGGCTGCTGTAAAGGAAAAACAGGAAAGAAAATTGTCATAGAAAAACAGTCCTGCGCTTATACTGAAAGAAAAAGTAACAGTTCAGCCGGCAGTTCAGTCAAATGCTCGTCAGATTGCCTGTGGGGGCACTGCCGGCCAAGCTGATACAAGAAAAACAAAGGCGTGGCATATGTTAAATTATATTTGGGCATTTATGATTATCATTGGGGTATTGTATGGCTCCTTTACGGGAAAAATGGCGGAAATTTCCGCCGCTGCCATTGAATCTTCCAAAGAAGCGGTTACTCTCTGCATTACTATGGCAGGTGTTATTTCCTTGTGGGTTGGACTTATGGAGGTTGCAAAAAGCGCAGGGCTTATTAAAAAGCTTACAAAAGCACTCGGGCCGTTTATTCACTTTATGTTTCCGGGCATTCCAAGGGAGCATGAAGCGCTGGACTATATCGCAACCAATATTATCGCCAATATACTGGGGCTTGGCTGGGCCTGCACCCCGGCGGGCTTAAAGGCAATGGAAAAGCTGGCGCAGCTGGAAGAGGAGCGGGGGAATCCGGAATATGTGCATGGCAGTTGTGGAAAGCGGGAAGAGGGCGGCAGGCTTATGGCAGGAAAGAAAGGGGAGCGCACTGCCAGCAATGAGATGTGCATTTTTCTGATACTGAATATTTCGTCCTTACAATTGATTCCGGTAAATATGATAGCCTACAGGAGCCAGTATGGCAGCGTGAATCCGGCGGTTATTATAGCTCCGGCTATTATTGCCACGTTTATAAGCACATTGGTGGCGATTGTGTATTGTAAGGTAAAGGACAGGAAGCAAAAATATTGGTAACAGTGCGGTTAGGCTGCCGGTTGAACTGTTAAAAATAATTTTATTAGAAATAATGCAGGCAATTTTCCTGTAGACATATAAAGTATCAGCTGATATCATAAATATGGTAATTTTTATCAGAAAGAAAAAGTCGGTTATGTGTGATGAGGCAAAATTATGAGTAGTATATTTTTCGGACTTGGCATTTTGGGTATCGGCATGATTGCAGTTGCATTATTTCTTTTGCTGAAAGGAGACGGCTCCAGGGAACAGAAATTGATGCAGTATTTTTTGATAGGTTCTTTGATACAGAACTTGGGATATTTATTTGAATTGACGGCGCCTACGGTAGAAGTGGCCGTGGTGGCAGTAAAGATGCAATATATAGGTTCTCTGGTGGTTCCAATCAGTTATTGCTATTTTATGTTCAGTTACTGCTTTGAGAAAGCGCCTGTCAGAATTTTAAAACTGTTGAAGATAGTTGATATTTTTGTTTTGGGGCTTGTTTTTACTTGTGATGTACATTCTTTTTATTATAAACAGATAAACTGGCTTCATACACCGGAAGGGCACGGGTACCTGAGTCTGGAATATGGACCGGGCTACTGGATTTTTATGCTGTGCAGCATGATTATACCCTATGCGCTCACGCTGTATGCATTGATTCGCGTGTGCATCAGAAAGCCGGATTATATGGTGGATAGACAGTATAAGCTCATACTGGCACTTTCTTTCCTGCCGGTGATGGTACTGTGTTCTTATGTTATGAAGCTGACTTTGGTATATGATCCAACGCCGGCTGTTTTGGGACTTGTTTTATCGAGTGTTGTTATTCTGGTGTGGAGCAGAAAGGTATATGATTTCAGCAGTCTGGTTTCCGGCAGTTTGATTGACAGCATGAGTGATGGTGTCATTGCTATAGACAAGCATGAGCGGATTGTCAGCTATAACCATGCGGCAACAGGTATTTTTCAGGACCTGACAGCCCATGCCGTTGGAAAGCATATTAAGGAAATTGAAGGCTTTCCCCAGTATACTCAGGGCGGGGATGTGATTGAGGAATTTTCCAAAAACGGCAGTTTTTACCAGGGGCATGTGCAGCCGATTTTGGATCAATACGGAGAGAAAAAGGGATATGTGCTCCTGTTTCTGGATGTGACAGAGACGAGGAACTACATAGAAGAAATCACACGTGTACGGGAACAGGCGGAGCAGGCTAATATTGCAAAGAGCGCATTCCTTGCAAATATGTCCCATGAGATTCGGACGCCTATGAATGCCATTGTGGGACTAAGCGATATTATTCGCGAGGAGAGCAAAGGGCGAAAGGTGTACGAATATGCCTGTGATATTAAAACAGCCGCTCACAATCTTTTGGCGCTGATTAATGATATTCTCGATTTATCCAAAGTAGAAGCAGGAAAAATGGAGCTGGTACCGGTGAAATATCATGTGAAGTCCCTTGTGGGGGAAGTGCTGAGCATGATGGACATTGTGGCTTCCCAGCACGGGCTTATGGTGGAAAGCGAGTATGACATGTCAATTCCTTGCTGCTATCTGGGTGACGAGGGCAGAATTAAACAGATTCTGGTAAATCTTTTGAATAATGCTTTGAAGTTTACCAAAAAGGGGTATGTTAAAATTTCTGTTTCAGGTATGCAGGGGGAAACGGAGGATACAGAGCGTTTGATTTTTCGGGTGGAGGATACCGGATGCGGTATTCGAAAGGAGGATCAGAAAAGAATATTTGAGAATTTCAAACAGCTTGATTTCAAGGTAAGCAGGAGCGCAGAAGGGACGGGGCTGGGCCTTTCCATTACAAAGCGTCTGGCGGAACTGATGCAGGGTACCATTAAAGTGGAGAGCGTATATGGAGAAGGCTCTGTATTTACTGTGGAAATTCTGCAGGAAATTGCGGATGCCAGACCCTTGTCTGAAGTTCCGGAGCAGGATGTGAGAAGGGAAGAACCTTTGGAGCCCTTTACGGTAAAAGATTATAAGGTGCTGGTGGTAGATGATAACTTAATCAACAGAAAGGTGGCAAGGTCCTTTCTGCAAACTTACGAGCTGGAAATAACAGAGGCTGAAAACGGCATGGAAGCCATAGAGCTTGTTAAAGGGACCAGATTTCAGATTATCTTCATGGATCATATGATGCCCGGAATGGACGGGATAGAGGCTATGCAGAGAATTCGGAACGATTGTGGTGAAAATGGCAGGCTGCCGGTGGTCATCGCATTGACTGCCAATGCCATGACAGGCATTCGTGAGACCTTTCTTGCAAGTGGATTTCAGGATTTTATTACAAAACCACTTGACAGAAGGGCCATGCACATGTTACTTCTGAAATGGATACCGGAAGAGAACCGGAGGGCAGGAGGCTCGTGGATTAGTAACCTGCAGTTGAATAATGATATGTTTCGGAAGGTTATTATTGAAGGAATCGATACGGATGAAGTGGCCGAACACTATAACGGCAGCATGGAGGAATATCATGAGCTTTTGACGCTGTATTGTCTGGACGGAAAACGTAAGCTGAAGGTTTTGCGGGAGCTTTTGGAGGAGCAGAATTATGAAGGATATGGTATAGAAGTACATGCTTTAAAGAGCGCCTCTGCAAATGTGGGCGCAATGCGGCTTTCATTCAGGGCCAAGGAACAGGAAAAAGCAGTAAACAGAGGGGATATGGCTTTTGTGGACAGCCGCATGTCCGTGCTTTTAGCAGAATATGAGGAGCAGCTGGAGCATATTCAGAGCTATCTGGAAGAAAACCGGAAAGAAGAAAGCATGGCAGTGCAAAAGCAAAAGAAGGAAATAGAAAAAGAAGAATTGGTACAGACAGTTGAGTCAGCCCTGGAAAGTCTGGAGGACTTCCAGGCGAAGGAATGTGCTCGTAAAATAGAAGAGATTTTGGAATGCCGGCTGGAAGCTGATGTCAAAGCAGTGCTTGAAAAAATAGAAGAACAGCTTAAGCTATACGAGGATGACAAGGCAGAACAGATGCTGCGGGAGTTGCTTGAGCAGATGAAATAGGAGGAAAAGCAGATGGCAGAAAGATACAAAATACTGGCTGTGGATGATAGTAGCATTAGTTTGGCTACCATTGAACAGATGTTAAAGGAGAGGTATGATGTTACGCCTTTAAATTCAGGCGTGCGTGCCCTGCAATACTTAAAGAAAAACCGGCCGGATTTGATTCTGTTAGATGTGCAGATGACAGTAAAGAATGGTATCGAGACGTTACGTGAAATTCGTGAAATGGATAACTGTAAAAATATCCCTGTGATTATGCTCACATCCCAGAATGATAAGAATACAGTTTTAGAAAGCCTTATGCTGGGTGCAGAAAACTATATCCTCAAGCCTTTTGTTGCACAGAATTTATATGAAAGAATTGAAAGTGTTCTGCAAAAGGCTGAATAATATGTATATAATAATCATATGAAAAGGAGAATTACTATGGAACTGGTTTCAATTAAACAACTATTTCGCAACAAAGAAGAATATATAGGAAAGGAGGTCACCGTAGGCGGCTGGCTCAGAAGTATTCGGGATTCCAAGACATTTGGTTTCTTAGTCATCAATGACGGTACTTTTTTTGAACCGCTTCAGGCAGTGTATTCAGATTCTTTGGAAAACTTTGCACAAATCAGCAAGTGTAACGTAGGAGCTGCCTTAATCATAAAAGGAGTTATAACAGAAACTCCCCAGGCAAAGCAGCCTTTTGAGATTCAGGCAGTGAGCGTGGAAATCGAAGGAGCTTCTGCGCCGGATTATCCATTACAGAAAAAAAGACATTCCTTTGAATATCTGCGCACCATTTCCCATTTAAGGCCAAGGACTAATACCTTTCAGGCTGTTTTCAGGGTGCGCTCCCTGATTGCTTATGCCATTCATAAGTTTTTTCAGGAAAGGGAATTTGTATATGTGCATACGCCCCTGATTACCGGAAGCGATTGTGAAGGCGCCGGAGAAATGTTTCAGGTGACTACTTTGGACTTAAATGACCTGCCAAGGACAGAAGAGGGAAAGGTGGATTTTTCCAGGGATTTCTTTAACAAGCCCACCAACCTGACAGTCAGCGGACAGTTAAACGGGGAAACTTATGCCATGGCATTTAAAAATATTTATACTTTTGGGCCTACCTTCCGGGCAGAAAATTCCAATACTACAAGACATGCGGCGGAATTCTGGATGATAGAGCCGGAAATGGCATTTGCAGACTTAAAGGACGATATGATGCTGGCGGAAAGTATGATTAAATATATTATCCGCTATGTAATGGAAAATGCGCCGGAGGAAATGGCGTTTTTCAATCAATTTGTGGACAAGGGTCTGCTGGAACGGTTAGAGGGCGTGGCAAATTCCGATTTTGCCCATGTGACCTATACGGAAGCAATTGAAATTCTTGAAAAGCACAATGATGAATTTGAATATAAGGTGTCCTGGGGCTGTGATTTGCAGACAGAGCATGAAAGGTTTTTGACGGAAAAGGAATTTAAACGTCCTGTATTTGTTACTGATTATCCAAAGGAAATTAAAGCATTCTATATGAAGATGAATGAGGATAATAAAACGGTTGCAGCCATGGACTGCCTTGTGCCGGGAATCGGGGAAATTATCGGCGGAAGTCAGAGAGAGGATGACTACGATAAGCTGCTGGCGCGTATGAAAGAGCTGAATTTGAATCCTGAGGATTATGATTTTTATTTAGATTTGCGGAAGTATGGAACTGCAAGACATGCGGGCTTTGGGCTTGGATTTGAAAGGTGTGTTATGTATCTGACAGGTATGAGCAATATCCGGGATGTGATTCCATTCCCCAGAACGGTGAATAACTGTGAGTTGTAAGAAGCAGGAAGTGTGTGAGCTGTAAGCAGAAGGAAGTAATTGTAATAGTTCAGCCTGTGGGTTTTTGGATGGGAGCTGGAATAACATAAGATGGTCTTTTGGGCACGCTTTTGCTCTGCAAAGACTATCCATGTTATTCCAGCTCCCATTGTGTATTGAAAGACTGTTGTTTGGTATGTGGGCAATAGGCGCTTACTGAAATTTCCGGCTGCTTTACGATTGTATTGCTTTCATGATAAATCTCCATAAATCTGCCTTTTCTGGAATACGCTTGTTTTATCGGTAATATCCTATCATATAATTTGATAAAATCATAGAAAGAATAAGAAGTTCTGAATATAGAAACGAAAATTTAATTAAGAAAAATAAATACATACACGTTACTATATAAAAGTAATTTTTTATCAAATATTTAGAAATAAGTACTTGAAACAAATATAAATGATATGCTAATATATACAAAAGCATTTATTTTCTAACTATCTGGCGAAAAGCCGGTCTGGCATCATTTCTGCAAAGTCAAAGAACATCAATGCTTTTTATTTACCCGATAACAGGAAATAAAAGCAGAGAGGTTTTTTGAAGGATTGCAGAAGCTTTTAAAAAGTTTTACTGAAAAATCAGAAAGTAAAGTATTCTTAAATAAAAGCAGCCTCAAAATATGGAGCCTCCTGCAAAAAGAAGGAGGAACCTATGGACAAAAAGGCAAAAAACATTGCGACGAACGGCAACAAAGGACACGAAACATGTGATTCGGCGAAGACGGAGATAAGCAAAGAGGTAAACACGGAGACAAATGCAGGAAAGTATATTCCGGAAAATCTAACCCCGATTCTGCCAAATTACAAAGACACCGTATTCCGGATGATTTTTAAAGACCTCGGAGAATTATTAAGCCTGTATAATGCAGTAAACGATACCCATTATGACAATCCGAAAGAGCTGGAAATCACCACGTTGGAAAATGCCATTTACATGAATATGAAGAATGACATTTCCTGCATACTGGACATGCGGATGAACCTGTATGAGCACCAGTCCACGGTGAATCCTAACATCCCGCTAAGGGATTTATTCTACACTGCAAGACTGTATGAAAGCCTAATCATCAAAAAAGACATTTATTCCAGCAAGCGAATCCTGCTTCCAACCCCCAAGTTCATTACCTTTTACAATGGAGTGGAAAAGCAGCCGGAGCGGCAGATTATGAAGCTGTCAGATTCCTATGAGCGAAAGGGAGAAATTAACTTAGAGTTGACAGTGGTACAGTTGAACATCAATGCGGGATATAACGAAGAATTAAAGAGGGATTGTCCAATCTTATATCAATACATGCAATACGTAGAAAAAGTAAGGGCTTATAAAGAAACCATGCCCATAGAAAAGGCAGTAAAGAAATCAGTGGAGGAGTGCATAGCAGAAGGAATCCTGAAAGATTTTTTGATAAGGAACAAAGCGGAGGCGGTACAGATGAGCATATTTGAGTATGATGAAGAACTGCATGAAAGAACCCTGCGGGAGGAAGGTTATGAAGAGGGACAGGCAATAGGGCAGGCAGAGTTTATTTTAAGACTGCTGGAGGAATTAGCCCCTGTTTCTGAAGAGCTAAAGCAAAAGATTCTGTCAGTTAAAGACAGCGAGATTTTGCGGAAATGGTTTGGACTTGCAATCAAGGCAGAATCTTTGGAAGCTTTTCTACAGGCTATAAATGAAAGATGAAATGTTAAATACACATATATGGGTTGAAATGTGAAAGAGCCAGAGATGTATTTTGTAAAGAGACCATGTTATGGAAAAGGCATTCATAAAAAATAAC
This sequence comes from uncultured Lachnospiraceae bacterium, assembly GCA_947382355.1. Lineage (GTDB taxonomy): Bacteria > Bacillota > Clostridia > Lachnospirales > Lachnospiraceae > RGIG3040. Next base: position 33,924 of record CANCYR010000022.1, read on the forward strand.
CGCTTAGCGGTTTTTTTTTGTAATCGTATATAGAAATTTATCAGCAGAAGCAAGGGTAATACAACCGTTTGCCCTCATCATTTCTGCCCCTTTACCTGCTCCTTATAATAAGTAACCATAAGCCCTTTTATGGCATCCCGGTTTTCTTCGTTCAATCTATTATAATAATAAAGCACCCTTTTCTGCTCTGCGCTCAGCTGTGGCGCAGCCTGAGGGCGGGCATTTACTTTGGAATCGGAAGGGGAAGTAAAATAATCCGTCTGCAGGATATAGTCAGCGGAAACGTGGTAATAGTTGCATAGGTCTACAAAAGTGTCAAGTGTCGGTAGACTGATATTTCGTTCGTAACTGGATAATACTTTATTGGTAATATGAATTGCCTTTGCTACTTCCGTCTGCTTTAAGTCCCTGTCTTCTCTTATATTTCTTAATCTGTCGCCTATGTGCATGGAAGCTCCTCCTTTGGTAAAAGATATTGGATAATTATAATATTATTTGCGATATTCCTTTGGAATATTCATTTTTAAAGCGATATTGGAAAAAGGGAATGATTACAGAAGAAAAAAGCAACTGCTTAGCTAACGGTTTCCCCACAGGTGGCAAGGATGGGTATTTGGCAAAACATGTTTCTGCGTCGCCACACTCTTGCTCTAATAAAAACGCAGCAGTTCTAAGCTCAAAAAAACTCGCTAAGCCCTGGCATTTTTATAAGGGATCCTATGAAATCATGTTCTGTCAAATATCCGTCCTGTGTCTGTGGGGAAACTATTGGTTGATTGTTACATAAAAAGAAAAAAATTTAAAATTGACAGTCGCATTAAAAGCGATTAGAATAAGTTTGGAGAGAAAAATCATAAAAAACAGTTCACAAGGTTTATCCGCAATATGAAAAAAGAAAATGAACTTGGTATTATGATAAAATGCCGCAAACTAATTGAATATATTTTTTCTGTTACGGAAAGGTCTCCCAAGAAATTCCGTTTTACCATCGTATCAAAGCTGCAGAATGAAGTTCTTTCCATTATGGAAAACCTGATTCGGGCAAATGAGATTTTCATAAAGGATAAATCTCAGGTTGAGAAATATAAGAAAAGACTGGACTATCAGGAGGAAGCCATGATCCATATGAAAGTATTAAGTTACATGGCAATGATAGCAAGGGAACAGGAATGCATCCTTCCAAAGCAGTATGAGCAGATTGCCATTCAGGTGGCGGAATGCCGGAGAATGCTCTGGGCATGGATGCTTAGCGATAAAAAGCGCCTGTGGGGATAAGGTTATGTGGTGGTGGCTGCGCTCGCCCGGCAATAATAGCAATAATGCCGCGAATGTCAACAACAATGGGTGGGTCAATAGGAATGGCAACAATGTCAACAATAACAATGAGGGCCTCTGCCCAGATTTGTCTGATGCAAATACAGCAATCCTTAGGCGGGAAACTGTCTTCAGGTGAAGGCAGTCAGTGCGTAAGGGCAAAGGAACCTTCTTCCCTTTCATATTCACGTGGAACTGAAATATGGAAAAAGAACTGTTGCCGGAAAAGAAAGACGCATGCCGGTCTGGCTGCTTTTTTCGTGGCTGAGGGGAATGGCGGCTCCTCCTGGCAATGCATAAATGAGGAAAATATGACAGATTATGAAATCATGTATGATTTTGACAAGCTATATGCAGCTCATAAGAAATGCAGACTGGGTAAAGCCGGAAAAAGAGAAGTGGTGGAGTTTGAATTAAATCTATCCGAAGAATTAGTCAGGCTTCAGAAAGAGTTGGAAGAAAAGACCTATCGGGTGGGAGCCTATTACAAATTTACCATTTTTGATCCAAAGCGAAGGGAAATACAGGCATTGTCCTATCGGGATCGGATTGTGCAGCATAATCTCTGTGATAATATTCTGGCGCCACTACTGGAGAGATATTTGATTTATGACAACAGTGCCTGCCGGAAAAACAAGGGCGCTCATTTTGCCATGGACCGTTTAAATAAATTCTTCCGGGAGCTTTACAGGAAGCATGGTACAAAGGGCTATATCTTGAAATGTGACATAAAAAAATATTTTGATTCCATAGACCATAAGGTGTTAAAGACAAAACTAAGCAGAATCATCAAGGACCCTGATGTGCTCCGGCTGTTATTTATAATCATTGACAGCTATGAAAAAACGCCCAGCAAAGGGCTTCCCATGGGAAACCAGACCAGCCAGTGGTTTGCCCTTTATTACTTAGACAGTCTGGACAGGCTGATAAAGGAAAAATACCGTATAAAGTACTATACAAGATATATGGACGACTGTATAATGATACATGATGACAAAGTATATTTAAACCAATGCCTGAAAGCACTGGAAAAACATATAGAGAACGAGCTGCTGCTTCAGTTCAATCAAAAGACCCAACTGACCACAATCAAAAATGGAGTGGATTATCTGGGCTTCCGTTTTTACCTGACGGATACAGGAAAAGTCATAAGGCGGCTTCGCACAAGCAGCAAAAAGCGGTTGAAAAGACGGCTGAAAAAATTCCAGCGGGAATACAGGCAGGAGAAGATAAAGCTGGAGGATATCACTCACAGCATAGCAAGCTATAAGGGACATTTAAAGCATGGGCATACCGACAGGTTACAGCAGAAAATTTTTCATGATTTTGTGCTGACGAAGGATACCATAATAACAAAAGATACCAAAATAACGCAAGATAGCAAAGAAGTAAAAGATACTACAGCAGTCCAGCCAGCCCGGGAACATTCCCCTACAAAACAGGCAAGGCTGCCGGAATGATACGGATATGGAAATACATATTATTGAAAATACACATTATGAGAAATCAGGAGGAAAACAAAAGTGAATGCAAAAGGTTCAAACAAAAAAGCAATGAGGCTTCTGTCCCTGCTGCTGGCAGCATCCCTTTTTCTGGGCATGCAGGGCTTTACCGTGTTTGCCCAGACCATTAGCGGAAACGGGGCAGCAGCCGAAAGAAACAGAGAGCAGGAGAGCGAAGGGAAGGGTGATGGCAGTCTGGCGGAACCGGAAGCCGAAAACCCGGGAGCAAAAGAAAATGCCAAAGAGGAAGATACGGAAAACGGCTCTGCATATTGGCAGGATTCAGGCAATCCACAGCAGGATGTATTTCCGGAGGGCAGTGTCAGCGGAAACGATGCCCGTGCGGGGGCGGGAACCCCGGCGAATCCTGTTCATCACTGCACAAAAAAGGATGACGGTACAGACTATACGGACTTTAGCTATATATATTTTGGAAGTTATCCTCAAGGCGAAGTGACGGACGCAGCTACCAGACAGGCAATTGACAGCGCCATCAGTCAGGGGATGGGACAGGCAGCAGGCACAGAGGAAAGCAGAGAGGGCACTGACGTATGGGTAAATGGGACAAAGTATCGCAGAATTAGCAAGGATGATACAAACTATAACGGTTATTTTGATGAGGTGACAAACAACGGTTACCGCTATTTTAAATGGGAGCGGATAAAGTGGAGGGTGTTGCAAAATAATGGAAGTACCCTGTTTGTAGTAGCAGATAAGGCAATTGATTGTAAGGATTATAATGAAGTATACACAGACATTACATGGGAAACCAGCACCATAAGGAACTGGCTGAATAGTAGCTTTTATAATACAGCTTTCAGTAGCAATGAACAGAGTGCTATCATAACACAAAACGTAATGAATGAAGATAACCCAGAGTATGGTACAGAAGGCGGAAATAATACAAATGATAATGTTTATCTGCTTTCCATCAGCGAAGTGACAAGTGATGTGTATGGATTCTGCAGTGATTACAGTATTTATTCTATGAGCCGGAGAATGAAAACAAGCGATTATGCTAATGCAAGGGGTACACGGAGAAGTAGCAGTAGTGATTATGAGGGTAACTGCTGGTGGTGGCTGCGCTCGCCCGGCAATTATAGCGGTAGTGCCGCGGATGTCAGCAACTTTGGGTGGGTCTGTAGGGGTGGCGACTATGTCGACCATCTCACTGAGGGCCTCTGCCCAGCTTTGCATATAAATCTTTCATCTGGTATCTGGTCCATGACGGACGACGGCACCAGCGGCGAAGGAGGAAATGGTGGCGGTAACAGTAAAGCAGAACTCCCCAACGTTTCCGTAAATCCCGATGAGTACGGAATCCTCGTCTACGATGGCGAAACAAACCGCCCCATCCCCATGGCTACCGTGGCAGTGGGTGAACGTCAGTATGTGACAGATACCAGCGGTTTGGCAAGAGTTCCGGCAGGCGACAATGGAGGCGGAAAATACATCAACTATGTAACGGCAGAAGGCTATGGCATGCAGATAGGCGGTCTTGATGAGCTGATTCCGGGAGAAGTCAAGTATTTCCCATTATACCTTTCCGGCGGGGAAGACTTAAAGCTTGTGACGGCTACTGCACAAATAGATTCAAAGACCACCAACCTGCTGAATGCAAAACTGTATCTGTCCCACAACGGCGAGCCGATTTCCGGGGACACTGCAGGCGCAAAAGAAATGAAGCTTACCCTGCGGGCAAGGGGAAATATTGCCAGATACGAAATAATCAATAATGGAAAAGCAATAAAGGCAAGTGAGACCGGAGAATTTACCTTCCCTGTCATCACCGAACAAAACGGAACAGTCTATAAAAATCCCCTGTGTTCCCAGTTCGTTCCAAAGAAGGATGTTATTGTCCGGGTAACAGATACCTTCGGCAATAGCGATATACAGACGCTGGGAATCCGGGTATGTGAGCTTGGAAAGGAAATAGAAGAAGTAAAAAAAACAGGGAAAGTATCCCTTGGAAAATCCATCAGTATGACCCTTCCGGATGATGTGCCCTTTTTGGGAGGACGGGAAATCTCCTACGGCTTTGAAGACAGCCTGCCCTTTGACCTGGAGGTAGGCGCAGATGGAAAAGTGAAGATAGCAGTGAACAAAAAGACAGACCAGAACTTTGAACGCTTTAAGGAAGACTATGACAAGCTCTCATCCCGTGCAATGGATTTGTCCAATGCGGCACAGGGCTTTGGCGGTTCTCCCCAGAGCTTTGGGGCAGGCTATGTAAAAGTAAACGGCAGTGTATGCGGTTACGGGGAAGGATATTATGATGAGCAGGACAATGGAAAGCTTGTTATCAAAGTGGGAGTGATTCTGTCGGTCCAAGCCTCCGCCGGGTACACTCAGTACTTCTTTGCCGGTTATATTCCCTTTTATGTGACCGTTGAAGGGGGCATTAAGGTGTCTGCACAATTGAAGGCAAGCATGCTTTATCAAAATGACATGTTGGATTTAAGCGGCGGTTTCGGAGACATGACCGGAAAAGTGTACCTGACAGCAGGCGCCGGAGTGGGCGTCAAGGACTTGGTCAATGTGGAAGTGAACGGCACAGGGGACGTAAACGTGCTCTGGAAGCCCACTAACAACTACTGGAAGATATGGGCAGGCCTGGGCATGGCAATCCATTCGGATTTGTTCGGCTGGTCCCTTGACCTGTGGGAATCCCCAAAGAAAACCTATACCATATACGAAAGTCCAAGGGGAGGGATGGGAGGCAGGTCAGGAATAAGTGCCGGAACAAAAACGGCGGACCTTTATAATACCTCCCGCTACCGCCTTATGGACAGAAGCTATCTGCAGGCAGGAAGCAACAGCGCCGCAGAGCTTCAAAGAGCAGGGGCAGGGGAACAGCAGGGAACTGCTCTGTCCATGGTAAAGCAGGCAGTATACCCTTCTGCAAAGCCAAGGCTCATAGAAGCAAACGGGCTCTCTTACCTGTTTTGGCTGGAAGACATAGAGGAAAGAAGCGCCGAAAACCGTTCCGCCCTTGTGTATGCAGTCTCAGAAGACGGCAGAAGCTTTTCCCGACCGGAAAGGCTGATTCCGGAAACGGAGGATAAGACGGCGGATTACAGCTTTGACCTGTATGCAGAGGGGGAGAACATCCATATTTTGTGGCAGGATGGGGCAACAGTGCTGGAATCTGGTGCAGAACTGGCGGACGTGGCGGAAAATATCCACATTTCCTATGCAAGGCTGAACACAGCTACCGGACAGGTGGAGGAGAAAAAGCATCTTACCGGCATTCCGGGCTGCTATCTGATGCCCAAAATTACGGTTTCCGGACAAAAGCCCTATGGCGCATGGGCAGAAGCAGACCTTGGAAGCAGCAGGAACCTGCTGGACGGGGACAACGTATACACTGTCTTTTGTGCAGACATCCAGCATGACGTCATCAGACAGTATGCCGCAATGCCAAAGGAACAAAGTATTGTTTCCATGGACATAGGCTTTAGCGGCTCAAAAGATGCAGGAGGCAGAGTGTCTCTTTTATGCGAGGTGGACAGTGACGGTGATTTGTCCACCATAGAAGACAGGGAGCTTTACCGGGATGCGGAGGTGGATTTCCAAAATGACATGGGTATTCTTGAGCGCTTTACCCAAAATGACAAGACAGATTCCTGCCCCACATTTGGGCTGATGGAAGGAAGCGCCTGCTGGTTCTGGTATCAGGATGGAAACATCTATTATACAAAGGATTTGGGAAAAAATACCGGTATGCCTGTATTTGCCCAGACATCTGTAAACCTGAACGGAAGTTTTTCCGTAATGGAAGAAAACGATACTGCAGCCGCCATCATATGGGAAGCGGTGGACCAGGAGGCGGAAGACGGCAGTACTAGCATTTATGCCGCTTCTTATTGGGCAGGAAGCTGGACGAAGCCCTTTCGATTGTGCAGTACAAACAGCGCATTCACCTCTGCCCCTAACGGCTACTGCAAAAACGGCAGATATTTTATGACATACAAGCACTCTGCGTTGCAGCAGGATGGTTCTGTACTCTGTTCCATCTATGTGGCAAACCAGACAGAAACCATCATGACCAGTCTGGAATCGGTGTCCTATGATGTGGAACAGGTGTCGCCCGGAGAAAGGCTGCCGCTGTCAGTGGTGGTAAAAAATCAGGGAAATACTGCTGTTGGTACGCTGGAGTTCTTTTCCGGCGGGAACAGGTTTTCCACGATTGCCGGAGCAGACCTTCCGGCAGGGGAAAGCAGGGTATATGAACTGAATGGATTTACGGTAGACGGCGGGCTGAATTCCCTGAGCGACTGTACGATTTCCGTCAGGGCATGGGGCGAGACAATAGATGAGGACAATGAATATACAATAGACATAGGCTATACGGATTTATATGTAAAAGCCCGGACCAGATACTTTGAAGGTGCGGACTGGCTGGACATCTCTGTACTGAACCACAGCTGTATTCCCTCAAAAGGCACACTGACCCTGTATGCGGACAAGGAACAGGGCGAAATCCTGTGGAGCCAGCCTGTGGACACGGTTACAAAGGAGGAAGGAATCGGACTTTCCATCAGTCTTGAGGAATATGGAAAGGAGCACTGTACCTACTACTTAGCCATAGAAGCAGAAGAGGAGGACGGCATCCCATCCAACAACCAGGAGCTTATCTATACTGGCTATGGAACGGGAATACAAGGAGGGAGCCTTATAAAGGATCCTTCTGTCTATACAGTGACCTTTGACAGCAGCGGCGGAAGCAGAGTGGAAAGCCAGAGCGTGACAGAAGGACAAAGGGCAGCAGAGCCTGTGCCGCCCACAAAAGAAGGATACCGCTTCTTGGGATGGTATGCGGGAGATACCCCATTTGATTTTAATACGTTTATTGAAGGGGATATGACCCTGACAGCAGCATGGCAGGCATTGGAAAAGGCAGCAAAGCCAAATGCCACCATCCCGTCCGGCAGCAGCGTGGCAAAAAATACAAAAGTATCGTTAACCTGTGCCACCATGGGAGCGGACATTTATTATACTACGGATGGAACGGCGCCTACTGCCGGAAGCATTCCTTATGCAGGGGCAATCACTCTGGACCGTGACATGACCATTCAGGCAATAGCTGTATGCGAGGGATATAAAACAAGCGACGTGGCAGTCTTCACTTATAAGGTTTAGAAAGAAAACGATAATGGCAGCAACGGTAACAGTAATAAGGATTCCATAACAGTAACCCAATTAACTATTAAAGCACCATCCAAAAAGCTTGCAGCCGGAAAGAAAGTCAAGCTGACAGTGGACATCACCCCGTCCAATGCTAACAATAAAGCCGTCACATGGAACACAAGCAACAAAAAATATGCCACTATAGACCAGAAAGGAAAGCTTTCCCTGAAAAAGGCAGGTATAGGAAAGACAGTTACAGTCACCGCTGCCACCAAAGACGGCAGCGGCAAAAAGGCAACCTGTAAAATTAAAATCATGAAGCATGCCGTAAAGAGCATAAAGCTGAAAGCCCCATCCAAGACATTAAAGGCAGGCAGAACCATGACAGTCAAGGCAACCGTAAAGACCACCGGCAAAAGTGTAAACAAGACTTTAAAATGGCAAAGCTCCAACACTAAATATGCCACTGTCAATAAAAAGGGCAAGGTAACCGCCAAGAAAGCCGGAAAAGGAAAGACCGTAACGATTACAGCTGCATCTACAGACGGCAGCAATAAAAAGGCGAAGGTGAAGATTAAAATTAAATAATGTTAAAAATTAAATAAATACGAAATAAAGACTAAATAAAGCACAGAGCCGGTAACGTGTAACGTATATCATCATGTATGATACATTTACCGGCTTTTTATTTTTTGGTAGCTTTTCGCATAATATATTGTATCTTGGATACTAAATTTTCAAAAATACTATCCATATAAAAAATAAATTTTATCATTTTTTAATAAACAGATACTTGTATTATATAAACTCCATATGTTAAAATACAAAAAAGCATTTATTTTCTAACTATCTGGCGAAAAGCCGGTCTGGCATCATTTCTGTAAGGTCAAAGAACATCAATGCTTTCTATTTACCCGACAACAGGAAATAAAAGCAGAGAGGTTTTTTGAAGAATTGCGGCAGCTTTTAAAGGGCTTTACTGAAAAATCAGAAAGTAAAGTATCTTAAATGAAAGCAGCCTCAAAATATGGGAGCCTCCTGCAAAAAGAAGGAGGAACCTATGGAGAAAAAGGTTAAAAACACTGCGGCGAACGGTAACAACGGATATGAAACATGCGATACAACAAAGATGGGGATAAGCAAGGGGATAAAGACGGAGATAAACAAGGAGACAAATGCAGGAAAGCATATTCCGGAAAATCCAATTCCGGTTCTGCCAAATTACAAAGACACCGTATTCCGGATGATTTTTAGAGCCCCCGGAGAATTACTAAGCCTGTACAATGCAGTAAACGATACCTATTATGACAATCCGGAAGAGCTGGAAGTCACCACATTGGAAAATGCCATTTACATGAGTATGAAGAATGACATTTCCTGCATACTGGATATGCGGATGAACCTGTATGAGCACCAGTCTACGGTGAATCCTAATATCCCGCTAAGGGATTTATTCTACACCGCAAGGCTGTATGAAAGCCTAATCATCAAAAAAGACATTTATTCCAGCAAGCAAATCCTGCTTCCAACCCCCAAGTTTATTACCTTTTACAATGGAGTGGAAAAGCAGCCGGAGCGGCGGATTATGAAGCTGTCAGATTCCTATGAACGAAAGGGAGAAGTTAACCTGGAGCTGACAGTGGTGCAGCTGAACATCAATGCAGGGTATAACGAAGAATTAAAGAGAGACTGTCCAACCTTATATGAGTACATGCAATATGTAGAAAAAGTAAGGGTATATAAGGAAACCATGCCCATAGAAAAGGCAGTAAGGAAATCAGTGGATGAGTGCATAGCGGAAGGAATCTTGAAAGATTTTCTGATGAAGAACAAAGCGGAGGCGGTACAGATGAGCATATTTGAGTATGATAAAGAGCTGCATGAAAGAACCCTGCGGGAAGAAGGATATGAGGAGGGACTGAAACGTGGAAAAGCAGAAGACATTTTAGAGTTATTAGAAGAACTGGGAAGAATTTCGGAAGATTTAAGACAAAGAGTTTTATTTGAAAAGAGCCTCGAAATCCTAAAAACATGGCATAAAATAGCGGTCAAGGCAGAATCCTTGGAAGCCTTTTTGCAGGCTATAGACGATTAAATTTATTTTCCGGGTTCCCCGCCCTATCCAAATCTACCCGCTTTTTCAAACTGTCATCGCTATTATATAAAACCGCCTATTGAACTCCCCCCACCAAATACAGTATAATATCCCATGACTAACAAAATCTCTTTCATATTTCAGCTTCAAAGAGATTACATTATATGTATAGGAAAACCTTACACGGGAGGAAATAACATGAGCAAAATTACAATACCCCAGGGCTATGAATCCCCTTTGGATATTAAAGAAACAGAAGTAGCAATCAAGCGGGTAAAGGACTTTTTTGAAAGGGAGCTTGCCACCCAGCTGAACTTAAAACGCGTGTCAGCACCTTTGTTTGTAAAACCGGAATCCGGTTTAAATGATAACTTAAACGGTGTAGAAAGACCTGTAAGCTTTGGTATCAAAGAGCAGCAGGATAAAGAAGTGGAAATCGTCCATTCTCTGGCAAAATGGAAGCGTCAGGCACTAAAGCGCTATGGCTTTTCCAAGGGAGAAGGTCTGTATACAGATATGAACGCCATCCGCAGGGACGAGGATACCGACAATATTCATTCCATATTTGTAGACCAGTGGGACTGGGAAAAAATCCTTGGAAGAGAAGAGCGGAATGTGGACTATTTACAGGAAACAGTAAAATCCGTCTACGAAGCCCTTCGTGTCACGGAAAAATATATGGCAAATAAATACAATTATATCAACTGCATTCTTCCTGAAGAAATCACCTTTGTAACGTCACAGGAATTAGAAGACAAATATCCGGACCTGACCCCAAAGGAAAGAGAAAATGTTATTGCAAAAGAAAAAGGCGCAGTATTTATTATGGGAATCGGTGGAGCCCTTGTATCAGGGGAAAGGCATGACGGAAGAGCGCCGGACTATGATGACTGGGCATTAAACGGAGACATCATCGTATATTATCCCATACTGGACATGGCACTTGAATTGTCCTCCATGGGTATCCGGGTAAATGAAGAATCCTTAAGAAAGCAGCTTCAGACTGCCGGCTGTGAGGAAAGGGCAGAGCTTCCCTTCCAGGCTTCCCTGCTAAAAGGTGAGCTGCCTCTTACCATCGGCGGCGGCATTGGTCAGTCCAGAATCTGTATGTTTTATTTGAGAAAAGCCCATATCGGCGAAGTACAGTCCTCTATCTGGCCGGAAGAAATCTGCACACAGGCAGAAGAAGCAGGAATTCATCTGTTATAGCTTACCAAATAAAAAAGGTAACGGTTCAGCCCATGGAGGAAAGGCTCAACTGTTGCCTTTTTAATAGGAAAAAATTAGATTATAGTAATAGGAACAATTATTCCTACATAAAATTTAGAAAGTGAATGTACAATTGCGGCATAACGCTTTAGCTAACAGTTCCCTTCATAGGCTGAGCTGTTACTAAAAAACAGGGGCAATCAATGAACGTACTTGCAAACATTTCTAATATTATCATACCGCTTTTGATTTTTTATATCATTGCCTATGGCATTGCGGAAAAGGTAGAGGTTTATGAGGACTTTATAAAAGGAGCAAAGGATGGGCTTGTTACTGTAGTAAATATCATGCCTACCATGATTGGACTTATGGTGGCGGTTGGCGTTTTGCGTGCTTCCGGTTTTCTGGACTTTATAGGAGGCTTTTTTGGCAGGCTGACGGAAAAAATAGGGTTTCCCGGAGAGCTGGTTCCGTTAAGCTTTATTAAAATGTTTTCTTCCTCTGCAGCTACCGGGCTTGTGCTGGATATCTTCAAAGAATATGGAACAGACTCCAGAATGGGGCTGATTACATCGTTGATGATGAGCTGTACGGAAACGATTTTTTATACGATGTCCGTATATTTTATGGCGGCAAGAGTCTCCAAAACAAGATTCACTTTGACGGGCGCCCTTCTTTCCACATTGGCGGGTACCATTGCCAGCGTCGTATTGGCGGGAATAATGTAAAAAAACAGAATTTTTTTAAAATATTTATGAGGGAACAGTGGAAAATTCAGGCTGTTCCTTTTTTACATTCTATGATAACATGTAAATATCAATGGAAAGAAAAACGGTAGATTCTTTGCCGGAATTTAACAGAGGGAAGAGGTGGCGCATATGGAGAATCATCAGCAGAAAATATTGGATGTTTTATTTGCTAACCGGAAAAACATGTTTTTTTACTGGGATTGTGTACAGGCATCCTGGCAGGTGTTTGGAGAATGTATTCCAAAGATGAATTCCAAAGCAGCAAATCCTTTAAAGGCTCTTTTAGAAAACCAGTTGATTTTGCCGGAGGACAGAAATATATTTCAAACTTACTTGACCCGGATTGAAAACGGAGTACAGGAAGGGATGCCGGAAGACAGTCTGGAAGTACAATGTCATGTAAAATCCAAAGAAGGATATCAATGGTACAAAATAAACTGCTATTTTAAAAAGGATAAACAGGGAAGGATTGTGGAGGCAGCAGGCATTTTGGAGCCTATGAGCGCTATTGAAATCATGCAGAAAAGCCAGCTTGCGCGCCTTACCATGGACCGGAACCCACAAGTATTCGCAACGGCTATCAGAGAGCAGTTTGCCAAATATCCTCAGGATAAATTTGCCTTTATACAATTTGACGTGGAAAAATTTAAAATGATTAATGAGCTCTACGGTGAGGAATTTGGAACGGAAGTGCTTGGAAATATTTTAAATACTTTAAAGGGAATTTGCAGTAAGGAACAGCTGTTTGCCAGATTGAGCGCTGATTTATTTCTTGTAGTGACCAGATACGAAGAGGAGAAGGAACTGATAGAGTTTATCCATTATCTGGAGGAAAATCTGAATCATTATAAGGATGTTACCTATTCCTTTGCATTTGGAGTCTATCTGGTTACAGATAAGACTATGGAAACAAGACATATGGGGGATTCCGCTTCTTTGGCAAGAAAGAGCATAAAAGGAAATGCCCTTCAGAATATTGCTTTTTTTCAGGAAAGCCTGAAAAGTACTCTTTACAGCAGAAAATTTATTGAGGACAATATGAAAGCGGCTTTGGAGAACGGGGAGTTTGTCATGTACCTGCAACCCAAGTACAGTATTTCCGAAAACTGTATAATCGGAGCAGAAGCCCTGGTACGCTGGATTCATCCGGAAATGGGAATGATAGCTCCTATGAACTTTATTCCGGTTCTGGAGGAAAACGGTTTTATTGTAAAGCTGGACGAATACATATGGGAGCAGGCATGCCGCACCATAAAAACCTGGATGGATGAAAACAGGACGCCTGTCCCCATTTCTGTAAATGTTTCCAGAGTCCATTTAATGAAGGAGCAGATTTTGCATACCTTAAAAACGCTGCTGGAAAAATATCAGATTCCAAAAGAGCTTTTGGAACTGGAAATTACAGAAACAGTGCATAATATTAATATTGACGGGGCAATCCGTTCGTTAAAAGAGGAAGGCTATACTCTGCTGATGGATGATTTTGGTTCAGGAGCTTCTTCCCTGAATACCCTGAAAAATACACCTTTTGATGTAATCAAGATTGACAGGGAATTTTTAAATCACTTTATAGAGTCGGAAAGAGGGCAGAAAATCATTGCCCATACTATTCATATGACAAAGGATATCGGGCTTGATTTGATTGCAGAAGGAGTTGAGACAAAGGAACAGGCAGTATTTTTACAGGATTGCGGATGTAATATGGCTCAGGGTTATTTTTATGCAAAGCCAATGCCCCTTGAGGAATTTGATAAATTCATTTCATAGATTCAATATCATATAGTTAGTGATAAGTAACCAAAAAGGGACTCAGGATATTTAAATGAGTCCCTTTGTTTTTAATAAAAACAGCCAAAAGGTTAGGGTGACGGAGCTTAAAAAGGTAGTTGTCACCACCGTGCTGGAGGTAAGCACTCCTTCATGCCCCAGATTCTTTGCCATAATAAAGCAGCTTGCGGTGGTGGGAGCGCCCAACATGACCAATATGGCAACCAGCTCTTCTCCCCGAAAGCCCAGATAAGAGGCAAGAGGAAGGAAAAGGGCAGGCTGTAATATAAGCCTTATAGAAGACGCAGCCAGGGTAGGTGCAATTTTGTTTAAAGCCTTTTTTCCTTCAAAAGCGGCTCCCAAGCCAATGAGTGCAAGAGGTGTTGCAAGATTTGAAAAATTTCCTGCAGTCTTTAAAAGGAACCGGGGAAGGGGAAGCTTTAATAAGGACGCAGCCATTCCCAGAATAATGCCGATAATAATGGGATTTTTGGCAATGCCCGTCAGGGTCTTTTTTAAGTGAGCTTTATTCAGGGAATGTGTGCCTTCTGCCATTTCCTTCGGATTGGTCAGGGATAATATAATGACAGCATAAATATTGTAAAGAGGCACGGTTCCGATTATCATTAAAGGAGTTACCCTTGAAGAACCATAAATATTTTGTATGAAAGCAAGCCCCAGCACAGCGGCGCTTCCCCGATAGGAGGCCTGAATGAATTCTCCAAGTATGGTTTTGTCCTTTAAAAAGAATATGGACAGCGCTGTAATGAGCAGACAGCATATAAGGGTAACAAAAAAGCAGTACAGAACGTACCGGGTGTCCCATACTTGATAAAAATCTGCATGATAAATGTCTAAAAATAACAAAACAGGTAAAGTTATGTTATAATTGAATTTATTTAAGGTTGTCACAAAGGAGTCATCCATGTAATGGAATTGCCTTAACAGGTAGCCGATAACCATTGTCAGGAAGATGGGGATGGTTGCGTTCAGGCTGAAAATTAGATTGTTCAAAATGATTACCTTCTTTCAAGTTATGGATTATACGGGATGTTGGGGGATTTGTAAAGAGGTGTGGGGGGGGTGTTCGATAGGGGGGGACGCAGGAGGCGGGGGGGGGGGGGGGGGTTTGGGGGGGGGGGGGGGGGGGGGGGGGGGGGGGGGGGGGGGGGGGGGGGGGGGG
>CANCYR010000023.1 GCA_947382355.1 uncultured Lachnospiraceae bacterium
TTTTATCAGAGCGGGAGCGTGGCGACGTAGAAACACTTTCTGCCTGCAGCCGGTTTGGCTTCCCAAAGGGGAACTGCTGTCTGAACGGTTATATAGAATGTGCAGAAACAGAAAGAAAAATAAAACACAGAATCATCACAGAACTGCCATATATTGGACACAGAATTCCCACAAAATGAACACACTCCTTTTTTACAATATTACTGACTAAAGTACGTGTAAAAAAGGAGGTTTTTTATGAAAAGGCGTAAGGTAATCATTGCTCTTGCGGGTCTGGTTCTGGTGGCTGGTATAGCAGTTGTCTTTGCGGGGAACAGAAGCAGAAGGGGGAATAAACAGGAGAACAGGCCTTCCGTGCAGACTGCTACATTGAATAAGCGAACGGTTATGAATACATTAAGCGTAACCGGTACAGTGGAAAGTGCCATGAGCAAAACGATTACCTCATCCTTAAAGGATGTAAAGGTGCAGAAAGTAAATGTGCAGGTAGGTGATGAAGTAAAGGCAGGCGATGTTATCTGTGTGTTTGATACTTCTGATTTGGAAGAAAACCTGACAGATGCACAGACAAATCTGAATGTAAGCAGGCAAAAAACAGCAAATGAGATAGAAACAGCAAAAGAAGAGCTGGAAAATACAAAGACGGCTACGGCAGCTTCCGCTGCCAGAGCAGGTGAGACAGCGGCAGAAGCAGATTCTGCTTATCAGGAAGCGTTGGAAAAATCTGATAAGGCATATAAGGAATATGAAGATGCAAGTCAGGAAGAAGCGGAATTAAAAGAAAAAACATCCACTATAAAGAAGGAAATAAAAGAAGCCAAATCAGGGCTGAGCGCTTTGGAAAGCATGCTTTTGGCAGTACAGACGGAAGAGGAAAAAACACAGGCACAGGCTGATATAGAAAAGAAAAACGCGGAGATAGAAAGTCTGAACAAACAATATGAAGCCTCAAAGAAAAGCTATGAGGAAGCCGGCAGGAAGACGGAGGAAAAGCTGGCTGAATATGAAGCGGCAAAAAAAGAGGCGGATAATGCGAAAAGTTCTTATAAAAAAGCCGTCTGGGAAAAAGAGGATACAGAAAGGAATAACGCCCAAAGTGTATCGGGAAAGGAAAACAGTCTGGAAAATTCCAGACTGAATGCTGTGAACAGTTCGTCCAATGAGGAAAATCAGGTAGAAGAACTGAAGGAGCAGATTGAAAGCTGTACCATTAAGGCCACTTCTGATGGAATCATCACTTCGCTGAACGTAGAAGAGGGGGAAGTATTTTCCGGCGGACAGGTAGTGACGGTACAGGACAACGAAGCTTTATCGTGTCAGTCAACGTGGATGAATATGATATTGCCGACGTGGCAAAAGGAATGCGTGTGGTTATAAAGACTGATGCAACAGGTGATGAAGAATTGGAAGGGGAGATAACATTTGTTTCTCCAACTCCCTCTGACAATTCTGCCGCAATGGGAAGCAGTTCCGGCGAATCCGGTTATCCGGTAGAAATCAGGCTGAATACAGAAAACGAAAGACTGCGCATCGGAATGACGGCAAAGGCAAGCATTGTACTTGAAGAAAGCAGGGATGTATTTGCCGTGCCCTATGATGCCATTCATACAAATGAGGCAGGGGAAAGCGTTATCTATATTAAGGAGCAGGGAAACAGCCCGGTGAACGGGAATAAGGAAAACGGTACAAAAGAAATCCCGGTGACGAAAGGGCTTGAAAGCGATTATTACACGGAAATTACCGGCGATGAACTGGAAGAAGGAATGGAAGTTGTGCTGGATGGACAGAATGCGCTGCAGGTGTCTGATGAAAAAGTGAAGGAAACAGATGAAGGAGGTATGTTTGATAAAATAGGAGGAGCACCGGATGGCGGAGGAAAGTCCGGCGGAGGCGGCTTTGGCGGCGCCCCGGGCGGGGTTCCGGGCGGATTTTAGGAAGGAGGCTGTTAAATGTCGCAGAATATGATTCGACTAAACTCTGTTAAAAAACGGTTTTACATAGGAGAACCAAAGGAACTGGAAATTCTCCACGGCATTGATTTACAGATAAAGGAAGGAGAATTTGTATCCATTGTAGGCGCCTCCGGCTCCGGAAAGACTACTTTAATGAACATTATCGGCATATTAGACAAGCCTACAGAGGGTTCTTATTTTTTGGATGGAGTGGATGTAGTAAAAGCAAAGGATTTGGAATTGTCAAGAATAAGAAATAAGAAAATCGGTTTTGTATTTCAGACCTATAATCTGGTTCCAAAGGCAAGCGCTTTAAAAAATGTGGAGCTGCCTATGTTATATGGAGGCGTTGAGAGGAAGCAGAGAAAGAAGCGGGCAAAGGAACTGTTAGAGCTTGTGGGGATGGAGGAAAGAATGCACCATAAGCCGGAGGAATTGTCAGGAGGACAGAAGCAGAGAGTTGCCATTGCAAGGGCAATGGCAAATAATCCTTCCATTATTCTGGCGGATGAGCCTACCGGTGCATTGGATTCCAAAACAGGGCGGAAAATTATGGATATATTTCACAGGCTCAATAAAGAGCAGGGAAAAACCATTCTGCTTATTACCCATTCGCAGGAGCTTGCATTGGAAACCGGGAGAATCGTTACTATAAAAGACGGAAGCATAACAGGGGAGGAAAAAGGAAAAGTATGTTAATAATTGAAAATCTGATAATGGCCTTTTCCAGTCTGCTTTCAAATAAAATGCGGGCGCTGCTGACCATGCTGGGGATTATTATAGGGATTGCTTCCGTAATTGCCATTATGACGGTTGGAAACTCCATCAGCATGTCGGTTGCAGCCAACATGGAATCCATGGGCGCTAACAATATTACCGTCGGCTTACAGCAAAAATCCACAGAGGAGCAGGTGTCAGAAAGCGGAGCAAGATTTGAAGGAGGAACAAGGGGAAGAACCATCCGGGAGGAAGACCTGATTACGGAGGAAATGCTGGAGGAGTTAGCCGTTGCTTATCAGCAGCAGATTGCAGGCATTTCTCTAAGTGTTTCATCGGGAAACGGCACGGCTGAAAAGGGAAAGCTGTATGCAAATGTTTCTGTGACAGGCGGAAATGAAGGGTATTTTCAGCTAAACGAGCTTACGATAAATGCAGGGCGGGGACTGACGGAAACCGATCAGGAAAAGGGCGGAAAAGTGGCTGTGGTTTCTGACAAGCTGGTAGAAAATTTGTATGAAGGAAATGCACAGAGCGCTATTGGAGCTATGGTGGAGGTTTCCATCAATAATCGCTATTACACATATACGATTGTGGGCGTGTATGAGTATCAGGCAGAAGCCGCCTCTTTTTCTACCGATTCCGAAGAGGATATTACAACTCAGCTGTACATTCCCTTAAAAGCTGCACAGGCTCAAAACCATTCTGCAAAGGGCTATGAACAATTTACGGTTGCCACTGAGTCCGGCGTGGATACAGAAGCCTTTATGGAACAGCTGGAACATTTTTTTGACAGATATTACCGGAAAAACCAGGATTACCAAATCAGTGCCTTCAGCATGGAAACAATGCTTTCTTCCATGACGGATATGCTTTCCACCATATCTCTGGCAATAGCAGTCATAGCGGGAATTTCACTTTTGGTAGGCGGAATCGGCGTTATGAATATCATGCTTGTTTCCATTACGGAAAGAACAAGGGAAATCGGAACCAGAAAGGCTTTGGGAGCCACTAACGGTTCCATACGGCTGCAGTTTATTATGGAAGCAGTGGTAATCTGTCTGTCCGGCGGCTTTATGGGAATCCTTTCGGGTATTGGGATCGGAGCCGTTTTGGCGGGGGTTATGGGGTATGAGGCAAAGGCAAGTATGGCAGGAATCCTGGCAGCTGTTTCCTTTTCGGTGGTGCTTGGGATTTTCTTTGGATATTATCCGGCAGAAAAGGCAGCAAGGATGAACCCTATTGAAGCATTAAGGTATGAATAAAAAACATTTGCCAAAACGAATATTTTCGGCTAAGATATAAAATGATGAAAAAAATAAAAATATAAGGAAAAAGGAATGTGACATGAAGAAAAAAATAATATTTGCAGCAGCATTAACAAGCATGGCAGTGGTTTTTTCAGCTTGCGGAAGCAGTGAAAAGTACAATACGATAGATGCCAGTCTGGAAAGTAAGATTACAGAGCTTGCCCAGTATAAGGGACTGTCCTATGAGCAGGCAGAGGTGACGGTTACCGATGAAGAGGTAGAGGAAGATATGCAAATGGAGCTGTCCTGGTATGGGAGCTATGAGAAGATTCCGGACAAGACCGTGGCAGAAAAAGGAGATACAGTAAACATTTCCTTTAAGGGAACCATGAACGGAGAAGAATTTGAAGGCGGCACTTCGGAAAGCTACGATTTGACCCTTGGGGACGGAGAGATGATAGAGGGCTTTGAAGAAGCCGTTATAGGAAAAAATGTAGGCGATACGGTTACTGTGGATTTAGTATTTCCAGAGGATTATATTGATGGAGAGGTGGCAGGACAGAACGTAACCTTTGAGATTACCCTGAACCAGATTGAAGAATATGTGGAGCCGGAGCTTACCGATGAATTTGTAAAGGAAAATCTGGAATACGAAAATGTAGAGGCGTTTCGGGAAGCCACCAAAAATAATCTTGTGGAAAGCGGGATGGAAACTGCTGAGGAAGATGCCAGAAACGCAATGATGGAAGAAATCATGGAAAATAGTAAATTTGAACTTGCAGAGGAAGAGGTTTCCCGATATCGGGAGGATATGATTGCAGAATATCAGTCCTATGCTGAAATGTATGGAATGAGCTATGGGGATTTCCTTGAAATGTTCATGGGCACTACTGAGGAAGCATTTGAAGAAGAAAGCAAGGGCATGGCAGAGGACAGCATTAAGACGATTCTCATATATCAGGCAATTATTGACAAAGAAAATCTGAGTGTAACAGAAAAAGAGTACCAGAAAGCTGTCAAGGAAATGATGGAAGAAGATGAGTACGGCAGCGTGGAGGAATTTGAAGCGGATTATGATAAAATGTCCATCATCAGCGACATGCTATATGACAAGGTCATGAATTTTATTGTCGAAAACGCAAATAGCAAATAAAATAGCAGGAATTACCGATAAAGTTAGCGCTTTCCATATTCATGATTTAGTGGTATGGAAAGCCTTTTATGTCATATCTTGTGGCAAAAATGAGGGGATTGTGTGTTTTTTAAGAAATAAATAAGAAATATATAGTAGAGAACTACTGACATTTATATAAGTTTGTGATATCATAATACAGGAAATCAGTCAGAAAAAGGAAAGGGAGAAGGAATGGCAGAAGAAAAGGGAAAAGCTGTTATTCAGGTAAAGGATTTATATAAAATCTACCGGGTAGGTGACAGCAAGGTCCGGGCGCTTAACGGTGTGGACTTTTCCATTTACAAAGGAGAGTTCTGCGCCATTGTAGGTACGTCCGGTTCTGGAAAGTCTACTCTGTTGAATATGCTTGCCGGTCTGGAAAAGCCCACAAAGGGCGAAATTATCATTGCAGGAGAGCATATGGAGACAAAAAATGAAAATCAGCTTGTAAAGTTTCGCAGGGAGCATATAGGATTTATTTTTCAGTCCTTCAATCTGTTGGGAACTATGAATGCGCTGGAAAATGTGGCGCTGCCCCTTACCTTTCAGGGCATGGACAAGGAAACAAGGCTGGCCAGGGCGGACAAGGTGCTGAATCTGGTAAATTTAAAAAAGCATAAAAAACATAAGCCAAATCAGATGTCCGGCGGGCAGCAGCAGAGAGTGGGCGTAGCAAGGGCGCTGGTAGTGAATCCGGAAATTATTTTTGCGGACGAGCCTACCGGAAATCTGGATTCCAATACTTCTGAAGAAGTCATGAATTTGATGAAGCGGGTAGTAAGGGAGCAGAACCAGACGCTTGTCATGGTTACCCATGACAATCATCTTGCAAGCTTTGCGGACCGGATTTTCCATATTAAAGACGGCAAAATCATTAAGATTGAAGATACAAGAGAAAACCTTAAGGAACAAGTGAACGAATAAAACAGATTTAGGAAAAACAGGAGCGGGTAAAAATGAAAAGAGTTTTATTGGAAAAGTTAAGGAGATTAGGAATTTTAGCGCTGTGTACGGCATGCTTTGTCACAATGGTTCCGGCGGATGTACATGCCACGGTAACGAAAACTCCGGTTCAGCAGGAGAATGATGATGATTCGGATGATAAATCTGATGATACGGGCAATACGTCCACAGGGAGTACTCCGGAAGAAGGAAAAGAACAGGTAGGCGGAAGTGAAAATGTTTCCGGTGAGGATGAGAAAGAACCGGCAGGTCCCGGCACTGTAGAAGATGGAGTTTCATCCACCAGCGAATTCTTAATTGTAGGCGACTGTGTTCCAACGCCAACTGCAAGCTACGGGCAAAAGGTGCATCTTATCCTGCCAATTTACAATATGGGTGTGGAAACAGTTACTAATCTGGTAATTACTCCAACTGTTTCTACCAAGGCGGAGGAATGGCCTTTCCGTCTGGATACGGTGGGACTGGTGCAGTGTGTGGATTACATTCCCCCAAGCCCCAATAAAGAGGTTGCATATGCCAACCGCCGTGAGGTGGAATGGGATCTTGTAGTGAGAAATGATGTTTTGACCGGTTATTATCCGTTAAAGTTCAATGTTTCTTACTACAGGAATAATGCAATTGAAACAGCAGAGCTGTACACATATATCAATACGAAGGGAGCGGCAGGAAGCGGTTCACTGGATGCTTCCGATGCAGAGAAATCCTCCAATCCGAGAATTATCGTAACAGGCTTTGAGACGGATCCCAAGGAGGTTTTTGCAGGCGATACCTTTAACCTGACCATTCATGTTCAGAATACATCCAAAAGGACATCTGTAAACAACGTAATGTTTTCACTGGAGGCAGTAAATGAAGGAAAGGATGAGGATACCACATATTCTGCCTTTCTGCCCACATCAGGCTCCAGTACGGTCTTTATGGACAGCATTGGAGCACAGCAAAGCGCAGATATTAAGATAGAAATGACGGCTAAGGCAGACTTGGCGCAAAAGCCTTACGTGCTTGAGGTGAAAGCGGACTATGAGGATGCCCAGAATAATTCATTTTCCTCAACCTCCAATGTATCCATACCCGTTAAGCAGGTGGCTAAGTTCGATGTAAGCTCTATAGATGTTATGCCGGAAAGCATTACTGTTGGCGGGGAATCCAATGTAATGTTCAATATTTACAATACGGGAAAGACAACTCTTTATAATGTTCAGGTAGAATTTGTAGGCGACAGTATTTCAGGCGGGGATACTTTCCTCGGAAAGATTGAATCAGGCGGAACCGGAAACGTGGATTCCATGATTAGCGGAGCCCAGCCCACTATGGATGAAGGAATTATCAAGGCGGTAATTTCCTATGAGGATGAGGCAGGAAATAAAAAAGAATTGGAAAAGGAGCTGACTCTTTTTGTCCAGGAAGATACAATGGGCGATATGATGGACCCGGATATGATGGAAGGCATGGACGAGGAGCCAAAGGCCAAACCGAAATGGCTTATAGCAGTTATTATCCTTGTGGTCATTATCCTTGCGGTGGCGGGTATTATAGTGTTTATCAATGTTAAGAAAAAGAAAAAAAATCAGGCAGAGTTAAATGAGGATTTGGATGATTTGTTGAACGAGGTAGAAAAAGAGCGGGAAGACAAGGATGAGTAAGGAGCGTAACCCATGAGATTTATAGATTTGTGGAGAATGAGCAGCAGCAATCTCTGGAAGAGGAAGATGCGTACCATATTGACCGTTCTCGGCGTAGTAATCGGGACTGCCTCCATTGTAGTCATGATTTCTTTGGGGCTTGGTCTGAATAAGTCCATGATGAAGGAGATTGAAGAAAACGGGGGACTGACTACCATTACTGTATATCCGGATTATTCCAGTGACAGCATGACCGGTGAGGATAGCACGGAAAAGCGCCTGTCAGATGAACTGGTGGAAGCGATTGGGGAAATAGAACATGTGGATATTGTTTCTCCGGTGCTGAATATAAATGTAATCGGAAGATACGGCAGTTATGAAAATACCTACATGAATGTTAACGGGATGACATTGGAAGCGCTGGAGAAGATGGACATTGAATTAAAAGAAGGTGCGCTTCCCCAAAAGGATGCCGGAGTGCTTCAGTTCGTATACGGAAATCAGATAATTAACGATTTTTACAGCAGCAGGGAAATGGGAGAAGCGCCGGATATCGATTTGATGAAAGATACGATTTTTATTGTATTTGATTCTGATGCTTACTGGAACAGCAAATATGATGACGGAGAGAGCGGAACACCGGTGAAGCCTCCTAAAAAGTATCTGGTGGAAACAGCCGGCGTAGTAGCAGGCGGGCCGGAGGTTTATGGACAGCATAGCTGGAATATATATTGCGATATTGATGAATTGACCAAACAGTTAAAGAAAATATTTAAGAATAAGGCAATTCCGGGACAGCCCACCACCACATCAGGAAAGCCTTATAAGGAACTGTATTATAACAGCATATATGTAAATGTGGATAGTATCGACCATGTGGCTGATGTGCAGAAAAGCATTGTGGAGTTGGGATATCAGGCGGAAAGCAATGCAGAATGGGTAAAGTCCCAGCAGCGGCAGTTTGGATATATTCAGGCAGTGCTTGGAGGTATCGGAGCCGTATCCATGCTGGTAGCGGCAATCAGTATTGCCAATACTATGATGATGTCCATCTATGAAAGGACAAAGGAAATCGGTATTATGAAAGTACTGGGATGTGATTTGAAAAATATACAGGCATTGTTCTTGATGGAAGCAGGATTTATCGGACTGATTGGCGGTATGGTGGGAATTGTTTTAAGCTACAGCATTTCCGTTGTTATCAATGTGGTAGTAAAGAATATTATGCAGATGCAGCTTTCCGTAATTCCTGTCTGGCTGGCAGGACTGGCAATTTGCTTTGCTGTTTTAGTGGGAATGGCAGCAGGTTTCTTCCCGTCCTTAAGGGCTATGAAGCTAAGTCCTTTGGCAGCAATTCGAAATGATTAGTATTTGAGAAGGAAATCAAATACATAATTTTAATAAAAACTCTTCATACTATTAGCAGAACGTTAATAGATGAGGAGTTTTTTTATGGCAGGAGAAATATTGTATATAAAAGCGGAGCGGGACGTGGAAGTGAATAAGGAGGCAGTTTTTTTATCGGATATTGCTAAAATGACCTGTACAGACAAGCATGTATTAAACCGGGCAAAAGCATTGAAGGTGTTTCAGTTTCATGAAGATAAGGAAAAAAGACAGGTTATCTGTATTTTAAAAGTGATTGAAAAGCTGCAGGAAATCTATCCCACGCTGACTGTTGAAAATCTGGGGGAAACAGATATTTTGCTGGAATATGTGGCGCCAAGAAGCAAAATGCAGTTTAGTGCAGTATTGAAAATTATTTTTGTTTCTTTTGTCAGCCTTTTAGGAACCGCCTTTACAATTATGGCATTTCATAACGATATCGGAATCAATGATTTGTTTTCCAAGCTGTATGAAATGATTATGGGAAAGCCGTCAAGTGGCTATACGCTTTTGGAGGTCTCTTATTCTATTGGCCTTGCAGTGGGCATTATCGTATTCTTTAACCACATAGGGGGAAGGCGCATTACAAAAGATCCTACTCCTATTGAAGTGGCTATGAAGACCTATG
The DNA here is from genome assembly GCA_947382355.1 of uncultured Lachnospiraceae bacterium. Taxonomy (GTDB): domain Bacteria; phylum Bacillota; class Clostridia; order Lachnospirales; family Lachnospiraceae; genus RGIG3040. The sequence goes on from CANCYR010000023.1 coordinate 9,693, forward strand.
AGGATGATGTAAATACAACGTTGATTGATACGTGGAACAGAGAGGGGAAATCCATAGATGTTAATTAGATATCTGGCTTTAGTATTATTTGGGTTATGTGCCGGATTCTTTGTGGCGGGAGGAGTGTTTACCGTGTTGATTTCCGTAGGTCTGGTTCCCCGGTTTGCAGGAAAAAGCCATACGGCAGATAAAATATTTTTGTATGAGGAAATGGTGGTTCTGGGCGTACTGCTTGGCATCATTTTCAGCATCTTTCATAAAGCGCTGCCTGTGGGCAGGTGGGTGGCAGAGCATAAAATCGTAAATGCAGATACATGGATGATAATTGGCAATACAATACTTTGCTTTTATGGGTTCTTTGCCGGAATTTTTGAAGGATGCCTGGCTCTTGCAATTGCGGAGATGTTGGACTCCATTCCTATTTTTGCAAGAAGAATTTCCTTCAGAAAGGGGCTTGGAATTGTTATTTTAGCCATGGCTGTAGGAAAAATGGCAGGCTCCTTAATCTATTTTGCGAATCAGGTTTATTTATTTGGAGGCTGATAAAAATATAGTGGTCTGGTAGAAAGGAAAGTATAAATTGAGCATGGAGGTTTAGCATGGAAGAATTAAAAAATATGAAGCACAATGATGAAGAAACAAAAGAGCAGTATAAAGAATATGTAAAAACCGTAACACCTACAAAAAACTTATGGCTGCAAATGGTAAAGGCATTTCTGGTAGGCGGCATTATCTGCATTATAGGACAGGGAATACTGAATTATTGTGAAAGTCTGGGAATTGACAAAGAAACATCCGGAAGCTGGTGTTCCCTTTTGCTTGTATTGTTAAGCGTCCTTCTGACAGGCCTGAATATCTATCCCGGAATTGCCAGCTTTGGGGGAGCAGGAGCTTTAGTGCCTATTACCGGCTTTGCGAACTCTGTAGCGGCCCCTGCCATTGAATTTAAAAAAGAAGGGCAGGTTTTTGGAGTGGGCGCCAAAATATTCACAATAGCGGGCCCGGTAATCCTGTATGGAATCTTTTCAAGCTGGCTTTTAGGACTGCTATATTGGTGCGGCACGTTATTTGGATGGTGGTAAACAACAGGAGACAGAAGCATATGGCTTCTGTCTCCTGAGTCCTTCTGTTAAAATAAATCACGGAAATCTTTATTGCCGGATATTTTTCTTAAACCGCTTCAAAGAATATTTGGGAGCAACCTTTTTCCAGCTGGAAACCCCGATGGTCTTTAAATATTTTTTAGTATAGTTTTCAGCCTTAGGAGTATCCATGTACTTAAATACATCATAGGCAGGTTTTCTGTTTCCGTATAAATCACACAGGCCAAAAGCAAGTCCCTGGGCAAGCTCTCCCTCTGCATCATAATCAGAACGGAAAATCACAGAGTCTATCATAGTATTGAACTCGGCTTTGTAATAGGTATAAGCCAGTGCGGCACATTGAACGGAATATCCGCTGGTAGAAGTAAAGCCCTGTTCGGATAATATAATTCTGGTCTTGCTGCCAAAGTGTTTTTTAACATAGTTGGTTAAAACATTCAGGTTTTTGGGTGATACAAATTCGCTACTGTCGTTATTGGATACATAGCGGTCATTCCATGTGGCGGCAGAGGTTAATATGGAAGGATAGGCGTGATAAGCCAGATTCCACTGGATGTTTTTCTGCTGAGATTTAATCTCCGCATGGAAGGCATCCATAAAAGGCCTTGCACCCCAGTCCCCATGTCTGTCGGACCAGGTATGGTCCATGCATATATATACTCTGGCATTTTTGTAATTGCTCTTTACTGCATAATACATGACGCGGAAGGTGTTGGCATAGGTTTTAATAAACTTGCTTCTGGAAATATTGCCTGCATAATACCAGATATTATGAATATTCACTTCATTTCCCAATATCCAGTTGTCTAAATGGCAGTCTTCTCTGGAATACCGTTCTGCAAGAAAAGCAAAGGCAGCTTCCAGAGTTTCTCTTGCTTTTTTGTCCTCTGTATTCAGCGCATAATAAGCATGGCCTCCGGAACGGGCGCTTTTTAAAATCAAGTACTGGTTGGTATCGCTCCAGGTAATCATAAACTGTCCGGTTACAGTCATGCCAAGCCGGTTGGCAGCGGAAATATAGCTGCCGTAAATATCATTGAAGCAATAGGACTTTCCGTTATACACATAATTAGGCGTCCCTTCAGCAGAGATAACTCTGTTTAAGTCAATGTTGATAAATGTATGCTGTACACCGAGAGAGGTGTCAAGGCTTCCCTGAAGTCCTTTTTTGGAAGTGGTTTTCGGGAAAGGAGCAGTATAGGAAGCAGCGGCCTCCGGATTGGTTATATAAGAGGTCTTGCTGATTAGCTTGTATTTTCCTTTTGATTTTACGGCAATGGCATATTTACCCTGAATCAGATTGGTTCCGTCCTCTTCTTTAAGAGGAAGCTTGAAGGTCACTGTAGTGGTCTTTTCGCATTTCTCAACCATTTTCAATACTTTTTTGCTGTTAGGGTTTACCGTTACCAGATAATAAAAATCATCGCTGCTTTTCAGTCGTTTCTTTACTTTGGCTTTTACATACAGATTTTTGTCTTTGGAAACCTTGCAGCTTTTTAAGGAAGCAGAATCACTATTGGCCGCATATTCCGTTACTCCCTTTTTTATTTTGCAAGAGATAATGGCTGAATATGGACTGTAGCATCTTTCCCCGGTAGAGTCAATGTTGTAGGAACGCATTCTGAAATAATAGGTTTTATTCTTCAGCAAATTTGTAAATGTCCGGGAGGAGGAAGTGTTTTTCAGGGATATGGTATGTACATTCTTATTCAGGTTTTTGGCATAAGAATAATATAGTTCACAGCCTGCCGTGTCCTTTACAGGAGAATACCGTACCACTGCCTTTCCTTTGCCTGAGTTTTTGGCGGATTTTAGCACGGGCGCATCAACAGGCGCAGCGCTTATCCATTTGGCATAAACGGTCAGATGGCCTGTAGTATCTTTGGTAATGCCGGAAATGGGCAGTGTAAAATCAGGGTCGCTGAACCAGCCACCAAAGTAGCAGCCGGGCTTTACAGGGTTTGCAAAGGTAAACTCGCTGACGGTTGATTTATATTTTACAGGATTATAGGTTTCGCCGGTATCGGGATTCTCGGTTGCTTTTAAGTAACCGCCGTTATATTCATATGTGATAGTATAAGTTTTCTTTTTAGATGCGTTCAGGGCGGAAGAAGGTGCGCCTGCACGACTGTCCGGTAAAGGAGTATTTGCTGATATGGCATCTTCTGATACGGTATCTTCCGATATGGAATTTTCGGAAGCGGTATTTTCCCATAAGGCATTTTCCGGTAAATCAGTATCAAACAAACCATTTCCCGGTAAGTAATCTTCCGGCAGAACATTTTCCGATATGGAATTTTCGGAAAGGCTGTTGTCAGAGAGTGTGTTGTCAGAAAGACTGTTTTCGGACAAGGTATTTTCTGACAGGGAATTTTTAGCAAACGGAAATGAGGAAAAAGGACTATCCTTCCATAAATCATAAATATTTGTATAAGCATAGCTGGTAAAGCCGGATGTTATGCTGCAGGCTAAGATGCAGACGCATAACAGGCCGCAAAGGGCTCTTTTATATTTTTTCATAAAAATCTCCTCCTTGGTTGTCTAAGTCTATTATACGGGAAAAAGGAATCGGCCGCAATGAATAAAAAGAAAAACTAAGGAAATCCTAATAAGAAAAAGTAACAGTTCAGACAACAGTTCCCCCACAGGAATCGGGATGGGGATTTGACAGAACATGTTTCTGCGTCATCCCTCTCCCGCTCTGATAAAAACGTAGCAGTGCTAAGCTCGAAAATACCTCGCCAAGCGCTGGCGTTTTTATAAGGACTCCTTTAGAAATCATGTTCTGTCACATCCCCATCCCGATTTCGGCGGAGGAACTGCTGTCTGAACTGTTACAAGAAAAAGGAGGAGATATTTTGAGCAAGGAAGAGGTACAGACAGCAATTTTTCAGCAGGGAAAGCAAAGCATAAAGCTTCCCATGCCGGTTTATATAAGAGCCTCGGCCTCCGTTGTGGGAAAAAAGGAAGGAGAGGGACCTTTAGGAGCCCTTTTTGACATGATTGGAAGCGACGGGCTTTTCGGAGCAAAAAACTGGGAAGAGGCGGAAAGCACTTTGCAGAAGGAAGCCGTAAGTCTGGCTATGGGAAAGGCAGGCATGAAAAAAGAGGATATCCGTTATTTGCTGGCAGGAGATTTGTTGGGGCAGGAGGTTGCCACCTGCTTTGGAGTGGCGGATTTTGAAATTCCCTTTTTCGGTCTGTTTGGCGCCTGCTCTACCTGCGGGGAATCCCTGAGTCTCGGGGCGATGACGATTGGAGGGGGATTTGCAGGAAATGTGGCATGTGTTACTTCAAGCCATTTTGCCAGTGCGGAAAAAGAATTCCGGTTTCCGCTGGAATACGGAGGGCAAAGGCCTTTAACTTCCAGCTGGACGGTAACAGGAAGCGGAGCCTTTATTCTGTCCAGTACGCCGGGACAGAAGTCAAGAGCGAAAATTACCGGGATAACTACGGGGAAAATCGTGGATTTTGGATTAAAGGACAGCTTTAATATGGGCTGTACCATGGCTCCCGCCGCAGCGGATGCCATTCATGCCAATCTAAAGGATTTCCGGAGAAAGCCGGAGGAATATGACAAAATCATAACAGGGGACCTGGGAACGGTAGGAAAAGAAGCGCTGCTGGATCTGTTAAAGGCAAAGGGAGTTGATATTTCGGCGCAGCATATGGACTGCGGCATAGAAATATTTGACCAGAAGACCCAGAATACCAATGCGGGAGGTTCCGGCTGCGGCTGTGCAGCAGTTACGTTGTCCGCTTATATTTTAAAGAAAATAGAGGAAGGTGTTTGGAAAAGGGTGCTTTTCGTGCCCACCGGTGCCCTTCTTAGCAAAAGGAGCTTTCAGGAGGGCAACACCGTGCCGGGAATTGCCCATTGTGTTGTTCTGGAAGGAATTTGATGGAAATCTCTCTTTCTTTTTCGCAAAATATCAGATATAATGAAGAAAGATGTTTGTGAAAAGAGGAGGAGGTATTGTGCAGGAAATTATCCTAAGCATATACGCTATTGTCGCATTTGTAGTAGCTCTTATCATCGTGAAAATCAATCGCAGGAATAATAGTGTGGGAGTTAAAATCCAGCATTTGATGGAAGCTGTTTTTTGTTTGATTGTTTTTTATACTTTAAATTTCATGACTGAGAATCTGTTCATCATGAAAATCGGAAACAGCCTGTCCTTGTTTATGCTGGATTTTCTTGTAATATTCTTTTTGGATTATGTTTTGGAATATTTAGACTGGCAGGAAAGGTTCCCCCTGCTTTTAAAGATATTCCTATATATGTTTGTTGCTTTAGATGGACTTGCTTTGCTTAGCAATCCTTTTAATAATGAAGCCTTTGACTATGCGGAAGTGAAAATCGGCAATGCAACTATTCTAAGCTACGTGCCTAAAGCAGCCTTCCATGCACATTTGCTTCTGATTATAGTGGTTGTGTTAATTTCAATTTTTCTTTTGATATTAAAGTGTATTCATACGCCCAGACTTTACTGGAAACGTTTTTACTGTATCTGGCTGGGGCTTTTGATGGCAGTAGTTACAAATTGTGTGTATTTTTCAGAGATTTACCAGTCGCGGATAGATTTTTCTGTGCTTGCTTATGGCTTTTTGGGTATTTTATTGTATTTTGATATTTTTACTTATCAGAGTGTAGTGAATAAAGCCATAACAAGAGGCGTGATTTTAGATTATTTGTCGGAACCTGTCATATTGTTTGACTATGAAGGAATTCTTGCAGATTACACGGTACATATGAAGGATTTGATTCCAAGTGAGGTTCTAAAGAGGAGAAATACCGAGAACGGACAACCATTGACCCGGGGAAAATTCATGGAACAGGCCGGAATCAAAGAAGTGAGCAATATGCTGGAGGATAAGGAATTTGAATATGAGCTTGATACAGAGCAGGGGAAGAAAATTTATCAGTGCAAATACAGCTGTATGAAGGACAAAGGAAAAGTAGTAGGCTCCAGTTTTGTATTTTATGACATCACAACAGTAAAAGAAGCCTATTTTGCCCTGGAGAAATCCATAACTTATGACAGGCTTACCGGTTTCTTCAATAAAAGAAGCTTTTATAATCAGATACCTCAATGGGAGGATGAGAAATACTGGCCTGTTACGGTAGCTGTCTTTAATGTGAATAATCTGCAGATGATGAATGACAGCTATGGAACGGAATACGGGGACCAGGTAATGCTTGCTTTTGCCGCCATATTAAAAAATTCCATCGGCAGGGAAAACTTTATTGCCAAAGTGGACGGGGGAGATATCGTGGCAGTGCTTGAGGCTATGTCTCAGGATAAGGCAATCCTTGTCTGTGAAAAGATCAAGAAACAGATGGAAATGGTTTCAGTGGAGAATCCCATTACGTTAGAGTACGGCATTTCGGAAAAGAAAGACGGAACAGTAGCCGTGGATAAGGCATTTTTAAATGCCAGAAACAGCATGCGGAACAAGAAAATGCTTCGGGATACTTCTGCCAGCAGGGCACTGGTGGATTCGTTGAAGCAGACATTGAGTGAAAGTGATTATGAAACGGAAGAGCATGTAGAAAGAACAAGGGAAATGTCTGCAAGACTGGGCAGGGAAATGGGATTAAGCGATTCAGACATTGCTAAATTAGAGCTTTTGGCAGTGCTCCATGATATAGGAAAGGTTGCCATTCCCCACAGCGTGCTGGTGAAAAAGGGCAAGCTCAATGAGGAAGAAAGGAAAATTATGCAGCAGCATACCGTAAAAGGTTATCGGATAGCCAAAAGCTCTCCGGAGCTTGCGGAAATTGCAGACTGTATTTTGTCCCATCATGAAAAATGGGATGGAACCGGATATCCAAACGGGTTAAAAGGAGAAGACATTCCTCTTCTTGCCCGGGTCATATCGGCGGTGGATTCCCATGATGTTATGGTACATAACAGGCCTTATCATACAGCTATGCCGGAACAGGCGGCCATTGATGAATTAAAAGCCTGTGCCGGAACTCAGTTTGACCCCCATGTGGTGGAAGTGTTCACAGCTTTGCTGGAAAGAGAAGAATTAAACAAAGAAGCTTAGGGAGAGCGATTTCCGGACAGCTTGGAAAAGGGGAGATGAATCAAGGTGCGGGAAATGGAATTTAAAATGGAGCGGCAGGGTCTTTTGGAAACAGGGCAGAAAGTAACCATTACGGAAGGCGTTCTGCCGAGCAGCTATTATTATATTATAGACCCGTCCCTGGCAATGTCCGGCAATATTCCCTTTCGGGAACGGTTAAAATCCAAAGAGGGGACTGTAGTTGCCATAAAGCAGAATGAAAGAGGCTTTTATGTGACAGTGAATTTTTTGGATGAATAATAAATTTATTTAGGAGGAAAAGAGAATGTTAAAGAAAATCAGCACGAAAAAGGCTCCGGCAGCAATCGGGCCGTACTCTCAGGGAATCATTGCAGATAATTTCCTGTTTGCGTCAGGCCAGATACCTATTATACCGGAAACAGGGGAAATTGCGGAAGGAGATATTACCGTTCAGGCGCAGCAGGTTATGAAAAATGTTCAGGCAATTTTAGAAGAAGCCGGAACCACCTTTGAAAAAGTGGTAAAGACTACCTGCTTTTTAGCAGATATGAATGATTTTGGAGCCTTTAATGAGGTGTACGGCAAATATTTTACCGAAAGACCGGCCAGAAGCTGCGTGGCAGTGAAGACCCTTCCGAAAAACGTTTTGTGCGAAGTGGAAATCATAGGCTATTTAGGTGAATAATTGTTTAAAAAAAGGAATAAGAAAGAATAAAGTGTAAAAAATAGTAGGTAGAGATACCTGCTATTTTTATTTTCAAAACTATACGGAAAGGATTGAGAAAATGGATATTATGTCTTATGTAAATGCCTTTTGGGTAGGAGGACTGATTTGCGCCCTTGTTCAGATTTTGATGGAGAAAACAAAGATGATGCCGGGAAGGATTATGGTGCTGTTAGTCTGTCTGGGAGCCGTGTTAAGCGCTGTCAGCCTGTATGAGCCTTTTGTGGAATTTGCAGGCGCCGGTGCCAGCGTGCCTTTAGTGGGATTTGGCAATGTGCTGATGAAAGGAGTAAAGGAAGCGGTGGATGAAGCCGGATTCATAGGGATTTTTCAGGGAGGCTTCAAGGCAGGAGCCGTGGGCTGTTCGGCAGCTTTGATATTCGGTTATATTGCCAGCCTGATTTTTAATCCTAAAATGAAGGACTGATCATAGTCACACCTGTTCAAAATCAATATTCATGGATGATAATGATTTTTTTAAGGCACTGTCCCAAATATTATCCAGAGATTTATCCGGGACAAAAGTATGAAAGGCTGTACCGGTAATGCAAGTCAGCTTTCCGGTTTCATATTTGATAATCAGATGCAGGCTTTTGACAGCAGCCGGGTCAAGGGTGTTAAGCGGGTCCGCAAGAAGCTTTTCCAAAAAGTGGCGGCCAACATGAAGCACAAGTTTAAAGCGGATAGGAGTGCGGCTGCCGCGGATTAAAGAAAAACATATGGGACGTAGTTCTTTCCATAAAGAAAATTCATTTGCAAGGGCTGGAGTCTCCTCCAGTTCTTCTTTTGTATAAAAGTCTTTTTGGATTCTGCCGTGAATAACAAATTCATTAAACGTAGTAATAGCAGCTTCCTCCAGATAGAAGGTGTCGAAAGCTTCGCTGTTTAGAAGCTTGTTCATAAATTGTTTTTTGTTTGTGATTTCTATTGCAATCATAATGAAATTCTTCCTTTTTGTTTCATTAAAGAGTGGCCTGACTAGTCTGATTATAATGGATGGAGTGAGTGGATGCAAGGCAAATGTTTGGGAAGAAAAAAGAAAGCCCCCTTTTCAAATGCTATTTTATGTGCTATGATAAGTGGTAATGAAAACTATATGATGTCAGGAGAAAAAATATGAGATACAAAATCGTAATAGACAGTTGTGGGGATTTAACAACAGAATTAAAAAATGATGAAAGAGTCGAAGTGGTATCTTTGGAATTGCAGGTGGGAGAATATCGTACATGGGATGATGAGAGCTTTAATCAGGCAGATTTTCTGAAAAGGGTTGCTGCATGTCCGGAATGTCCCAAATCTGCATGTCCTTCTCCTGAAAGATATATGGAGTCTTATGTGACGGAGGCGGAAGATGTATATGTGGTAACGCTTTCATCCAATTTAAGCGGAAGTTATAACAGCGCTGTACTGGGTAAAAACTTGTATCATGAAAAGTATGGGCAAAAAAATATTCATGTAATCAATTCCTGTTCGGCTTCTATCGGGGAAACTCAGATTGCCCTGAAAATCATGGAGCTCATTGAGGAAGGAAAGAGCTTTGAAGAAACCGTCAGGCTTGCAGAGGCATTTCGGGATTCGCAGGATACGTACTTTGTTTTAGACAATCTGGAAACACTGCGGAAAAACGGACGCTTGTCCAATGTAAAGGCATTGGTAGCTTCCACTCTGAGCATCAAGCCCATTATGGGTGCAACAGAAGAAGGGACCATTATACAGCTGGGGCAGAGTATAGGAATGAAAAAAGCATTGCAGAAAATGGCAGATATGATTGCCAAAAAGGTTAAATCTGAAATGGAAGCGCCGAAAAAAGCACGTATTATGATTTCCCATTGCAACTGCCCGGAAAGAGCTGCGCATATGAAGCGGTTATTAGAGGAAAGGGTGTCGGCAAAGGAAATCCTCATAGTGGATACCGCAGGAATCAGCAGCATGTATGCAAATGACGGGGGAATTATTGTTACGGTATAAAAAGCTTTTTATCAAAAATAGATAGAGTAAATATTTTTCCGGTCGATAAAGTGATTTTACCGGCAGATTTACATTCTTCAAAAGATCTGTTGTAAGAAAAGCCTTTCTTGTAGGTGATGAAGTCGCCGCAGAAGGCTACTTCTCTTGCAAAATCGGCAATTGTTCCCAACATAAGGACTCCATTACCTTCTGTCAGATGAATATGCACCTGATGTCCTTCTTCTTCGGCATAGACAATGGAGGAGATGGGGATGTAGCAGGTCTGTTCCTCGTTTCGGATTTCCAAAGTGGGCACTTTGGCCTTAAGCTCTGCCTGATGGATTTTCAAGACCACCTGAATTAACTGCTCCATTCGGAGAGGCTTTTGGACAGCTAAAAGCCCTTTGGTGAATTGGGGCAGTTTTGTTGTGGAGCCTTCCGGCCGGCAGATGATAATTTTACTTAAGGGGACAGAACACAGGGCGAGTTTGTCCATAATTTCTTTCATTGCAAGCATATCTGTTTGAAAATCCAGAAAAAACATGCTGTATCTGTGAGCCACAGGCTCGATGGAACCGGCATCGCCAAAAGATTCAATATAAAGGTTGCCTGACGTGTCCATAATGGCATCGCTGACCCGGTCCAACAGCCGTTCCATATGTTTTCTATCCGCTATGTTCTCTGCAATAACCGCAACGTACATGGTTTGTCTCCTTTGTCTGATAAAATAGCGCCTGCAGCGGCAATCATGGAATTACATGATTTCAAAGGTAACAGGCAGATGCCGCAGCAGGAAAAACAGCCCTATCTGCAATAGCAGGATAGCAGGCATTCCATATACGAAATACCAGTGCCGTGTTTTGTGATGGAAAGTGAACATACCCAGAATAGAGCCAATGCTGCCGCCGATGAGGGCAACTGTAAACAAGGTGGCTTCCGGTATGCGGAAGGCCTGTTTCCGGGCCTTCCATTTATCAATTCCCATTAGCAGAAAACCTGCCAGATTTATGAAAATAAAATAAACAATCAGAGTTAAAATTACATCCATATAGATTACTTACCTTCTGCTTCCTGCATCTTCATGGCACGTACCTTGCAGGAAAGACCAAATAAGTTGATGAAGCCCTCTGCATCATGATGGTCATATAAATCCCCGGTAGTAAAGGAAGCAATGCTTTCATTATATAAGGTATACGGAGAAGTAGTGCCGGCCTTTATGATGTTGCCTTTATAAAGCTTGAATTTTACCTCGCCGGTTACATATTTCTGGGTGGATTCAATAAAAGCCTGAACCGCCTCCCGAAGAGGAGTGAACCATTTCCCTTCGTATACGATTTGCGCCAGCTTGCAGCCCATCTCTTCTTTTTCCCGGTAAGTGTCACGGTCCAATATAAGCTCTTCCAGCTGCTGGTGTGCTTCGTAAAGGATTGTTCCGCCCGGTGTTTCATAAACGCCTCTGGATTTCATTCCCACTACACGGTTTTCCACGATATCAACAATGCCGATGCCGTGTTTGCCGCCTAATTTGTTTAACTCACGGATAATATCGGAAACCTTCATGGCTTTTCCGTTAATGGATTTGGGAACGCCTGCTTCAAAAGTCATGGTCACATATTCCCCTTCGTCCGGAGCCTTTTCAGGAGTGGTGCCAAGTACTAATAAATGCTCAAAGTTCGGTTCGTTTGCCGGGTCTTCCAGTTCCAAGCCTTCATGGCTGATATGCCACAGGTTTCTGTCGCGGCTGTAAGAATTGTCAGCAGAAAATGGAAGGTCGATGCCGTGTGCTTTGCAATATTCGATTTCAGATTCTCTGGAATCCAAAGTCCATTTATCATTTCTCCATGCTGCAATAATCTTTAAGTCGGGTGCCAGTGCCTTAATGCCAAGCTCAAAGCGAATCTGGTCGTTTCCTTTTCCGGTAGCGCCGTGGCAGATAGCAGTAGCGCCTTCTTTTCGTGCAATTTCAACAAGTCTTTTAGCAATGACAGGTCTTGCCATGGAAGTTCCTAACAGGTATTTATTTTCATATACCGCATGGGCCTGTACGCAGGGAACTACATATTCATCACAAAATTCATCCACAACATCTTCAATATATAGCTTGGAAGCGCCGCTTAATCTGGCTCTTTCCTCAAGACCGTCCAGTTCGCTTTCCTGTCCGCAGTCAATGCATACGCAGATTACTTCATAATCAAAATTTTCCTTTAACCATGGAATAATGGCTGTAGTGTCCAATCCGCCTGAATAGGCTAAAATGACTTTTTCTTTCATAAATGTTATCCTCCAACTTAGTTTGCTTTAGTTACCTTTTAAATATACAACAAAGCTTGGGGGATTGCAAGTGAAAAATTATGCATAAAATAGGTGGCTGATTTTGCTGAAAATGCATAAAAATAAAAAAAGTATTGAATATTATGCAAGTCAGATGTATAATTATGCAAAGTGTAGGGTGGTGGTTGGGGGGACGCAGGAACTGCCATCTCATATAGAAGTCTTCCTGGCACGCTCTCGCTCTATGAAAACGCAGCGGTACTAACGCACCAAAGTACGGTGCGTAAGGACCGGCGTTTTCATCAAGGCCCAGAAGACTTCTATATGAGATGGCAGCTCCTGCTGGGTATCGAAACGCCTTGATTTAAAAAGGGTGTGAAATTTGGAAATTTATAGACTGGATTTGTATGAAGCTATTCTGCATTTATTCTGTATGGTCTATAAGGGCTGATTAATACAAAACGGAGGCCTTTCGATACCCAGCAGGGGGCGGAGTGTTTGCAGGTAGTCTTATGGGCCTTGGCAAAGTCGCCGGTCCTTATGCACCGTATTTTGGTGCATTAGTACCGCTGCGTCTTTGCAGAGTGGGAACGTGCCCATAAGACTACCTGCAAACACTCCGCCCCCTGCGCCTCGAAGCCACCCCCCCTTTTTTGCTTTTTAAAATTCCTGCAAATCCCCCCAACCCTTTTGCGGGATAGTTTCGCCGGATGGATTGAAAGAAATGGTATATTCTGATATACTGCAAATTGGAATGTTGTGTACATAAGGAAATGTATTTGGAAGGGCTCGGAATAAGTATTTCAAATAGATAGAGGGAGAAGTGAGAGGAGGGTTTTATGAATACAGAGCAGATGAAAGCTGCCATGGAGTCTATGAAGGGGTGGCTGGCGCATCCGCAGGAGTTGGGGAAGAGTCCGGCAAAAATAGAGTGTGCCGGAAGCTTTGAGCAAAATGGCATGAGATATTATATTTTTAAATATAAAAAGGGACTGCTTGGAAAGTGGCTGTTAGGCGTCTGCGGCGGTTATGAGGGTGAGGCTTTGGGACATTGCGGCCATGTGTTCAGCCTGATGGAGGAATTTTTGCAGGAGACTGCTGTGGAAAAGGCAAAGGAACTGGCGGAAAAGGCAGCCTCTCTCCAAAGGGAACGTACAGAATCGGTGGAGAAGAGAAAAGAACATGCGGGAACCTTTGTCTGTTCCGTTCTTTTGGAAAAGCCGGAGTGGGATAAAGAAGCATTGTTAAAGGAATTGAAGGAAGCATGGCAGATTGAGGATGAGCCGGTGGGTGAAGAATCGGAAAAAACCGAGGATGAATTTTCCTTTGTGATTTGCCATCATAATGCACTGATTTCCGTGGGGCTTATGCCTGCGCCCATTCCTCATGAGGAAGCTAAGTATCATGCGCCTGATAATTATATGTGGCAGGGTGCCTCAGAGGCAGCTAAAAAGCATACGGCCCATCTTCTGGTGGCAGTTATGGGAAGAGGGATGCCTGCATTGGAAGCCGGTAAAATCTTTGTGAAGACGACGGTATCCTGTTGTAAACAGCCGGGAGTGCTTGCTGTTTATGCCAATGAAATTGTATATCAGCCGGAGTTTTATACAGAAGCTGCGCGAATGGTACAGGAGGATGATATTCCGCTGTTAAATCTCATCTGGTTCGGACTGTATCGCAGAAAGACAGGGGTGTGCGGTTATACAAACGGCATGGTGCTTTTGGGCTTTGATGAGATGGAGGTAATTGACAGTACTGCCGCGCCTTCGGAAATCAGGGATTTCCTCATAAATATAGCGGGATATGTGATTGATGAGAATGTAATTTTAAGGGATGGGGAGACTATTGGATTTTCGGCAGAGCAGAAGCTGCCCATTACAAAGAGCATGGGGGTTGCCGTTGATGGAAATTCACTGAAAATTAAATTCCCGGGCTGATGGCTTTTTTGTTGAGTTTTCTTTCATTATGAAGTATGATAAGAGAATTACAGGAGAAAAACAGAAATAAAGTTTGAAATTAGGAATACATAAAAAATTAGAAACCATAAATATTTCAGAGAGGTAAATGATTGTGAAAACAAAGATTTTTATTGATGGCAGTGAAGGAACTACCGGATTAAGGATTCACGAACGCTTTCAGGTCCGTGATGATATTGAATTACTGACTATATCCAAAGAGCTTAGAAAGGATACGGAAGAAAGAAGGAGGCTTATCAATGCCTCTGACATTACCTTTTTATGCCTGCCGGATGTTGCTGCAAGAGAATCGGTAAGCCTTGTGGAAAATGAACAGGTAAAGATTATTGATACCTCTACGGCCCACAGGACGGAAGAAGGATGGGCATATGGATTTCCAGAATTATCAGACGGGCACAGAAAAGCAATTGCTTCGGGAAACAGAATTGCTGTGCCGGGATGTCATGCTACCGGATTTATTTCTCTGGCATATCCGCTTATTGCCTCCGGTATTCTTTCCCCGGATTATCCGGTTGCAGCTTTTTCCTTAACCGGTTACAGTGGCGGCGGAAAAAAGATGATCGGGGAGTATGAGGCAGATAAGCGGGATAAAGCGCTTGATTCCCCAAGGGAATATGCGCTGACCCAGCAGCACAAGCATTTAAAGGAAATGCAGAAGATTACAGGACTTGGCAGACAGCCCTTGTTTTCTCCCATTGTTGCGGATTATTACAGCGGAATGGCAGTATCGCTTCCTCTTTATACGGAGGCATTGAAAATAGAAGGAAAAGAAACAGGAATGCCGGAAAGACTTCGGGATTTCTATGGAGAATACTATAAGGGGCAGCAGTTCATTCAGGTTATGGATGAGGAAGAGACGGCGGCATTAAACGGAATGCTTCCCGGAAATCTGTGCAGCGGCTGGGACGGACTGCGGATTTACGTGACAGGGAATGAAGAACGGATAGTTTTGTCAGCACAGTTTGATAATCTGGGAAAAGGCGCTTCGGGAGCGGCTATCCAGTGTCTGAATATTCTGCTGGGCTGTGAAGAAAGCAAGGGACTGAATTTATGATAAGGGCAATGGAAGAAAAGGATTATGAGCAGGTACATAGTTTGTGGATGAGCATTAAGAATTTTGCCATAAGGAGCAAGGATGATTCAAAGGAAGGTGTGGTCCGCTTCTTAAGACGTAATCCCGGTATCAGCGTGGTGGCAGAGGAAGACGGGAAAGTGGTGGGAGCCATTCTTTGCGGCCACGACGGCAGAAGGGGCTGTCTGTATCATGTATGTGTCAGCGAGCAGTACCGCCTTCGGGGAATCGGGAAGGCAATGGTTGTTTACTGTATGGAGGCATTAAAAAAAGAAAAAATCAATAAAGTGTCCCTGATTGCATTTTCGGAAAATGATATTGGAAATGCCTTTTGGAAAGAAATAGGCTGGACCAAAAGAGAAGATTTGAATTATTATGATTTTACTTTAAACAAAGAAAATATTGTTGCTTTTAACAGATAGCAAACAGAGAGGAGCAAACAGAAATGAAGGAAATAGATGGCGGAGTAACTGCTCCCAAAGGCTTTATGGCAGCAGGGGCGCAAGCCAATATCAAGTACGAGAACAGAAAAGACATGGCGCTTATTTTCAGCGAAAAGCCCTGCAGGGCAGCAGGAACCTTTACAAGCAATGTAGTAAAGGCAGCATGCGTCACATGGGATAAGGAAATTGTGGACAATTCTCCTTATGCCCAGGCGGTAATCGTAAATGCGGGAATTGCAAATGCATGTACGGGACAGCAGGGTTATGAATACTGCCATGCCACTGCAAAAAAAGCAGCAGAAGTATTGGGCGTTCCAAAGGATAGTGTGCTTGTGGCTTCTACGGGCGTCATTGGAATGCAGCTTCCCATTGAGAAAATAGAAAAGGGAGTTGAGCTGTTAGCTGCGGCTAAGTCATCAGACAGGGCGGCGGCACAGGCGGCGGCAGAGGCAATTATGACTACCGATACAAAGGACAAGCAGGTGGCGGTTGCCTTTGAAATCGGCGGAAAGACTGTGACAATGGGCGGAATGTGCAAGGGCTCAGGCATGATTCATCCCAATATGTGCACAATGCTTGCTTTTTTGACGACGGATATTGCCATAAAAAAGGAGCTTTTACAGGAAGCCCTCAGGGAAGATATACAGGATACCTACAATATGGTTTCCGTGGACGGGGATACCTCCACAAACGATACGGTGTTAGTGCTGGCTAACGGCATGGCGGGCAATGAGGAAATTACGGAAAAGAATCAGGATTACGAAAGGTTTTTAGAAGCGCTGCATTTTGTCAATGAAGCTTTGGCAAAGAAAATGGCTGGTGACGGGGAAGGGGCAACTGCTTTATTTGAAGCAAAGGTCATCCATGCACATACGAAGGAGCAGGCAAAGACAATTGCCAAGTCTGTCATATGCTCTTCTCTCACAAAGGCGGCTATTTTCGGTCATGATGCCAACTGGGGAAGGATATTATGCGCCATGGGCTATTCCGGCGCAAAGTTCCGTCCGGAGGAAGTGGAACTGTTCTTTCAGTCAAAGTCCGGAAGTATTCAGATATATAAGGATGGAGTTGCAGTAAACTATAGCGAAGAGGAAGCAACGAAAATCCTTTCGGATGAAGAGGTGACGGTTTTGATTGACATGAAATCGGGAGAAGAAGAAGCCTGCGCATGGGGCTGTGATTTAAGCTATGATTATGTAAGGATTAACGCGGATTACAGATCATAATGATGATTGTAATATAAAAAGGTAATTATGTTCAAGGCAGATGGAAGGAGGCCTTTTCATGGATAAGGATATGGAAAAGGTATTGCAGAAGGCAGAGGTGCTTATCGAAGCACTGCCTTATATTCAGAAATATAACAGAAGGATTATCGTGGTGAAATACGGCGGGAGCGCCATGGCAAATGAAGAAATTCAAAGGAATGTCATTAAGGACGTGACATTATTGAAGCTGGTAGGCTTTAAGCCCATTATCGTTCATGGCGGCGGAAAGGAAATCAGCCGCTGGGTAGGAAAGGTGGGAAAGGAAGCGAAATTTGTAAACGGTCTTCGGGTAACGGATGAAGAAACAATGGAGATTGCAGAAATGGTTCTTTCCAAGGTCAATAAGCAACTGGTAACCATGGTACAGGAGCTTGGGGTAAAAGCAGTAGGAATCAGCGGAAAAGACGGAGAGCTTCTTCAGGTGGACAAGAAATATTCAGATGGAGAGGACATCGGTTTTGTAGGAGATATTAAACAGGTCAACCCAAAGATTTTATATGACCTTTTGGAAAAAGATTTTCTTCCAATTGTGGCGCCTATCGGGCTGGGAGATGATTTTCAGGGCTATAATATCAATGCGGATGATGCGGCATGTGCCATTGCAAAGGCAGTTGGAGCGCAAAAGCTGGCATTTTTAACGGATATTGAAGGTCTGTACCGGGATATTGAAGACAAGTCCAGCTTTATTTCAAGACTGACGGTCAGCGAGGCGGATGAGCTGATAGGAGAAGGCATGATTGGAGGCGGCATGCTTCCCAAGCTGAATAACTGTACTTCCGCCATTAAAAACGGCGTAAACAGAGTCCATATTCTGGATGGGCGAATTCCCCACTGTTTGTTGCTGGAAATATTTACGGATCAGGGAATCGGAACGGCAATTATTGCAGATGAAGATGTAAATTCCATGATGAACTAATGTATTGACATGCCAAATAGTTGCAGTTCAGATAATGGCTTTCCCTACAGGCGCCGGGACGGGCTTCCCGCAGAGAATGATTTCTTAAGGAGTCCTTATAAAAACGCCAGCGCTTAGCGAGGTTCTTTCGAGCTTAGCACTGCTGCGTTTTTATCAGAGCGGGAGCGTGACGACGTAGAAACATTCTCTGCGGGAAGCCCGTCCCGGCGCCTGTAGGGAAAGCCATTATCTGAACTGTTATGCCGGATATGAGCGTGACAATACATCGGGAGAAACGAAAAAACGGAAAGGAAGCAAAAAAGATGATGGAAGAATATATTGCTCAGGCAGAACAGGATCTTTTGCATACATATAACCGGTATCCGGTTGTGTTTGACAGGGGAGAAGGAGTTCACCTGTATGATTTGGACGGTAAGGAGTATTTGGATTTTGTGGCAGGCATTGCGGTGTTTGCGTTAGGATATGGAAATGAAGAATATAACAATGCCCTGAAAGAGCAGATTGATAAGATTATCCATACTTCCAATTATTATTATAATGTTCCGGCAGTAGAGGCGGCAAAAAGGCTGAAACAGGTTTCCGGGCTTGACCGGGTATTTTTTACCAACAGCGGGGCGGAGGCCGTAGAGGGTGCCATTAAGGCTGCAAGAAAATATGCCTATTTAAAGGATGGAAATACTGACCATGAAATCATTGCCATGGAGCATTCCTTCCATGGCAGGACCATGGGCGCCTTGTCGGTTACGGGAAATAAAAAGTACAGGGAAGCCTTTGAACCTATGATTGGAAACGTGAAGTTTGCAAGACTTAACGATTTTGACAGTGTAAAGCAGCTGGTAAATGACAAGACCTGCGCTATTATTATGGAGACGGTGCAGGGAGAAGGAGGAATCTTTCCGGCAGAAGAAGGCTTTTTAAAGGCGGTAAGAAAGCTTTGTGATGAAAAGGACATCCTTTTGATTCTGGATGAAATACAGTGCGGCATGGGAAGGACAGGGACCATGTTTGCATGGCAGAGATACGGGGTGAAGCCGGATATCATGACAGTGGCCAAGGCCCTTGGCTGCGGCGTTCCCATTGGCGCATTCCTTATGACGGAAAGGGTGGGGCAAAATTCCCTTGAAGCAGGAGACCATGGCACCACCTACGGAGGAAATCCATTAGCCTGCAAGGCAGCCTGGACGGTGTTAGACTTATATGAAAGCCGGCATATTTTAGAGCATGTGAAAAAGATGGGCGATTATCTGACAGACGGGCTGGAGGAGCTTGTGTCTAAGTACAGTTTTATTACGGAAAGAAGAGGCTTAGGGCTTCTTCAGGGGCTGGTGTTTGACAGACCGGTCAATGAAATTATAGCGAAAGCGCTGAAAGAGGGACTTGTGCTTATCAATGCAGGTACAAATATTATCAGGTTTGTTCCCCCTTTGGTAATAGAAGAGAAGCATATTGATGATATGATTGGGATTTTGGAGAAATGCCTGAAGGAATAGGGCTTTATGAAAATGGAGTAAGAGAAACGATGAAAAAGAAGATGATTTCCATATTTTTGCTGCTGTGTCTTCTGGCAGGTACCTGTCTGGGTGCAGGGGTGGCAGATAAAAAACAGGCTCCTCTTTTTTTTGAGGACAGGCCGCTGACGTTATGGTATACAGATGAGGCATTGACTAATTATCTGGAAAGTGCGGCATTTGACTATCAGGAAAAGACAGGGGAAAGGGTTATACCTGTTCTGGTGTCGGGACTGGAATACATGGAGCAGATTTACAAAGCCTCCATGGAAGAGGAAGGCCCGGACCTTTACATCATGAGCAACGACACGTTGGAAAAGGCATATCTGGCAGGGCTTTCTTATGAGATTAAGGATGAGACGGGGATTATCAATGAAGGAAATTATCCTCTGCCTGCCCTGTGGGCAGTCAGTTACGGGGATAAACGGCTGGGATATCCCTTTTACTATGAAACATCCATTCTTTTATATAATCAGACATATATAGAAAATCTTGCAAAGGATACTATTTTAGCAGAGGCTAACGCTGCAGAAGGCGAAGCTGCCATGGCGGCCATTGAAGCAGCCGGAAGCGAAGAGGCGGCAGAGCAGGATGTGGTGGCGGAAGCAGAAGATATTCAAGTGACAGAAGAAGAAATAGCACAGACCATGGACAGACTGATTCCCACCACAATCGAAGGCATTCTTTCCTTTGCAGAGGATTACGATGCGCCGGAGCAGGTGGAAGCGGTGTTCAAATGGGATGTTTCTGATATTTTTTATAATTATTTCGTTGTGGGGAATTATATAACGGTAGGAGGCAATGCAGGAGATAATCCGGAAAATATTCACATATATAACGAAGACGCCATGAAATGCCTTGCCATTTATCAGAAGCTGAACCAGTTTTTCTCCATTGAGCCGGATGAGGTGACCTATGATTCTGTTTTAAAAGAGTTTATAGAAGGAAAAACCGTGTTTGCCGTAGCCACTACTGATGCCATAGAAAAAATAGAAGAGGCAAAAAAAACCGGGGAATTTGCGTATGAATACGGAGTAGCCATGCTGCCGGATGTAAATGAAGAATTAAAATCAAAAAGCCTGTCCGTGACAAATGCCGTAGTAATAAACGGATATGGCAGCCAAAAGAAAAGGGCGGAGGCATTTGCCGGGTATGTGTCTTTTGAAAGGGCGGAAAGCCTTTATGGCAGAACCGGGAAAATTTCCGCAAGAAAGGGAATTGCCTATGAAAATCCCCGAATATCTGTTGCCATGAGTGAATATGAAAATTCCATGCCCGTTCCTAAAATGATGGAAACAAGCAATTTCTGGGTACAGCTGGAAATTGCATTTGCAAATATCTGGAAGGGGGCGGATGTAAATGAAACTCTCCGTGTCCTGTCGGAGCAGATTATGACTCAGGTAACAGGAAGGGAGTATCAGGAACAGGTGCTTCCAAGTCCGGTTTTAGAAGAAGAGAATACAGAGGAATAAAGGTATAAAATCCAATCCAGGTGTTACACTAAAGATAAAAAAACTTTGGAGGTAACATATGATTGGATTTTTAATTGCATTGATTTCCGGAGCCTTAATGAGTATACAAGGGGTATTTAATACAGAGGTAACAAAAAATTCTTCTATATGGGTTGCAAATGTATTTGTACAGCTTACGGCATTTTTAGTATGTGCAGCAGCATGGATTGTATCGGATAGAACAAGCTTTCAGACACTTGCCAAAATTGAGCCAAAATATATGCTGTTAGGAGGCGCCATCGGAGCCTTTATTACCTATACGGTGATTAAAAGTATGGATATGCTGGGTCCTGCAAAAGCGGTGATGGTCATTGTGGTGGCACAGCTTCTGGTTGCTTATATCATTGAGCTTTTCGGCATGTTTGGCGTGGATAAGGTGGGGTTTGACTGGAAAAAGGCTGTAGGGATGGCAGTGGCAATTGCAGGAATCATTCTTTTCAAGTGGGAATAAATGTAACAATTCAGCCTGCCGTTTTTCTTCCGGGCGCTGTGACAGGCTCTGAATGCAACATGGTTTCTACGTTGCCACGCTCTCGCTCTGATAAAAACGCAGCAGTGCTAAGCTCGAAAGAACCTCGCTAAGCGCTGGCGTTTTTATAAGGGCGCCTTTAGAAACCATGTTGCATTCAGAGCCTGTCACAGCGCCCGGAAGAAAAACGGCAGGCTGAACCCCCACAAAATAAATAAAATTTTAAGAAAATTGTACTTGCCAGCATTTCTGATTTAGAATAAAATGAAATCATCATTGACATAGAGGGACTTTTATGGACACATAAAGGAGCTATGTATGGATGATAGAAAGAAAAAGCAAATTATAATTGGAATTTTGGGGACATTCCTGATTTTTTCGGCTGGGTGCGGCAAAAAAGAAGTGACTTTTGTGCAGACAGAAGAAATTCAGGAGAAAGAAGGTCAGCTTTTGGAAGAAAGCGCATATAATGAACAGGAACAGGCCTTGCAGGAGGAAAAGGAGCCGCAGCAGATTTTTGTATATGTGTGCGGCGCGGTGGAGAATCCCGGCGTTTATGAGCTGCCGGCTGACGCCAGGGCTTTTGAAGCGGTTGAGAAAGCCGGAGGTTTTTCAGACGGGGCTTATGAAGAGGCGCTGAATCTGGCAAAACCTGTAGAGGATGGGGAACAGCTTTTTATTCCCACCTTAGCCCAGTGGGAACAGGGAGTAGAAGCTCAGGGCATGGAGGAAGGAAAAGAGGCTTCCGACGGACTGGTGAATATCAATACCGCCTCTAAGGAAGAACTGTGCACCCTGTCCGGAATAGGGGACAGCAGGGCCGAAAGCATTATTTCCTATCGGGAAGAGCATGGCGGTTTTCAGTCTATTGAGGAAATTAAAAGCGTAACCGGTATTAAGGACGGTCTTTATGAGAAAATAAAAGATAAAATTAAAATTAAATAATCAGTAATTGTGTAATTGGAGAAGGAAATGGCAAAAAGGGTTTTAGTGGTTGATGATGAGAAATTAATCGTAAAGGGCATCCGGTTTAGTCTGGAACAGGATGGCATGGAAGTGGAATGCGCCTATGATGGGGAAGAAGCCCTGAATATGGCAAAAGAAAAAGAATATGATATCATTTTACTGGATATTATGCTGCCGAAGATGTCAGGGCTTGAGGTATGTCAGCAGATTCGGGATTTTTCCAGTGTGCCCATTGTTATGCTTACAGCAAAAGGCGATGACATGGATAAGATTATGGGATTGGAATACGGTGCAGATGATTATATTACCAAGCCTTTTAATATTCTGGAGGTTAAGGCAAGGCTTAAGGCAATTATGCGCCGTACCGTCAAAAAAGAAGAAAAGAAGGAAAAGAACTCTGTCATAGAAAGAGGAGAGCTTTATCTGGATTGTGACGGCAGACGGGTTTATATTTCAGGGAAAGAAATCAATCTGACAGCAAAGGAATTCGACGTGCTGGAGCTGCTTCTTTTAAATCCCAATAAGGTATACAGCAGGGAAAGCCTGTTAAAAATTGTATGGGGAGCAGATTATCCGGGGGATGTAAGAACGGTAGACGTACATATCAGACGTCTTCGGGAGAAAATAGAAGCAAACCCAAGCGAACCAAAGTATGTCCATACAAAATGGGGTGTGGGCTATTATTACAAAGATTGAGGTTCTGGGTAGATGAAAGAAAAATTAAATCAATATATCAGTAAGAGCAAGGTAGTGAGAAGCCTTAAATTTCGTATCTTTTTTATCATATTGCTAGTAGGCATCGTGCCTACTACAATTTTGCGTTACGGTATTTTGCAAAACTATGAGAAAAGAGCCGTAGACGTCCGTATTTCAGATGTACAAACCCAATTTAAAATTTTAGCAGATCATTTAATTACATATAACTACCTGAAGGACCCTTCCTCAGAAGTAATCAATGCGGAGTTAGACCAGCTGTCAAATCTCTATGATGGACGAGTTTTGATTGTAGATTCCAACTTTAATGTAGTCAGGGATTCCTATGGAATCAGTCAGGGAAAGACGATTATTTCAGAAGAAGTCATTCGCTGCTTTAAGGGAGAAAGCATTACAAATTACGATCCTGTCAATCAGTTCATAGAAATGACAACTCCCATATCTGCCGTTTTAGAAGAAAACGGAGGGGAAACGGCAGCAGGTCCTCAAACCCAGGAGAATCTGGTAAGGGGCGTCATGCTGACCAGCGTTTCTACAGACAGCATTGCGGCAAATATCAGTATTTTAAGCAGACGTGCAACAATTATACAGTTTTTGATGATTATTGTTCTTGTGGGAATGGCATGGGGGCTTTCCAATATACTGGTGGAGCCTTTTGAAAGGGTGTCATCTGCCATAAGCAAAGTGCAGGACGGTTTCCAGAATGAACCTGTCAGCGTACCCGATTATCTGGAAACAGAGCATATTGTAACAGCATTTAATGAACTGCTTGGAAGAATGAAGGTGTTGGATGAATCCAGACAGGAATTTGTATCCAATGTGTCCCATGAATTGAAAACCCCTATTACATCCATGAAGGTGCTGGCAGATTCCCTGATTGCCCAGGAGGATGTTCCTCTGGAGCTTTACAAGGAATTTATGACAGATATAGCGGATGAAATTGAAAGGGAAAATAAAGTAATCAATGACCTGCTTTCACTTGTGAAAATGGATAAGACTGCGGCAAATCTCAATATTGAGCTTATAGATATCAATGCGCTTTGTGAGCTGATTCTAAAAAGGCTCAGGCCTATTGCAAAACAGAGGGACATTGATGTAATTCTGGAAAGCAAGCGGGAGGTAAGCGCAGAGGTAGATGAAGTAAAGCTGACCCTTGCCATCTCTAACTTGGTGGAAAATGCCATTAAGTATAATAATGAACATGGTTTTGTAAAGGTATCTCTGGATGCGGATTACCAGTTTTTTACCATTGAGGTAAAGGATAACGGTCTTGGAATTCCAGAGGAGGAATTAGAGCATATTTTTGAACGGTTTTACCGGGTTGATAAATCCCATTCCAGAGAAATCGGCGGAACGGGTCTGGGCCTGTCTATAACCCGCAGCGCAATTCTTATGCACAGAGGGTTTATCAAGGTGGAGAGTGAAGAAGGAAGCGGCACTACATTTTTTGTGAAGATTCCGCTGACTTATATTGTAAAATAGGAGGAAGAATCATGAAAAAGTTTATATGTATATTTTTCCTCTTAAGTCTGATATTTCTGGCCGGAGGCTGCCAGAAGGGGCAGGAAGAGGAAACAGAAGAAAAAAACATGTTTTATGTATATGTGGTGAACAAGGAAGAAACAAAAGTGGATAAATATCAGTGCTCTACCGGCCTGACGGATACAAGGAAACAGTTGAATTTTCTTTTTGGATGTTTAAGAGAGGTGCCAAAGGACCCGGAGATTCGGCAAACAGTTACAGATGAAATGGGGTTAGAAAGCTTTTCTTTATCAGATGGAAGGCTGACGCTGCGCTTTGGGAAAGGCTATAAAAATTTAAGCCCTACCAGCGAAGTTCTTACAAGGGCAGCAATTGTCCGCACCCTTTGCCAGATTGAGGAAATCGAATATGTTTCTTTTATGGTGGACGGAGCAGCATTGTTAGATGCAGGCGGCACCCCGGTGGGAGTTATGACAGCAGACCAGTTCGTGGATAATGAAGGGCAGGAAATCAATGCTTATGAAAAAGCAAGCATGACTCTTTATTTCGCAACAGAAGACGGAGAGCATTTAAAAGCATATACAAAGGAAAAATATTATAACAGCAATATTTCCATGGAAAAGCTTGTGGTGGAACAAATCATTGCAGGTCCGGGAGAAGGCATGGGAAACCCTACGGTAAATCCTGATGTGAAGATTATCAGCGTGGCAGTCAGGGATAGGGTTTGTTATGTAAACTTGAGTGAGGAATTTCTGACGCAGATTTACAATGTTTCTGCAGAGGTCACCATATATTCTCTCGTAAATTCCCTGGTGGAACTGAATAACATCAACAAAGTGCAGATTTCAATAAACGGGGAGAATCAGATGATGTTCCGTGAGACTATGGATTTATCCACCGTCTTTGAAAGAAATCTGGAAATTATGGATTAAAGAAAGAGGAGAGAATTTATGAAAAGACCGTTATGTCTGGTCTGTCTGTCCTTTGTGCTTGCCCTGTTTCTGTTCCAGTGGCTCTTCCCCATCCCGTTGTATGAAGACAGGAAACAGGATGGGGAGGTAGTGGAACGAACCGGGCAAGTATATAAAAAGGAATACAAAAAGGAGAAGCTGCTGCTTTATTTACGGTGTGAGAATGAACGGATTCTGTGTTATGTAAATGAAAGCGGTTCTCCAAGCGGGAACAGTTCCTCAAGTGAGGGTAGTCCTTCGGACAAGAACAGTTCTCCAAACGAAAGTATTCCCCCAAGGCTGGGCAGCTTCATTCAGGTACGAGGCAGCTATCAAAGCTTTACCTGTGCAACAAATCCGGGACAATTCCATCAAAAGAGATATTATCAAATCTTAAATCTAAATTATTCCCTGAAAAACACAATCATCATAAAACAATCAAAAGAATATAACCCATGCAAGGAAGGGCTGTATCAAATAAAAAGAAAGCTTGCAGCAGGATATGATAATGTTCTTCCTGAAAAAGAAGCCGGCATATTAAAGGCAATGGTATTGGGAGACAAATCGGAGCTTGATACGGATATAAAGAATTTATATAAACAATCCGGAATCAGTCATGTATTAGCTATTTCCGGCCTTCATATTTCCCTTCTTGGAATGGGACTTTATAAGCTGCTGAAAAAGGCAGGGCTTCCTGTTTTTCCCAATGCCCTGTTCTGCACGGCGTTCATGGTTTTTTACGGGATGCTGATTGAAGCAGGTACTTCAGGCTTCCGGGCAATTTTTATGTTTTTTCTATATCTTGTGTCAAAGGTAATCGGAAGAACCTATGACATGCTTACAGCGCTGGCAATATCGGGAGTGCTTTTGCTGATAGAACAGCCCCTCTACATTTATCATGGGGGATTTTTGTTATCCTTTTCAGCCGTTTTAGGCATAGGGCTTCTTTCACCGGTGCTGAATCAGTTCCTGCCGGAAGAAAAGAGGAAGAATCCTATTTTAAAAAATCTTGTGGGAAGTCTTTCTGTTTCTCTTTTTTCCCTTCCGGTAACAGCTTATTATTTCTATGAATTTCCGGTTTATTCCATTTTATTAAATTTAATGATTATTCCCTTTATGAGCCTGCTGCTTCCCTGTGCAATGGCAGGAGGTATACTGGCTCTGTGGCAGCCTGTTCCGGCAAAAGTCTTTCTTCTTCCCTGCAAGTGGATTTTAATGCTTTATGAGTGGATTTGCCAAGTGTCAATGAATCTTCCTTTCCATACTCTGATTATCGGACAACCTGCATTGTGGCAGATATTATTTTTTTATGGCGTGGTTACTGTGATTATATGTTACCATTCTAAGTGGAAAAAAAGTATGTCCATATTATTGCTGACAGGTTCAATAGCCATATTATGCTTTCGGATGGAAAAAAATACAGAAATCACCATGCTGGACGTGGGACAGGGGGACAGCATTTTTGTACAGGAGCAGGGAGGCTTTACTTTTTTAATGGATGGGGGAAGCAGCGACGTTTCCGGGGTCGGAACTTATCGCATACTGCCTTTTTTAAAATCAAAGGGCGTCCGCGAGCTTACGTATGCTTTTGTTACTCATCCGGACAGCGACCATTACAACGGAATACTGGAATGTCTGGAGCAAAGCAAGGAAAGCGGCGTCCGTATCAGGTATCTGGCAGTTTCTGACCTTGCTTTGGAGAAAGAAGAAAAAGCA
This sequence comes from uncultured Lachnospiraceae bacterium, assembly GCA_947382355.1. GTDB lineage: Bacteria > Bacillota > Clostridia > Lachnospirales > Lachnospiraceae > RGIG3040. The sequence continues at coordinate 36,780 of CANCYR010000023.1, forward strand.
TATGAAAAATTATTCCTGGCAGCCGGGAAAGCAGGTACGAAAGTTGTTTGCATAAGTGAAGGCGACATGTTAAAATGTAATAAAATCACATTGACTTGTCTATATCCCGGAAAAGAAGCGGCTCCAAAGGATAAAAACGGGGAATCTCTTATGTTCCTTATGGAAGCAGAGGGAGTAAGGATGCTTTTTACGGGAGATGCGGGAATGGAAGAGGAAGAACAGATTCTTAGGAAAATCAGGGGAATACATATTCTGAAAACAGGACATCACGGCTCTGAGTCTTCTACGGGAATGCCGCTGCTAAAGGCGGCAAAACCGGACATTGCCATTATCTCATGCGGCAGGAACAATTCCTATGGACATCCGGGAAAGAAAACGTTAAAGCGGCTTTCTGACGTTCCTTCCCGAGTACTGGTAACCGCCAGAACAGGAGCCATTAAAATAACCATAAGCAAACACGGCTATCAGATTGAGACCTATTGCGGGGAATGAGAAAAGTCTATCCCAGCGGTGGGAAAGAACAGGTGAAGACATTGCAGCGAATCAATCAGGATATCAAAACGGGACAGTTTCAGCAAATCTATCTTCTGACAGGAGAAGAGGATTATCTGCGGAATCAATATAAAAACAAGCTAAAGGCGGCATTGCTCGGAGAAGGCGACCGGATGAACTTAAATGTTTTTACGGGAAAGGAGGCAACCCCTCAGGCGATTATAGATATGGCAGAAACCATGCCTTTCCTTTCAGAAAGAAGAGTCATCCTTTTGGACAATACAGGATTGTTAAAAGGCTCTCAGGAGATGCTGGCTGAATATTTTAAAGAGCCGGCAGCTACCGCTTTTTTTGTCATTGCCGAAAAGGAAGCGGATAAAAGAAGCCGGCTGTATAAGGCAATCCGGCAGAAAGGATATGTGTGTGAATTTAACGAACAGGATGAGAATACACTGAAAAAGTGGATTCGCCAGTCCGTTGCAAAAGAAAACAAGCAGATGGAGGAGCGGGCGCTGGCATTGTTTTTAAATAAGACAGGTACGGATATGTCCGGAATCAGAACAGAGCTTGAAAAGCTTTTGTGCTATTGTCAGGACAAGGAAGTCATATCGGCAGCAGATGTGGAAAATATTACGACGGAACGGATTGCCAACCGGATTTTCGATATGATACGTGCCGTGGCAGAAGGAAAAAAGAAGCAGGCGTTGGATTTGTATTATGACCTGCTGGCATTAAAGGAGCCGCCCATGCGCATTCTTGCCCTGCTGGCAAGACAGTTTCAAATGATGCTTCTCATAAAAGGGCTTTTGGAAAAGGGACATGACAGCCGATACATAGGAGAAAAAGCAGGCCTGCAGCCTTTTATTGCCAAAAAGTATATGGACCAGGCAAGAGGATTTAAGAGCCATATGTTAAGAATGGCAGTGGAAGATTGCGTTCAGGCTGAAGAAGACGTAAAGACGGGGAAATTAAATGATATTATCAGTATCGAACTTCTCATCATCAAGTTCAGCAGTTTAAAAACAGCCCGTTAATATGCAAATAAAAGGGAGAAACAGCAATGGGGCTTATTTTTTTAATAATAATTATTGTATTAATAGTAAACTATAACAAGAAACAAGAAGCCAATTCTAAAAAAAATGGTTCCGCTCAAAGCAGAACTGCTTATCAATCCGGAAGCAGTAATGTTTATGTTGCAGACAGAAACAATACATTGCAAAGCAGCCCAATGCCAAACCGTATGCAAAATGGAAACAGGTCAGCAGGCGGCTATCAGGCAAATAATAAATCTGACGGCAGTAAAACAGCAGGAAGCAGTCCGGCAGCTGACAGGAATGCAAGCCGCACGCCCGTAAATACTAAGGCGGATAAGGAACAAAAGCAGGAATCGGTTGTGGAGTATTTAAATAAAAAGGCGGCAGAGGACCAGGCGGAGCATTTGGAGGAGGAAAGGCAGGCAGCCATCAGACATAAAAAAATGTATGGAAATGCAAAGGTGGGCGGAAGGCTGTTGTTAGGAGATGCCATCCCAAGAGGCATGATGAAGGTGGATTGTACTTATTGCGGAGCTGAAAACCTGTTAAGGCCCGGGGACAGGGGAAACTGTCTCTGCTATTTCTGCAGGACAAAGTTGTAGCTGATTTATAAAATTTATTAGGTTGAAAATTTATTCCTGCGGGGTCTTTGACTTTTGGAAAGAGGAAAAGAGCAGGTATGGAATAATAGCACAGAATATTGTACAAAATATTGACAATGCTATGGATATGGAATATATTATATTCAAAGGAGTGTGATTATATGATAGCAACAAATTTTTCTAATGTGAGGAACAATTTTAAAGAAGTTTGTGATCGGGTTGTACATGATTCTGATATTGCAATAATTACAAGAAAAAATGATGAAAATGTTGTGCTTATGTCTCAGGTACAGTATGATAATCTGATGGAAAATCTTCATATAAGAGAAAGCAAAGCGAATTATGAGTGGTTAAAAGAATCCATTAAACAGGCTGAAGATGGGAAACTTGTAAGTTTTGATGCGGAGGATTAGTCTATGAATGTATCTTTCACTGAAAATGCCTGGGAGGATTATCTATATTGGCTCAAGATGGACAAGAAAATTATTAAAAAAATTAATGAACTTATTAAAGATATAAAAAGGAATCCATTTGAAGGGATTGGAAAACCAGAATCATTAAAATATGATCTGGCTGGAAAGTGGAGCAGAAGAATAACTGATGAACATAGGCTGGTTTATCAAGTGGAAGGAAATAATTTGATAGTATTTACTTGTAGATATCATTATTGAAAAAAAGAGGACTGCATAGTCCTTTTTTTTGTACACCTTTTTTTGTAAAATGCAGGTATATTCCAAGAGCAAGGCAAAATTATGGCTGCGGGGTGTTTCACAATTTCCGGGAAGTCATATTATAAAGGAGGGAAATCAATATGAAAAGGAAGAAGAAAAGGAGAAACCGGGACTTTATTCTAATGACAGCAGTTCTTCTTTTTGTAACAGCATTGTCCGTGACGAAAACAGTATACAGCAAGGATGGGGATATATACGGATTAAATGACTGCCACATAAAGGAACAGGAGCAGGAATGTCTTTTGCAGATAAGGACGGTTTTGGGAGAGTACCACTGTAAAGAAAGCGGAGTGACCATGACCAAGGTGATTGACAGAAAAGGAAACAGACGGTACAAGGTAGTGATTCATCATAAGAAGATTAAGGAGATGGATTTGGCAGAAAAAGAAGAATTAAAAAGGGATTTGGAGAAAATAGGATTCTGGCAGGAAAATTTCTATATATACTATGAATTTCTTCTTTAAAACCTGACAAGAAATACATGACAACCAATTGCTTAGGGATTATAATATAACATATCGGAAGCAGTCGTGTGACTTTCAGGGTCGTACAAAGCTGTATAAAGGAGATAAGTTATGAGAAATAATCCAAAGCCATATGAAATTTATGAGCATTTTAAAGGAAACAGGTATCAGATCATTACAATGGCGCAGCATTCTGAAACGGAAGAAGACATGGTAGTCTATCAGGCGCTGTACGGAGAATATAAGATGTATGTCCGTCCCCTTTCTCAGTTTATGGGAATGGTAGATGAAAAGAAACATCCGGAAAAAAATGGACAGTACCGCTTTCAAAAGGTAACGGAAGAAATGCCGGAGGAAAAAGGACAACCGCAGACAACAGGATTAGCCACTGAAGAGAAAGCATTGGAAGCTGCGAACAGTATAAGTGAAGAGAAAGCATCAGAAACTGTGAGCTGGGCAAGTGAAGAGGAAACGCTGGAAGCTGTGAGCGGGACAGGTGAAGAGGAAACGTTAGAAGCTGTGTATCACGCAGGCAAAGCAGAAGCCACAGAAGGCGGAGAAACCGGGGACGAAGTGAGCATAGACCCTATGGTAATGGATTTTCTGGATGCAGACACCTATGAAGAAAGATTAAATATTTTGGCAGCCCTTCATCACAGGATTACAGATGACATGATAAACACCATGGCGATATCTGTGGATGTTGAAATTGAAGATGGTCCTATTGAGACAAGATACGAGGAATTAAAGCATTGCATTATCACCTTCCAGAAATACCAGTGTAGCCGTATGCGCTGATGTAGGGGCGGTAAGTAATGCCGTATTTTTCAAAACGCTTCCAAAATATGATTTTGCTTTCAGAATGCTCAAGGTATTATATGGCTAAAAGCAGTGAACAGTATGATTATTTTGGAGGTATCTTATGGCATATGACTTGAAAAATAAATTAGTGGTAGGAGTAAGTTCCAGGGCGCTGTTTGATTTAAGTATGGAAAATGATATTTATGAAAAAGAGGGAATGGAAGCCTATTGTCAGTATCAAATGGCTCATGAGGAAGATGTTTTACTGCCGGGACCGGGGTTTTCCTTAATCAGTGCATTATTAAAGCTCAATGAGCTTCCGGGAAATGACGGCAGGGTAGAGGTAATCATCATGTCTAGAAGCAGTACGGACGCTTCTTTACGCATATTCCATTCTATCAGGCATTATGGGCTCCCTGTTACAAGGGCGGTGCTGTCAGGAGGCGGTTCTCCTGTTCCTTACTTAAATGCCCTTGAAGCGGATTTGTTTCTGTCAGCAAATGAAGAGGATGTGCAAAGTGCTGTAGACCATGGCATTGCCGCCGGGATGATTATAAACGGGAGCATTCATACATATCAAAAAAACAAGGATTTGAAACAGATTCGGATAGCCTTTGACGGAGATGCCGTGCTGTTTACCGATGAGTCTGAAAAGCTTTTTCAGAAAAGCGGGCTTGAGGCTTTTGAAGAAAATGAGAGAGAGCAGGCAGCAAATCCCTTAGAGGAAGGACCTTTTGCAAAGTTCTTAAAGACCATATCCCGGATTCAAAAGGAATTTGCAGGACAAAATGCTCCTATCCGGACAGCTCTTGTAACATCCAGATGTGCTCCGGCACATGAGAGGGTCATCCGCACGCTGCGGGCATGGAATGTGCAGGTTGACGAGGCATATTTCCTTGGAGGGATTTCCAAAAAGGATGTGCTAAAGGCTTTTGATGCCCAGATATTCTTTGACGACCAGATGATTCATGCTCTTGCTGCTTCGGAGGTAGTCCCTTCCGCAAGAGTGCCCTATAGAAATTCTGCATAAAGAAAAGGGATGGTGGTTCGGACAGCGGCTTTCCCTACAGGCAACGGGACGGGCTTTTCACAGAGAATGTTTCTGCGTCGCCACGCTCCCCGCTCTGATAAAAACGCAGCAGTGCTAAGCTCGAAAATACCTCGCTAAGAACTGGCGTTTTTATAAGGGCTCCTTTAGAAACATTCTCTGTGAAAAGTCCGTCCCGTTGCCTGCAGGGAAAGCCGCTGTCCGAACTGTTACGGAACAGGAGAAAAAATGGAATATAAAAAAATCGTGGCAGGCCGGTTTGTGGAAAGACCAAACCGGTTTATTGCCCATGTGGATATTGAAGGAAAAAGAGAAGTCTGTCATGTAAAAAATACAGGAAGGTGCAGGGAGCTTCTGATAAAAGGATGCAGGGTGTATCTGGAGGAAAGCGATAATCCCGCCAGAAAGACAAAATATGACCTGGTTGCAGTGGAAAAAGGAAGCCTTCTTATCAATATGGATTCAAATGCTCCCAACCAGGCGGTAAAGGAATGGCTTCAGGAGCCGGAATGTCCGGTCTGCGGCGGAGAAGAGAAGGTTTTCATAAAGCCGGAATGCAAATATGGTAATTCCAGATTTGATTTTTATATTGAGGCGGGGGACAGAAAAATATTTATGGAAGTAAAGGGAGTTACTTTAGAGGAGAAAGGCGTGGTCAGGTTTCCGGACGCACCGTCAGAAAGAGCCGTAAAGCATGTGGAGGAGCTTATTTCGGCAATGGAAGAAGGATATGAGGCTTATGTGATGTTTGTCATCCAGATGAAAGGAGCCGTCTGCTTTCAGCCAAATACAGCCACCCATCCGGAATTTGCCGCTGCTTTGCAAAAAGCCGCCCGGCAAGGGGTAAACGTGCTGGCATATGACTGTATGGTAACCGAAAATTCCATGAAAATAGACAAGCCGGTAAAAGTCTTTCTGGAAGAGTCATAAGTCAGAATAAATTTACATTTAGGAAGAAAAATAATAAATATTAAGAAATAATTTATTGATTTTAGGGAAAATATGAGTAAACTAGAGTATATTGTAAAGCCACTGCTACAGTGGTTTTTAGAAAATCAAAGGTCCCTGCCATGGAGGGACGAGCCGGAGCCTTATCGTGTATGGGTTTCGGAAATCATGCTGCAACAGACAAGAGTGGAAGCTGTCAAGCCATATTTTAAACGGTTTTTGGAAGAACTGCCCACTATTGCACATCTGGCGGAGGCAAGTGAGGATAGGCTGTTAAAGCTCTGGGAAGGGCTTGGTTATTATAACCGGGTGCGCAATATGCAAAAGGCCGCTGTAATCGTTATGGAAACATATGGAGGGAAAATGCCTGCCGATTATGAGCTTTTGTTAAAGCTGCCGGGAATTGGCAGCTATACAGCGGGAGCGGTTGCCTCTATTTCCTATGGCATACCGGTGCCGGCTGTGGACGGCAATGTGCTGAGGGTTCTTTCCAGAGTAACAGGAGATGAAAGCGATGTGCTTAACCCTTCTACAAAGAAAAAATACGAAGAGCTGTTAAGGGATGTGATGCCAGATGATAAGGCGGGCATGTTCAATCAGGCGCTTATGGAATTAGGAGCCATTGTTTGCGTGCCTAACGGAGAGCCCAAATGTACCCGGTGTCCATGGAATTCATTTTGCACGGCAAGGAAAGAAGGGCTCATTGGCATAATTCCAAGAAAGGCCAAAAAGAAGCCGAGGAAGATAGAGGAAAAAACAATACTTATCATCCGCCATGGTGATGAAACAGCTATCAGGAAACGGCCGGAAAAAGGATTGCTGGCAGGGCTTTACGAATTTCCTTCCATGGAAGGAAACAGAAGTGAAAAGGAAGTCTTGGACTATCTGGAGAGTTTAGGTTACAAGCCCCTTCATATAAAAAAGCTGGAAGAGGCAAAGCATATTTTTTCCCATATTGAATGGCATATGACAGGATATGCCGTAAAAGTGGAAGAAATGGATTTCACGAAAAAAGAGGCGGGAAACGGGACAGGAGAAAAGCCCGGTAGAAGAAAGGGACACCTGCTCATATGGCCGGAAGATATCAATCAGAAATATGCCATTCCCTCCGCTTTTGAAGCATATAGTAAGTATGCGGACATTCAGCTTGGGATAAAACAAAAGAAAGTATAAGGAAAGAGAGAGCATGAATTATGAAACTGTTATCGATTGTTGTACCATCCTATAATTCACAGGACTATCTGGAACGCTGTGTGGATTCCCTTTTGATTGGGGATGAAGATGTGGAGGTTTTGATTGTGGATGATGGTTCCACGGACAGGACAGCGGAAATTGCAGATGCCTATGAAGCCAAGTATCCGGGAGTGGTTCGTGCCATCCATAAGGAAAACGGAGGGCATGGCTCTGCCGTCAACACAGGACTGGAACATGCAAAGGGGCTGTATTTTAAAGTAGTTGACAGCGATGACTGGGTAAAGTACAGCGCATATAAACAGATTCTGGATACATTAAGACGGCTTGCAGGAGGCGAAAAGGTGCTGGATATGCTTATCAGCAACTTTGTATATGAAAAGGAAGGGGAAAAACGGAAAAAAGTGGTGGCATTTAGAAATGCTCTTCCTGAAAACACCATGTTCACCTGGGACGAGACAAAGCATTTCCACAAGGCACAGAATATTTTGATGCATTCTGTTATTTACCGGACAAAGCTTTTAAAAGACTGCGGGTTGAAGCTTCCCGAGAACACCTTTTATGTGGACAATATTTTTGTATTTGAACCTCTTCCTCATGTGCGCAACATGTACTATCTGGATGTGAATTTCTACCGTTATTACATTGGGAGGGAAGACCAGTCGGTAAATGAAAAGGTGATGATAAGCCGTATCGATCAGCAGCTTAAAGTGAATAAAATGATGGTGGATTACTACGTATCCACTAAAATCCCCAATGAAAAGGCTGCAAAATATATGTTGAAATATCTGGACATTATTACCACTGTTTCCTCTATTATGCTGATTCTGGCAGATACGGAGGAGGCGCTGGAAAAGAAAAATGAGCTATGGCAGTATATCAAAGAAAAGGATAAGAGGCTGTTTTTAAAAATGCGTCTTGGATTCCTTGGGGGCACCATGAACCTGCCGGGGAAAAGCGGAAGGATGATATCGGAAGGGCTTTACAGAGTGGCAAGAAGATTTGTACAGTTTAATTAAAACAGAGCAGCAATTTGACATGCTTTGCGGTGAAGCGGACCTGATGAAAGAGGTGCAGGGGCTTTTTGGGTGTGCAAAACAGGAATATGGATAAGAGACAAGTGCAGAAAATGAAGCGGATTTTTTTTGTGGAAGATGATTTGAGTTTAATAAGCGGTCTTACCTTTGCGGTGAAAAAGCAGGGATTTGAGATTGACGTTGCCCGTACAAGGCTGGAAGCAGAGGCATTATGGGCAGATGAAAAATATGATTTGGTGATTCTGGATGTATCGCTTCCTGACGGCTCCGGATTTGATATGTGCAGGCAGATACGAAAGGTCTCAAAGGTTCCCATTATGTTTCTCACTGCTGCCGATGAGGAAACGGATATCATCATGGGGCTGGACATGGGTGCTGATGATTATATTACGAAGCCTTTCAAGCTGGCAGTGTTTTTATCAAGAATCAATGCGTTGCTGCGCAGAAGCGATAATTTCAGCCAGCCGGGGGCGGAGCTTTCTTCTAACGGCATTACTCTGCGGTTATTAAAAGGGGAAGGATATAAAAACGGAAAACCCCTTGACTTAACGTCAAGCGAATACAAGCTTTTGTGTCTGTTTATGGAAAATCCGGACATAGTGCTTTCCGGAGAACAGATTTTAGGCAGTTTGTGGGACATAAATGAAAACTTTATAGATAACAAAACGCTTACGGTATATATCCGCAGGCTGCGCATGAAGATTGAAGACAATCCCGGAGAGCCGGAGAAAATCGTAACGGTCCGGGGCATGGGCTATAAATGGAATACTGTTTACTGAGGTGTAGGATGAAGATTTTTACGAACCAGAAAATAAAAGGGCTGTTTATCCGGATTGTGTCATGCATTTTCCTGTTCGTGCTGCTTTCAGCGGCATTCATGGTTTGGGGCTTAAAAGAAAAGGCTTTCTGTATTTTGTTTTGCGCTGTGTGCATGGGAATTGCAATTCTGTTTTTCTGTTACGGGTATTTTAAAGAGCAGAACCGGATTATGGAGGAGGCGGCAGGGCAGGTCCGCAAATATATTTCCGGTGACCGGAGCGCCCGGATTGAATGCAATGAGGAGGGGGAGCTGTACAGGCTGTTTTATGAGGTAAATTCCTTAGCTGCCACTTTAAATGCCCAGGCGGAAAAGGAAGGAAGAATGAGAAAATTCCTGAAAAATACCATATCGGATATTTCCCATCAGTTGAAAACGCCCCTTGCCGCCCTGAATATTTATAACGGCATTATACAGGCGGAAGCTTTGGTACAGGAAGCGCAGGACATTAAAGAATTTTCTGATTTGTCCGAAAGAGAGCTTGACCGGATAGAAACCCTTGTACAGAATCTTTTGAAAATTGCCAGATTCGATGCGGGAGCTGTTGTGATAGAGAGAAAACCGGAAAATGTTTCTGAAATGATGGCAGATGTGAAAAAGCACTTTTTGTATCGTGCAAAAGAGGAGGGGAAGGAAATTGTCCTAAAGGGCAGCGAAGCCCTTTCTTTTTTTTGCGACAAAAGCTGGATTGTGGAAGCGGTGGGCAACATCGTTAAAAACGCCCTTGACCATACGGAAAGGGGACAATATGTCCGTATTGAATGGGGGCAGTCGGTTTCTGCTGTCTGGATAACCATAAAGGATAATGGGAGAGGCATCAGAGAGGAAGATTTGTATCATATCTTCAAAAGATTTTACAGAAGCAGGTATTCCAAGGACACTCAGGGCATAGGGCTTGGGCTTCCGCTGGCAAAAACCATAGTGGAAGCCCATAACGGCACCATTGAGGTTGACAGCGGGCAGGGCGGCGGGACTGCTTTTGTGATAAATTTTCTGATTCCTACAAAATTGTAGCCTGGCTGTAATATTCATGTAGTATTCATCTGCTATTCTTTCTATTGAAAAAACGTAACAGTTCCTTAGCTCGAAAATACCTCGCTAAGCGCTGGCGATTTTATAAGGTTCCTTCAGAAATCATTTTCTGCCGGCTGCTCTTCCCGATTCCTGCGTGGGAAAACTGAGAGCTGAATTGTTACGAGAAAACATCATTCAGAAAGAGGTGCATAAATCCATGAACTTATTAGAAGTCAACAAAATATGCAAAACTTACGGAAGCGGCGAGACAGCCGTGCAGGCATTGAGGAATGTAAGCTTTTCTGTCTCAAAGGGAGAGTATGTGGCAATTGTGGGGGAATCCGGTTCCGGAAAGAGTACGCTGCTCAATATGATTGGCGCATTGGACACGCCCACAGCCGGAAAGGTGCTGATTGACGGCAAGGATACCTTTTCCATGAAGGAAAGTAAGCTTACCATTTTCCGAAGAAGGAACATCGGGTTCATCTTTCAGGCATTTAACCTTATTCCCGAGCTGACCGTGGAACAGAATATTATTTTCCCGGTACTGCTTGACTATCAGAAGCCGGACAGAGGCTATCTGGAGGAGCTTCTTACAGTGCTGAACCTGCAGGAACGCCGCAGCCATCTGCCAAGCCAGTTATCCGGCGGACAGCAGCAGAGAGTGGCAATCGGGCGGGCGCTGATTACCAGACCGTCCCTGATTCTGGCGGATGAGCCAACTGGAAATCTGGATACGCAAAACAGCAGGGAGGTAATCGCCCTGTTAAAAGAAGCGGCAAAAAAATATGCCCAGACCATTATTATGATTACCCATAACCGCACAATTGCCCAGAATGCTGACAGGGTGCTGCAGGTATCCGACGGCGTGCTCACTGATTTGGGGAGGTGCCTGGAATGAAAAGTTATTTAAGCCTGATCCCCATTTCTCAAAGAACCCGCAGGAAGCAAAACCGCCTGACGCTGATTTGCATTGTCCTTGCAGTGTTTCTTGTAACAACCTGCTTTTCCATAGTGGATATCTGGGCGGAGGGGGAAGAAAAAAGCACCATAAGGCGTCACGGAAATTATCATATTATTTTAAACGGCATATCACAGCAGGAAGCAGAGCAGATAGCAGGAGAGGAACAGGTGGCTGCCGCAGCATGGTGCCGGACAGCCGGCCAGGAGGAAGACAAGGGATACCGGATAAACGGGAAAAGAATCGTTTTATACGGAGCGGAGCCCTCATATATAAATGATATAAGAAATTATGAGACAGAAGGAGCTTATCCTGAAAATGACAAGGAGGTGATGCTGAGCCGGGATGCAAAAGAGAAGCTTGGAATCCATACAGGTGACAGTATCACCATCCATACAAACGCAGGTGATTTTGAATACACAGTGTCAGGTTTTTGCGGCGATGATACGCAATATAATAATGATATAGATGGCATATGCGGATATATGACAATCAAAGGACTGGAAAATATATGCGCTGCCGGCAATGAGGAAGGAAGTCCGGTATACTATATTCAGTTTGCAGAAGAAACCGGACTCAAAGAGGCAATTGCCGTTGTAAAAGCACGGTATGGCTTAAGCGGGGAGCAGGTCAGGGAAAATACCTTCGTCCTTGCGTTGTCAGGCGAAAGCAGCAACAAGAGTATGAATGAAATGTATTATCTGGCTGCAGCAGTGTTTCTTATGATATTGATTGCCGGAGTGCTGATGATTTCAAGCTGCATGAACAGCAATGTGTCCCAGAGAACAAAGTTTTTCGGCATGATGCGCTGCATTGGTGCCAGTAAAAAACAAGTGATGCATTTTGTCCGGCTGGAAGCCCTGA
>CANCYR010000024.1 GCA_947382355.1 uncultured Lachnospiraceae bacterium
TTTTGGACTTACGTCAGCTTTGCTATGCCATAAAATCGTTATTTTTCGATTTACGAAAGCCGACTGCCAAGTCCTACTTTTAAATCAATGAGTTTTGCTCATCTCTATTCTCAATTTTCCATGTCATTTTAATTATTTTATGTTTTCATTCTATCACAAACACACTTATAATTCCATGAAATATTCTTTAAACTTTTTTTCCAAATTTTTAACTTCTTGTACGGAAAAAAGTACATTGGTTTCCTTGACTGTATACAAAGATTGACATATAATGTGACATATAAAGTTCTCACAGTAATTGGGGACGTTACACACTAGTAACCGGCGGCTTTTACAGTCGTTTAAAAAATTTTTATAATAGGAGGCTATTTCAAAATGAGACCAGAATGGAAAGATTTTGTAGGTGGCAAATGGGAAAGTGAAATCAATGTACGTGATTTTATCCAGAAGAATTATCATCCTTATGACGGAGACGATACATTCTTATCAGGACCTACACAAAACACAAAGGATTTATGGGAGCAGGTACTTGATCTTCAAAAGCAGGAACGTGAAGCAGGCGGCGTTCTTGATATGGACACAAAGGTTATTTCCACTATTACATCTCACGGACCGGGATACTTAAACAAGGACAAAGAAACCATCGTTGGTTTCCAGACAGACAAACCTTTCAAGCGTTCCTTACAGCCTTACGGTGGTATCCGTATGGCAGAAAAGGCTTGCTCCGATAACGGTTATGAGGTTGATCCTGAAGTAAGCGAGTTTTTCTCAACTCACAGAAAGACACATAATGCAGGTGTATTTGACGTTTATAATCAGGAAATGAGAACATGCCGTTCCGCACATATCATTACAGGTCTTCCAGATGCTTACGGACGCGGACGTATCATCGGCGACTACAGACGTATCGCTTTATACGGTATTGACAGACTGATTGAAGACAAACAGGATCAGAAGGATTCCACAGGACGTGTTATGACAGATGAAGTAATCCGTCTTCGCGAAGAAATCTCCGAGCAGATGACCGCTCTTAAGATGATGAAGGAAATGGCTGCTTCTTACGGCTGTGATATTTCCAAACCTGCTACAAATGTACAGGAAGCTATTCAGGCTACCTACTTCGGTTATCTTTGTGCAGTAAAAGAACAAAACGGCGCTGCCATGTCTCTTGGACGTACTTCTACATTCCTTGACTGCTTTGCAGAAAGAGACCTTGCAAACGGCACTTTTACAGAAGAACAGATTCAGGAATTTGTTGATCACTTCATTATGAAGTTAAGATGCATCAAATTTGCACGTACTCCGGAATACAACCAGATTTTTGCCGGCGATCCTGTATGGGTTACTGAATCTCTTGGCGGTGTTGGTGTTGACGGCCGTCACATGGTATCTAAGATGTCCTTCCGTTACTTAAACACATTAAATAACTTAGGACCATCCCCAGAACCAAACTTAACCGTTCTTTGGTCTACAAGACTTCCGGAAGGCTGGAAAAAATTCTGTGCAAAGATGTCCATTAAGACTTCTTCTATCCAGTATGAGAATGACGACTTAATGAGAGTGACACATGGTGATGATTACGGTATTGCATGCTGTGTATCTTCCATGGTTATCGGTAAGGAAATGCAGTTCTTCGGCGCTCGTGCTAATCTGGCTAAATGTCTGCTGTATGCTTTAAACGGTGGTGTAGACGAAGTAAGCAAGAAGCAGGTTGGACCTAAGTACCGTCCGGTTGAAGGCGATGTGCTTGATTTTGATGACGTTATGTCCAAATTCATCGATATGATTGAATGGCAGGCAGACGTATATGTAAATACCTTGAACATCATTCACTATATGCATGATAAATACTGCTATGAAAGAGCTCAGATGGCTTTGCATGACAGAGATGTAAAACGTTACTTTGCAACAGGTGTTGCCGGTCTGTCTATCGTAGCTGACTCTTTATCCGCAATTAAATACGCAAAGGTTGAAGTTGTTCGTGATGAAGACGGAGTCATCGTTGACTTCAAGACAACAGGCGAATTCCCGAAATACGGTAATGATGATGACCGGGTTGACTTAATCGCACAGGAAATCGTTCATAAGTTCATGACAGCAGTAAGAAGACATCACACCTACAGAAACGGTGTTCCTACAACCTCCATCTTAACCATTACTTCTAACGTAACCTATGGTAAAGCAACAGGTAACACACCGGACGGACGTAAGAAAGGACAGCCATTTGCTCCTGGTGCTAACCCAATGCACGGACGTGATACTCACGGCGCAGTAGCTTCCTTAGCTTCCGTTGCAAAGCTTCCATTCAAGGATGCACAGGACGGTATCTCCAATACCTTCTCCATCATTCCCGGCGCTCTTGGCAAGGAAGATCAGGTATTTGCAGGCGATATCGAACTGGATTTAAGCAAATAATCTTCTTTAATCGGAAGTATTGAGCAAAAGGAGGCCCAATATGAATGATGATGAAATGATTGATGACCTTATCAAAATGCTGGATTCCGGCGTTACCCGCGGGGTCGGTCACTTAAACGTGGACGTTGATGCGACCAACAATACAAAAAAAGATGTGCAGACCATGGGATGTACGGATTGCTCCAGAACCCCATTGGCATGCAGCGTTCCAACCCTGCATCAGGGTCTGGACGACTACGAATAAACGAACCGGTAAACAGAACCAATAACAATTAAAAATTTTCAGGAGGTAATAATTATGTCAGAAGTAAGTTCAGCTCAAGTAGATAACTTAGTAAATTTATTAGATGGTTATGCAACAAAAGGCGGACATCATCTTAACGTAAACGTATTAAACAGAGATACCCTGTTAGATGCACAGAAGCATCCGGAAAATTATCCACAGTTAACCATCCGCGTATCCGGATATGCTGTTAACTTCATCAAGTTAACACCGGAACAACAGGCAGATGTTATCTCTCGTACTTTCCATGAGTCCATCTAATTGAAGGTATTAGAAGGATTTTGAATGAATTGAACAAGTAGAAGTAACTTGTAAAATGGCAAATAGAAGGGCGTCTGGCAGGAAAATCCTGTTGGGTGCCTTTTTTTGTGTGTGGGGGTAGTGGCTGCGAGGACGTAGGAGGAGGCATGGCATATAATAGTATTCCGGGCACGCTCCCGCTCTGCAAAAACGCAGCGGTACTAACGCACCAAAATACGGTGCGTAAGGACCGGCGCCTTTGCCAAGGCCCTGAATACTATTATATGCCATGCCTCCTCCTACTGGGTATCGAAAGGCCTTCTGTGTGAAAAAAAGGGGGCTGTATGATGATTTTCCTTGGGGCAGGCTTTGGAGCAGGAAAATTACCGGAAACCAAAAGCCTATAAATCCTTTAAATATAAAAAATAAAAACCGTACATTAAGCCAACACACAGCAACAGAGGGATGAGGGCGGTGGGGAGGCTTTGTTTTTGATGGCGGTTTTCCTTAACAGCCTGCCCACTACCCAGGGAAAAATTGCCACGGACGGCAATTTTAGCCCTATCGCGCCACGGAAGGCGCTATAGGGCGACCCGCTCGGTACCAACACCTGCTATCAGGCTGTTTAGGAAAACCGCCATCAAAAACTCAGCCTCCCCACCGCCCTCATCCCTCTGTTGCGTCCTCCACGCCAACTACGTCCTCTATGCCATCTACCTCTCCTTCTACCTCCTCCACCTCCTCTCCCCATCTACTTCCCCTGCCCCTCTCATATCCACCCCTTTTTCCCCCCCAAACTTTCTCCCCCCACAACTGGCTTTCTTCCCAAGAATATGTTACACTTAAACAAGAAATAATAAGCAAAAACAAAAAGAAACGAGGAATAGACATGAAAGGAAGAATACATTCTTTAGAAAGCTTCGGCACAGTTGACGGACCCGGCGTGCGTTTTGTAGTATTTGTTCAGGGCTGTCCCATGCGCTGTGCCTACTGCCACAATCCGGATACATGGAGCACAGAAGGCGGAAAGCTCATGGAGGTTTCTGAAATCATTGATGAATTTGAAAGAAACCGGAGCTTTTATAAAGGAGGCGGCATCACTGTTACCGGCGGCGAACCTTTGCTTCAGATAGATTTCCTTACAAAGCTTTTTACAGAGGCAAAGAAACGGGATATCCATACATGTATCGATACTTCCGGCATTGTTTTCAAGCCCCAAAACGAAGAGTTAATTGCCAGACTTGATGTTTTGATGGAACTGACCGATTTGGTTATGCTGGATATTAAGCATATTGACCCGGAAGAGCATAAGAAACTTACCAAACAGCCTAATGATGGTATTCTGGCTTTTGCCGAATACTTATCGAACCGCGGCGTGGATATTTGGATTCGTCATGTGGTTGTGCCTACCATCACGGATAATGACGAGTATTTGTTTAAGCTTGGCTATTTTATAGGGGGACTGAAAACTTTAAAGGCTTTGGATGTGCTTCCCTACCATACTATGGGCAAGCCCAAATATGAGAAGCTGGGGCTTCCTTATCCCTTAGAAGGTATAGAGCCTATGGATAAAAACAAGGTTGTGGAAAAGAAGCAGATTATCTTGAATGGAATAAAAGAAAAACGCAAAGAATTGAATCAATAATCAAATAATAAATTTTACAAATAATCTACTATTTTCCACTTGTATAATGATACTATTTGTATTAAAATAAGCATAGTATTTGATAATAATTTATCAAATGCAACTATCTTATGAACATATTTAAGGAGGATAACGTTATGGCATATGTAATCAGTGATGCTTGCGTAAGCTGCGGCGCTTGCGAGGCTCAATGTCCGGTAGGAGCTATTTCCCAGGGAGACACACAGTTTGAAATCGATCCTGAAAAATGCATCGATTGCGGTTCTTGTGCTGGAACCTGCCCAACAGGCTCTATTTCTCAGGGTTAATTACACATTGAAAAGTCCCCGGAACTTCCGGGGACTTTTTTAATGCTGCATATTAGCAAATTTCGTATAATCCGGAAGCCATACAAGCTCTATGGTTCCGATGGGACCGTTTCTCTGTTTTGCAATGATAATCTCTGCAATGCCTTTCTTTTCCGTATCCTTATTGTAATAATCGTCCCGGTAAATAAACATGACCACGTCCGCATCCTGCTCGATTGCACCGGATTCACGAAGGTCTGAAAGCATGGGCCTGTGGTCCGGCCTCTGCTCCACGGCACGGCTGAGCTGGGACAATGCCAGTACAGGGACCTGAAGCTCTCTTGCAAGAGACTTTAAAGAACGTGATATATCGGATATCTCCTGTTGTCTGGAATCGCTTCTGCCGCTTCCCGACATAAGCTGAAGATAGTCGATGATAATCATCTTCAAATCATGCTCCAGCTTATATTTCCTGCACTTGCTGCGAAGCTCCGAAATACTGATGCCGGGCGTATCGTCAATAATCAGCCTGGAACTGCCGATGACTCCTGCGCTTTCAATGAGCTTTTCCCATTCATCATCCTGCAGATTACCGGTACGCAAATGCTGGGAATCCACCCGGGATTCCAGAGAAAACAGGCGGTTCACAAGCTGTTCCTTTGACATTTCCAGACTGAAGATAGCCACGCACTGATTTTCCTTAAATGCCACATGCTGGGCTATGTTCAATACAAAGGCTGTCTTGCCCATGGAAGGCCTTGCCGCAATCAGCACAAGGTCTGAAGGCTGCATACCCGCCGTCCTGTAATCCAAGTCCAGAAAGCCCGTAGGAATACCTGTAACCGAGCCCTTGGTCTTGGAAGCCATTTCAATCTTGTCCATGGCATTCATGACAACCTGACGGATTGGAACAAAATCCCCCGTATTCCTCTTTTGAACCAGCTCAAAAATCCGCTTCTCCGTATCCTCTAAAATAAATTCCATAGATTCTTTTCCTGCATAGCAGGTGTTTGCTATTTCTTCATTTAAACGGATAAGCTTGCGCAATGTGGACTTTTCCGCTACAATCTCTGCATAATGCTTAATATTGGCAGATGTGGGCACTACTGCAATTAAATCACGGATAAATTCCAGGCTTGCCACCTCGGGAGGCACATCCTTTTCCTTTAACCGCTCCTGCAGGGTTACCAAATCCACCGGTTTTCCTTCATCATTTAACTCTACCATTGCTTCAAATACAATGCCATACTGCTTACTGTAAAAATCATCCCCATGAATAATTTCAGAGGCTACCACGATAGCCTCTTTGTCAATAATCATGGAACCTATTACGGATTGCTCCGCCTCAATGCTGTGAGGCAGTACCCGCTTTAATAAAGCTTCCTCTGCTGCCATAGGAGCTCCCTTCTCTGATTTCAAATATGAAACCTGCCGTGTTTTTATTCTTCCTCCACTTTCACGGTAAGCACACCGGTTACCTGCGGATGGAGCTTTACTTTTACTTCAAAGGTGCCAAAGCTTTTAATTGGCTCGGAAAGCACCAGTTTCTTTTTGTCCATGTCCTTTTTATACTGCTTCGTGTATTCTGTGGCAATTTCCTTGCTGGAAATAGAACCAAATGCCTTGCCGCCTTCTCCTGCTTTCATATGGACGACTACTTTTTCCTCTTCCATTTCCTTTGCAAGAGCCTGGGCTACTGCCAGATTTTCTGCAGCAATTTTATCTGCATTTGCCTTTTGCAGCTTTAAATCATTTAAGTTTTTACCGTTTGCTTCAACTCCGATTTTTTGAGGCAATACATAATTTCTTGCAAATCCGTCATTTACATTTACGATATCACCTTTTTTGCCTAATTTTTTATCATCCTGCAATAAAATTATTTTCATGATAATTCACCCTCTTCAATCATTTTACTTAAAGTAGCCTTTAAAAGCTCCATGGCTTCCTCTATGGTATTTCCCTTTAACTGGGCGCCGGCAATGTTCATATGACCTCCCCCTCCCAGCTTTTCCATAATTACCTGTACGTTTACTTCATCAATGGAACGTCCGCTAATGTAGATTGTCTGGTTATAGTCTGTCAGGACAAAGCTTGCTTTAATGCCGTTAATATTCAAAAGTTCGTTTGCCGCCTGAGCACCAATTACGGTAGGGCTTTCCAAATCCTTACTATTGCATACGCTGATGGCAAATACATTTTTGAAAATCTTTGCCTGGCTTACCGCATCAGCCTTTGCCCTGTAATCCGCCGCATCCTCTCTGAACATTTTCCGCACCCTTGTTACATCAGCGCCGTTCCGTCTGAGAAAGGCTGCTGCTTCAAAGGTCCGTACACCGGTTTTGGTAATAAAATTGTTAGTGTCAATGACAATTCCGGCATAAAGGCAGTCTGCTTCTCCATGCTTTACTTTTACTCCTTCGCCGATATACTGCAAAATCTCTGCAACCAATTCACAGGCACTGGATGCATACGGCTCTACATAAGACAATGTGGCATTTTCAATAACCTCATCGCCTTTTCTATGATGATCCAGTACTACAATGGAACGGCACAATTTTAACAGCTCCGGACATTCTGTAATGCTTGGTTTATTTACATCTACCACTACCAATACACTATTGCTGTTTGCAACTTCAATAGCCTGGGAACTGTTCAGGATAACCAGTTCATCACCTTCTATATGGGCTAAAAATGCATCTACCAAAGGTCTGATGGCAGAAGTCACTTCATTTACCACAATATAGGCGCTTCTGCCCAAGGTCTTTGCAATCCGGTAAATACCCACTGCTGCACCAAAGCTGTCCACATCCGTGATACGGTGCCCCATAACGATGACTCTATCCTTTGTGGATATAATTTCTTTTAAAGCATGGGCTTTCACACGGGCTTTTACTCTTGTATTTTTCTCTACCTGCTGACTCTTTCCTCCATAATAAGTAACTCCCTCCGGAGTCTTTACAGCAGCCTGGTCGCCGCCCCTTCCCAAAGCCAAATCAATGGCAGTTCTGGAAAATTCATAATTCTGCCCGTAAGACAGGCCATCCGCACCAATACCGATACTAATGGTCACACTCATTTCATTGCCAATATTGACGGTCTTTACCTCCTCCAGCAAATCAAAACGGTTTTCCTGTAAAGTCCTCAAGGATTCTTTTCTTAAGGCAACAAAAAACTTGTCCTTCTCCATTTTCTTTACAATACCGTCAATGGAAGCAAAATATTTATTTATTTTTCTTTCAATCAGTGCCGTCAACAGGGAGCGCCTTACTTCTTCTACGCTTTCCAGTGCCTCTTCATAATTATCCAGATACAAAAGCCCTACTACCAGACTTTGATTATCATTTTCTTTTAAGGCAATATTCAATGCTGTTTCATCAAACAGATAAAGGGCAATCAAGTAACCGTCATAATCCGGGGATGCCTGAATCATATCGCTTTTTGCAACCATCTCTTTTAAAGAAATCTTTTTCAGCCTGGCTTCAAAATCCCTTTCTTCAAAAACAATGGAAAGCTGTGTCTCAGCCAGTTCTCCCGGCAGCTTTTCCTTTGTAATCTCCGGAAACAATGTATGAATCCCTTTATTGTAACCCTTTTCTTTATGCACTACCATTTCAAAAGCTTTATTGGTCCAGATGACCTTTCCATTCTCATCCAAAAGGGCATGAGGCAATTCCAAATCCCGCAAAAGCTGTCTTTGAATCTGTCCATATTGAGTGGCAAAGCTTACAAGCTCATTCATAATAACGGGCTTATTGTAATTTAACATCAGCAGGCAGCTGGCAAGATAGATAATAACAAATACGGATAAAAGAATGCCTGCTTTCGCATCCAATATATAAATCCACACGTCCACTGCCGCTAATAAGATGCCTAATATTAAAAATGTCTGCAAATAGGTTCGAAGCCTACCTTTTATTTTAATCTTTGTTTTCACAAAATTACCTCTTAGCAATTTATCTCATTTCAGCCTTTGAAAATAATTATAACATTATTTCAAAGGTTTTACAACAAAAAGCACCCACATGTTTGTGAGTGCTCTGTAAAGCCTTATTTACTTTGCTTAATCTAATGTATATGGCATTAATGCAACGTGACGAGCTCTTTTGATTGCAACAGTAAGAGCTCTCTGATGCTTTGCACAGTTTCCGGTGATTCTTCTTGGAAGAATCTTGCCTCTTTCTGATACATATCTTTTTAATTTATTTACATCTTTGTAATCAATCACGTTATCTTTGCCACAAAATACGCAAACTTTTTTTCTTCTACGAATTCCGCCTCTTCTCTTCATTGGAGAATCGGACTTTTCTGCTTTATTATAAGCCATGATATTGCCTCCTGTTTTAATTGATTTCTAATTAAATGGCAATTCTTCATCAATACCGTCAGGAATATTCATAAAGCCATCTCCTGCTGCCATAGGCGCTGGAGCGCTTCCGCCGGAAAAACCGCCCTCTCCGTTAGAGGAACTGTTCTTGCTTTCAGCAAATTCCTGATCTTCTACAACAACATCTGTTGTATACACCTTTACACCATCCTTGTTGGTGTAGCTTCCTGTCTGGATACGGCCTGTGACTAATACTTTTATACCCTTACGGAAATATTTCTCGGCAAATTCACCGCTTCTTCCAAATGCTACACAGCCAATAAAATCTGTACTTTGGTCATCATTATTATTACGGCTGAATCTGCGGTCAACTGCAAGTGTGTATCTAGCGATTGCCATTGGGTTCTCGCCCTGTGAGTATCTCACTTCAGGATCTCTCGTCAGACGCCCCATTAGAATTACTTTATTCATATATTTATCCTGCCTTTTTCTATGCCTCGTCTTGTTTAACGCATAAATATCTGATCACATTTTCCATAATGCGAACGTGGCTTTCCACTTCCGCTGGAGTTGTTGACTCAGCATCGAATTGGATGAAATAATAGAACGCTTCTTTCATCTTCTGAACTTCGTAAGCTAATCTTTTCTTACCCCATTCATCGACATTGGTAATCGTTCCGCCGAATCTCTCGATGTAAGCTTTTACTTTATCAATTGTAGCAGCTCTTTCATCATCTTCGATTTTTGCACTAACAACAACGGCTAACTCATATTTGTTCATGCTTCATTACCTCCTTTTGGTCTCTGGCCTCTTACTATATAAGAAGCAAGGAATATATCACAGAATCTCATATTACCATAAATCGCCTTTATTTTCAAGAGATAAATTTCATTTTTATAATTTTATTATTTATCTTCTTCTCTTTTCTGCAATTTCTTTGTATTTTTCTCAACCAGCTTTCTTGCCATCATGACCTGATGGGCACAGCCCAGACATTTTAAGCGAAAATCAGCTCCCACCCTAAGTATCTCCCATTCCCGGCTGCCGCACGGATGCTGCTTTTTTAAAGTTACAATATCTCCCACTTCATAATTCATGGTACTCTCCTTACACTATACTTCTATCTGCTCAAACACCTTTCCGATACTATCGTGAATAACCAAATCTGCTACGGAATCTTTAGGGGTAACTGTTTTATTTATCAGTACCAGCTTATTCCCCATATAATAATCAATCAGGGAGGCTGCAGGATAAACTGCCAGGGACGTACCGCCGATAATAAGAATATCCGCATTTGCAATAGCCTGCACCGCATTTTGAATGGTCTCATTATCCAGTCCCTCTTCATAAAGTACCACATCCGGCTTTATCACTCCGCCGCATGAGCACAAAGGCACTTCCTTACTGTCCAAAATCTTCTGAGCTTCATAAAACTGCCCGCATTTGGTACAGTAATTGCGCAATACGCTTCCATGAAGTTCATAAACAGTCCGGCTTCCCGCCTCCTGGTGAAGTCCGTCTATATTCTGGGTAATCACAGCTTTCAGCTTCCCTGCTTCTTCTAATTCAGCTAATTTTAAATGAGCCTTATTAGGGCGTGCATTCAGACAAAGCATTTTATCCCGGTAAAAATCATAAAATTCCTTTGTCTTCTGCCTGTAAAAGCTGTGGCTCAAAATAGTTTCAGGCGGATAGTCATATTTTTGATTGTAAAGACCGTCTACGCTCCGAAAATCCGGAATACCGCTTTCTGTGGATACCCCCGCCCCGCCAAAAAAAACAATATTATCGCTTTCCTTTACCCATTGATTTAATATCCTGATTTCCTCCATATAATACTCTCCTGTCTTTAAACCAAAATAAGAAATTTTGCATTTTCATATTTATTATATCAGATTTCTTATAAAAAAAGAAAGCGGTTTCCCGCTTTCCTTTTTTTAATTTTAATAATATCTTGTAACTTTGGTTAATTTATATCCGTACCAATCCTGCTTCTTTAATGAAGTACTATTATATTTCTTTTTGCCAACTTTTACTCCGTTAGCTTTTACATAATAATAGTACCATTTACCATTTGCACTCTGGGTTAAAGTACAGCTTGTTCCCTTAACAGTTTTAACCTTTTTATACTTTCCGTTCTGTTTGGTTGATCTGTAAAGTGTGTAGTTCTTAGCACCGGATACTTTTCCCCATGTAATCTTAATAGTATTGGAGTATCTGCTTGTCTGTTTAATCTTCTTAATGTAAGCATTTGGAACAATTACTTTCTCAGCAGACCATGCACCATAAGCTTTTGTTCCATTATCCATCCTTGTATAAGCTCTGACTTTTACTTTCCATGCCTGAGTTCTTAACTTTGCATTTGTAAAGACATAAGAAAGATATCTTTCTTCTGTAGCAGTTGCAAGCTTCTTCTTTCCTGATTTGTCTGTAATCATGATTTCAAAGCCGTCTGCATATGTAGCGCCATTCTCACTCCACGCAATCTGGTATTTCTTATAGCTTCCGCTGCTTGCTGCTAACTTAACGCCTGAAATTTTTCCAGATGCTGTTCTAAGAGTGGTTTTTCCGCTTGGTGACCAATGTTGATTAATGCCGGTTCCATTTGATTTGTATGGTGCAATACCAACTGCATATACACCATTCTGTGCCAAAGCGCCAACTGTATAAGAGGTAGTCGCTCCGCCTGCTACTGTTCCCTTTAATGTCAGATTACCGCCAGATGTAGCAGCATATACATAATATCCGTCAGCTCCGCTTACAGGAGACCATGAAACCGTTACAGAATTTGCTGTTGCATTAGTCTGAGCAAGAGATGTAATAGCGCTTGGCGCTGTTACGCCTACAAAAACATCTGAATTCTGATATTTAAAATATACTTTCTGAGCAGGTGAAAATCTCTGGTTTACTATGTAAATCCACTTGCCATTAAGTGATACGCCTGCTGCAAGTACATTAGATCCGCTATTTACATTTGGATCTGATGTAGAATACTTCAATTCTATAGCCTGTCCTAAATCCACTTTGGATTCAAGAAAGATATAGTTCGTAGTAGGGTATTCCTTATCCCAGATAATAGGATCATTTGATAACTGCAACGGTGCAGCTGCTGCTTTAACAGGCATGCTAATGCAAGCTGCCATGACACATACAGCAAATGCTGCTAACAATAATGATACTTTTTTGCTAAATTTTTTCATCTTGTAATGAATTCCTCCTTGATATAATAATTTTCTGTTCTGTATAATTTTACTCTCTTTTTTTTAATTTGTCTATTTTTTTTTAATAAAAAAATCACAGAAAAATCACATTTTAGATTTTCCATATAAAACAAATAAACAAAAGGCTCCAGTTGGTTGACAGGAACCTTTTGCCTATTTATATTGTCTTATATTTTACTCTGCTGCATTTACATCTTCTGCTGCATCTGTACCTTCTGTTGTCTCTGTATCTTCTGTTCCTTCTGTTGTCTCTGTACCTTCTGCTGCTTCAGTACCTTCTGTTGTCTCTGTACCTTCTGCTGCATCTGTACCTTCTGTTGTCTCTGTATCTTCTGCTCCTTCAGTGTCTCCTGTTGTCTCTGTATCTTCTGCTTCACCTTCAGCATCATCTGCTGCATTTTCAGGAATCACTTCCAAATCTTCCGGTGTATCAGTTTCACCTTCATATTCTGTCTGCTCAGCATCCTCCTTGGAACTGCATCCTACCAATGCTGTTGCAGATAAAGCAACTGCCAAAGTCAACATACAAATTTTTTTCTTCATAATAGTTTCCTCCCTAAATCATTCTTTGTTTGATAAACTTTCTGTTTGTCAACGTAGACTATCTTATTGCATGTTTGTGAACATTTTGTGTCCAATTTATGTATTTTTTATGATGATTGTATGATGATTTGCTAAGCTTTTTTAAGATTTATTTAAGACTCTCAGCAAACAACTTCAGGCACATCTTCCAGCTTGTCTGATATTTCCTTTTTAACATCTCTCATCAAAATCACCTTCTATTGCTTTTCTATTTATATATTCAACAAATTTCTCAACCTTCTCCATGTCAGGATTATCCGGCAGGGTTGTATTTCCTGTTGCAGTCTCCAATCGTTTTTCATAGTCAGACAATATATCATAAAATTCCTTTGAAAAGGTTTTGTCCTCCTTCTGAAAATCACCGCGCCGGATGCTTTTGAGCAATTTCAGGTCATCTGTTCTGTGAGTTCTTATTTCACCCTTTTCCAAAATATCAATTGCCATCATAAACAGACGTATCAAATGCATGGCATGTTTATTTAAGTGGTTGTCGTCTTTCTTTTTATTACGCTTGCCAATCTTGTCATATTCCCTGATTACATTATTCATAACGCCTAACATATTTTCATAATCCCTCAATGGTAAATGCTTGTATTCCGCATCTATGAAAATTTCCGTCTTAAACTCCGGACGTTCCGACTCATCTATGTAAATATGAATATTTCCCTTATCAAACATTTCATTCTTCCGCCGAAAATCCTCCAAAGCATTTTTCACCGAATTGTATATATGCTTCTCCCGCTCATTCTGGGGCATGGAATCTCTGGCAATGGCATTTTGCAGCCGCCTGAGCTGGGCGCTTGCATATCCGCCAAAGGACTTGGCAGCCCTCTTTGACAGAAACAGGCTTTTATGCTCCAGCAATTCCTGTCCCAATGTTGTTTTTATCAGATACTGTTCCTCATCCAGCCCTAACAGCTCTATCGTATTCGGGTTGTACTCCAGTAAGAGCTTCACAACCTTATTAAAGGAGTAAATAACCGTATCCGTATTTTCATCCTCATACTGTTCAAATCCGGTAAGCCCCAGCAAATCGGATGGTAAGTTTAACGTAATTCCCCTGAAATCAATATCACTGTTTTCCTGATTGGTGCCATAAGCATAGCTTCCGCCAAGTCCCATAAGAATAATTCTATTTCCAAGCCTTGAATTGGTTCTTAGAAAATCATATTCTTTCGTATTCATAAGTTTAATAAAATCCATATTCACTCCATTTTAAAAAATTGGCGAGTCAGACCCGCCAATTTTTCTGTATATGTGCACTGTAAAATTTTCCTTTAAAATCCTTTAATACTCGGATGCTCTAATGCTTCTTCCCGCTATTTTCCTCATCTGTTTTGGGCAGTACCACCTTATCCAGATGCCAGATATCATCCACATACTCCTGAATGGTCCTGTCCGCAGTGAACTTGCCGGAGCATGCCACATTTAAGATAGCCATCTTCGCCCAGCGCTTTTCATCCCTGTAAGCCGCCTCTACCTTCTTTTGTGCTTCTGCATAAGACTTGAAATCCTTTAAGATAAAATAGGTATCCGCTTTTGCGGTACACTGGGTATTTAACAGGGAATTGTACAAATCTCTGAACCGTTCCGGGTCTTTTGGTGCGTAAAATCCGTTAATGAGCTGCATCAGAACCTTGCGCACATCCGGGTCATTGTTGAAAATCTCCATAGGGTCGTAGCCGCCGTGCTGCTCATAGTTTATGACTTCATCGGAGGAAAGTCCGAAAATAAACGCATTTTCTTCTCCAACCTCTTCCACGATTTCCACATTTGCCCCATCCATGGTGCCAAGAGTAGGCGCGCCGTTTAACATAAATTTCATGTTTCCGGTTCCGGATGCCTCTTTACTGGCGGTGGAAATCTGCTCGGAAATATCTGCTGCCGCAAAAATCATCTCCGCATTGGAAACCCGGTAGTTTTCAATAAACACTACCTTGATTTTCCCTTTAATGGATTCGTCATTATTGATAACATTTGCCACGCTGTTAATCAGCTTAATGGTAAGCTTTGCATTCCGGTAGCCTGCTGCCGCCTTTGCGCCAAAGATAAAGGTTCTGGGATAAAACTCCATATCCGGATGCTCTTTTAATTCATTATATAAATACATCACATGCAGAATATTCAGCAATTGACGCTTATATTCATGAAGCCTCTTCACCTGCACATCAAATATGGAGCGGGCATCTACTTTGATTCCGTTATGCTCCAAAATATAATTTGCCAGACGGACTTTGTTCTGGTATTTAATATTCATAAACTGCTGCTGTGCCTTTTCATCATCCGCATATACTTTCAGCTTGCTGATTTTGGAAAGGTCGGTAATCCATTCCGGTCCGATATGATCTGTAACCCAGTCTGCCAAAAGCGGGTTTCCATGCAGCAGGAAACGGCGCTGTGTAATTCCATTTGTCTTATTGTTAAATTTCTCAGGCATCATTTCATAGAAATCCTTTAATTCCTGATGCTTTAAAATTTCCGTATGAAGCCTTGCAACACCATTTACGGAATATCCTGCCACAATGGCAAGATGTGCCATTTTCACCTGTCCGTCGTAAATAATTGCCATGCTGCGGATTTTATCCTGATTATCCGGATATTTCTTCTGGATTTCCAGAATAAACCGGCGGTTGATTTCCTCCACAATCTGGTAAATTCTCGGAAGCAGGCGGGAAAACAGCTCTATAGGCCATTTTTCCAATGCTTCCGCCATAATGGTATGATTGGTATAGGCGCAGGTCTTTGTGGTAATGTCCCATGCTTCTTCCCAGCTTAAAAAGTAATCATCCAGCAAAATGCGCATAAGCTCCGCAATGGCAACGGTAGGATGGGTATCATTTAACTGGAATGTAACCTTTTCAGGAAGCTTGTGTATGTCGCTGTGGCTTCTCATATATTTGGCAACCGCTTCCTGCACAGAAGCAGAAATAAAGAAGTACTGCTGCTTTAACCGAAGCTCTTTGCCGGCATAATGATTATCATTGGGATATAATACCTCCACAATATTTCTTGCCAGATTTTCCTGTTCCACTGCCTTACGATAGTCGCCCTTATCAAAGGAATCCAGCTGAAAGCATTCTACCGGCTGGGCATCCCATATGCGGAGGGTATTTACAATTCCGTTGCCATAACCTACAATCGGCACGTCATAGGGAATCGCCATAACGGATTGATAGTTTTCCTTATGATAATAGGTTTTGCCGTTTTCGTCCTGCTGAACGGAAACATAGCCGCCAAACTTGACTTCCTTTGCATATTCCGGGCGGCGCAGCTCAAAGGGATTGCCGTCCTGAAGCCATACATCCGGCACTTCCACCTGATAGCCGTCTCTGATTTCCTGCTTGAACATACCATAACGATACCGTATACCACACCCATAAGCAGCATAGCCCAATGTGGCAAGAGAATCCAGAAAACAGGCTGCAAGCCTTCCAAGACCGCCGTTTCCAAGAGCCGCATCCGGCTCCTGGTCCTCGATTACGTTCATATCTACTCCCAGCTCCTCCAGAGCTTCTTTTACCATCTTATATGCCTGAAGATTGATGATATTATTTCCAAGGGCGCGTCCCATTAAAAATTCCATGGAAAGATAGTATACTGTTTTGGGGTCCTTTTTTTCATACTCCTTCTGGGTCGCCAGCCAGTTATCTATAATGGCGTCCTTTACCGCATAGGAAACTGCCTGAAATATCTGCTGAGGAGTGGCTTCCTCCAATGTCTTTCTATACAAAGTCTTTACATTATACAATACACTTCTTTTAAACAGTTCCTTATCATATTCTGTCTGTTTTGCTGCTGCGTTTTCTACCATAACTGCCTCCTGTTTTATATTTTTTCTAAAGTAATCGTAACTGCTTCTCCGTTTACATTCCAGTCCTTTGCAATTGCAAAGTTTTCATTTTCTTTGATTTCATCCGCCAGTACCTTGGCTGCAATGACAGATTCATTTTTCTTTACGATTGCCGCAATTCTGTCATTTCCTGATATGCCCACCTTAATATGATCCATTACCTCAAAATCCGCTTCCTTCCTCATGGTCTGGATTTTGCTGATGACTTCAAATACAAAGCCCTCTTCCAAAAGCTCTTCCGTCAGGTTGGTATCAAGCACTACCGTAATGTTGTTATCAGCTTCTGTAGCATAGCCTTCCTTTTGTATCATTTCAATGAGAAGGTCTTCCTCTGCAAGAGAAACCTCCACGCCATCCACTTCAAACTTCAGCGCACCTTCCGCCTTCAGCTGGTCCATTGCCCCGTTGCCGTCAATATCCGCAAGCTTTCTCTGGATTCCGCCTAACTGTTTTCCGTATCTGGGCCCTACTGTCTTTAACTGGGGCTTGAACTTATAGGTAGTAAATTCCCTTACATCCTCAGTAAAAATTACGTCTTTTACGTTTAGCTCTTCCTCAATGATTTCTTTATAAAAATCACTTAATGTAAAATCCGCCTTTATAAACATGGAAGCAATAGGCTGGCGGTTCTTAATATTGGCGCCGTTTCTGCAGGCGCGTCCCAAAACTACAGTTTTCAATACTGCATCCATATCCGCCTCTAACTGCTTATCCACAAAAGCTGCATCCGCCACAGGGAAGTCGCATAAATGCACGCTTTCCGGCGCATTTTCATCAATAGAGCACACAAGGTTTCTGTAAATATCCTCCGTCATAAACGGAATCATGGGCGCTGCCAGCTTTGCCACCGTCACAAGTGCCGTATATAAGGTCATGTAGGCATTGATTTTATCCTGCTCCATTCCCTTTGCCCAGAAGCGCTCACGGCTTCTTCTCACATACCAGTTGCTCATATCGTCCACAAATTCCTGCAATGCCCTTGCGGTTTCCGGAATCCGGTAATTTTCCAGACTGGTGTCCACCTGGGTAATCAGGGTGTTTAATTTGGATAACAGCCACTTATCCATAACGGAAAGCTTGTCGTATTCCAATGTATATTTTGTTGCATCAAAGTTATCAATGTTGGCATACAGCACAAAGAATGCATAGGTATTCCAAAGAGTGCCCATGAATTTCCGCTGTCCTTCCTGAACCACCTTCCCGTGGAAGCGGTTTGGAAGCCATGGGGCTGAGTTAATATAAAAATACCACCGGATTGCATCTGCCCCGTAGGTTTGAAGGGCATCAAAGGGGTCCACTGCATTTCCTTTGGATTTGGACATTTTCTGTCCGTTCTCATCCTGTACAAGTCCCAGCACAATTACGTTTTCATAGGGAGCCTTATTAAACAGCAAGGTTGATTCCGCCATAAGTGAGTAGAACCATCCACGGGTCTGGTCCACTGCCTCGGAAATAAACTGTGCCGGGAACTGGGACTCAAACAACTCCTTATTTTCAAATGGATAGTGGTGCTGTGCAAAAGGCATTGCCCCGGAATCGAACCAGCAGTCGATTACCTCGGGAACTCTCTTCATAGTTTTTTTGCATTTTGGACAGGCAATGGTGATTTCATCAATATAAGGTCTGTGGAGCTCTACCGTAAGCGCTTTTTCATTGCCGCTCATATCCTTTAACTGTTCACGGCTTCCGATGGATTCCATATGTCCGCAGTCTTCACATTCCCATATATTCAAAGGCGTACCCCAGTAACGGTTACGGGAGACTCCCCAGTCCTGAATGTTTTCCAGCCAGTTTCCAAAACGGCCTTCGCCGATGGATTCCGGAATCCAGTTGACAGTCTTATTATTTCTTACCAGGTCATCCCTCACTGCCGTCATCTTGATAAACCAGGATTCTCTCGCATAGTAGATTAACGGTGTGTCACATCTCCAGCAGAACGGGTAATCATGTTCAAACTTCGGTGCCTCAAACAGCTTTCCTTCTTTATCTAAGTCCACTAAAATCTTTGGGTCAGCATCCTTTACAAACAGCCCCTCATACGGGGTTTCCTTTGTCATTTCCCCCTTTTCGTCTACGAACTGGACAAAGGGCAGGTCATATTTGCGTCCCACCTGGGCATCATCCTCACCAAAAGCAGGTGCAATGTGAACAATGCCGGTACCATCCGTCAGGGTAACATATCCGTCGCAGGTTACAAAATGAGCCTTCTTATGCTGTTTTTCCGCCATTATGGCAGCGCCTTCAAATAAAGGCTCATATTCCTTATATTCTAAATCCTTACCGGTATATTTTTCAATGATTTCATATGCCGGCTTTCCTTCTTCCGCCAGCTTTCCAAGAACGTTGTCCAAAAGCGCTTCCGCCATAATATAATTACGTCCATCAGCAGCCTTAACTCTGCAATAGGATTCTTCCGGATTGACACAGAGAGCCACATTGCTTGGAAGGGTCCATGGAGTGGTGGTCCATGCAAGGAAATACGCCTCCTCGCCCTTTATTTTAAAGCGAACGGTTGCAGAACGTTCCTTTACGGATTTATAGCCCTGTGCTACCTCATGGGAGGAAAGAGGGGTTCCGCATCTCGGACAATAGGGTACGATTTTAAAGCCCTTGTACAAAAGCTCCTTGTCCCAGATTTCCTTTAAAGCCCACCATTCTGACTCGATAAAATCATCATGATAGGTTACATAGGGGTCGTCCATATCCGCCCAAAAACCAACAGTGCCGGAAAAATCCTCCCACATGCCCTTATATTTCCAGACGCTTTCCTTACATTTTGAGATAAAGGGGTCCAGGCCGTATTCTTCAATCTGCTCCTTGCCGTCTAAGCCAAGCAGCTTTTCCACTTCCAGCTCTACCGGAAGCCCATGGGTGTCCCAGCCTGCCTTTCTTGGTACCATATAGCCCTTCATGGTCCGGTATCTGGGTATCATATCTTTTATGACACGGGTGAGCACATGTCCGATATGGGGCTTTCCGTTTGCTGTTGGCGGTCCGTCATAAAAGGTATAGGTTTCTTTTCCTTTTCTGATATCCATGCTTTTTTGGAAAATGTTATTTTCCCGCCAGAATTTCTCCGTTTCCTTTTCCCGTTCCACAAAGTTAAGGTTGGTCGATACTTTCTGATACATTGCTTTCTTCCTTTCTTTTTCTTTGAAGGAAAGTACGCCATGCGCCCTTTCCTGTGAAATAAAAAGCCCCGTCCTGTAAAAGGACGAGGCTAAAATCCCTGCGTTACCACCTGTTACATCATACTATCATATGCGTTCCCTTTAACGGAGGAAATCCGTCAGTGCCTACTTGGCTGCCAGCGCCCCTTGGCAGGGCTCCATAGCTCCCTTTCAGTCTGAAACTCAGAAGTGATATTCCACAAAGCCTTACTCATACCGGACTTGCACCATCTCCGGCTCGCTTTGATTTTCAAGTATTGTGTACTGTCTTCGTCATGGTTTTTGGTTTATAATTTGTGTGTATTTATATGTGTTTTTGGTTATTTATAATTTAGCACTTGGAAATGGGGAATGTCAAGAAGATTTGTGCATGTTCTGGCTTGAAAATTTGTAGGATTACAATACATGTGTTACAACTGAATATTTAAAAAGCAGAGATACTGCCTTTGTGTTATAGTTTAGTCACCACAACAAAAACAAACATAAAGGAGTTCTCTGCTATGGCTACTATAACACAGGATATGCACTACCGTCTATCACTTATTAAATATGCGAACAAATACGGTGTTACCAAAGCCGCCATTAAATACAAAACCAACAGGCAGTATATTTACCGCTAGAAACGACGTTATGACGGCTCTATTGACTCCCTGCGCCACCGCTCCAGAAGACCTCACCATCACCCTAACCAGCATACCCCGGATGAAATCAAACTGATCATGCATATGCACAGGCGAAACCCCGACTCCGACCTTGTGGTTTTCTGGGTTAAGCTCATGCAGCGCGGCTATTCCCGCTCCATTCCTGGACTCTGCCATTTCCTCAAAAAGCACAGTATCATGGCTCTCCACCTTCACAATCCGAAGTATGTTCCCAAGCCTTACGAGCAGATGGACCATCCCGGACAGCACATTTAGGTAGATGTGAAATTTGTCCCTTCCGCCTGTCTCGTAAACAGTAAGGTCATTGGAAAGCATTTCTTCCAGTATACCGCTATTGATGAGTATTCCAGATGGCATTTTGTTGAGGCTTTTGAGGAACACAGCACCTATTCGTCTGCCATATTTGCGGACCATCTGGTGAAAGCGTTCCCCTTCCCCATAGAGTGCATCCAGACGGACAATGGGACGAAATTCACCAACCGCTTCACCACCCACTCTTTCTATTCCTTCAAAGACTTTGCAGACCAGCTAAAGGAATACAACCGCAGGGACTGCAACAGCTTTCCCATGAGACCGCTTGGCTGGAAATCCCCCAAACAGATACTGGAGGATTATAAGGGGGCAGTGTAACATATGTTTGACAAACCTACAATTTATGTATGTTCTATATTGTTCTTGTATTGTTCAATGGCAATTCACAAAAAAGTTATTATAAAAATATATAATAATCTCTGTATTAACTGATATCTCCTGCACTTATAAATTTTATATGTAAGCTCACCATATCTCGCTTTACTATCCATTTGGCTGCTATACTTTCAAATCATTTAATTAGCATTAAATGTGGCATTATTATAACACTGCAACAATTCACGCCCATCCATGGGTCTCTTTTTAAAATCATTTGACAATGCTGTTATTAAAAGTTGTCTAATTTGTGGTGTTGTATTCATACTATCCGTGTCAGAAAGTACGCCTCCAGGATAATTTTTAGTAAGCACAAAAACAAATATCGAACAAATTTGAAAAACATCTGAATACGTGCTAATTAAATCCTTGCCAAAATAGAAACTAGTTATTGCTTCTGGACTCATCCAAAAAGCTGGTCCAACCTTTTCATTCACACGCGTCAATTCCCGATGCTCTTCAGGATCAAGAAATTCACAAAGTCCGAAATCACTAAGAACCCAAGTTTCGCCTTTAATTAATATATTTTCTGGTTTTATATCTCGATGTACAGCAAAACGATGTAATTCCTCTAACGCTCCACATAATCCTCTAAACTGTGCGGCATATATATCATAATCAACTTTATCTGTTTCCTTCAAAAAATCAACAAGATTCCTATCAGCCTTTTCCATTATAACAAAAGGTATTTCTGTGCCATTTCCATATTTATCTGTTACTTCGACCATGCCATTATCAATATACTTAATTATATGTGGATGATCTACTTTTTGCATTAATGTGATTTCCTGCTTAAATCTTAAACTATTTTTCTTTGAAGGTCGTAGAAGAAATTTTATGGCATAGATATTTCCACCTGTATCAATACACTCATAAACTGCACCATTCCCACCTGCACCAATTCTATCTTGGACTTCATAACTTTTTCCTGCACTTGTAAAAACCTCATCACCAACATCGAAAACTTGTGAATTATCTTTTGAGTTATTTAGGAAAATCTCCATACTTATTCCTTCCTTTTGTATCCTATCTCTAAGCGCTCTTTAATAAAATCCACACGCCATTTTCTATTTGTACTAGAATTCGCATCACTTAAACAACGAGTCGCATATTCTCGATAAATATCGTCTTCACTTTGCGGCCCGACTTTATCACACATCTCTTGTAGTTTCATTCTAACCTGAGATAAATTATCAAAATTAATTACTGCTACTTTCTTTAATTCAAATATACACGCAAATAAAGAATAGAAATCCGACTTTTGTTTAAACCTAGTTGTATATATCGGCATAACTTTCGAGTCAAAAATTGCTGCAATATCATCAATAATTCCCAAAAAGTCCGATACAACATCAGCTTTATTTTCCATAAAAATAAATTCTTCACATACAGAATCTAAATAATCCCTTTTATCTTGAATCCCTTTTAATATAATTGTTAATAATTCTTCCACATACTCCACATCAAGCATGCGCCGACGCTGTTTGACTGAAAATATCTTTGCTTGTTCAAAAAACTTATTTTCTGCTAATTCTTCTGCTAATGAAATAAAATCACCTGGAAAATCAGCACGACGTAATTCTTGCTTGTTAAGTTGTACTGTATACTTATTTACACGAGAATACAAATCTCTTATCTCTTCATCCGTAGGATTGAATATTTCATTTATATCAATTTTATATCTCAAAATTTCATTTTGAACATCATCAGGAAGTTCATTAAATTTTTTATTCTGATATTCACCAGCATAAGGCTTTTTTAATAGAAGCTCATTTTGTACAAATTTAAGAATAGCAGTAAGCCTTTGCTGTCCATCAATAACAATTCTATAGGTTTTTCCATCATTCATGACAGATTTGATATAAATCTTAGGAATAGGTATTCCCTGAATAATTGTATCAATAAGCATAATTTGAGCCGCTCTGCTCCAAACCTCATTACGCTGAAAATCAGGGCGTAATTCCAATCTATTATTACCGTTCCAATCTCGTATATCTGATATTGGATGTGAATAAGATTCCCACTTCATAGTTTTAATTCCTCTCATATGTGTACTAAGTATTTTAGCTACTTTTTTAATCAATATCTGGAATCAGTGGATTATTAATTAATGCCATGATGTTACCAACACGTACATCATTATAGTCATCTTCTATCCCTAATGCCCTTTGTACTAAAAGTTCATGAAAAACTTCTATACCACCTCTCACATAAGAGTTAAACAATTCAGTGTCCTTTTCAAACTCTTCTTGCGATTTTGGTCCTCTAAAAGCTTTGTTTACTCGCTCTTCTTTTGTACATTTTTGAGTTTCATCTAACAATATAATCATTCGCATAATCTGTCGTAATTCTGGTTCCTTCTCATACAACTGTTCGACTTGTATTGTTCTCCTTCTTTCTTCTGTAGAATCAGAAGGTGCCGTTCTCTTAGTGCGCAACCCAATTATTGGTGCAATCGTATATAAATCGACTAGTCTTCTAAAATAGGAAATTTGAATTTGATTTTGCTTCCACATATCATCTACTAAACGAGCATGTTTTCCCGTAATAACTACTGGTTTTCTAAAATATTCAAAATTATGCATTTCCATACTAACCATTATTTCACCTCCGAATTAAGCTGTATTTTTGACGAGTTTTCATGTATATCCTTTATAGTCCTATAAATGTATCTTGCATCTGCATACTTTTCTAATCCACTTGGCTGCCAATCCTTATCAAGCATAAAAATAATTATTTGTTCAGATACGGCAGGTAATACTTTGGCAACCTTTGCCGTATTTATAGAGCTTAATTTCGAAAAAGGACCATCTAATACAAGTGGAAGAGATTGAGCAACCTCATCTCCTTCTTTCTTCATTTTATTAGCAAATTCAAGAATACTTACAATAAATGCAAAATTTCTCGCAATTTTTTCTCCTTCTGAAAGCCCGGAAGCTTCCATGTTATCATCACCATTATTAGTACTCACCTTTTTATAAAAAAGCCTTAGCACATAATCATCACCTAAGCGAGCTACTTTTTCCTTTTCATTAAACATATCGCTAAAATTTCTCTCTATAATTTCATTTAGACTCTCAACCAGAGTATTTTCTTTTGAATAATAACTATCAGATGCTGACTTATAAAGCCTTTCCGCATATGCAATATACAACTTAAGTCTCGCATTCTTAGCATCCTTCTCTGCAAAAGTATCTCTTTCTTTCTCTAAAGCTGATATCTTTTGCCTATAATCATTGATATTCATACTTGCTCGCCTTGCTTTTTCTTGTTCTTGCCTTACACTTTTTTTATAGCCCTCCATTTTCATTCGTTCCGAAGCAAAATTAATTTTACGGTCTATTTTTTTCTGTTTGCGTTCCAATTCGTCTTCATTCTCATACTTCTTATCACCTTCACTTTGATACAAATTTGCTTTTTGCTCGATATCCAATTTAAGAGTTTCCCCTTCCGAATTCCATCGCACTAAAGTATCTTTGAGCTGCCCAATCTCTGCTCCTATTTTGGCAGGTGGAACTACTTTTAATAAATTTTTTAGAGTTTGCTCTTCATAAGAATTAGGCAAAATCTTATGCCCACAAATACATTCTTTATGCTCTAAAATGTAATGAATTGTCTTATCTATGACCCCAGGCACATCAGAAGAATCCAAATCACCTGCCTCATTCAAAATGTCAAGAATTTGATCTACTAATGGAGCAGCAAAATAACTGTGA
Organism: uncultured Lachnospiraceae bacterium; assembly: GCA_947382355.1. GTDB lineage: Bacteria > Bacillota > Clostridia > Lachnospirales > Lachnospiraceae > RGIG3040. Next base: position 25,084 of record CANCYR010000024.1, read on the forward strand.
GCAGAGCTAAGCAAACAAACTACATCTGAATAGAATGTATTCATATAGTCTTCATTTTTCTTTATTTCTTTTTCAAGTCGTTCACATTCTTTTTGTTCTTGTTCCACATTTGGATTCGCATGCAGTACACTTTCTATCTCGTCAACCCTTTTTTGAAAATCATCAGCATTAACTTGTGCATCAGACAAGTTTTTTTCTTCATTTTCAATATTAGACTCTAACCACTTGATTTCGTTGGTAAGATGGATATATTCATCTCCCGAACCAGTTATCTTATTCTTTAAATACTTAATAACATTGTTTCTTCCATCGCCTAAATGTTCTTTCATTGCACGCACCGGACTAATACCTACTAATGTATAAATCGAGTCTTTAATATCAGTTTTTGTCTTTTTATCATCATTCCATCGTTCACCATCGAATAAGAAATAACTTGATAAACTTTTAGGCAATAATTCACTAATAATCTCATTCACCTTATCTTGATTATCATAAGGTGTCGTTATGCCTGTTGTAGAATCCGTAACATACAATTTCAGGGAACCCGCCTTCTGTACAGCAACTAATTGAGGATATTTTCTTATAAAACCTGCCTTACGTATTATTTTATATGTATATAAGACCCCAGAACTCCCCTCATTTTCTAGTTTTAACTCTACTTCAACATCACGATAATCATTTGCTCCCATCTCTCCAAGAATCTCATTATTTAAAATGCATACCTTTTTACTATCATCATATTGAGTGGTAATCAATTCTCCATACAAAACCCACCTAAAAGCTTGGGCAAGAGTTGTTTTTCCCACCGTATTATCTCCCAATACAACTGTAACATTTTTTTCCGGTTCACGACTGAATTCAATCATATTCTCTCCAATGTACCGCATAAAATTCTTCAAACGAAGATGTACAAATTTCATTGCCTTTCCTCCTTTAAGTGCTTTTGCATAATACGTACAATTTCTTTTATCATACCATCTCTGTCTTTTTTACCAGTACGCAAATTTTCTGCTTCTGCTAATCGAATTTCATCGTACATCATTGTAACCTTATTTTGTTCTAGTTCATTGTTCTCCATACTCTTCCTCCATTATTATTTGCAAATTCTCATAAGGGATGTTAATACAATATGCCTCTTGTATCCTCTCTAACATCTCATATGCTATCCTTGAATTAACTGAATGTCGCCCGAATTCATAAATACGTGCCATTTCACCAATTACAATTGACTTATCATCTTTATAATCACCATATCGTATAGCATTTAGTTCTCTTGGAAGTGTTACAAAATCATAAATTGTAGCTCTTGTTTTGTCAGGTGCTTTACGAAGTACCCTTCCCCTGCGCTGGATAAACTCTTTCGGATTTCGACTGCTAGCTAAAATAAATGCTGTCTGTATATTGGGAATATTTACACCTTCATCCAAACATTTTATCGCTGTAATGACCTGAAATTCTCCGTCAGAAAAACCTTCTTTTAACAAACGTCTCATTTCTAAACTTTCTTCAGATGTAAATCTATGTGTTGTCATCTTTAATTTTAATCCTATAAGCTTTTCTACTTTATCTATTTGGCGCTCTTTTTCTTTATCTTCGAATTCCAATCCCTTAGTTGCACCACAATACACAAGGATATGAGAAGCATCCTTATAAGGCAAAAGATATTGCTCTAACATATTTAACTTGTTTTCAGCTCCAGCAATTAACCTCGAACGCTTATATAATATTTGCTGACCAATCTCAGCAACTGTCGTTTTTCCATTCTCCTTAACAATATATTGTGCTATCTGCTTTGATAAATATTGATATTCTTCAAGTTCTTCTTCTAATAGTGAAACAATTATTGGATAATATTCATATTCGACCAATGCCTTTTCTTCTATTGCCCGTTGTATTGGATACTCAATACATTTTTTTCCAAAATAATCTATTATTTTTCCCGTTCCAACCTTATCTCTATACCGCTCCACCGTTGCTGATAACCCCAGGCGAAAACGGATATTGGGAGGAAGTAATTTTGATAAATTTTCACTTCCAAAATTATGCACCTCATCAACTACCAAAACTACATTCATGCCCAAAGATACGTTCTTTAGTATATTTTGTATCATATCATCTCGGAATGTAGCATTCGTAGCAATACACATAAACGACTTCCCCGTTCTTCGAAATCGTTTATATGCCATCCTAAGTGTTTCCGGCCAATTTTTATTCCTTGATTGGGAATGCGCAATAATTGGATTAACTCCCCACAAGACTGCATCCTCTTCCCATTGATTTACAAGATGAATATATGGGCAAATCACAAAAATTGCAAGATTCTTTGTCCTTTGAAGCAACCGTTCCATACTGCCTAATGCTGTAAATGTTTTACCTGTTCCAGTAGCCATATCATAAATTCCAACAAACTCTTGTTGTTCCCATCTGTTAATTGCATCTATTTGATATTTTCTGAGTTCAACATCGCTTGGCAATGAAATCATAGAACTTTCTGATTTCCTTCTAATAACCATACCAAACTCATCTTTGTCTATATTCACATCGATCTCATTATTATATTTATATTTTTTAAGCAACGCTTCATTCAATTTAGGAAAATCAATAATTCTTATATGCGGTTCTGTGTCTTCCCACATTGCTTGAAAGGCAATTTCTTTTGATAAAACCCTCCCGCTATCAAACGTCCATGAGCAAAATACATCTATAGACTCATAATTATGAGAAAATGCATTTGAGCTCTCATTCATGGAGCCAGTAAATGCTATAATATTATTCTCTTCATCATACATAAGTCCCATCTTCTCATGAAACATTCCAATATCATTTTCTTTTTCAAGAACAGCAATCTTAATTTCTAGCACTCCTACCGCTATAAGATTAGCAAGAAGATTTAATCTTCTTGCCTCAAACTTATCAATCGGTTCTAACAAATTTCTAATCAGACTATTTTCAATAATTGCGTATCTTTCCTTATATCCAGCTCTAATTGCTTCAATGTCATCTGCGGACAAATAAGGAGAAGCTATTAATTGAATTTTACCTGAATTAGTAATTAGCCCAGATATTCCTTTTGTTAGTTCAACTAAAGCTGATGAAGAAAAGAAACCAACTGCTCTTTTATACAATACCGCATTAGACAATATTGGTGTATAAAAATCTTCAACTATATCGTCTATTAAATTTCGATATTCGCTTTTTATTCTAATATTTTGAAAATTCACCAAGTATCTCCCTACACAACTTCCTCTTGCCAAAAAACTTATCTTAATAATTTTTCCTATAATTTATCTTGAATATCATCTAATGCCTTTTTCAACTCTTCAAAATCTTCATCCGAAGTAAAGTAACTTACACTAAATCGAATTGTTCCTGCCGGATAGGTTTTCATAAATTGATGCGCCAATGGTGCACATTGTAAACCAGTTCTTACTGCAATTCCATATTTATCGAATATATTACCTGCACTGTCACTGCTAATACCATTTATCCGACAAGAAACAATACCTACATATTTGCAATGCTCAAAATTTCCAATTATTTTCACAAATTCATATTCTTCTAATAATTCAATTATTTTCTTACGTTGTTCCTCTTCTCGATGCCAAATCAATTCAATTGTCTTTTCTTGATTCCACTTCAAAGCAGCATAAAGTCCGGCAATCCCACAAATATTCAAAGTGCCCATTTCAAAACGCTCCGGCAAACTCTCTGGCATATTTTGATTTGCCGATTCATAACCTGTTCCTCCAAAGATAATCGACGGAATGATTATTTGAGGACTCACTACAAATCCCGATATGCCAGTTGGACCATATAATGTCTTATGTCCTGCAAATACAGCAAAATCAAAATAATCTTGTCCAATATTACAATCAACCAGTCCAGCCGTCTGCGCCATATCTAACAGAGTAATAGCATTATACCTTTTTGCAAGAGCAAATATATCCTCAACTGGCGCAATTAGGCCAAAAACATTACTTGCATGACTTACTATTACAAAATCTGGCCTTACAGAATCAAATTGATATTGTATTCTTTGAAGATCATATACCATTTCTTCTGAGACACAAAGTTGATGAACTATAATTTTGCCATTGACTTCATAATGATGCAAAATTCTCGTAACTGCATTATGCTCAAAAGGACTAATGTATATATTCCTTGCCCCCTTAACAATGACTCCTTGAATAATAATATTAAGGGCAATTGTTGCTGTGGGTACAAAGACCACTTGCTTAGTAGGACAATGTAATAAGAATTGAATTTGTCTTCTCGTATCCTCAATCAATCTTCCTGCTGTTTGAGCCAATTCATAGTGACCCCTTCCAACATTTGCACCATTAGCCCGATAAAAATCATCCATATACAAATAGACTTCTTCCGGTTTCGGATAAGTTGTTGCAGCATTATCAAAGTAAGTCACTATACCCCTCCTAACATAATTTCTTCAATACTTCCATCAAAATCTGACGTTTTTCTTGCTCTGAAATAGAATGTCCCATTGAATCTATATCTGCTGTAATAGCATTATACAACAATTCACCGCGTTTGCTATGTTCAACTCTACTGAAACGTTTTGTAATCCTTTCCCCTTCTTCATCTACAAACACCAACTGATAAGTATCTATGGAAACTTCTGGCTTCTCCTCCATATCCCCACAATATTTTTCAGCTGTTTGTTTATATTGCTCTAAATTATCAAGAAATTTCTCTATCGTACTATCATCCCAATCCTCAATACGTAAATCAGTTGCAATTTTTGCTAATCTACAAATAAAAATATATTCATCATTAGTAACGGCTTTAAACAATCCTAAGCATTTTTCTGTTCCATCTGCAAATAACTGTTCAAAAACCTTTTTATCAAGACTCTCACACCAATCTTTAATTATGGATGCTAAAGATACCTTATCTAAGTTTGCTTTATTCTTTCCTGCTGCAAACATAATCTTAAGTCGTTCAACCAAAGCTTGATTAAGTTGGCCTAAAAAATTATCATAAAATTCTTTTGCCTTAGCTATATTTTCTGACAAGCCAATGTTAAACTGTTTTTTATATCCAAATACTTTTGGAAGTTTCTCAAACAACAATTCATGACTACCCACATTTTGTCTCAATAATCTTAACATACTAATAAAACGCTCATCTATTTTTTTACCAAATGCAGTTTTTTTTGCTTCTTTGGCATATTTAGGTAAAGCCATATACCAACGCTTCATGGCCGATACAACATAGTCATACGAATTAGTATTTTTTTCAGCTCCAACTATATATTCATTAAACATAGTAGACAAAAGCTGTACAAATTCCTCTTTTTCTGGATTCCAATCCAAATATGCCAATAAGAATCCAGTAGGATTTGCATTTATCTGAAGCAATACATCTGCGCTCATAGGAATCTGTCCAAATCTATCTAAAATAATAAGCTGTTGCTTATGCTCATGAAAAACGGCTGCTATATAAATTGGAATGAGCCCCCTTCTTAAGCCAATGTGATTTTCTGGTGATACTAATTGCCTATACAATTCATCAAAACATACTTGCCCCTTTGTTCTGGCTTCTAATATAAATGAAACAATTGTCTCTATCATATTTCTAACCAATTTATTTTGCGGACACAAATCAATTCTAGAAAAACCATTTTCCTCTACCAGAATCTTAGTTCTTATTAATGTACTTCTCATAATTGATACTTCCTGCCCTGAACCAGTGAGCCCCAAATTATTTTCTAATTCATTACGCAACAGTGCAGCAACTACCTTATTCCTACTATTGTTCGCAACTGATGTAATATCATTACGATTAATTGCCTCATTGTTTATTACTGGTGTCTGAGAATACACCGTATCACATATATCAGACATTAATCCTGTCAAAGCCGCTTTTCGAGTAATGCAAAGCTCTTCTCCCATATATATATATGAAGATTTAAATTCTTCCGGATGTGTATATGAATTGATAAAACCACCTATAATTTCCAGTAGGTCTTCATATATCACCTCATACTCTTCAAACAATACCTTGTCATCTATAGCTCTTTCTCGCAAGAAAGATACTGCCTCAAACTCCAAAACAAGATTCCTGATTTCTAAATACTTCTTCGGAAGAATAAAAATAAAACGTTTATGCCCAATACTAGATTGCAAAAGTGTATTTCTTAAATCTTCTATAGATTCATTGCTTTTAGGAATAATTCCATATATAACACCATCTGCCTCAATCTTCTCACTTTTAATCTCCCAATCTGTATCAACATTTACTTCATCTTCATCAATAAATTCAAAAGAAAAATACCTAGTAATTTCTCTTTCATCATTGTACCGGGAAGGATAAATATAATTGTCAAAATTAGCTCCATTTAAGGTAAATTTAATTGAAATTTTATCTGTAAACATAGCTACTGCATCTTCAATTTTTTGACGAATATCAATTCCTGAAGTCTGCTTTAATCGGAGATAATTATTGCTCCTTTTTAAATATATAACATACTCTTTTTCAATCAAATTAGAAATTGCTTGTTCTATCTCATTCACAGAATAACATATTGAAAAAATTGCTACAAGTTCATCTTTAGTCGGCCTTAATTTTTCAAATTGCTCTAAAATATAAATTAAAGCAATAGTTTTCACAATTTTACTTTCTAAAGATTCTTTTTGTAGTTTATCAAGGATTATGTTGGTAGTCAAGTAAATTTCGTAAACTTTTCCCAAATACACCTCTTTTTTTAATAAGGGTTCAAAGTAATCAAAAATACCGTCTGGCGTTATAACCTCAAATTTATCATCCTTATATTTATCTAGAAATGCCGGTAAGGTTGAATTTCCATTAGCAGAAAGAAATGTAAATAACGTTCTTTCATTTTGCGCTACACGTTCCGACAATCTTGGCAAGACAAAAGTCGAAATTGGATGGAGTGGATAACAGGAATACAATATCTGCTCTAATTCCTCTTTATTTACGTCAGAAAAAATTGCATGATTAAAATTGCGTTGTACCAGACTCACAAACTCTCTCTGAAACTTTTTACAAAATTTGTTCCACATCTTTTCATTCTTTTGAATTACAGATCCAATTATCTCATAGGTCTGAGTAAAGTTATTATTTAAATGGATATGTTTAAATCGTCCTGATACCCCACGCCATCCATCAACTTTCTTTTTAGGCAGAGCATCAATATAATTTTCAATCTCCTTGTGAGAAATCAGCATTAAATGCATTTGCTTTTCGCCGCTACGATTGCATTTTTCAGCAAAATCCTGCAACATCTTCGAATCACTTAACGTCGCCTCTGATATATTTGATTCTAAAAACTTGCTAAATTCATCATATACAACATATATTCCTGAGTATCCCTTTGAATGTAATCCCTTTATGACACTTTCATATAAATCAATTACATCAAACCCAAGAAATGGATTAAAAACACTACCCGCTGTTAAAGTAGGATAAATACGTTCAAATTTTTCATAAGCATTAATGCTATACTCTTCAAGAGACTCAACAAATTTCCAAACAGGTTCATCAATAGCTTTTTCTAATTGCATTAACGTATCTGGAAAATCCTTTTTCCATCTATTTATAACAGCAACTGCAGCCTTATAATTTGTTTCTGGCATTACATCTAACATATCATTTTCTGCTAATGTTCTCTGCAAGGCTAAAAGAAATGCTTGTGAAATGCTTGTGCTACTACCACTAATAACTATAGGAAGAATCTTATTATCGCTCTCATAATAATTTAAAATACATTGATATAGCCCTTTGTTTTCTTTAAATTCAGGAAGTGCCTTTTCAAACAAAGACAACTCTCTTTTCATTAAAATCGAAAGAATCATTAAAACAATATGAGACTTTCCCTTGCCGTAAGCACCAATTAAAACCCTGGCTCTTTCTGCAGAAGCATCTCTGGTGCTCAAAAGAATATCTTCAAGAAGACTCATTGCTGATTTAGTTGGAATAAATTTCTTTAGTTTATCATCATTGTTCAAATCATATCCTATATTAACAGAATATTGAAAATCTGAAGCAGCCGAAATCATATTGCTCATTTCTAATTTCTCCTAATCTATCCTTCGATGCTAGCATAATACTTATCAACACATTCTTGAAATGTTCGATGGTTATTTATACGTATAATATCTAAGCCAGCAGTTCTAATAATTTTAATTTCTTTCATTCTTTCCATCCTATGTAATACATCCAGCATAGTAATTGCATCTAAATTAAAAGTCTTGCCAATATTACATTCTGCCATTAGCAGTTCATCCAACCCTATCTCATTCCGCCCATTTGCCTGTTCTACAATTATAGCTAATGCAATCCATGGATTAAAACTGACTGCTGCCGGAGTGGCTTTTCTATATATCTTTTTTTCTTTATTTAATATGTCAATTAACCCCAACTCTCCAAAGGGACAATCAATATTGTTTTCAGGTGAAATTCTTTTAGGATTAACTTTATATCTTGGTAAATAAGTATTTACAATACAAGAAAAATCATCGCTAAGTGAACGTGGCGCAACCTGAGACTCTTCTTCATCCATCCGCACATTATTCTGCAATGCAACTACAAAATCTTCTTTTGAAAATTCTGTCATTGAAAATTTATTAAAAAAATAATACCAGGCAGTGGCACCTTCTTTATTTGAAGCCAACTTGTAATGGAGCAGGTATAAAGTGCCAATTTCCTCAATAAATCTATCATGTTTAAAAATACTTTCTCCTAGTTCAGTAAAAGTCTGAACTCTTTTTCCAGATACAGCCTCTTGTGTCAAGCCAACTGCTTGGAGCCAATATCTTAAAGCTTTTACCATATTTGCTCCAATACCCAACAAATCCATAGGCTTGTCAACTTTATCAATAAAAATATCTGGCTTATGTTGGACATATTTCATTCCTTTACTGAGCCATCCTTTACGAATAAAGAACGTATCATGCGCTCGAAATTTCATAGCCATTGTTATTTTCCTCCCAATACTCTACTTTGTCCTTAAATACTTATCCATCATGCAACCACCATCTAAATATTTAGCAGTAACACACTTTTTACAATGTACACATTTTTCAGGATTAATATAATAATTATCTCCAATAATCGAGATTGCACTAGTCCTGCAAAGAGACTCACACTTCAAACATTTTCTACAAGCATTAAACTTTTTGATTTGATACCCTGCCATACGTTGTAAAGTATTATGATCAGCCACATTCATTGTCCTTATCTTTACAGCATACTCATATCCATCCTGTTCAAACGGCTGTATAGATAGAATAGGCACATTATTCTTTATATCAAGAACCAAAACTTCATTTAATAATTTTTGTCCTAACTCTGGAGCAATCCTACCAAACGGCGTGAACATTCCAATTAGCCTTTCATCAAATGGATGCACTAAGCGATATATTTTTGCATGTTCTTCAGTTGTACAGTTAGTATATTTAATTTTCACATCACTTGCAGCAACTAACCCATTTCCTCCCTGCCTAGCTTTCCATTTTCCAGAGTCAACATAGACTTCAGCATCTGGCTTTCCTATTTTCTTTGCAAACTCAATAAGAAAGGCACGCCATCTTTTAGCTTGTTCTGGCATATAAATTCGAGATAAAAATTGAGCTCGCTGATTATTATTAGGACAACACCAGCACCCTACCCTGTCATAGCCCAATCGATAAGCCTCATTAAAATCAATTTCTTCTGTGAGAATATATAACCAAATATCTATATCACTCCAAAGAAAAATAGGTGACGCAACTGTCTGCTGTTGAATTTTAACAGCTCCTGAATCATCTTCTATTCGATTATACTTACTTCTGCTAACAGACTCATACTTTCTAATCCCATAAAATGTCAAAATCCGCTGTTCTCGATAGAAATTATTTATAACTCTAGTAATTGGTCCTGTTTTAAACATAGAACAGCACCAACGCATCATTCTTGCAGGCGGTCCTATATCTTCACATACATCATAAAAAATCTGTTCACTATTTTTGGCAATTTGAAAGATTGCTTGAGGATGATTCTCTCTATATCTCTTCGCATATTCAATAGTCATTGGGAACTCAAGTGTTGTATCTCCAAAAATATGTACTAAATTGGGATTACTCAATGCTTTTATAACAATATCAGCAGTAACCGTTGAATCCTTACCTCCCGAGAATGATAAAACAATATGTTCTTCATCAAATTTCTTTGTTGCCTCATGAATAAACTCATATGCCTCATCCTTCAAATAATGTAAACGCAATTGATTTGCTTTTGCAAAATTAGTAATATGCTTATTAAAATAAACATATGAATTCTCTCCTTCATACATTTCCAATTTTTCAGAAATTATATCTGCATTAGTCTCCTGAAACAATTTATTGGAAATAGTCATTGTTTTTCCATCAATATAGTAACGGTTGTTAGATGCCCAAACCGACCTTTTTATATATTCATTTGGTTTTTTGTTCAAAAGAATTTCTAATAATAACCTCTCCTCCGGAAAAACTGGCCTTAAATCCATTGCCATATACTTCATTTTTTTACCGCACATAGGACAACACTCTATATCAGCCTGTGTAACTACTTGCACTACTGGAACCTCACAATCCTCACACCAATAAACCCTTGTTGGAAGTTCATCTATTGTTTTGATGCCACAAATGGGGCATATCTCTTCATTTGTTTCAATACAGCAGTTTTTGCACCACACTTGGACATCCTCCATTCTTTTTCTTATAATTTCGCCCAACACTTTACACTTTTAATTCAAATCCATTCAGCAACTCATTATCATTAATTTCTTTTTATTCACTCAATAAATAAATTTATCAAGCCAATTAGCCAAGACAATTTTATCATATAGCTTTTCAAAAATCAAAATATATTAGACTTTTTGAGTTCTTACAAAAAATCGTAATAATCATAAATATAATGATTGCATTTCTTTGCCCCTTATGTTATATTCGAAGTAAGGAAAGCACCCACTCCAAAGGTGGATGCCCCTCGAACAGGTTAAATGTCCTTATGGACACCGCCTATCCTGTGGGTAGACAGGATAGGCATTTTTATTTCTTCTTACTGTTTCTCTTATCGAGAAAGGTCAGAAACGTAACAATCAAACTTCCAAAGGAAATCAGCAATCCGATTTCGCCATGTTTATAATCATATCATTGATAACTCATAATTTCAATCATTTTTGCTTGTTTTTTAGTTTTTTATATAAAACCTTTCATATAATTTTTTCACTTTTTACTAATGCCGACTATCCATATCAGCATAAAAACTGTTCAATATATCTGCAAGCCGATAAGGCGCTTCCACATTTACTTCATGTCCTGCATTTTTTACCAGACGCAGATTTGCTGTTGGAATTTTTCTTTTCAAACTGATTGCTGCTCTTTTATTTGCAGTATCTTTTTCACCGCATATTATCAATGTTTTACATAAAATACTGCTCAGCTTATCTTCAAACTTCAAATCAAGCATAGAATTTGTAAGTCGAATCAAACCTTTTTTTGTAAAACCGTCCTTTTTAAAATATGCTTCCGGCAAAATCAAAAACAGCATATTTTGCAGCCTCAGCAACAGACGGGGCATTTTATATTGCGGAGCGATTAAGATCAAAGAGCGCACCTTGGCCGGATAGTCAATTGCATAATTCAGAGAAAGTACAGCGCCTAAGGAAATACCGCACAAATTTAAAGGCTCTGTCTCCTGTTTGCAATATTCCTTAAATTTATGATAGAGGTTTTTATAGGTGATTTCTTCCTCTGCAACTTCAGAAAATAATGAAATACAAGCGGACTCTATATCTTTTGATAACAATGATGCCGTTTCATCCCAGCTGGACGAAGACTGCCCAAGACCGTGTACAAATATTATTTTGTGATTGTGGTTATTTATTCTCATACTTCCAACCTCCTACTTGTTTTTCAACCTTCCCTTCAAATCTTTTTGTCAATTGTGTTATTGATGCAGCCAATGACTTACTCATGGTTTCCCTCCTTATTTTTATACATACCGCACAAATTTATAGTGGTAAAATAAAACTGCCTTTGCATAAGGCAATTTTAATTCATTCAATATATTAGTCATTATCCTTTATCGCTGAAACAGACTGATTCAATCTATCCATAATTTCATCATCAATCAAAGGAACGCCCATGCTGTCCAACATGTCTTTTATAAATGCAAACTTATGGCATATTTCCTCTGCACTTACAGGATAAACAGATGGCATTAACCAAAATTCAAGCAGCGGTATCAATTCAGACAGTTCTTTTGCATATTGTGTATGGAGCGAACCATCCTGATTGCCCTCTTCAAGCAATTCGAGCCAGTGGGGGCTTAATATGCGCCTGTTGCTATCAATCATTCCTGCTAAAATGCGTGGGTTTTTCAAAATCGGTATTGCCTGTTTGGATAACTCTGTTCGTTCATCTCCCGATTGATTTAACAGCATAGCCATTTTCATTTTTTGTAATCCGTTTAAATCATTTCGCTCTCTTACAGCATGAAACGGGTTATTTTCCATGAACAACTTACCATCCAAGGCATTCATAATTTCTTCTTTTGATTTAAAGTGATGATATATCGCACCTTTTGTCAGGCCACCAAGCTCATTAACAATATCCTGTATGGTAGTTTCATCATATCCTTTTTCCAAAAAGAGCTTTTGTGCCGCAGCTAAAACTTTTTCAACCGTTACTTCAGGGTATTTATTTCGCGCCATAAAAAATGCACCTCATTTCTATACATTCACTTAGTATGTATCGATTATAAGGCTGTTATTTTTTTCTGTCAATAATTCTAATAAGATTTTCATCCAATCGCATACTATACCTGCATATAAAAAGACATTATCTGTTACAGGTTTCAATACCCGCCTAAAATTCTATGGCTAATTTTCCCGCCAAATGTTATAATCAACTTATGCAAATACTTCATCCATCTGCATATACTAATAAATAGCATGAATCCTGCAGAACAATCACATTTTCCGCTCATTTATGTATTTATTTATTCATACATTTCACATATAATTATAATAGTATATAACCTCTACTTTTCGTAAGCTTATATACCATTCAAAATAAATCCGGAAGCCCGGTGTATTGTACCCGCTTCCTGAAAGGAATCCCTATATGGAGACAAAAAAATTTTCAAAAGCAGAAAAAAGCTGGATTTTATATGATGTTGCCAATTCCGCCTTTATTCTAATCCTCACCGCCACCATCCCCATTTACTTCAGAGGACTGACCGAAAGCGCCGGTATCAGCGCGGAGCACTCCACTTCCATCTGGGGTACCTCCACCTCCATAGCCCTCTTGATATTGGCCATACTCTCGCCGGTTTTGGGAGCCCTGGCAGATTATAAGTCCATGAAGAAAAAAATCTTCGGCGGATTTCTGACAATCGGCATTCTTGGTGCTTTTGCCTTTACCTTTGCACCGGGATGGGGCAGTTTTTTATTCTTTTTTATCTTATCAAGGCTTGGATATTCTGCCTGCAATATCTTTTATGATGCCATGCTGGTAGACGTTTCCACTGACGAAAGAATGGACAGGATTTCTTCCTTTGGCTATGCCTTCGGGTATATTGGAAGCTGTATTCCTTTTATTATCGGTATTCTGCTTATCCTGACCACGCCCTTTGGACTTTCCACAATCTGGGCTACCCGGATTTCTTTTTTGATTACGATTGTCTGGTGGCTGCTTTTATCCATCCCTTTATTTAAGAATGTAAAACAGACACATTTCCTTAAACCAAAGAAAAATGTCATAAAACACAGCTTCCGCCGTCTTGGCATCACCTTTGCAAAGCTGAAGCGTGACAAAAAGATTTTGTATTTCATTATCGGGTACTTTTTCTATATAGACGGGGTTTATACGATAATTTCCATGGCAACCACCTACGGCAGTGAGGTGGGCATAGACAGCACCCAGATGATTCTGGCGCTGCTTCTTACCCAGTTCGTGGCATTTCCATTTGCCATTCTAAGCAGCTCCATAGCGGAAAAATTCGGTTCCATGAAGGTAATCAAGGTTTTCATCCTGCTTTACTGCTGTATCTGCGGCTTTGGATATGGGCTGGATACCGCACTGGAATTCTGGATTCTCGCAGTAGCTGTGGGCATTTGTCAGGGCGGCATCCAGGCTCTTTCCCGTTCCCAGTTCGGCAAGATGGTTCCCAAAAAGGAAGCAAGCGAATATTTTGGATTTTTTGATATATTCGGAAAATTTGCCGACTTTTTCGGCCCCCTGATTATTTCACTTTGCGCCCTTGTATTAGGCAGCTCCAAATATGGTGTGCTTTCTTTGATTATACTGTTTATACTTGGCTTTTTCTTTCTGTGCAAATCGGAGAAATGTCAGTAATGTTTCGGACTGCTGGTCCCTTTCTGAATTCACCTGCTCGTAAGTCAAAGACCCCGCCCCAAGCAGCGGGGCATCAAGCCAGCAAGCGCATGCATTGTCTTGTCATTTGTCTTGACAGTGCTGATAACTGGTACTATATTAACATTAGATAAAAAGCAAATAGGAAATTGCAGCGGCAGAATATTTTTGCAATTGCCTAAAAAACCCAGATAAACGGAGGAAACACAATGGACAGACAAAACTTAACCCTTATGACGGACTTATATGAATTGACCATGATGCAGGGTTATTTTAAAAACAACGACCACAATGAAACCGTAATTTTCGATGCCTTTTTCCGGAACAATCCCATGGATGGCGGCTATGCCATTTCTGCCGGATTAGAGCAGGTAATCGATTACATCAAAAATCTTCGTTTTGAAAAAGAAGATATCGAATATTTGGGAAGCCTTAATATTTTTGAAAAAGACTTTTTAGAATATTTAAATAATTTTCGCTTTACCGGAGACGTATATGCCATTCCGGAGGGAAGCATTATGTTCCCAAGAGAGCCTATGATTAAGGTCATTGCACCCATTATGCAGGCACAGCTTGTGGAAACCGCAATTTTAAACATCATCAATCACCAGAGCCTGATTGCCACAAAGGCTTCCCGCGTATGCTTTGCTGCAAGAGGCGACGGAATCATGGAATTCGGCCTGCGCCGTGCCCAGGGGCCGGATGCAGGCACCTATGGGGCAAGAGCCGCCATGATCGGCGGCTGTATCGGCACCTCCAACGTGCTTGCCGGACAGCTTTTTGACGTACCGGTAAAGGGCACCCATGCCCACAGCTGGATAATGAGCTTTCCTGATGAATACACCGCCTTTAAAACCTATGCGGACTTATATCCCAATGCCTGCCTTTTACTGGTAGACACTTACGATACATTAAAATCCGGCATTCCCAATGCCATCCGTGTATTTACGGAAATGAAAGAGGCTGGAATCCCCCTTGCCAATTACGGAATCCGTTTAGACAGCGGCGATCTGGCCTACTTATCCAAAAAAGCCAGAAAGATGCTGGATGCTGCCGGATTCCCGGACGCAATCATTTCCGCTTCCAATGACTTGGACGAGTATTTAATCGACAGCTTAAAGGTACAGGGCGCACAGATAACCTCCTGGGGCGTGGGCACCCATCTTATAACCTCCAAGGACTGCCCTTCCTTCGGCGGGGTGTACAAGCTGGCAGCCGTTATGAAGCCGGACGGCACCTTCCTTCCCAAAATCAAGCTGTCTGAAAATACAGAAAAGGTCACTAATCCCGGCAACAAAACCATATACCGGGTTTACGAAAAAGAATCCGGCAAGGTAAAGGCAGATTTAATCTGCCTGGTAGAAGAAACCTTCGACGAAAACCAGCCCCTTCTCTTATTTGACCCGTTAGAGCCATGGAAGAAAACCAAGTTAGCCGCAGGCACCTATACCCTTCGCGAAATGATGGTACCTGTTTTCAAAAAAGGAGAATGCGTCTATGAATCCCCAAAAGTAATGGACATCCGCCAATACTGCCAGCAGGAATTAGAAACCCTCTGGCCGGAAACAAGACGTCTCATAAACCCCCACAAAGTATACGTAGACTTATCCAAAAAACTATACGACACAAAAATAGAATTATTAGACCGTATGAGCGAAGTCTAAAAATCATTTCAAAAATAACGCCTTTCCAAAACCAGTGAGAGCCGGCACGGCAATCATATAAAATCGCCTTATGGGTACGATTTTACATGATTGCTGTGCCGGCTCTCACGTCCTCTTAAAAACACTCCTTTTACTGCTCCATCTGTCTCCCCAGAAAAGCAGCCGCAGAAAGCACCAGCTTTTTCTCCACATCCCCCATTTTATTTTTGCCTTCATTATCCAAAAGCACAACTGCTCCTATTACGTCCCCTTCACATATAATAGGGCTGATAACCTGCTGGGAAGGCTCTTCTCCCTGCTCCTTGGCAATTTCGATAAACCCCTTTTCCCCTTTGGAAGAAACGCTTGTTTCCCGATTTGTTAGTTTTTCCTCCAAATCCTTGCTGATGGATTTGCCAAGCAGACCCTTGCTGCCGCCTGCCACCGCAATAAACTGGTCTCTGTCCGCAATTAAAGCTGTTTTTCCTGAAACCTGAGAAAGACTTTCTGCATATTGTTTAGCAAAAGTAGTCATTTCTCCGATGGGAGAATACTTTTTCAGAATAATTTCCCCTTCTCTGTCTGTAAATATCTCTAACGGGTCGCTCTCGCGAATCCGCAGGGTCCTTCTGATTTCTTTCGGTATTACAATACGTCCTAAATCGTCTATTCTTCTTACAATTCCTGTAGCTTTCATAAATAAATTTCCTCCATTTGCAAATCTTAGGTTTTCTATATTTACCGTGATACTAGTATCTGTAAATGGTGGTATTTTATACCTTGGAAATTTTCAATCTTTTAGAGAAAAACTGCTCCAATTATTACCATGTTTTTTAATATTTTTACTGCAGCCCTACTGTTCCATCCATATATTTATCTGCAAGAGTCTCAAATTCTTCTCTTGCATTTTGAAAGCATTCCAAAAGCTTTGGCGAAAAATTGCCACACTCTCCCGTCATTATCATGTGAAACGCCTGCTCTTTTGAATATGCGCTTTTATACACCCTTTCATTTACCAAAGCATCATAAGCATCTGCTATGGAAACAAGCTGGGCGGAAATGGGAATATCCTCTCCCGTAAGCCCGTCCGGATATCCTCTGCCATCATACCGTTCATGGTGAAATCTGCAGATTTCATAGCTTAACCCGTGATATTCCTCATCCCATACGCCTTTTATCTGGTTTAAGATTTCACATCCTCTGGTAGTATGGGACTTCATATATTCGTATTCATCCTCCGAAAGCTTTGCCGGCTTTAAAAGAATGCCGTCCGGTATGGCTATTTTCCCAATATCATGAAGGGCGCTGGCATTGGCAATCATATCCGCTTTTTCCAGTGTCATTCCATATTCCGGATAATCCTCCATCAGCTGTTTTGCCAGTATTCTCGTAAAGCCCTTTATCCGCTTGATATGTTCTCCGCTTTCCATGTTCCGG
Source organism: uncultured Lachnospiraceae bacterium (assembly GCA_947382355.1). GTDB lineage: Bacteria > Bacillota > Clostridia > Lachnospirales > Lachnospiraceae > RGIG3040. The sequence continues at coordinate 42,542 of CANCYR010000024.1, forward strand.
CCTTCAATCACGCTTCCTAAAATATCAATAATATTTTCATTGCTCTTTTGAAGCCGTTCCGCCTGCTGCCGCAAAAGCCACGTCTGTTTTTCCACCTTTTCTTCCAGCTTGTTCCTTAGCACATGCAAATCAACTATATTTTTTAATCGAAGCTTTACCAGCGCATTGTCAAAGGGCTTCCTGATATAATCAGACACCCCATAGTCAAAGCACCTTTTTTCTACCTGAGTGGAACACTCACAGCTGATTACCAGAACCGGTATCTTATCTATCCATGCCTTCTCCCTCATAATTTCCAGCACTTCAAAACCGTCTATCCCCGGCAGGAGCAAATCCAGAAGAAGAACCAGAATTTCCTCCTGATGCTCCTCCATCAGCTCCACTGCCCGTTCCCCGTCCTCTGCTGTAATAACGGTATATTCATCCTGTAATATTTCCGTCAGCACTACACGGTTTATTTCCATGTCATCTACAACAAGTACCTTATTGCGCATATGTCTCCTTTCCGAAATACCTTCCCTGATCAATCGAGTATTACTTTTCCTTGAACCGTTCTCTCAGTTCTTCAAATATTTCACTATATTTTCTTGAAATAGCAGATGGATTTCGTCCAAATAATATGTTCAGCTCCCTCACGCTCATATGGCTTTTTATCCTGTCCTTATAAATAAGCTGCTTCTCTTTTAACCGGGTGAACTCCTCCTTTAACTGTTCAATCTGTTCCTTGCGTTCTTCTCTTTTCAGTTCCTTTTGCTCTCTTCGTTCCTCAATTACCTGTCCAAGCCGTTCCAAACGCTGTTTTCCTTCCTCATTCAGCACTGCCTCAATTACCTCAAGCCTTTTTTGCATCAGCCGCAGTTCATCCCTGAGATTTTGAAGCCTTCCAAGTATTTCCCGAAACTCAAAGGCTGCCTTAAAGCTTACTGCACAGTCCGCAGCCATAATGACGGAAACAACCAGCACTATTAAATTCAGTGTATTAGATTTCAGTCCAAAAATCAATCCCTCAACCGGCTTATGAAAACCAAATACCATTGCCAGACTTAAAAATCCCCAGGCTATGGTGGAGCTTAAGCAGATATGTCCCTGAAAGTTGAATTTCTGATTGCTATAGTCCCAGTAACGCACTTTAAAAACAGCTTCCATTACCACACCTGTCACATATTCCAGCGCCGTTGCCGCCAATGCTCCCACTACATAAACCCACACAGTATTTTCCCGAAAGGGCAGTGCGGCAAATAATACGGAAATGGCTCCAAATCCATACAATGGCAAGAAAGGTCCGTTTAAAAATCCTCTGTTCACCAACCTTCTGTTTTTTAATGACACATAAGCGGATTCAAAGCACCACCCAAAAAAACAGTAGGTGTAGAAAAACATAAGCCATTGCATAATATTGTACGTGTACATCCTGTCACCTCATTTTATCTCCGGTTCCTGAAAGCAGTTCTTTTTCCATATCCTCAAGCAGTACCTCCGCCGCCTGTAATAATGCCTCTTCATCCTTTTTTAAAAATCCGGTAGGGTACAGCTTGTAGGTAAACACCGGAACGCCCTTAGGAGAAAACAGCAGTCTGCCCTCATGCTTTTTCAAAAGCTCAGGGATTTTCTCCACAAGTAAAGGCGCATGTTCATGCATGGTCAATACAAGCCTGTCTTTTTTTCCTTTTAACTCCGTTCCATAAATCTGATGGGCCTTAACCCGTATCAGGGAAATTCTCAGAAGATTTTCCACGCTTTCCGGAACCGCGCCAAACCGGTCTAAAAGCTCTTCTTTCATTTCATCGCTTTCTTCCTGATTTTCAATGGCGGCAATACGCTTATAAATATCCAGCTTCTGGAACTCATTTACAATGTATTCCTGTGGAATATATGCATCCACATCCATATCAATAGTCGTGACAAAATCCACTGCTTCCTTTTGCCCTTTTAATGATTTTACCGCTTCATTGAGCATTTTGCAATAAAGATCATACCCTACCGCTTCCATATGCCCATGCTGCCTTGCGCCAAGCAGATTACCTGCTCCCCTGATTTCCAAATCCTTCATGGCGATTTTAAAACCGCTGCCCAAATCAGTAAATTCCTTAATTGCCTGAAGCCGTTTTTCTGCCACTTCCTTTAGCATCTTATCCCTTCTGTACATTAAAAAGGCATAAGCGTTCCGGTTGGAGCGCCCTACCCGCCCCCGCAGCTGATAAAGCTGGGAAAGTCCCAGGTTATCCGAGTCATGGATAATCATGGTATTTACATTGGGGATGTCAAGCCCCGTTTCAATAATGGTAGTGGAAACAAGCACGTCAATTTCCCCATTGATAAAATCGTACATGATTTCCTCCAGCTCCCGCTCCTTCATCTGCCCGTGGGCAAATGCCACGTTTGCCTCCGGAACAAGTGCCTGCAGTTTCATTGCCACTTCATCAATCTGATTCACCCGGTTGTATACATAATAAACCTGCCCCTGCCTTGCAAGCTCCCTGACGATTGCTTCCCTTACCATTTCTTCATTGTATTCCATCACGTAGGTCTGGATCGGCATTCTGTCATTGGGCGGTTCCTCTAACACGCTCATATCCCGAATACCCACAAGACTCATATGCAGTGTCCTTGGAATGGGAGTTGCCGTTAAAGTAAGCACGTCGATGCTTTCCTTCATCTGCTTTATTTTTTCCTTATGGGTCACTCCAAACCTCTGTTCTTCATCAATAATTAAAAGCCCCAGATCCTTATAGGCCACATCCTTTGAAAGCACTCTGTGAGTGCCGATTATAATATCCACCATTCCTTTTTTCAAGCCTTCAATTGCCTTTTTCTGCTGGGCGCTTGTGCGGAATCTGGACAGCAGTTCAATGGTAATGGGATAATTTTTCATCCTCTGTACAAAAGTGTCATAATGCTGCTGTGCCAAAATGGTAGTGGGAACCAGATAAACCACCTGCTTCCCTTCCTGAACAGCTTTAAATGCCGCACGGATGGCAATTTCCGTTTTGCCGTAGCCTACATCCCCGCAAATAAGCCGGTCCATAATCTTAGCACTTTCCATATCTTTTTTTGTTTCCTCAATTGCCATAAGCTGATCTTCTGTCTCTTCATAAGGAAACAGCTCTTCAAATTCCTTTTGCCATAAAGTATCCTTTCCGAATATGTGTCCTTCCTTTTCCTGCCTTGCGGCATATAGCCGTACTAAATCCTTTGCCACCTCCATAGCGGCTGTCTTTACCTTTGTCTTGGTCTTATCCCATTCCTTTGTGCCCAGCTTATTCAGCTTTGGCCTTCTGGCGTCTGCAGAAGCATATTTCTGGATTGCATGAAAACCGGTGGCAAGCACATAAAGATTGCCTCCGTCCCGGTATTCTATCTTCATGTAATCCTTTACCACCTTATCCACCTCTACCTTTTCAATGCCCTTATAAACACCAAGTCCGTGATTTTCATGGACTACATAATCACCTACCTTCAGCTCTGTGAAATCGTGGATTTTCTCCCCTTCATACTTCTTTTTCTTTCTTTTCTTCTTTTTCTTTTCCCCGAAAATATCACTTTCCGATAAAACCGCAAACTGTATGAGGGGATATTCAAAGCCTCTTTTTAAATTGCCGTAAAATACCATCACCTGCCCGGCTTCCAGCTTCCTGTCCATATCCTCGCTGTAAAAAGCCCACAGCCCCTCTTCCATCAAGTCTTCTGCCAGCCGCCTTGCCCTTGTTCGGGATGCGGATGCCAGCAAGACCCGGTAACCCTTTTTCTGAAAGCCCTGCAGCTCCTTCACCAATGCTTCAAAGCTGCTTTGAAAGGAATTGATGGATTTCCCAAGCATATGATAGCTGTTATCCGCCTCTAACAACCCTCCCCTGCTTTCCAATAGGGCAAAGGAGCTTATTGGAAATTTATTTATTTTACCAAGCACTTCTCCTCTGGTAAAAAGCAGCTCTCCCTGCCCCGGCAGGGCATAGCCCTTTTCAATCCGGTGCATCATGCTTTCCCGAAACTCCAATTCCACCGCTTCGCCATGCTCCTTAATCCGTGCAGGCTCATCTAAAAATAAAACCGTCTTTCTTTTTGGAAACAAATCCAGAAAGCTTACTACCTCCTGATAAAAATACCTGATATAGCTTTCCAGATTGGCCATAGAACCAAGCTCTAAAAGCTGCTCCTTAAGCCCCTCTGCTATCTTCTTGACCCTTGCAGCTTCCTCAGTCTTAAATTGCTTCCTCAAAACCTCTGCGGTTTTTTCTGCTTCTTTTTGTATAAGCATAAGCCCCTGGTTCTTTTCCTGCTCTGACAAAATAAACTCCGTGGCAGGATAAATCACCATCCTTTCCAGCTCTTCAATGGAACGCTGGCTCAATACATCAAAGCTTCTTAAGGACTCTACCTCATCTCCCCAAAGCTCAATCCGGTATGGATTTTCCTCCGTAAAGTCAAATACATCAATAATGCCTCCCCGTATGGAAAACTGCCCGGCCGACTCCACCTGCCCGCACTTTTCATATCCCATTTTTACAAGCTGTGCCGCCAGCGCACTTTCCTCAATATGAGAGTCGCCATCTATAAAAATCCGGTTTTCCTCCAACACATGCAGGGGAATACAGGGCGACATTATGCTGTCAAATGTAGTTACAATGGTGACAGGCAGACCTTCCAATATCCTCCGGTAAGCACAAATCCTTTCCCTGGTCAGCTTGTTTCCATGTATGTCCGCCTGAAAAAATATAAAATCCTTACCTGGAAAATAAATGGTTTCCTTGTCATAAAAACTATATTCCTCACTTATTTCCTTTGCCCGTAAATCACTGTGGGTAATGATAATCCGCACAGGATATTCCTTAGAAAGCCCATACATCATATGAAGCTTCTGGGAATCCACCAGTCCGTTTATCCCAACGGTTTTTCCTTTTGCCAGCTCTCTTTGTATGCTTTCATACTCGGAAAGCTCCTCTAAGCAGTCTGTTAATACTTTCACTGTTTTTTCCTCTTATATTTTCTTTTCTGATACCATTCTTATTCTATTTCATTCTTTTTTTATGCCCATAAACTTTATTTTCAAAAACCTTTATTCCCATAAAAAACTTGTGCAGCAGCCCAGCTCCCATACCCATCTGCTTATGTCTTTAAAACGGCTAAGCTATCATAAAGATTTTCCCTAATTAAAGCGGTTCATAGCCGCATCCGCATCCTCCATAATCATACAGCTAACCGCCTGCACCACCCTTTCAAGGGCTTCCTCCATAATCTTCTGCTCCTCTTTCTTAAAGTGCCCCAGCACATAATCCGCCAGGTCGTACCCCTTTGGCTTTTCTCCAACTCCGATTTTAATCCTCTGAAATTCATTATGTCCCAGATGGGCAATAATATTTTTTATGCCGTTATGTCCCCCGGCGCTCCCCTTCTTCCGAATACGAAGCTTCCCCGGCTCTAAACTGATATCATCATAAAGCACAATCAGCTCCGTCTTTTCATCCACCTTATAATAATCCGCAAGAGCCCTGACACTTTCTCCGCTTAAATTCATAAAAGTCTGGGGCTTTGCCAATATGACCTTATGCCCCTCAATATATCCTTTACCGATAACAGCCTTATGCTTTTTCTCCACCACCGCTATTTGATTAGCTTCCGCTAACTCATCAATAGCAGCAAAGCCAATATTATGTCTGGTATTATTATATTCCCTCGTGGGATTCCCAAGTCCTACAATTATATACATATGCGCCTCCTGTATTTTTCCATTCTACTTTATTTTTTCTTCCAAGTAAAGAGTGGGGGAGGACAAAGTTTTTTGGGGGGATTGGTGATGGGACGCAGGAGGCGGCAGGTGATGGATAAGTATTATGGGCACGCTCCCGCTCTATGAAAACGCAGCGGTACTAACGCACCAAAATACGGTGCGTAAGGACCGGC
>CANCYR010000025.1 GCA_947382355.1 uncultured Lachnospiraceae bacterium
TGCCTCGCAAAACCGCATAAATACAGGATATGTAGAGTTTTGCTCATGGCTATTTTTAACATTGTTCAGGAGGTGTGTGTTTATGGATAACAAAGAAAAAATCATACAGACAACGATTGCACTCATCGAGGAAAAAGGCGAAGATTTAGAGACAATCACCGTACGTGAAATATCGAAAAAGGCATGCGTTGGGTTAGGTCTTGTGAATTATCATTTTGGGAACAAAGATAAACTTATTGAACTATGCGTTGAGCGTATCATAAACAGGATTATTGAGCAATTTCAGGGTATTCGGGAAAAAACAGAGGGACTTACGCCTTTTGAAAAATTAGAGTATCTGGGCAATATGACTTTTGATTTTCTGTTCGAGCATTATGCAGTTTCCAGGATTTCAGTTCTTACCGATATAAAAAATCCGAAAACAGACGACAACACTCACAGAACTTACGCTGCATATCTTCCTCTTGTGGCTGCCTGCCGCCCCGATTGGGATGAAGATACTGTAAAAAGAAAGACTTTTTGCTTGATTTCCGTTATGCAGCAGGCTTTTCTCCGGTATGAAACCACATCAAGGATACTTGATATTGATTTGAGTCAAAAAGAAAACCGCAGGGCGTGGCACACACAAATTTTACACGATATTTTGGAGGTATCATGATGAACATAACGGTTATAAACGGAACAGAAAAACACGGTGTAACCTATCGGTTAAAAGAAATGTTTTTAACCGCTTTTAGGGATAATGCAAACATTACGGAATATTATCTTCCAAAAGATTGTCCCAATTTCTGCAATGGCTGTGTAACCTGTATGACAAAAGGCGAAAGTACCTGCAAAGACGCAGAATACATTGAAAAAATTGACAAATCGCTCTTGGAAGCAGATTTAATTGTAATGACCTCTCCTGCATATGTTTTTCACACTACGGGAGCGATGAAAGCGTTTCTTGACCATTTTGCTTACCGCTGGCTGCCCCACCGTCCTGCTCCCGAAATGTTTGAAAAACGGGCAGTGATTATTACGCAGTGTTTAGGCGCAGGAGCAAAATCTGCGGCAAAGGATATAAAGCACAGCTTATCCTGGTGGGGAATTTCTAAAATCGGAATATTCACCGGTGCATTGATGGGCGATATTATTTGGGAAAGACTTTCCGAAAAGAAACGGGCACAACTGACAAGAAAAGTGAAAAAGCTGTCTCAGAAGTTCGCACAAATAGACTATACAAAACCCGCATGCACAAATTTAATTACACAGATTAAGTTTTCCGTTTGCCGTTTGATGCAGCAAACACTACATAAAAATGACCCTGAATATCTCGATGGAAAGTATTGGGCAGAGCAAGGCTGGCTTGGCAAAACCAGACCGTGGAAATAATAGGTGAAAAACATGGTAAAAATAATTTCCAAATGGTAAATCCTGAATGTTAATATGCGTTGCTTGCAGCAACGGGCAGTTCTTCATACAATGGTGGTGACAATAGAAGAAAGGAGGTTATTCCTAATGCTAAACGAAAATATCAAAACAATCAGAAAATCAAAAGGACTTTCGCAGGAGGAACTGGCTATCAAGTTAAATGTGGTGCGGCAAACAGTCTCTAAGTGGGAGAATGGACTGTCAGTTCCTGATTCTGACATGTTAATCTCCATATCAGAAGTGCTTGAAACACCTGTAAGCACTTTACTTGGGGAAACGATTGTTGCATCGAAAGCTGATGACTTAAAAGCAATTTCCGAGAAATTGGAGGTGATAAACCTGCAACTTGCACAAAGAAAGACCACAAGAAGGAAAACGCTTCATTGGCTGCTTATTGCACTATGTGCAGCCATAGTAACCATTTTTTCAGCCTTGGTCGTATTAAACAGTCCCTACTTAGGCTGGAATTATAATGACCCCGAAACCGCTGTTTTCGGCGCAGCCTTTCACGCATTTGAATATCTGTTTGTCAGATTAGCACCGATTATTTTCATAGGTGCAATCGTTGGAATATTCCTGACACGAAAACAGGAACGCTAATGAAACTACTCAGACCGCCGATTATGGGAAACACCCTAGCGGCGGTCTTTCTGTGCCTATCAGCTGTCTCAGCCAAAGGATTTCTTTCTGTACGGCTACTGTCCGCCCTGCTCCTGCAACTACCTGAGCCTGCCTCTGACATTCTCCCTTTCGGACAATTTTGCGGTCTGTGCTGCTCTCTGCCCATGATTTTCGACTTCCTGCCGCCTTGGCGTTCCCATTCGGAAATGTCACGGCTATATCGTTCTACAAGGACTTCGGCTTCTCAGTAAGTTGCCATAAATACCTATACATCAGAATAAACGTCCTCTTTCAGAATGTCTGGAAGCTTGTTAGTCTTTCGGAAATTTCCTTTTTCCTCTGCTTTATTTGCTCGGCAGGGAATTTACGCTCCTTTCCCCGAAAATCCCTACTGTTTCAACAAGCTGTGTTTTCAGCTTCAGCAACACACCTATTTCCTACGATCTGCACTACCATCCACACACTTTGCTACAACAACCCACCACTTATTTCAGAAAAACCATCTCCCCCTCCCTTTCACCTTCAAAGAGTACAGCCTGAAACAAAACAGCGGAAGAGGGATGTGGGCGGATTGGCTGCATTGATTTTGGCGGCGTTTTTCCTTAACAGCCTGCCATGTACCCAGGGGAAAATTGCCACGGATGGCAATTTTAGTCCTATTGCGCCATGGACGGCGCTATAGGACGACCCGACCGCAGCCGACACCCTCCCCAGGCTGTTTAGGAAAACCGCCGCCAAAACCACAGCAGCCAATCCGCCCACATCCCTCTTCCGCGTCCTCTCTTCCACCTTCTCCCCCTTTCCCCACCCCCAACAAAAAGAAAACAGGGACTGCCCATCAGCAGTCCCCATCTTCAAATATCCTGTATTCTCTTTACAAGCTACCCTTACATAGCCGTATAAACACCATCCACAATCTTAACAGCCTTAGGCTCCTTATTCGGCTCCCCATCTGCAGACCAGGTCATTCCCGTACCTGTCAAACCATCAATGGTAATTTCCGTCATAGCAGTCTTAAGAGCATCACAAATATCAGATGCGCTCATATCCGCTGTAATACCAGCTTTTTCTGCTGCTGCCTTAATTGCATAAACTGCATCATAAGCATCTGCTGCAAACTGGTTTGGTGTTCCGCCATAGGTGGAATCATAAGTAGAAACAAAATTCTTTGTCAAGTCATCCTGTGCATCTGCTGCAAAAGGAGTTAAAAGCATAACGCCTTCAGCTAAAGAAGTATCAAAGTTTTCTACGGATAAAATACCGTCAAGTCCGTCACATCCAAAGAATGTAGGTGCAAAACCAATTGTCTTTGCCTGAGCTAAAATCAGAGATGCTTCATTGTAGTAAATCGGAAGGAATAATAATTCCGCGCCGGAATCCTTTGCCTTCTGAAGCTGTACGGTAAAGTCTTTATTGCTGTCTGCTGTAAAAGCTTCTGCTGCAACGATTTCAATATTCTGGTTTGCTGCTTCTGCTGCAAATGTTTCATAAATTCCTGATGAATAAACGGAAGAACTGTCATAAATAACAGCTACCTTGGAAGCAAGACCGTTCTCTCCAATATACTGTGCGGAAGCTTTTCCCTGGTTCGGGTCGGAAAAGCATACGCGGAATACATTTTCATTTGTGATACATTCCACTGCAGAACCGGATGGTGTCAGCTGGAAAACATTATCTGCTGCGGATTTTTCTGCAACTGCAATACATGGCGTACTTGTTACAGTTCCTACAAGCACCTGCATATTCCAGTCCTTTAATGTATTGTAAGCGTTTACTGCCTTTTCTGCATCGGATTCATCATCCTGGAAATTCAGTTCCAGTGTCATGCCGTTTACACCGCCTGCTGCATTGATTTCATCCACTGCAAGCTGTGCTGCATTCTTTACTGCAAGTCCGTATACTGCCGCATCGCCTGTTGTAGGCCCGATACCGCCAATCTTTAAAGTGCCCTCGCTGCCTGCTGCTGCATTATCATCAGCAGCTTCTGTCTCCGCACCCTCTGCGTCATCAGCAGTGTCTTCTGCTTCCGTTCCTTCTGCTTCACTGCCTGTTGTTTCAGTATCAGTGTTTGTTGTTTCTGCATCTGTATTGCCACAACCTGTTAAAAGCGCTGCAGACATGGCAATCACTAATGCTGTGCTAAGAAATTTTCTCATAACTACTCCTCCTTTTCCACTTTTGTGGATTTTTATTTCATTACGCTGATGATAATAAAATACTTTTTCGATTTTGTCAACTTTTCATTTTGCTTTTCTTTTCAACATGCACTGTCAATTACTGCCATTTGGCACGAAAATTATGGTAGGACTCCCTTACCTTTTCCTGATATTCCTTTAAATTAATGTCCAGAGCCCTTAACAGATGATACGCAAAATCCACTCCATAGCATACCATAATAACACGGCATGCCACGATTCCAATCTGGGTCGGAATGGAATCCACAGTCCTCATAAGCGCTTTATGAAGGAAGTTCACGATAATCACCGCATAAAAGCCCCATGCCACCGTACTTTCCGCACAAATCACACCTTTATAGTTTAAAGGCTTGTCACTGTAATCCCACCAGACAGCGCCCAAAAATTTATACATAAGCTTTGCCACAAGAAATTCAAATACAGTGGCAATCAATGCTCCTACTATGTAAAGCATAAACAGGTTCCTGGACAGGGGGTGCAGAATCAAATACCCCAAAACCCCTCCAAATCCGTAAATAGGACAAATCGGACTGGAAGCAAAGCCTCTGTTGGTTAATTTCCTGTTGCACAGGGACATATAAGCAGATTCTACCAGCCAGCCTAACATACTATATAATATAAAGCATTGAGTCAAGTGCAGCACATCAGTTCCTAAAATTTCTTTCGTCCACATTCTATTCACTCCTCTTACTATACTTATGCAAATCAAATCATTCTAAGAATTCCGAATGAAGATGCTTTCCCTTCTGTATATATGTACATATATCACATAATTGCATATCATAATACTTATTTGAAATTGCTTCCTGACATTCCACAAAATGTCAGGAAAAAGTAAGAAAGTCCTTGGTATCTGCCAAGGACTTACAGTTGCTAATTATATTTACGTTTTCTTGCTGCTTCAGATTTTTTCTTACGTTTTACGCTTGGCTTTTCGTAATGCTCTCTTTTACGAATCTCCTGTTGAATACCAGCCTTAGCACAGCTTCTTTTAAAACGGCGTAAAGCGCTATCTAAAGTCTCGTTATCTTTTACGATTACATTTGACATAAATCCACACCTAACCTCCCTTCAGTCCCTTCAAGTAACACGACTGATTGGGTATATTTTTGTACACACTCATGCACAAGTAAGATTATAGCATATTTTTCCTTTTCGTCAACCCTTTTTTAAGAATTTCCCAAAAAGTATGCATAAAAATTGAAAAGATGTATCAGTTGAGCCCTTTACAACTGCCCTTCCAAGACATTGACTGCTTTAGTCAGGGCTTCTTCAATGCCAGCCGGATTCTTGCCGCCTGCCTGGGCCATATTGGGGCGTCCTCCGCCGCCACCGCCTACACAGGCTGCCACTCCTTTAATCAGATTTCCTGCATGGGCGCCTTTTTCCATAGCTCCATCTGTAGCCATGGCTACCAGATTTACCCTGCCATCCTTATCGGAAATCAGCAGAACTACTCCTTCTCCTAATTTTTCCTTTAACTGGTCTCCCAACTCTCTTAAACCGTTCATATCCACACCGGATACCTTTGTGGCAAGTAGCTTTATGCCCTTTACTTCTGTTACCTTATCCATAACATCTCCCAGAGCATCCTTTGCAGCCTTGCTCTTTAAGGCTTCATTTTCACTTTGAAGGGCTTTTAATTCCTTCATCAGATGTTCTGCTTTTTCTTCCAGATTGGATGGAGAAGCCTTTAAGGTCTTTGCCACCTTTTCCAGCGTTTCTTCCAAGTGGTTATAATATGCAAACACACCGTTTCCGGTTAACGCTTCTATACGGCGCACTCCTGCAGCAACGCCGCTTTCGGAAATAATCTTGAAAGCGGAAATGGTTCCTGTATTTTTTACATGAGTACCGCCGCACAGTTCTGTGGAAAAGTCGCCCATTTTTACTACCCGCACCGTATCTCCGTACTTTTCTCCGAAAAGCGCCATGGCACCGGATTTCTTTGCCTCTTCGATAGACATGATATTTGTCTCAACCGGAATGGATTCTCCAATTTTTTCATTTACGATTTTTTCCACCTGTTCAAGCTCTTCCTTTGTCATGGAGGAGAAATGGCTGAAGTCAAAACGGAGCCTTTCGCCGTCCACATAAGAGCCTGCCTGTTCCACATGGGTGCCAAGCACGGTTCTTAACGCTTTTTGGAGCAGATGGGTGGCGCTGTGGTTTTTACAGGTAGCGCTTCTGTTTTCTTCTGCAACAGTTAACCTTGCAGTCTCCGACACCCTGAGCATGCCTTTTGTTACTTTACCTACATGTCCCACTTTTCCGCCCAAAAGCTTAATGGTATCCTGTACTTCAAATTCGCCTTCTTTTGTGGCAATCGTGCCTTTATCCCCGTTTTGTCCGCCCATGGTGGCATAAAAAGGAGTTTCCTTCACAATGACAGTGCCAATCTGGCCTTCCGTCAGGGCTTCCGCCAGCTCCGTTTCCGTAGTCAGCACTGTGATTTCCGAACTGTGCTCTAATCGGTCATAGCCTACGAATTCCGTGGTGATTTCCGGGTCGATGGATTCATATACGGTAACGTCCGCACCCATATAATTGGTAGTCTTGCGGGCTTTTCTTGCTTTTACCTTCTGCTCCTCCATGGCTTTTTTAAAGCCCTCTTCCTCTACGGTAAAGCCCTTTTCTTCCAGAATTTCCATAGTCAGGTCAATAGGGAAGCCATAGGTATCATACAGCTTAAATGCATCCTCACCGGAAAGCTCTTTCTTTCCCTCTTTTGCCATGGCCTCTTCCATTTCTCCGAGAATACTCAGACCCTGGTCAATTGTTTTATTGAATTTATTTTCTTCCTGAGTCAGCACATTGAAAATAAAGTCCTTCTTCTCTTCCAGCTCCTGATAGCCGTCCTTACTTCCTTCAATGACTGTATTGCTCAATCTGGCAAGAAATTCTCCTTCAATGCCAAGAAGTCTTCCATGGCGCGCCGCCCTTCTGATAATACGGCGCAGCACATAGCCCCTGCCTTCATTGGAAGGCATGATGCCGTCAGAAATCATAAAGGTGGCAGAACGGATATGGTCCGTTACGATACGGATGGACACATCCCATTTATATTCCTTCCTGTATTCCTTCCCTGAAAGCTCACATACCTTCTGCCTCAGTGCCTGAATAGTGTCCACGTCAAAAATAGAATCCACATCCTGCACAACGGTAGCAAGCCGTTCCAGACCCATACCGGTATCGATATTTTTCTGTTCCAGTTCTGAATAATTACCCTTTCCATCGTTGTCAAACTGGGTAAATACATTGTTCCATACTTCAATGTAACGGTCACATTCACAGCCTACTGTACAATCCGGTTTCCCGCAGCCGTATTTTTCGCCACGGTCATAGTAAATTTCAGAGCAGGGACCGCAGGGACCTGAACCGTGCTCCCAGAAATTGTCTTCCTTTCCAAAGCGGAAAATTCGTTCCGCTGCAATGCCGATTTCCTTATTCCAGATTTCGTAAGCCTCATCATCCTCTTCATAAACGGAAGGATATAATCTTTCAGGGTCAATTCCCACCACTTCCGTTAAAAACTCCCAGCTCCAGGAAATTGCTTCCCGCTTAAAATAATCCCCAAAGGAAAAATTTCCCAGCATTTCAAAAAAAGTACCGTGACGGGCTGTCTTTCCAATGTTTTCAATATCTCCTGTACGAATACATTTCTGACAGGTGGTCACTCTTTTTCTGGGAGGTATCTCCTGTCCAGTAAAATATGGCTTTAAGGGAGCCATTCCCGAGTTTATCAATAATAAAGAATTATCATTATGAGGAACCAGGGAAAAGCTTTTCATTGCCAGATGTCCCTTACTTTCAAAAAATTCAAGAAACATTTTCCTCAGTTCATTTACTCCATATGCTTTCACGTTTTTTCCTCCAATTGACAGCTATTGCTGTTTCAGTTGCTCTGCTTTTTCATTTAATGCGGTTACAAGAGCGGATACCTCTTGAACAATCTCACTGTTTTCTTCACTGCTTGTATAGGTTTCCGTAGCATGGGCAGATACTTCTTCCGTAATGGCAGAAATACTCTGAATGCTGTCCACAATACTTGCATTAGCGCTTGCTAATTCTTTAATGATGTTCACAAGGCTGTCTGCCTCTGTAAAAATATTGGCAGCCGTATTTTGTATCTGTTCAAAGTTTTTTGCGGTTTCTACTGCATAAGTATTTTGTATCTGGCTGTTTTGAATTACCTGATTGATTGCCTGCACCACTTCATTCAATGCTCCCGCTATATCTTCAATCAGTCCGGTAATGCTTACAGTTGCAGTGCTTGTCTGGTTTGCCAGATTGGAAATCTCTGAAGCCACAACCGAAAAGCCTCTTCCCGCTTCTCCTGCCCTTGCCGCCTCAATGCTTGCATTTAAGGCAAGAAGGCTTGTCTGGGTAGTAATATTATCAATCAGCTCAATAATGGACTGCATTTTCTCTGTATTTTCACTTAAAGCTCCCAGCTGTCCGGAAACCGCATTGGTAGCCTGCTCAAAAATATTTACCTGCTCAATCAGCTGGTCCACTTTTTCTTTTCCGGCGCCAATAATATTTTCCGTGACATGAAGGTCATCGGATATATTTCCGGAAGCCGTTTCCACCTTTTCAATATAGCTTTGGATTTCTTCTGTTTTTAACAGCTGTACCTGAACTGCTTCTGCTGTATCAGTAGAGCCGGAGGAAACCTCCTGCATGGAACTGCGGATTGTTCCCACAGATTCACCAAGCGCATTCATCTTTTCCGTTACTAAAAGCACATTTTCATTGAAGCTCTTTGATACATCCTGTATATTGTTAAGAAGACTTTCTATCTTTTCCTTTTCTTCATCCAGCTCCTCCATTTTCTGGCGGTTGATTTTAACCAGGACTCCCGTACAGATAATGGAATATAAGGCAGCCATAATAATTACAGCCAGCTGAATTTCAAAATCCACAATATCCTGTCTGGAAACTTCTGTTGTAAGAAAGGTAACTACCAGCTTGCTCACATTAGTAACAACTGCTACCGCACCTATTACAATACTTAATTTTGAATTGGCATATACGCATATCACAATAATCATGGGAACAATATATGTAAATGCTGCGCTTGATGTGGTGGTAAATAATACAAACACATAAAGAATGCAGTATCCGATACTGGAAACATATTGAATTTTTTCATCCTCTTTATTGTTCCTGTAAAGGAAGAAGCAGATAATTAAAGGAATCAGCAATATTGTGGAAAACAGAAGAATATACGGAATGGTCCGGTTTCCTTTTATGAATTCTACAATATATGCTAATAACAGAACTCCTTCTATTCCCGAATAGCAATACAGCAATGTACGGTTTTTGGCAAGCTTCTCCGAATAATTTCTTGTTTTTCTTTCATTTTCACTCATGGCACGTCCCCCAATAAAAGTTTTTATTAGAATGTAAACTTATCTGCAAAATACGCATCCAGGTCTTCTATCTTCACCCGTTCCTGTTCCAT
The DNA here is from genome assembly GCA_947382355.1 of uncultured Lachnospiraceae bacterium. Taxonomy (GTDB): domain Bacteria; phylum Bacillota; class Clostridia; order Lachnospirales; family Lachnospiraceae; genus RGIG3040. The sequence continues at coordinate 9,697 of CANCYR010000025.1, forward strand.
GGAGTCCCTGAATCTGACTGTTACTGCATGGTCCTCTTCTGAATCAAAATCATAAGTCACACAGAAAGGAGTTCCGATTTCATCCTGTCTTCTATATCGTTTCCCGATATTTCCTCTGTCGTCAAATTCACAATTATACTTTTTAGAAAGCTCCAAGAAAATCTTTTCAGCCCCCTCATTTAATTTTTTGGAAAGGGGAAGCACGCCTATTTTTACAGGAGCAAGTGCCGGATGGAAATGAAGAACGGTCCGCATATCCCCTTCCCCGATTTCTTCCTCATCATAAGCTGCGCATAAAAATGCCAGAACCACACGGTCTGCTCCAAGGGAAGGCTCAATTACATACGGCACATATTTTACAGCCTTCTGGTCGTCAAAATAAGACATATCCTGTCCTGACGTGTTCTGGTGCTGTGTCAGGTCATAATCAGTCCTGTCCGCAATGCCCCAGAGCTCACCCCAGCCAAAGGGGAAAAGGAATTCAATATCAGTAGTTGCTTTGGAATAGAAGGATAGCTCCTCAGCGTCATGGTCTCTTACCCGCATTTCCTCATCCTTCATGCCAAGGGATTTGAGCCAGTCGATACAAAACTGCTTCCAATAGGCAAACCATTCCAAATCCGTATCCGGCTCACAGAAGAATTCCAGCTCCATCTGCTCGAACTCCCTTGTACGGAAGGTAAAGTTTCCGGGAGTTATTTCATTTCTAAAGGATTTACCAATCTGACCGATGCCAAAAGGAATCTTCTTTCTGGAGGTTCTCTGCACATTCTTAAAGTTCACAAAAATACCCTGGGCAGTTTCCGGCCTTAAGTATACCGTATTCTTGGCATCCTCCGTAACCCCCTGAAAGGTTTTGAACATCAGGTTGAACTGGCGGATATCCGTAAAGTTATGCTTGCCGCAGGTAGGGCACGGCACCTGATTGGCTTCAATAAACTCTTTCATCTTTTCCTGAGACCAGCCGTCAATGGAAGAATCCAGCGTGATTTCGTGCTCTTTTGCAAAATCCTCAATAATATTATCCGCACGGAAACGTTCATGACATTCCTTACAATCCATCAACGGGTCAGAGAAACCGCCCAAATGACCGGATGCCACCCATGCCTGAGGATTCATTAAAATCGCACAGTCCACACCTACATTATACTGATTTTCCATAATGAATTTCTGCCACCATGCGCGTTTTACGTTATTTTTCAACTCCACGCCAAGATTTCCATAATCCCATGTATTGGCAAGGCCGCCGTAAATTTCCGAACCGGGATAAACAAATCCTCTTGCCTTTGCCAATGCCACAATTTTTTCCATTGATTTTTCCATATTCTTTTCCTCTCTTTGTCCAGTCTGTTATTCATACATCAGGTAAAACGTTCCTGTCATGCCCTCTTCATTATCAGCAACAGCTTCTTTCTTTCCCTCTACAGTCATGCCGCTGCTTATATAGGAAATCTTTCCGTTTACACGGACATGCACCGGTTCTTCAAAAATAACTATCTTCATGCTGCCCTTTTCCAGAACATCTGCTTTTCCCATAGCGGCGCCTTCTCCCGATACATTTTTCATATCCACAAATTCATATCCTGCCTCATATGCTTCTGATACGGTTCCTGCAAAAAAGGTTTCTTCATTAAAGCCCGCATAATCTTCAAAAGAGGCATATTCCAGATAAACCTTAACCTTTTTATCCTCTGTCACCTCATAGGTCTCCAAAGTAACTCTGCCCTCGCCTGCTTTCGCATTATAGGCTGCAATTTCCTCCTCCAGCATTGCCTTTAACTCTTCGCTTACATATTTGGAATCGCTGAAATCCTCTATGATGGCTCCTAAAACGCTTCCATCCTTTTTTACTACAATTGTATTCCGCTCAATGTTTCCCGTGTTGCTGCAGCCACTTAAAAACATTGCCGCCAAAACCATGGAAACAAGCAGTAATCCTCTTATTTTTCTTTTCATAATCTCCTCCCGCCGGTACTTCCGTACTAATTTTTCCTCAATATAGGAAAACCTGCTTAAATATTATAACGAAATCAGATTACTTTTTCAACCTACAATTTTGCAAGATTTCAAGGCTTTTGAAATTTCTTCCGATATAATTTTTCCGATACTCCTCCGCTGCTTTCTCAAACTCCTTAAAAACAGGCTCCGACAGCGTAAAGGTATACAATTTTTCAATGGAACTGTTTGTTACATAGTCAATGGCATAAACAGTATCCGGCTGCATGGCATCTTTATGAAGAGGCCCCGGGAACTCTCCGTTGACCACCAATACTTTCATTTCAAATATGTATTGGACAAGCTCCGGCTTTAAGGAAGGAACAGAAAGCGCCTTCAGCGACTGGTATAACAATTTCAGCATCTGCCTTTCATCATTATTTTCCCTTGTATAATAATCAGCCACCTCTAAAAAATACATGCCAAAAAATGCCCCGTCCAAATCTTCCCTCAAATCTTTAAAATAATTGGAAATATCCGCTTCCATTAAATTGTAAGAGGTTTTCCCTTCATAAAGCTTGAACCTGCCAAATGAAAAAGGATTGGTGGCACCTGCAAGACGGCTTCCGGGCCGTCTTGTTCCTTTTGCAAATGCCCCAATCTTTCCTCGTTCCTTTGTAAGTATTGTAATCCTTCTGTCATAATCTCCCACCGGCATGGATTTTATCACCAGTCCGGTTACTAAAACAAATTCCTGCATTGCCTTTTCTGCTCCTTCCGGCAAATCCGGATAATCTTTTCTTTCTTCTGCATCTTCTGGATATTTTGATTTCTTATCTGTACTTTCCAATGCCTACCAGTACCTTTCGATACTGTGCCGTTCCTCTTCTCTTACCATAGCCTCTGTTTTCAGCTTTTCACTGTCCCTTGTGCTGTTTTTATAGGTAAGATAATCCTCTACTCTGCCGGTTTTAAAAAAGTCTCTTTTTTCCTCTGTCTCTTTCATCTTCCGCCTCCCAGGAATCTTTGTGACAGTTCAGACAGCTGCTTTCCCCGGGTTGCCGTGACAGGCTTTTCGTAGAGAATGATTTCTAAAGGAGCCCTTATAAAATCGCCAGCGCTTAGCGAGGTTCTTTCGAGCTTAGCACTGCTGCGTTTTTATCAGAGCGGGAGCGTGGCGACGTAGAAACATTCTCTACAAAAAGCCTGTCACGACAACCCGGGGAAAGCAGCTGTCTGAACTGTTACGAATCTTTTTTCTTTTTCTGCATTTCCACAATTCTAGGATTTGCTTTTTCAAAGATTCTATGCTGGGATTTTTCGGCAGTAAGATTTTGGAAGAAACAAAATTACCAACTGTTTTTTAAGTTTTCCAGCTCTTAAAATTCTTCTTCATTTTTGTTATAACCGAAATTTTTTAAAAGAAAATCACTGTCCCGCCAGTCCTTTTTTACTTTTACCCAAAGCTGCAGATTTACCTGACTTTCCAACAGTTCTTCGATTTCATATCTGGCATTGGAACCGATTTTTTTAAGCATGGCGCCGCCTTTTCCAATAATAATTCCCTTATGGGATTCTTTTTCACAGATGATGGTCGCCTGAATTTCCACGATTTTTTTCTTGAATTTCATGGAATCAATAGATACTGCGATGCCATGAGGGATTTCCTCATCCAGCGCATGAAGTGCCTTTTCCCGAATCAGTTCTGCTACAATCTGCCTCTGGGGCTGGTCCGTTATGGTGTCCTCATCATAAAACATGGGACCATATGGAAGATATTTAAAAATACAGGAAATCAACTCATCCGTATTTTCTCCTTTTTTTGCGGAAACCGGAACGATTTCCGCAAAGTCAAATTCCTTCCGGTATGTGTCAATAAAAGAAAATACCTCTTCTCTCTTTACCGTATCGATTTTATTGATTACCAGGATAACCGGGACATTTACCTTTTGAAGCTGTCCGATAATGTGCTTATCTCCCGCCCCGATAAAATTGCCCGGTTCCACCAGCCATAAAATCACGTCCACTTCCTTTAAGGTTTTAGAGGCTACATTTACCATATAGTCTCCCAGCTTGTTTTTTGCCTTATGGATGCCGGGAGTGTCTAAAAAAACAATCTGCCCTTCCTCACAGGTATATACCGTCTGTATCCGGTTTCTGGTTGTCTGGGGCTTATTGGAGGTAATGGCAATCTTCTGGCCGATTAACTGATTCATCAAAGTGGATTTTCCCACATTAGGCCTGCCAATCAATGTGGCAAAGCCTGTTCTTAGCTGTTTTTCCATCATTCTATTTATCCCTGTCTGTTATGAAATTCTTATTTTCCTGTATGTGTATGCTATTTCTGTCGTTGTCTTTATTTTCCATCATTGCCAAAGTCCTGACTTTCCTTTGGCAATGTGCCGCTCATGGCATTTCCTCTTGAAGCCTGCAGGGCCTGCTGCCTTTTTTCCGCCTTTTTCTGGTTTCTTTTAATGATTCCCTTTACAATCAGAATGAATATGAAAATAATAAGGCCCCATAGTAAAAAATACGGCAGTACAATAACTAAACCGATTACAAAATTCTTTATGCCTCTGCCAATCTGATAAACGCTGTTTACAAACCCGTCTTTCATTTTCTCCATAGCGGACTGGGGAGCTACAGGCGTTACCCGCTCCACTTCCTGTACATCCAGATAAACAGTAGCATAATCCACAAGATTGTCATATGTACGCAGCTGTGATTCCATATTCTCTAACTGGTAACGGATTTCTGTGAGCCTGCTTTCCAGCGCTACGATTGTTTCTATGGAATCCGCCTGCTCCAAAAGGGTGGTCAGACGCTCCTGCTCAATCTTTAAAGTCTTCTTTTTGCTTTCCAAATCCACATAGTCTAAAGTAACATCATCCACGCTTTCATTTTTATCCAGCACATTGGATATGCTGGAAACCTCTGTAACGAATTCATCCAGCCTGTCTGCCGGAATCCTTGCCGTAAAGCTGGCGCTTCTGGTACTGTCATAGCTTGCCTGAATGCTTTTTCCGCTGACATAAGCTTTTTCCATATAACCCCCAAGAGCTTCCACCTTTTCCGTCAGCTTTTTGGTCAATGCCTCAAACTCTTCCGTTTCCACGGTCATATCCACATTTTTAATCAGCTTTCTGTTATCGGCAACCTGTTTCCCTGATTCCTCTGCCATGCCTTTGCTTCCGCTTCCTTCGCCGGCATCTTCCGTTGCAGCATCTGCCATTACGTCTTCTTCATATATGTCATCTGTTGCATAGCTGTTTTCATAAGGCGCGCTGCCAGTCTCCGTTGCTGATTCTGTTGAATATCCCTTACTTCCACTTCCGCAAGCCGTCAGTAAGCAGCAGGCAATGAGCAGGCCGCTTCCAAGTATCATTGATTTTTTCTTTTTCATATAGCTTTCCTCCCATATTTAACGTTTTCAGACAATTGCAAAAACATACCCCTGCGCCTATTTGTCTGTCCTGCCGGATAAACCACCGCAGGCAGGGTGTTTTGCAATCGCCTGCTCATGTTATATGCTCCTATATTTATATACGGATAGAAACGCCTGCATTTATGATCATTTAGTGAAATAAATTTTCCACTTCCATAAATAATTCCGCATTTTGATTGATAGCTTCTTCATTTCCCACTACGCAGATACAGTCATAATCCACAAATGCATCTATATATCGGGCAAGGCTGCGGATTACCTGTTCATCCACTGCTAAAAGCTCATCTCTTTCCTTTTGCTCCTCTTCCAGAGTAACCTGACACATATAAGCAGCCATGCTCCTGTTTCCCTTTGCTGCCGGAGTCTTTGGCGCATCCAGCTCGCTTAATGCACCGATAATGAATTTGGTAACAGTTCTTTCATCTGCCTGAAAATTCTTTATAAACTCTGCAGCCTGTTTATAAACCTGCAGGGTCTTTTCCAGATTAGGGTCCCTGTAGGATACAAAACAGCAGTCCCCGCTTTTTCCAAAGCTGCTCATACAGCCGTATGCGCCGCCTTTTACCCTTACATTGTTCCAAAGGTATTCATATCCCATAATAACCTTTAACACCTTTAAGGCTCCGGTATAAGAGAGCCCTTTTTTCAAATAGCTTCCTGCCAGCGCCACATATTGTATGCCTGCCGAAGTCTTAAAGCCTTCATTTTTCTTTACAGGTGCCATGGAAAAGCCTGTCTTTTCTATTTCCTCCTGATACAGCTTGTTTTTAAAGCCTGTCACATATTTTTTTGCTTCCAAAAGCCCTTCTTTCGTTCCCGTATAATCCAGCATAAGATTTTCCGGTCTGAAAAGCAGCTTTCTTACTTTTTCCAGATTGGCAATCAGCTTTTCTTTTTCCTGCTCAAAGTCCTCATCCAGTCTTTCCAGCAGACGATAAAAAGGGATTCCCGTTATCTGCTCAGAGGCAGCCGCCGTTTTGGAGAAATAGGACATGGAACGGACCGAAGCAAGTGAATGCCCGGAGCTAATCATAACAGCCTGCATTTTTGCCTTCAATTCCCGAATCAGCTCCAGCAGACGCTTTTCATCCAAAAGCTTTGTGGTAAAGAGGATTTCTTCTACTAACTCATAAGTCTTATCCGTATTTTCGTATAAGGTCTTTGCCTTAATTTCAAAAGTCAGCTTGAATTCATCCAGATTTTTGCTGTTTACATAAGTATTTACAACCGGCACGATTCCTCCGGTGGCAATATTCACCTCATTGAACAGCTCCCCGTACCCATAATGCTCCGTATTCATAAATCCCAATATATTTTTCAATAATCCCATATAGGGAAGAAGTTCATTGGACACATATTTTGCATCAAAAACAAACCGCAGATAGGATACGCCGTTTGTAAAAATGTCATGGGACAATACTTTTACATCCTCTGTCTCTTCTACTTTGTTGATAAAAGGCTCCGCCTCTTTTTTCATATCCTCTCTCTTCAGAAGGGGGATTTTTTTCAAATCTTCCTCCGGCGATTCTGTCTCCTGATAGGAAATCAGCGCATTTGTTTCAGATACAAGTTTCTCCGCCTGCTCATCTGTCAGGGAGTGTTTGTATTCATCCAGCTTTTTTTGCAACACCTGATCCATTTCCTTGGTAAGTCCTGCCACAGGCACTACGGTAATGGTCACCTTATGGGTGTTTTGAAGCAGATATTTCTCTACCAGCCCTTCAAAATAATCTGTGTCGATTTTTTCCTTTAAAGTCCGGAAGGTTGCATTGGCTTCAATGTGATAAAAAGGAGCTTTCTCATCATAGAGCCAGCTGTCCAGTGCCTGCAGTCCATACATAAGTCCCTTTGGATAAGAGCCGAAATCCGCTTCCTTATACTTAAATTCATAAAAATTCAGGCCTGCCTTCAATGCCCGTTTGTCAATTCCGTTTTTTACCTGCTCTTTAAGAACTTCTTCTATTGTCTTTATAAATTCCTCTTTATCCTTTTCGTTGGCATTTTTTGCCACAATGGAAAAATATGGCTGGTAGATGCCGTTTTCAAAAAGGCTGTATACATCCTGTCCGATATTTTTATCAATCAGTGCCTGTTTCACAGGAGCTCCGGGAGCCGAGCAAAGCACATAATCCAATATGGAAAATGCCACATAAAGCTCTCTGTCAAGGCTTGTTCCCACTACAGTGTTGTAGGATAAGTAAGTTGCATTTTCCAGTGATTCATTTTCTGTAACCGAATACTGCTCCGTAAAATCCATGGGCTTTTCAAAGGCTTCCTGAGTGCCAATGGTAGAATCGATTTCCAGATAATCAAAGTGGCTTAAATAGTGTTCATCTATCCACGCCAGCTTTTCTGCCATATCCATTTTGCCGTAGAGGTAAATATAGCTGTTGGATGGATGATAATATTTTCTGTGGAAATCTAAAAACTGCTCATAGGTCAAATCCGGAATATGCTTTGGGTCCCCTCCCGATTCATTTCCGTATGCAGTATCCGGAAACAGGGAATTGAAAATCTCTCTGTCCAGCACGTCATCCGGTGAGGAAAAGGCTCCCTTCATTTCATTGTATACTACCCCGTTGTATTTTAAGCTGTCTGTCTCCTCTTCCAAATGATAGTGCCAGCCCTCCTGCATGAAAATCTTCGGTTCGGAATAGATATTTGGATAAAATACCGCATCCAGATATACATGCATCAGATTCTGAAAGTCCTTATCATTGCAGCTGGCTACCGGATATACGGTTTTATCCGGATAGGTCATGGCATTTAAAAAGGTATTTAAGGAACCTTTTGCTAACTCCACAAAGGGATCCTTGGAGGGAAAGCTTTTGGAACCGCACAGCACAGAGTGCTCCAAAATATGGGCTACTCCGGTACTGTCCGCCGGAGGAGTGCGGAAGCCGATGTAGAATACTTTGTTTTCATCGTCGTTTTCCAGAAGGACGACTTTGGCTCCGGTCTTTTTATGCTTCATTATTCTTCCGTAGGAATTTAAATCTTTGATTTCTCTTGCTTCGATTGTTTCGTAAGCGCTTAGCTGGTCTATTTTCATTGATGGTTTTGTTTCCTTTCCGTTTTGTTTCTGCGATATGTTGTTTAGTATACCACTTTTTTCTAATTTTAGAAAGAGAAAAAGGGGAACGGACTCCCTGCAAAGAATGTTTCTGCGTCGCCACGCTCTCGCTCTGATAAAAACGCAGCAGTTCTAAGCTCGAAAGAACCTCGCTAAGAACTGGCGATTTTATAAGGGCTCCTTCAGAAATCATTCTTTGCAGGGAGTCCGTCCCGGAGCCTGCCTTGAAAGCTGCCGTCTGAAAATTGATTTCCGTAGGACAGGGGATTTGGAGCTGCCGCATTACATAGGTGTTCCCACCTCAATCAGATTACCGTCCAAATCGTAAAAACGGATTACTTTTTGTCCCCAGCTATGCGTCATAAGCCGATTGACGTATTGAACTCCGGGATACATTTTCTCCAATTTTTCAATAAATGCTTCTATATTCTGTTCTTCAAAATACAATTCACAGGAATTGCTTTTCGGAATAATATCTTTTTCCAAAAACTTTCTCCAGATTTTTTCATCCTGAAGTACAAGACCTTCCGTTAAAATCATATTGCCATCATTGTCAAGTACCATATTAAGACCGAACAGGTCGTGATAAAATTGTTTGGATTTTTCAATATCTTTCACAGCAATCAAGATGTTCTTTAATTTCATTGTCGGTATTCCTCCAGCCGCCTTTCTCCATGATATGCTCTAATTGCTCCCTTGAAGGTTTTTGCCTCAATTACCTTCCATTGCCCGTTGCAATTTTTGGTATTTTTCTCTGATTGGTGCGTATAAATCTTCATTTCTCATCGTTGCCTTCTTCTGTGTATAAGATTTGCTGATATTCTGTTTAGTATAGCACTTTTTTATGGTTTTTGAAAGCGAAAAGGAGGGGGAGGGGATATGGGGGACGTGGGAGCAGGCAGGGCAGATAGAAGTCTTCCGGGCACGCTCCCGCTCTGCAAAGACGCAGTGGTACTAATGCACCAAAGTACGGTGCATAAGGACCAGCGCCTTTGCCAAGGCCCTGAAGACTTCTATCTGCCCTGCCTGCTCCCACTGGATATCGAAATGCCGTAGTTATTTTGATGTGTTGATTTGGGGAAAGTTGTTTTTAAAAGCTATAAAGAGGGCTGGATTATAAAATTGAGAAAGATCATTTTCAGTAGATTTTTCTTTTCTAAAGCATATTTTTCAAAAAGCCGAAATTCCATAAAATAAATAAAATGCCTCGCAAACAATTCTCCATTGAGTTTTGATATCTCTATATTTTTCTTTATTTAATATAAGAAATATCTTCCATCAAACTTCCCAAAACATAACGCCTGAGAAAGAACAGCAACAGAGGGATGAGAGCGGATGGGCGGCATTGTTTTGGAGGGGGATTTTCCTTAACAGTCTGTTAAACACCCCAGGGTAAAATTGCCACGGATGGCAATTTTAGGAATATTGCGGCATGGACGCCGCTATATTCCGCCCCGGACTCCATCTACAGCCTTCCCCAGACTGTTTAGGAAAATCCCCCTCCAAAACACCGCCGCCCATCCGCTCTCATCCCTTTGTTGCGTCCCTCCAGCCATCCCCCTCTATCAGCTACAAACCTTCCCATCACAAACCCTCACAACCCTCTCCGCATACCCCGCAATTTTCTCATCATGCGTCACCATAACAATCGTCTTTTTCATCCCATGCATATCCAAAAACAACTCCATCAGCTCCTCCCCGCATTTCTTATCCAGCGCCCCGGTAGGTTCATCCGCCAGAATCAGTTCACTCCCCTTTGCCAGAGCCCTTGCTATAGCAGTCCTCTGCTGCTGCCCGCCGGAAATATACGGCGGATATTTGTCCCTTAAGGCTGCAATGCCAAGCTTTTCCATATGCTCTTCCACAATGCATTTCCTCTCCTTCTTTTTTATTCCCAGCGCAAGAAGAGGCATTTCAATATTTTCAAACACAGTATAACGGTCCATAAGCGCAAACTGCTGGAAGATAAAAGCTACTTTTTCCTTCCGGAACTTTTCCAGCCGGTTTTCCGATAATTCATTAATTTTCACCCCATCATACTCATACTCTCCTTCTGTCAGGAAATCCATTCCTCCCAGTATGTTTAGCAGAGTGGTCTTGCCAGAACCGGAGCTGCCCATGACTGCCAGAAACTCATTCGTTTTTATTTCCAGATTCACATAATCCAAAGCCTTTGTTTCAAAAGTCTCTCCCCGATAAATTTTACCGGCGTTCTTTAAGCGTATCATAAACGAACTCCTCCTATCTGAATGCTGCGGGATATTTTTTACGGTAAAATAAAACCGGCAGTATGGCAGCAATCAGCAGCAAAATCACCAATATAGCAGCCAATAACGGCAATATTCTTATTACCACAGACATATTATTATTAATCCCTCTGCTGTGATAAAAGCACATCAGCGCATATGCAGGGCAAAATGCCGTTAAAAACCGCAACAGATTTTCCACAAAAAGAATCCGGTAAATTTCCTTTTTGGTTATGCCGCATGCAAGCATGATTCCAAGCTCCTTTTTTTGTGACAATAAGGAAATCAACGTGCTTAAAAAAATATTCATAACGGACAGAAACAACAAAACCAGCCCAAAAACAAGCATTGGCACCTGTTCACTTTGCTGTATTTTTCTATATTCTTCCACTAACCCGGGAAAGCTTTTCACCTCTACCCACTGTCCTAAATCCTTAGCTGTTTTTTCTACCTGTTCCGCCAGATACTTGCATTCTTCCTTTTCATCTGCAATATAGTAAATATTATTTTGATATACCTGATAAGCGGAACTGTAACCGTCTTTCATCCATCGGTCATTTGGGAGGGTTACTAACGAATTATCCAAAGAAAGCTTCGGTTCCCTGGAAGAAAACAGGCTTCCCGGAAGAAAAGCGCTTTCCTTTTTTAAAACCTGAGTGACTCTGTATTTCCTTCCGGTAAACATATCATACAATCCGGTTCCTACCGGAAGTTCTTTCTGCCGCTCATAGCCCACCGCCATATCCGTATATTCCTTATCCTCCTTCAGACTGATTCTCTTCTTTTCCGTGTCTGAAAGCCCGCAAATATCCACAAATGCATCATCTAAAAAAAGCACGTCCGCCTCGTTGCTGTTCTTATAAAATTCAGCCATTGATATGGTTGTCTCTCCTCTTTCCGCCTGCTGCTCATATTCTAACTGAGAGACAATGGATTCTTCTTCCGCCTGAGTAGTGATAAGCTGATAGTTCATAGCCGCCGCCTCATATTTGCCGGCGCGAATACCCGCCATTTGATTTAAAGCATTCATAAATTGAAAAAAGCGGCTGGCATTGCTCTCATCCATGCTTTCAAAATATTTAAATTCCACCTTAAACAACCTGTTTTTATCGCACTGAATTACTTCATTAGCGCAAATCAACGTATAGTTATATTGATAAAAGCCAAGTAATACCCCAATTAACATGAAAAAAGATAAAAACAACATAAAAACGGTCTGAAGGAACTTTTTTCTGTTCATATAAATACGGTCTGCTGCCAGTCTGAGGATTCCGCTTAGTCTCATGTAATACTGCCTTCCTTCCTGAGTAAATCCGCCATGCCCTGCTTTTTCAAAGGATATACAGCATACAGAATGATAATAATGGCAGACAATAAAAGGAACAGCAATGTGAACAGCCAGTACTCCCATACATCCAGCAGGGAAACTACCAGAATTTCTTTTAAAAACGGGTTAATCCCCATACTGAGAAAAGCGGCTGCCAAAGAAGCCGGAATTAAAATTTCCGCCAGCTCTCTATATAGCAAAAACACCAGCCGTCTCCCGCTAAATCCATGAATTTTCCGTATGACGATTTCTCCCATCCTCTCTGCCAGACTGAATTTCTCTGCCGCTATACAATTCAGCATGCCAAACAAATAAACCAGCACCAGATAATCCATTCGAAAACTATTTATGCCTATTCCGGTTGCCGTCATGCTTTCTATGGAAGTGCTGCTGCATAAAAAGCCTGCTTTTTCCAGTTTTTCAAACAGTTCCATTTCATCAACGGAAACCGTGTCGCTTGCAGCCAGGATTTCTATGCCATTTATAAAATAAGATTTTAACTCTTCTTTTAAATTTTCTCCTAAATTGTTATAAAACAACACTGCCTGATAATCATAAATCACCGTATCCACATCACTGATATATCCTAATACCCGGTACTCTTCCGAAAAAATCTCTATGTATTCTTTTTCCTCCTTCTCATATACACAGCCCTTTAAGCCTCTTCCCAGCAGCACTGCTTTTTCCCCGCTCTGCAAGACTTCCCCATCCGGGTACCGCCCTTTTATAACCGGATACTTTTCTTCGCCGTTAGTATTCATGACAATATTGGCAGGATAACTTCCTGCTTCATCATAGAAGACGTAAAAATTCTGAATGGCAATATGATATTCCTTTTCCTCGCATAACACTTCAAGCCTGCTTTCCGGATTGGCAGACTGCAAAAAAATTCCCTGCTCATTTACAAAAGAATACTGTTTCTTGTGCTCCCGTTCATTTTTCATGGTGACTAAAAGCTTTGTGCCGTAAAAAATGCTTAGATAACCGATAACAAAGCTGATAAATACGCTCCATGCAGCTAAGGGGTATCGGAAGATTCGTTTATATTGTCGTAATATGGCTTTCAATGTTATTCCCCTGTAAACTTAGATAAACTCAATTACAAACAGTCTATTCCATATAATCAGAATGGCGTCTGCGCTTCCTCATAATTCAAAATCCGCCGCCGAATCCGCCTTTGAATCCATTTCAATAAAATCTGCCATCTGTACTGCCTGACTTCAACATAGGTATCCACACTTGCCCGGCTTCCCTCCACGGCATATTCAGCCAGATAGTAATTCCCGCTGTCTGTAATTGGTAAATCCATATAATACGTTCCTGATTTCTCCATTTCCGTTCTTGCTACAATTTGTTGCTCCTCTGCTTTCCCAAATGCCTCTATATCGTAAGTGCTGTCATAAAGTTCACCAGTTACTTTTCCTGATTTTAAATTTACTTCATATCGAACCCGATAGATTATCCTCTTATCCAATTGAAAAGAACCGATTCCGCCATGTAAATATGTATCATTGCTAAAATATCCACTGGAATACTCATAGCTTATCCAGCCTGTTCTTGTATTCAATACACAGAATAAAATGCATACACCGAAAGCAGTTACTAAATAACGCCAATATTTTTTCATTTCTTTCTCCGCTATATATTCAAAAAGTAGACAAGGCATTTTTTGTTTGTCTTATTAATTCGTTTTATTAATTCAATTTTAATTTTATTGTTTGCCCAAAAGACTGGCTATCATTTGTTCTTAGCAAAACATGCGCACTCTTGGCACTTTTTGCTTTGGAATCCGATACGCTGACTGCTGCCAAAAATACTCCTGCAGCAACATTCCATTTTCCAAGCTGCAAATCAGAACGTAAAGCTGTTCCATTACTGTCATAGGCAAATACCGATACCTTAGGCGTGGCTGCACAACTATTATACGTCCTCGCTGCAAATTGGCTGTTATTATGCTTCAAATCATAATTCATTACAATGCCGGGCTCATATTCAAAACTTTGGGCACAAACACTCAATACCGGCAAAATAATGCCTGCTACACACAACATAATCATAAACCGCAATTTCTTTTTACCCATGTATTCTACCTCCCAAAATAACTTATTTTAATTTTATAGTATCTCCTATTATTAATTTTGTCAATCATTTTTTCATTTTCATTGTAAAATAATTTTATTTTTTCTAAAACACTTAATTTATTATGAAAAGATGATCTAATAATGTATTAAATGTAAACAGGCAAATACATTCCCTCACCCCCCCTCTTCCACCTACTCCATACATTCGAACATTCAAATAAATCTAAAATTCCCTGTCACAAAAAAGAAGCCGCCACATATCATGACAGCTCCAATCAGCCCAAAATCCTATCCCATTTTCCTTTCACACACTAAGCCCCGCCAAATAAAGCTTCTTAAAAAATATCTCCTGAACAACCACCTTCTCATTCTGCGCCTGTAGCTTTAACTGTTCATCTTCCACAAGCTGCTCTATGGAATAGATTTTTTCACAGACCGCTTCCTTTTCCACTCCTTTTTTATCCGTGACCTTCTCAATAAACAGCACCTTAATCTGCAGCTTCAGCTGGGAATAAAACAAATATCCCATATCCCTTTTCCCAAGCCTTAATAAATGGCTGGCAATGGTCTCTTCCCTTGTGATTTCTCCTCCGTAGACCATCCGGTAAATTGCTGTTTTCAGCCGGCCCGGCATGTCCATATGCTCTGCCGCTTCTTCATAGGTGCACCTTGCCCCAATATATACATTGGAAAAATTCTGCATCACATATTTAAAATCCTGCTCTCTAAATTCCATTTTCATCCTCTGCCTTTTGAATAAAGTCTATTTTATTTCCGGTAAGCTCCATGGCTTCCACAATTTCTTCTTCCGTAAAGTCCGTTTCTTCCGCCAGCTCCTTTATCGTTATTTCACGGCAAAGCTCTTCCGCCAGTTCCTTTGCCGCTGCGGCTATGGAATTGATTCGCTTTATTACCTGTTCATCCTTTTCCATTACGCCGGCCTCGCCTAGAATGGCTTCCTCCATGGCTTCCATAACGCCTTTTACTAAAACTCCCTCCACGGCCTTTGGTCCTTCCTCTATGGCAAGCATTTCCATTCCCATAGTAAGAGCCACATTTCCTTCTCCGATAAGGTCTTCTAAAAACATGCCCTGTCCTGCATACAGCTTGCTGATTTCCACTACCTTTGGAAGCATATAGGTAAACAGCTTTTCCTTTGCCTCCTTTTCACCCAAATATGCCCTTCGGCATATTTCCTCTGCTTCTGCTTCCGTATAAACCGGAAGTCCTTCTATTTCAGTCAAATACTGTTTTAAATAATCCTTATCCTCTTTTGTAAGGAGATTATCCAAATCCGCCTCTTCACCTACTGTAATTCTGCTGTTTTTCAAATAGTCATAAATAAGGGCAAGCTTTCCCTCATCCATCTCCATGTCTGGAAATGCTTCCCCTACCTGTTCCTTTGTGACGCACATGCCCTGCTTTTTTGCCGTTTTTACAAGAGCAAGCAATTGTTTTCGGAATAATTCTTCACTGTTTTGTTCCATGTTCCCTTTTCCCTTTCCGATATTGTCCGATTTCTTCCGCAATTGTGGTATAATCCCGCTCAAACAGTTCTTCACTGATTTGCCAGGAAAGCTTCTCCTTTGAAACCTTAAGAAGCAGCTTGTCAATTACAAAGTTCTTGCTTTTTTCCCTATAGCGGGGCAGTCCGTTGACTTCCTGAATGTGCACGAGCTCAGGTCTCCACAAAAGGCTCAGCTTACGCTTCCAGTCTACCTTTGGGTTAGCTGCAGCTTCCCTCATCACATAGAAATCCGTCCTGCCCTCTGCCTGCTCCACCGTTATAATCCCCCAGTATTCCGGCACATGCTCTTTCACATGAAAAGCATGGCTTGTTCCCGC
This sequence comes from uncultured Lachnospiraceae bacterium, assembly GCA_947382355.1. Lineage (GTDB taxonomy): Bacteria > Bacillota > Clostridia > Lachnospirales > Lachnospiraceae > RGIG3040. The sequence goes on from CANCYR010000025.1 coordinate 25,649, forward strand.
TACAATATAATTTTTATCAAAATATCTGTCATAATCCTGAACCTGTCTGTCAAGTCTTGCATAAGTATCCGCATCGCTTTTAATTTCTATTCCACAAATCCCGTCAGGGAGCACCGCCACTACGTCTGCCCTTGACCTTCCCATCTGTTTTTCCTCTATGATTCGGATTTTTTCAAAACGCTCCTCCAGAAAATCAAAAAGCGGCTCTCTGATATCTTTATCGTATAACATTACGTCATTCCCCTATCGGCTCAGACATGATTTATTTCCGTAAGCAACGAGCCAAGTGATTGCGTGCAAGCATTTGGCGACTGCCGCAAGGGTCAAATACCCCGTCCCTTGGGCGTTTCAAGTTTGATGCCCCACTGATTGCGGCTGGGTCTTTGACTTCCAACAAGGTATAGTATACTCAGAAAACCGAAAAATGGCAACTGTTCCTGCTGCCTGACTATTCGCGCACTTTAACCCTCCGGTCCCCTGCTTTCTTCAAAGACAGCAGGACGAGCCAAACCATTGCTTTACACTGACCCTGTGTAAGCGTAAGCGCCTGCTTCCTAAAATAGACCGCCCGGATATTTTATGTTATGATTCACATACAACAGAAAATTATATACCTGTTAACAGGGGGTTATTTATATGCAAATCAGAAACGGATTTATTTTTACAAATGGAACTTCTTTTCAGAAAGGGACAATTCATGTTGCAGATGGCCGAATCAGGGCAATTGAACCAAATATAGCCCTATGCGGGAAAAAACAAGACGGACAGGAAGCTTCTTACGATGCCGGCGGCTGTTATGTTGTGCCGGGTTTTACGGATATTCATTTCCACGGCTGCTTTGGGTATGATTTCAGTGATTGCAATTTAACCGGATTGCAAATAATGGGCGGCTATGAGCTGCAAGCCGGCATTACGCAAATATGTCCCGCTGCCATGACCTACCCGGAAGAACATCTTGCCCGCATGATTGAATGCGCCAAGGCTTACCGTATTCATCCCTTCACGGAAGCGGTAAACTCCCACGGAGATATTTGCAATATACAGGGAGCCGACCTGACAGGCATCCATCTGGAAGGTCCCTTTCTTTCCATGACAAAAAAAGGAGCACAAAATCCCGAATTTATCATTCCTCCAGACACTGCCATGTATCACCGTTTAAAGGCTCTAGCCCCCGATTTGCTAAAGCTTATCACTATTGCCCCTGAAACAGAAAATGCCCTTGATTTCATAGAAGAAATAAAGGACAGTATCACAGTTTCCATCGGTCACACAACTGCAGATTATGAAACCGCACGGAAAGCCTTTCAAAAAGGAGCCACACATGTGACCCATCTCTTTAATGCCATGCCTGCCTTTTCCCATCGGGATACCGGCGTTATCGGCGCAGCTTTTGACATGCCAAACAATCATGTGGAGCTTATCTGTGATGGGATTCACGTATCTGAAAGCATGATACGCGCCGTTTTTCAGTTATTCACTGATAACCGTGTGGTACTGGTCAGTGACAGCATGATGGCTGCAGGCTGCCCTGACGGCAAATATACACTGGGCGGTCAGTCCGTAACCGTAAAAGGAAAGCTTGCCACCCTGCACGACGGTACCATTGCCGGCTCCGTCACCAATCTGGCAGACTGCTTCCGTTATGCGGTTTCCATCGGCATTCCCGTTGAAAGTGCGCTTAAAGCCGTCACAATCAATCCCGCCAGAGCCATCGGTATTGATAAAGATTACGGAAGCATTGCTCCCGGTAAAATTGCTAATCTTTTAATACTGGACAGCAATCTGCATATCAAAGCAATTATTTTTCACGGAGAAATATTGTAATTCGTAACAGTTCAGCCCTCAGGTAATATTGCTAAATTAACCATTCATACTGTTCTCCATTATAGGTATATCAGTTCTTTACCACTTCTTCTGCGTTAGTTATGTTTTCAAAAGCATCATAGGTATAGGCATTGGTTACTTTTCCATTGCTTCCTGTGATATTTTCTGTGTCTTCATGCTCACTCTGGTGGTAAAAGCAGAACTAGTCTAACACTGTTGGGTCTGTGCCATACTAATGTTGTTGCTTACAGTTCCACCATTCTGAGTCTTGGCACTTTCCGTTTTTAAGAACCGCTTTGTCAGTTCGTTTATCGTAGGTATAGTATTTTTCAGGCAGCTACCTGCCTTGAAGTTCCCGGCTGTTCCATATTTCTTTCATTCCCTGTTCCCTGACTTGTCATACTAGTATTGTTCCACCTTGCCTGTTGGATAGCTTACTTCTTGTAATCTTTGCAGACTGTTATAAACATCCACGATAAATCATTATTATCTTTTCTTTCATATTATTTTCTAATCAAAGCAGCAATTTATTCTTTTCCGCTTATTTACCTAATTTATATATTTTTTATACTCTACTAACAAAAATACTCTCTTTCCATATTAAATATTTTTTATCTTTTAATAATAATTCTATATATAACAAAATTAATGCCTTTAACCTTAACCATGTTTTGCAAACAAATATTCTATATATTGTCCTACATCAATCCATGAAGTTATTTTCTCTCTTTCTTTTTCATAATCTAATAATTCTCCTATGTTACTATTGAGCCTAGGAATCGAATAACATTCTGTAAACTCTCTAATAATTTTTCCCTTTTCGCAAACTAATATTGTACCCTCAAGAAAATCCTCATTCAAATATGTATATACCATCTTATCATTTTGGGTTAATTCACAAATTATTTCCTTTGAGTATTCATCATCTTGACCTTCCATAACGCTACATCCACCATTCAAATTATAAAAGATAACATCCTCGTACTCGAATTCATTATCTGTTTCAACATATTCTTTCTCTTCTCCTAAAACTTCCATATATCTTTCAAGAAATTTTTTCGCACTAATATTACTAAAAATATAAACTTTTGTCATTTTTCTCCTTTCTAATGCTTTCTTTTCTACCTTTTGCTTCTCTCTGTTCTAAGACCTTCTTTTCTCTGTGTTCTTTGCAAATCATTTTGCATATTTATTACATCTGTATGTTTAAGATTTTTACCAAATTGGACAATACTATTTTTCTCATAAATAACTAACTTTTGTAGATGTTTATTTTTCTTTGATACATAATTTCTTATCATAATATTTTGTCACAATATCAGGAACATCTTTTCTGTCTATAAATTTTTCTCCAGTAACTTTAATATTCGCTTTAACATTTTCACCATTCTCAACTTTCCCACACAGGAATCAGGACCGGTTGCAGGCAGAACATGTTTCTACGCCGCCACGCTCCTGCTCTGATAAAAACGCAGCAGTGCTAAACTAGAAAATACCTCGCTAAGCACTGACGTTTTTATAGGGGCGGCATAGAAACATGTTCTGTCTGCAGCCGGTCCCGATTCCTGTGTGGGAAAGCTGTGGGCTGAAATTTTGCTGCAATCCTGCACGAACTCCTGTCAGGACTGCTTCACCACATGCTTATGGGTATACAAATGCTCTGAACAGTATTCATAATTTCCCTCACACTTGGAACAGAACCGGAATTCCAAATCCGGGCTGTCTACCTCCGTCCTGCCGCAAATGGCGCATTTATGCTTGGTAATGCTCATCATTTTTGCCGTCTGTTTTTTATAGGCCCGCTGTCTTTTTATCTGGTGGGGAGTACGGAAGCTTCTCCTTGTCACCACAAAGAAGATAATGGCATTTAAAAGGGTGGAAACAATAGCCACCTGGGTTGGAATTCCAAAAATCCCCATCTGTCCTGCTGTAATCACATAATAGAGCATCATTACAGCATAAATGACTCCAAGAATCTTAACCTTGATAGGAATAATCATCATAAGCAGAACCTGCATATCCGGAAAGGTAATGGCATAAGCCAAAAACATGGACATGCAAATATAATAAGTGCTGAAGCTGTAAGAAGCATAAGTATAAAACACCCTTGCGCTGCTTTCTCCTGCTATTCCCAAGGCTGCTACCGCCTCACCCAATGCCTCACCTGCAAACAACTCACAGCCTGCATACATTAAAAATGCACCAATAACGGTAAACAACAAACCCGAAAACAAATATACATTATACCGGAAAGTCCCCCATGCATATTCCAGACTTCTTCCTATGGAATAATAAAAATAAAGCATAATCAGCGTAAAAAAGTCAAAGCCGGAGGGCGGCACGATAATCCATGTAACGAGCCTCCATACCTGTCCGTGAAGGATTGCATAAGGATCCAGTGTAAGCAAGCCTAAAACAGGACTTTTCACCCATTGAAGCATATATCCAAAGGCATAACATATAATCAAATACATGGTAATGTTTGGAATTGCGTATTTCCCCCATTTTCTTTCCCATTTATTTAAAAAGTACATAACAGTAATCACTCTCCCGTTTTCTTCTTACAACAGCCCATTCTGCCGTTATTGTTTCTAATCATATCATGTGAATAGTACAAAGTAAATAAAGGACTGGGATTTTTTACAAATCTTATGCTTCCTTTATATTTTTTTTAGATTTGCCCAGAATTTGTTTATTGCACATTCAAAAATCCTGTCGTATAATGTGACTTGTTGCGGTATAATGTCGTATATATAAATAAGAAATAAAATTTACATTCAGAAAGGGCGAGCGTATGACTGAAAACAATTATACATTGGGCATTGATATTGGTTCAACTACCGTAAAAATCGCCATTTTAGATAATAAAAACAAGATGGTCTTTTCAGACTATGAAAGACACTTTGCAAACATTAAAGAAACTCTGTCCGATTTGCTGAAAAAAGCATATGGTGCATTGGGGGACATTATCCTCCACCCTGTGATTACCGGCTCGGGCGGATTAACTCTTGCCAACCATCTGGGCATACCATTCGTACAGGAAGTCATTGCGGTTTCCACAGCATTGACGGATTATGCACCGGAAACGGATGTTGCCATTGAGCTTGGCGGTGAGGATGCCAAGATAATTTATTTTGAAGGGGGCAACGTGGAACAGCGCATGAACGGTATTTGTGCCGGGGGAACCGGCTCTTTTATCGACCAGATGGCCTCCCTTTTGCAGACGGATGCTTCCGGCCTAAATGAATATGCCAAGGGCTATCAGTCCTTATATACCATTGCAGCCCGCTGCGGCGTATTTGCAAAATCCGATATCCAGCCATTAATCAACGAAGGGGCCACCAAGGAAGATTTGGCGGCTTCTATTTTTCAGGCGGTTGTAAACCAGACTATCAGCGGCCTTGCCTGCGGAAAGCCTATTCGCGGACATGTTGCTTTTCTGGGAGGACCCCTGCATTTTTTAGACCAGCTAAAGGAGGCTTTTATCCGCACTTTGAAGCTGGATGACGAGCATATTATCGCTCCCGGGCATTCCCACCTGTTTGCAGCAATGGGCTCTGCCTTAAATGCCAAAGAAGAGGTTTTCTTTTCCATGAAGGAAATGGTGGAAAAATTATCCGCCCCCATTAAAATGGAATTTGAAGTAGAGCGCATGGAGCCTTTGTTTGCCACAAAGACTGAATATGAACTTTTTAAGTCCCGCCATAACGGCCACAAGGTCAAAACAAGAAAGTTAGAAAGCTATAAAGGTAACTGCTATCTGGGAATTGATGCCGGAAGCACCACTACCAAGGTAGCCCTGGTTGCAGAAGATGGAACACTGCTCTACTCCTTTTACAGCAACAATAACGGAAGTCCCTTGCAGACCTCCATCAATGCCATCAAAGACATTTATTCCTTTTTGCCAAAGGACGCACACATTGTCCACTCCTGCTCCACCGGCTACGGCGAAGCGCTTATTAAAGCAGCTTTTCTGTTAGACGAAGGAGAAGTAGAAACAGTGGCACATTACTATGCCGCTGCCTTTTTCGCGCCGGATGTGGACTGCATTCTGGATATAGGCGGCCAGGACATGAAATGTATCAAAATCAAAAACCATACGGTTGACAGCGTACAGCTCAATGAAGCCTGCTCCTCTGGGTGCGGCTCCTTTATTGAGACCTTTGCAAAATCCTTAAATTATAGTGTTCAGGACTTTGCTGCTGCCGCTTTATTTGCCAGACATCCCATTGACCTTGGAACCCGTTGTACCGTATTTATGAATTCCAAGGTAAAGCAGGCCCAAAAAGAAGGGGCAGAGGTTTCGGATATTTCCGCCGGCCTTGCATATTCTGTTATCAAAAATGCTCTCTTTAAAGTCATCAAAGTTTCCGATGCTTCCGAGCTTGGGAAAAAAATCGTGGTGCAGGGCGGCACCTTTTATAACGATGCCGTTCTTAGAAGCTTTGAAAAAATTGCAGGCTGTGAAGCAGTCCGTCCGGATATTGCCGGCATTATGGGCGCCTTTGGCGCTGCACTCATTGCAAAGGAAAGATATCATGAGAAGCTGACAGCCTATGAAAACAGCATAGATGCCGGTGAATTTACGGATACCACCATGCTTTCCATTGAAAAAATCAATCAGCTGGAATTCACTACCCGCATGGCAAAATGTAAAGGCTGCACCAACAACTGCCGCCTGACCATCAATCAGTTTACCGGAGGCCGTCAGTTTATTTCCGGCAACCGCTGTGAAAGAGGTCTTGGCAAGGAAAAAGTGAAAAAAGATGTGATTAATCTTTATGATTATAAGCAAAACCGTATTTTCGGCTATGAGGCCCTGCCTATTGACGAAGCAGAAAGAGGACGCGTGGGCATTCCAAGAGTGCTGAATATGTATGAAAATTATCCCTTCTGGTTTACGTTTTTTACACAGCTGAAATATCAGGTGGTTCTTTCTCCCTCTTCCACCCACAAAATTTATGAGCTTGGAATTGAATCCATTCCAAGTGAATCAGAATGCTATCCGGCAAAGCTTGCCCATGGCCATGTAAGCTGGCTGATTAAACAGGGACTTGATTATATTTTCTATCCCGCTCTTTTCTATGAAAGAAACGAGGTAGAGGGCGCTAACAATCACTACAACTGCCCCATTGTTACTTCTTATTCGGAAAATATCAAAAACAATGTGGAAGAAATAGGCAGGGGAAATATCCGGTTCGATAATCCTTTTCTTTCCTTTGAAAGCACAGACACCATTTATACCGGCTTAAAAGATACCTTTTCCCATATTCCAAAAGGCGAGCTGTTAGCTGCCATTAAAATGGGCTGGGAGGAGCTGACTGCCGCCAGAGAGGATATAAAGAAAAAGGGAGAAGAAACCATTGCCTATTTAAAAAAGACCGGCAGGCGGGGCATTGTTCTGGCAGGACGTCCCTATCACATTGACCCGGAAATCAACCACGGCATACCAGAGTTAATCAACTCTTATGATATTGCCGTATTAACGGAGGACTCTGTTTCCCATCTGGCAAAACCGGAACGCCCCTTAATCGTGTCAGACCAGTGGATGTACCACTCCCGGCTTTATGCAGCCGCAAGCTTTGTGAAAACTACCGATTATCTGGACCTGATTCAGTTAAATTCCTTTGGCTGCGGTCTGGATGCGGTGACTACCGACCAGGTAAATGATATTTTATCCGGCTCCGGTAAAATATACACCTGCTTAAAGATTGACGAGGTAAACAATTTAGGGGCTGCCAGAATCCGGATCCGCTCTCTCCTTGCTGCCATCCGGGTAAAGGAACAGACAAAAGAGGAACGGGTGATTCGTTCAAGCGCTATCAATAAGATGTCCTTTACGGAAGAGATGAGAAAGGATTATACCATTCTCTGTCCCCAGATGTCGCCCATTCATTTTGAGATACTAAACAGTGCTTTTAATGCCTGCGGCTATCATTTTGAAGTGCTTCCAAACGATAATAAGCACGCTGTAGATGTGGGGCTGAAGTATGTCAATAACGATGCCTGCTATCCGTCCTTAATCGTGGTGGGACAGATTATGGATGCCTTATTATCAGGCAGATACGACTTAAACAAGGTTGCTGTTGTCATGTCCCAGACCGGCGGCGGCTGCCGTGCCACCAATTATATCGGATTTATAAGAAGAGCTCTGGAAAAGGCCGATATGGCTCACATTCCGGTCATTTCCTTAAATTTAGGAGGCATTGAAACCAATCCGGGCTTTAAGCTCAATGCAAATCTGCTGCTTCGTGCTGTTTATTCGGCGGTCTTTGGGGATATCTTTATGCGGTGCTTATACCGTATGCGTCCTTATGAAGCAGTTCCCGGTTCTGCCAATGAGCTGCACCGGAAATGGGCGGAAAAATGCAAGGAATTTGTAAGCAGAAAACATCTTTCCTTCTTTACATTCCGAAAGCTGTGCCGGGAAATCGTGGAGGAGTTTGATGCCCTTCCCATTACAGATAAAAAGAAGCCAAAGGTTGGAATCGTAGGAGAAATCCTTGTGAAATTCCTGCCTGCCGCCAACAATCATCTGGTGGATTTACTGGAAGCAGAAGGGGCAGAAGCGGTTTGTCCTGACTTACTGGATTTTATGTTCTACTGCTTCTACAACCAGATATATAAAGCGGAACATTTGGGAACCTCCAAAAAAACCGCCCGCATTTCCAGATTGGGAATCCGTGCCATGGAATATATCCGCAGACCTGCCGCAAAGGCAATGAAAAACAGTGTCCATTTCATTCCGCCTGCTAATATTTATGATACGGTGGAACATGCCAAAACCATTGTCTCCATCGGCAATCAGACCGGAGAAGGCTGGTTTTTGACCGGGGAAATGCTGGAGCTGATTCACACAGGCACCAACAATATCGTATGTACGCAGCCCTTTGGCTGCCTGCCCAATCATGTAGTGGGAAAAGGCGTTATCAAAGAATTAAGGCGTCAGTATCCTTTGTCCAATATTGTAGCAATTGACTATGACCCGGGCGCCAGCGAAGTAAATCAGTTAAACCGTATTAAATTAATGCTTTCTACTGCTCAGAAAAATTTGGAGAAAGAATAAATATAAAAAAGTTCAGATATTGGGGTTCGGAACCTTTTATCTGAACTTTTTTGTTTTCTTAAAGATTAGCTTCAAAAAATTCCTTTATTTCCTCAAAGCATTGTTCCTCATCTTCTCCCTCTACGAATACAGTCACCCTGTCCCCGCATTTTACGTCAAGACTCATAAGCGACATGAGCTTTGTAGCCTCTGCCGCTTTTCCATGCCCGTTTATGGTGATGGCGCTTTTATATTTTTTTGCTTCCTTTACAAGATTTCCGGCAGGTCTTGCGTGGATTCCGATTTCGTTTCTGATTGTATGTTTAAATGCTTTCATAAGTCTTATTTCCTTTCTGCTGTTTTCACCAGCTTTGCTTTTCTTATTATTGGCATTTTTCTTGAAAAACATTGCTGTTTTGTTGCAGCTTTTGGTGCTTGGAAATATTTTGAAAGACTGGTAATAAAAACTTATGAAAAAGTATCGGATAACTATTCTTTAAAAATTTCTTCATAGGAAGCATTTAGTGTCTCTTTTATGGCTTTTAGCTGGGAAGCCTTAATATGTTGTATGCCTCTTTCAATTTTCACAAGAGCTTCTCTCGTAATCTCAACATTTCTTAACTGCAGTAGTGATACCAGTTCCGTCTGCCCAATTTTTTTCTCTATTCTAAGTCGTCTGATATTAGCTCCAACATGAATATTATCCTGCTTTATTTTTTGTCCCATATTTTCACCGTTATATTATGAACCGATTTCAGTCCATTTTTCTTTATTTTATTTACTTATTGTGATATAATGGGACTAGTTTCAGTCCATTTTAAACATAAAAGAGGTATGCTATGAATCAAATCATAAATGAATTAAACATTTCTTCATCCATAAAAAAAGCTTTATTAGAATTAGGCTTTACCACAGTTACAGAATTGGAAAATTATAATTACTTTTCTCTATTAAAACAGTTTCCAAAATGTCATACCTTGGATAAAATAGTTATAGAGCTATAATCTTTCACTTTCAAAAAGGCTTTTAAATATACTTATAAGAAATCAAATTCTTTACCTGTCACAGTTATCAGAATATTCTAAGGAAAGAATTTTGAGTTTTCGTAATCTTGGTTCAAAAACCATGTGTGAACTAGAAGAAGTCTGTCAAAAATATAATATAGAAATTTACTCTCTTCAGCCAGTAAGAGATACTTTCAAACAATATCGGATTTCTTCAAGACTTTATGAAAGCTTATTTCAAAATCATATCTTTTCTATCAACGATTTTCAAAAATATTCTGCTTATGACTTATATTTGATTTGCAAAGAAGACTATATGCTTACGATGGATACCTATTATATACTAAATAAACACAATATTTTACTTAAAAGCCGGAATGATTTATTTATATTTGAAATCCTGCCAAAGAAAAAAGCTCGCACATTATGGTTAAAATATCGTATAAGAACTTTGACACAATTCCATGCTTATTTAACAAACAAGCCTATGCCCACACAAAAAATTTCCTCTACCCTAATTAATGAAATAATTATTCTTGCAGATAAACAATAACAACAACAAACATGGCAGACCAATAATGACCTGCCATGTTACTTTAATAATTCATCATATGTTGTATTCAATGCCTTTTTTATAGCTCTAAGCTGGGAAGCCTGTATTGTTGTATGCCCCTTTCAATTTTCACCAATGCTTCTCTTGTTATATTGACATTTTCTAATTGCATAAGCAATACCAGTTCCGTTTGCTTAATCTTCTTTTCTTTTCTGATACGCCTTATATTTTGACCTATACATATGCTATCCTGCTTAATCTTTTGCTCCATTTTTTCATCACGCCTGTAAAATTTATTTTATCTTGTTTTAAATATTTTATTTAACAGGAATAATTAGAAGGGACTTGTTTTAGTCCATTATATGCTTTTGCTTAATTAGATATGTTACTATGTGACATTTTTTCCCCATTTAAAATTCATACATTTATCAATTCCAAATAATAAAATAAGATGCAAAGCCTAAATGATTCAATAGACCTTGCACCTTATTTCATCTTATTCGTATATGTAATTTTATTATAATACTCCGAGTTTATTATTGTATATATTAATATAAATGCCTTGTATTTCCTGCTTATCCTTTATCTCATTTGAAAGTATTATGCACTTATTCAGCTTTCTTGACAAATCAAAATGCCCCTCTGCCACCCGCTGAATATTAACACGTATTTCATTTTCAATCGTCAAATCTGTTTTTGTTACCTTTTGTTTAACTTCCTGAAGATCAATTTCAAGATTATTTACTTTTTCATCTAAATAATTTACTTTTTCCAGAATCAAATCAAGCTTAGCACTGTCTGTCATTTTCCCACTCCTTTATGCTGTTTTTTAATAGTTACATTGTAATGTAAGCTAAAAAGCACTTTGCACATTTTTTTCATAAGTCTAAAAGTCCTAAAAACATACATCTCCGGTTCACAAGTTACCACCTTCATATCATCATTTTTTAACAAAGATACCTATAAAGGTATAGAATATTGTTACTCTGGTGCGACTGAAACCGTAGTCATTCTGCCTCTCCAAAAGAATACGTTGAATGCCTCCCTGCAACTACTATTTTATAATATTTTCTTTATATTGTCAACATATTATCAGAAAAATGTTTGGACCGTGGAATATATTAAATAATGTAAAATAAATTCTTGCAAATATCATTACCATATTTACCTGCTTCAAAATATGAAATTCATCACGCACTTTCCTACAGTTCATAAGGAGTAGTTTGATAAACGTAATAGTTCAGCCAGTTAGAATACAGGTTATTGCTATGGGATCTCCACTGCAGGTTAGGCCGCCTGGAGGGGTCGTTATCCGGAAAATAATTTTTAGGTATCTGAATGTCAAGCCCTTTCTTTATATCCCTCTCGTATTCATTCTGCAAAGTAACCCTGTCGTATTCCGGGTGTCCCATAACAAAAATCTTCTTCCCCTCTTCTGCTATGGCAAGGAATACTCCCGCTTCCTCCGACTCCGCCAACACCTTTAGTTCAGGCTGGGCATGAATAGCTTTTGCGTTGACAGTCGTATGCCGGCTGTGGGGCGCCATAAAATAATCATCAAAGCCTCTTACAAGCGGAACCTTTCGGTTGCTTACTTTATGCTCAAAAACCCCGAACAGCTTTTTGGGCAGAAGCTCCTTTTTTAGTCCATAATAATAATACAGGGCTGCCTGGGCTCCCCAGCAGATATGCAGGGTTGAGGTTACGTTTTCCTGACTCCAGTCCATAATCTTACATAATTCCTCCCAGTAATCCACCTGTTCAAATTCCAGCTGCTCTACCGGAGCTCCGGTAATAATCAGTCCATCATAAGAATTATCCTTTAATTCGTCAAAGGCTTTATAAAATTTATTCAAATGGTTTAAGGACGTATTCTGGGAAACATGGGAGGACATATGCATAAAGCTTACATCCACCTGCAGGGGCGTATTGGACAAAGCCCTTAGAAGCTGCAGTTCCGTCTCTTCCTTTAAAGGCATCAGATTCAAAATACAAATCTGAAGCGGACGAATATCCTGATGAATGGCACGAAATTCATCCATTACAAATATATTTTCATTTTCCAATATTTCTTTTACCGGCAAGTCACTTTGTGTCTTTATTGGCATGTAAATCACTTCCTTAGTTAATCTGTTACATTTTGTCTTTCTCCAAATGGCGCTGTTTCATATATATCACAGACACATACATCTATTATCACCATTTACTGTTCGTCAAACATGCAGGCATGCTCTACTCACTGACGCTCATTATATCACATCTTTACAACATTTTCAAAAAATCCTCTTCCGATATAATGGGGATTTCAAGCTCTTTTGCTTTTTTATTCTTGCCGGAATTAGAAGTGATGTCATTGTTAATCAAATAAGTAGTCTTTCCGGTAACGCTTCCCGTTACCTTTCCTCCCCTTTCCTCAATCAACTCCTTCATTTCGTTTCGGTTGGCAAAATGCTCTAAAGAACCTGTAATAACAAATACCATTCCCGCAAGCTTTTGCTCCCCGCTGTTGGCAGGCTGCTTTTCAATTTTCAACTCCCTTAACAGCTCCTCCAGCTGCTTCCGGTTTTCTTCTTTTGCAAAGTAAGAGGAAAAAGCTTCCCCCAACACTTCCCCAATACCGTCGATTTCACTTAATTCTTCTTTATCCGCCTTTTTCATTGCTTCTATATCATAATCATAATACCGGCAGATAACCTTTGCATTGGCAAGACCGATTCCCGCAATGCCAAGCCCGTATATAAGCCTTGGCAATGTGGTATTCCTTGCTTTTTCAATGCTCTCTGCCAGATTATTGTATGACTTCTCCCCAAAGCCTTCCATCCGGGTAATTTCATCTTTATAACGGTCTAAATGGAAAATATCCGAAAAGCTGTGAATAAAACCTTTTCCAATGAACTTTTCCAGGGTAGCTTCAGACAACCCGTCAATATTCAGCGCATCTCTGCTGACAAATAAAGTAAAGGACTTGATTTTCTTTGCCTGACACTCTTCATTGGTACAGGTCAGCACCTCCACCTCATTTACCTTCTGAATATGTGTTTTTACACCGCAGGCAGGACATTCCTCTGGTATATGCTTTACACCGCTTCTTGTAAGATTTTCCGCAATCTGGGGAATAATCATGTTTGCCTTATAGACGGTAATCCTGTCTCCAATTCCAAGCTCAAGTCCTTTCATAATGCTGATATTGTGCACGCTGGCACGACTTACGGTAGTGCCCTCTAACTCCACCGGCTCAAAAATCGCCACCGGATTGATAAGCCCTGTGCGGCTTGGGCTCCATTCTATTTCCTTCAGGGTGGTTTCTCTGATTTCATCCGCCCACTTAAAGGCAATGGAATCCCTTGGAAATTTAGAGGTTCTTCCCAATGATTTTCCATATTCCAAATCACAGTAAGCAAGCACTAACCCATCCGAGGGAACATCATAAGTTTCAATCTTCTTTTCAAAATACTCAATAGCATCCAGGATAGTATGTTCATCCACCTTTTTTGATTCCACTACCTCAAAGCCCTGCTTCTTTAAAAATTCCAGCTGTTTTTCTCTGGAATTTTCAAAATCCGGCCGGGGTTCTTCTGTGCTTCCCGGCTTACAGGTAACAAGAGAAAATGCAAGGAATCTTACTTTTCTCTTTGCGGTGATTTCGTTATTCAATTGTCTGACAGAACCGCTGCATAAGTTTCTCGGATTTTTATACTTTGCTTCTGTCTCCGGAATTTCTTCGTTTATTTTCTCAAAATCGGAATAGGTAATGACCGCCTCTCCTCTTAAAACCAGTTCACCCTGAAATGGAATCTGCAGTGGTAAATTGGTAAAGGTTCTTGCGTTGTTTGTAATGACTTCCCCTACCTCACCATTTCCTCTTGTAACTGCTTTTACAAGTTTTCCTTCTGAATAAGTCAGAACTATCGTTAAACCGTCCAGTTTCCACGACAAAATTGCATCTTTTCCCTGCAGCCAGTCCTTTAATTCCTCTCGTTCCTTGGTTTTTGCCAAAGAAAGCATAGGGCTTTCATGCCGCTCCTTTGGAAGTTCCTCTACCGCCTCATATCCTACCGTTACCGTAGGGCTTCCGGCTAAAGTCATTCCGGTTTCTTCCTCCAAAGCTACTAATTCATCATACAGAGCATCATATTCACGATTGCTCATGATTTCCCTGTCTTCTGCATAATATGCCTTAGCTGCTTCCTGCAGCCTGCCTATCAATTCCTTCATTTTAGCTGTTTGATCCATTCCCATTCCCTCAATTTCCTTTAATCATTTTAAATCTCCACCGGAAGCAGCATGTTTGAGCCCCACTCCCTTATAAAGCTGCTCCAGTTCGCTTCCACTAACTTCTCTCCACTTTCCATAGGGCAGCTTTCCCAGCCGGATGTTCATAATCCTCACCCTCTTTATGGAAACGGCTTCATTTCCCAATTCTCTGCACATCCTTCTTATCTGCCGGTTCAATCCCTGTGTCAATATAATTCGAAATGTATATTTGCCTATTTTTTCAACCCTGCATGGTCTGGTAGTCTGCTCTAACTCCTTTAGGTAAACGCCTTTAGCCATTTCCTCCAAAAAGCTGTCTGACAACTCCTTTTTTGCCTTTACCACATATTCCTTTTCATGCCCTGCCGAACCCTTCATCAGCTTCTGAATCAGTTCTCCGTCATTGGTTAAGAGAATCAGCCCTTCGGAATCTCTGTCAAGCCTTCCTGCATAAGTAACGCGAATCGGATACTTTACATATTCCAGAATGGTTTTCTCTGCAAACTTATCCTTTTCTGTACAGGTAATTCCCAATGGCTTATAAAAGGCAAGCACCACCTTCTTGTTTTTGCTTTCTATAAGCTTTCCGGAAACAGTTACTTTATCCTTACCGCCTGCCCGGTCCCCCATGGAAGCGGTTTTTCCATTGATAGTCACTGCTCCCTTGGCAATAAGCTTATCCGCTTCTCTTCTGGAACATACTCCTGCTTCTGCTATATATTTATTGATACGTATTTTATTTTCTTCCATGATTTTATCCTGCAATTTTCTGATGTTCTGCTTTTGAAAAAAACTTTATATGCTTTCTCACATGTTGTTAAGTATAGCATATTTGAGGGGAATTATCCATATTGCTTTTTTCTGTCAATTACCATTGAAAATTAACATCCTAAAGAAAAACTGTACGATTGGAAAGCAGGAACTTTCATATGTGCTTCCTTTTTATTTACACTATTTTTTTATGGAATCAAAAAGAAGCCGTTTTTTATGCGGCTTCTTTCTGGCTGTTTCAAAAATGATATAAGAAATATTGTTTAATGTTAAAAGCTTGTATCGTCTGTTTCTGCTGTAATATTTCCGGCTCTTTCATCTTTTGCATTGCGGGCGCTCATTCTGCCGCCTACAAAGCCGGACAATACAGCATTTAAATCCACTCCGGTAGATTCCTTTAATCCGTCTGTTACCTGATTCAAAGTATTCATTACATCCTTCATAAGCTTTGCGGAATTGCCGTCACCGTACATGGTGATTTTATCCACCTTTGTTAACGGTTCTGCTGCATTTCTTACAACCTCCGGCAAAGCCTTAAAGTACATTTCCAATACGGCTGCTTCGCCCATTTTAGTCATAGCCTCCGCTTTCTTTTCAATACCTTCCGCTTCCGCTACTGCTTTTGCACGGATAGCTTCTGCTTCTGCAAGACCTTTTGTACGGATACCGGCTGCTTCCTGCTCCTTGGCATATTTATCCGCTTCTGCCTGTGCCTTTAATGCTTCTGCTTCCTGCTGTGCCTCGTATTTCTTTGCTTCTGCATCTCTTTGACGTTCATAAAGCTCCGCATCCGCCAACTGCTGTCTTGCAAATTTATCTGCTTCTGCTTTTTTCTTGACCTGAGCATCCAAAGCCTGCTCCATAACTTCGGCTTCCTTCTGCTTTAACATGATTTCCTTTTCCTGCTTGGCAATATTGGCATTGGCTGTGGTAACCTCAATGGTCTTACGCTGCTCTTCCTGCTGAATCTGATAAGCTGCATCCGCTTCTGCCTTTTTGGCATCCGCTTCCTTTTTCAGCTCTGCCTGCTTAATGGCAAGGTCATTATTGCGGATGGCGATTTCGGTCTTGGCATTTACCTGGGCGTCATTTGCCTGCTTCTGGGCAATTGCCTGTGCCATGGCAATATCCTTTTCACTTTCCGCCCTGGAAATTGCGGCATTTTTCTGAATCTTTACGATATTGTCCACACCAAGATTCTCAATAACTCCATTACCGTCTACGAAATTCTGTACGTTAAAGCTGACAATGTCAAGCCCCATGGCTGCAAGGTCCGGTTCTGCGCTTTCCTTAACAAGAGTGGCAAACTTCTGGCGGTCACTTACCATCTCTTCCAGGTTCATCTTACCTACGATTTCACGCATATTACCTTCCAGCACTTCTCTTGCCACCTGGGCAATGTACTCCACCTTCTTGTTCAGAAAGTTCTGCGCTGCTAACTGAAGCCGCTCTTCCTTATCGCCAATCTTCACGTTAACTGCTGCGTCCACGCTGATATTAATATAATCAGCCGTAGGAACCGCACTGGAAGTCTTTACATTAATGGGAATCAGCTGCAGATTCAATTCATCCTTTTTTTCAAAAAAAGGAATCTTGATTCCCGCCCGTCCAATCAGTACTTTTGGTCTCTTTCTCATACCTGAAATAATGTAAGCCGTATCCGGCGACGCCTTTACATAGCCCGACAGCAAAATAGCCAGAACTATAAGCGCAATAATGGCAGGTACAATAAATTTTACTAACTCCGATAACTCCATAACCATAACCCTCTCCTTCTCATTGGTGTTTTAGTATATTACATACGGTTACAGTATAACACACTTTTTAAAAATGCGGGAAAATATTTGTGGTATTTTGTCGGGTTTTTTGCCGTGGTATTTTGTTGGTAGTATTTTATCCGGTATTTTTCATAATATTATAAATACTACAAATCAGTTTACAAATACCTTATCTGCACCGAGCACAATCTGCTGGGAATCCATTTGAATGCTGGAATTTCCCACTTCCATGGAAATTACATTTTCTGCTTTCATTTCAATCTTCTTTCCTGCTTTTAATGTGATATTGGCATCAGAAGTGATTTCAATATTTTTATCTGATGTGATTTCTATCCCTTTTCCAGCAGTTAAATTAATGAATATTTTTTCTTCCTCGCAGATAATATAGATTCCATCATCTGTTAAAAGAATTTCCTTCCCTCCCGGAGCCTTCCAGGATTTGTCTCTTGTATTGGACTGTGGATTTAAATTTACAGAGCTTGCCACAAATGCATCCTTTTCATTATTGGAAGGCATAAATACCCTGACCTGGTCTCCCACTTCCGGCATACAGTAAAATCCGCTTCCGTCACTGGAAGAATATGAGGTGGAATAAGGAAACCATTGGGTGCCTCCGGCATCATAGCTGCCATCTATTTCATGAAAAAATACCTGCACTTTGTCTCCTTTTACTGCCTGTACCGTTCCCATAAACATTTTGCCGCCTGTGCTGCTGTTATTCACTTCCGCCCTCTCGAATCCTGATTCTTTTAGTAAGCTGTAAGAACATTTTAAAATTCCTTTTTGCATGTTGCAGCTTACGGAGGATATGACAGAGCTGCCTCCGTTTACATTGATTTTCCCACCTATGTAGCAGTATTTTTCACTTTGAATACTTTCCGCCCCAAAGCTTGTACTGTCTAAAGGAGCGTTGCTGTTTTGAGCAAGCTTACTGAATTCCTCCATGTCAAGCCCCTGTTTAGACTCTACTGTATTGGGGAGAGTTACTGTACCCATCGAAGGCACTCCCACTGAAATTTGCGGCTTTTGTGTGTGAACTGTTGTAAATACGGATGCTGACAGCTCGGATGCCATTCTCATAATAAACTGCCAGTCGGTTTCTTTATTCTGTAATTTCATATTTCCAATGGGGCGGTCTGTCACTGCAATGTCCATTACTGCCCTTCCTGCACATACCTTATTCAGAATGTCTTCGTAGGTACTTCCTGCATTTTGAAACGTTCTGCTGACTTTTTTAATATCAAGCTTGTGACTGGCTGATACCAGTTTTATATTCAGGCAGGCATACTGACTCATATGGTTTAACCCTGCTGATATGACTCCTCCGCAGAATAATACGGAATGCTGTCCTTTTGCCGATGTGGTAATGGTGATGGCGGTATTTTCATTGGCGCAGTCCACAAATCTCACCCCCTCTGAGGGTTCCACTTCCAGATTAAGTTCTGCGTAGCCGTGGTCGTTGACTTTGTGGTTGATTTTTAGTGATATTAATTTTGTGTAATTTACACCTTGGATTTTCAGATTTAAATGATTTATGTTTTGCATGGTTTTAGTTCCTCCTTTCAACATGTTTTAAGTTTATCTGCTAATTTCATACTATAAATTTTGAAATGGTTCTTGCATCAAATTTATTTCCATAACCGTCATTTTCATCAAAAGAAAATTTCTCAAAAGGAGATATATCCGGTAAAGGTATTTCCTTTTCATGCATGTAATCAATAAGTATTTTCAATTCATCTAAGCTCTGTTTTCCATATCCAACTATTTCACTATATGCATGACTGGTACCGATATCAAAAATTGCAGTCATTACAAAATCTATTTTCTCATCGATATTCTGATATAAATTGTATAGATACTCATAACTTTTCTTATCTAAATAGGAGTAGTCGTGTTCTTCATATTTCTTAAATTCCAACAAATTTTCCGGAATTATTTCTGATAACAGACCGGTTTAGTCATCTAAATATTGTATGTAAGAAAACTCCCATAAATATTTTAAAACCATTTTCCAGTCCTCCGCATTATATTGCAAAAATGTTATTGTATTTTCAAAGCAGCTAACACCATATGCTATTCTGCCAAATAATGATATTGTTTTAAAATTATTTACATCCATTTTAATTCTCCCTTTTATTACAGTTAAATTTGGTGCTTATTAAATAAAAACTATATAAATTCAGCTCGTCTCCCCAGCATGTATCCTCCTGCGTAAATCCGGCGACAACCAGATATAGTACCTCGCCCGTAAATAATACTGCATGGTTACTGCATCATACTGCTGCCCACATATAGGAAACGGTTTTTTACCCCTTCCTGCACGTTTATCAGGTTTCCGAAAGCATCGTATTCATACCGGTTTAATACCCTACCCGTTTCATCCAATATATGGCTGGTACTTCCGCCTTCATCACAGACATAATGATAGTACATTCTTGCACATTCACTGTCAGAACACACAATATCATACCCACGTATATATCGTATGATACTTTCTTTTTCTCTCTCCGCAACAACTTCCCTGTCACTATAGATAAAACTTACAAGCTTCTCATTTTCCTCCATCTCATGGCGAAGTCCTTCCGCATCATAATGTTTCACCTGAATCTTTCCGGTAAAGGTTTCTGCCTTTTCCATGCGATTAAATCCATCATAACTGTATTCAGCATGGAGGACTTTCATCAGAAGTGATACAGTTTTCTAATAATTTCAAGGCATTAAAAAATTTAAATTGTGGCAATAATTAAAATAATTTTATACCTCATCACATACATCGCTAATGTAAACAACCCCCATGAAAGGTAATGGTAATGCCAATACAGATTACTTCGCTTTATAATTTAAGCAAAATGCCAATACTTCATCCAAAGCATCAATTGCATCACTTTTTTGCATAGTTTATCATCATAAAAACAATCTATTGGATTTGTCTCTTCTGGATTGATATTTCTATATCCATTGTTTTGAATTAATAAATCGGTATGGTAAAAATGTGAATTAGTCACTAAAAACTATACTATACAGGCAAATTTATTCAGATATTTTATAGCGTTTTGCAAGTACCCATCCAAACATACCATATGAAGAATTTATTTTTATATATTTATACCCATTGACAGCTAAAAAGCTAATCAATTCCTGCTCAGTTTGATAATCAATTGGCCAGCAATAACCTTTCATTTTTATCAATTCTTCTTGGTTATCCTTAGCAAAACTTCTAATTTCACATTCCTGAATATCCAAAATTATATTATAATCAATAATACATTTAAAACAATGGGTCAAAACTTCTGAAAAACAAATTTTTTTCTGCTTGTTTTCACTATTATTATATGTCTGAATAATAATACTTTTTTCTTCTAAATTTGCACTATATCCAACGATATAATCATCATGCATTTTTTGCCTCCTAATTCCTACTATCTTGTCTTGGTGGTTTCTTGCTCCAATCCCATATATGAATATGTGGAAATTCATGCGTTCCATCATCTATATGATTAAAGTCAATATCCATTTGTGCCCTTCCATCTGCATCATAATATCTTCTTTGCTTAACACTACCATCTGGATTTAATAAATCTGCTGATGAATTCGGGGGGTGCTTAGTTGCATCTAAACTAGATGCTTCTGTATTAGGCACTATTTTATGATTATCTAGTGGTTGTCCATTATTTATTGCACCATTTAAATTTTTTGTACTACCACTCTTACTATCACCACAAGTATCATACCCACTTGGATCATAATACCCCACTGGATTATTCCGACAATACGCATATAAATTCAGCCCGTCTCCCCGATAAGTATCCTCCTGCGTAAACCTGGCAACAACCGGATTATAGTACCTCGCCCGTA
>CANCYR010000026.1 GCA_947382355.1 uncultured Lachnospiraceae bacterium
AGCACTGCTGCGTTTTTATCAGAGCGAGAGCGTGGCGACGTAGAAACATTTTCTGTCTGCCGATTCTTCCGGCTGCTTTGTGTCCCGGGGCTTTGGCAGGGCATGGAAAATTATCAGATGTTTAACTAATCGTTGAGGTTTTCCAGTGCCGCTGTCTTTGCTCCTTCAAATTCGCTTACCTGAACGGCTCCAAAAGCCGGGGTGCGGAAAACGGGTACAGCTTCTCTAAACTGGTTGAAGTATATGTAATTGCCGGCGCCGTTTAAGTTTTCGTAATTGCCTTCCGCCACCATTTCATTGTTGCTTCCGTCAAGTCCCATGCGCATTAAAGCGGGAGCCTCCTTATCATTTTTCTGATAATAAATCATATTGCCGAATACAAGAAAGGTGTCCACCCGGTCCGTGGTAAGTATCTCAACGGTAGATTCCGGGTCTGATAAAAGAAAACGGCATAAGCAGTAATCGTTTGAAGCATCCATGTAATAAACATAAGAATCCTGAATTTGCGGGAACCAGATATTTCCGGCAGTATGCAGGCTGGATGTTTTTGTAACCGGATCAAATACATAAAGCCCTCTTGCATCTGCAGTATCCGTATAATAAATCTGATTGTTCCATACGCAGGAAGGATTAATAAGACCGGGTATTACGGAGATATTGTTTTTTCCATCCAGTGAACAGGAATAAAGGGAATTATCCTCGGATTTTTTATAATACTGGTAATATATTTCGTTATTTACCAGCTGTACCATGCCGCTTCCTTCCCTGGCAAGGGCTTTTACCGCTTTTCTCTTTAAATCCATCCGGTACAGGCCGGTAACGCTTCTCACATAGCCAAGGCCGGAGCCACCCTGACTGGAGCTTTGATGGTAATAGAGATAATTTCCGCCGGAGCAAAGATATTCTATAGAAACGTTGGCAAGCTTTTTGATTTCCGTTTCATCTTTATTCATGGAATAAAGCCGGTAATTGTCATATGCATTGGCAAAATAGATTTTATCCTCAGTCTCACAGAATAATCCTTTGTTGTTCAAATTTCCTGCACTGTTGCCTACGGTTCCATCCGGATTTTCCGGAACCCGTTGCAAATAGGCAGAAAGTATGGGTTCTCCGATTAAAAGAACCAGAATGATTATGGTAATTAAAATTCCTTTTGTCTTGCCGGACATAGGATGCCCTCCTTATAAGTTGATTTATTCTATTTTATCATAAATTTTCTGTTTGGGAAATGAAATGTGAAAAACTGTTGCGGGATTTGGTGATACTGTTGTATAAGACAGTCTGTTTTATGCCAATCCCCCATAAACAGGAAAATTTGTAATATTTGGAAGTAAATTTGAAAAATTATGGTTCAAAATTAATGCGGGAGACATATAAAAATGATATAATATTATTGCCATAAAATAAGATAGGGTTTTATAGAATGCTTGGTACAGGCATAGGAACAGAAAATATAAATATATGTCCATTATGAGCCTGTGCAAAATAGAAAGGAGACAAATTCAATGAGGATGAAAAAAGCATTATGGAAAAAATTATTGTCAATGGTGCTGTCTCTTACAATGACAGCCGGTGCTCTTGCTGCTATGGGCACGCCTATAACAGCAGAGGCAGCAGAAGGCAGCGAGGAAGCCGAAGAACGAATTGCGGCATATTCACCGGGGATGGAGAAGTATGCCACCATAAAAAACCTGAAAAGAAATAAATACAATTTAAGCTGCAACAGCGGCAGTATTATTTGTCCTGTTTATTTTGGAAAGAGGGAAGGTGAATCACAAAGATGGTATATTGCCGGATATGATTTTAAGGCAGGGAATCTTGTTTTATTGTGCGACCCTAAAGAACCATTAGAGGAAGAAATTCATTTTTTAGACAAAGACAGGAAACAAAAAGTAATATACGATGAGTTGGGAAATGAAATAACGAAATCTATGATTCTGGAGCCTCAGGAGGGAGAAGGGACTTATGATAATGGGCTGCCGGGGGAAGTTAGTGTAAATCATTATGGCACCAGTCTTTTGAGAAAGACATTGCAGGAAATGGAAACGGACTCTTCTTTCTTTGCAAAGGATGAACAGGCGCTTATGCTGCCTACAAGAATCTATACATATGATATAAGAAACAAAATGCAATACTATACAAACGATAAGCTTTATACGCCGTATTGTGACTATAGTGCTGCGACGAACTGGGAACGCAGAATTATGGTTGGGAGAAATTCTTCTACGAAACTGGGAGAGGGAGTAGGAGTTTCTTCTTCCAGAACTAAGAGTCCATATAACGGTTATCCATATAGTAATATATCAATAGGGTCTTATTCTAGTTTCTGGCTTCGGAAAACGGATTCAAGTTATTACTATCCTAATAAATATGTAGATATTTGGAATGCTTATGATAGTGTGTCATATGCTGACGTAACGTCTGGCAGCAATGATGGTGTACAAAATGTTGTGCCGGCATTTGCCATGGATTTAAATAATGTGCTTTTTGCGTCTGCTGTGCCGGCAGAAACAAATACAGCCGGAATGGAGATATTTCAGGACCTGGATAAGAATAAGCTTTATCCATTTACGATGACCTTCCGAATGGATGGCAGCATAAATAATGAGATAAAAAGTATTGTAGAAGTGGATACGGAGTCGGATACCGTTTATGTGAAAGGTCCCAGTGCGGAGCTTAGCGACATATATTTATGCATACAGGGAAAAGACGAGAGTGGGCAGGACTGGTATTTTTCTCAAAACATTAAAAGAATCAGCCCTGACGGCATAACAATTTCTAAAGATGGCAAAAAAGTAGATTTGGATGATTGTGAGATATGGATTGAGAAAAGCTTTAGCGATGATGAACATCATATGATCTATGCAAAAAGGGCAACTCTTGTATCGGCTGAGATGCCAATGGCAGATGTGGAATCCGGTACCTATGAAGAGAATCAGATGGTAACACTTACAACGAATACGGAAGGTGCTGAGATTTATTATACTACAGATGGAAGCGAACCAACCATAGAAAGCAGGAAATACAGCAGACCTATTGCTATAAATGGAAAAATGGGTGAAAAGGTTGCCGTTACCATTAAGGCGTTTGCAGTCAAGTATGGTAAAGAGGATAGTAAAGTAGCAGTTTATGAGTATGTAATCGACCTTCCCCATGTCCATAGATTTGGAACGTCATGGATTTTTGACAGTGAGGCTCATTGGCATGAATGTTCCAGAGCAAATTGTACGATTACTGCAGATAGCGAAAAAGATGGATATGGAGACCATACGGAGGATGAGGGCACGATTACTGTACAGCCTACGGAAACAAGTGAGGGCAGTAAGACGTATCGGTGTTCGGTATGCAGATATGTGATGAGAAGAGAGACGCTTCCAAAAACCGGAAACGAAGGAACCGGAAATGAAGGAACCGGAAATGAAGGAACTGGAAACGAAGGAACCGGAAATGAAGGAACCGGAAATGAAGGAACTGGAAATGGAGGAACCGGAAACGAAGGAACCGGAAATGGAGGAACCGGAAATGGAGGAACCGGAGGGACCGGAAACGGAGGAATAAACCAGCCGGGAACAGGTGGCTCCACTATAGAAGAGGCGAAGCCGGCAGCAAAAAATACAGTGCTGACAGCTCCCGGCCAGAAGTGTACTGTGAAAGTAACTTCTTCTTCTGCAAAGAACCCTACTGTAGTTTATATGAAACCAATTAGCAGTAAGGCAACTTCAATTACAGTGCCGTCCAGTATTGTAATCAATAATGTAACGTATAAAGTAACCAGCATAGCAGCAAATGCATTTGCCGGCCATAAAAAAATTACAAAAGTCACAATCGGCAAAAATGTAACTTCTATCGGCAAAAGTGCTTTTAAGAACTGTAAGAAGCTAAAAACGGTAACTATAAACTCAACTGTCTTAAAATCAATTGGAAGCAATGCATTTTTTGGAGATAAGAGTTTAAGGACCGTAACTGTCAAATCAGTGAAGCTGACCTCTAAATCAGTGGGAAAAAATGCATTTAAAGGAACAAATAAAAAGCTGATAATTAAAGTTCCCAAGAAGAAAATAGCTGATTATAAGAAATTTTTTAAGAAAAAAGGGAATGCAAAAGTAACTGTACGGTAGGCAGTGCCTGCCGTACAAACAGTAGAAAGGAGACAAATTCAATGAGGATGAGAAATACATTTTGGAAAAAAGCGTTGTCAATGGTGTTGTCTCTTACGATGGCGGCAGGAGCACTTACAGCTCTTGCCAGTCCCATGACAGCAGAGGCTGCCGGAGATGATGCACCGGCAGTGGAATATGCAGATGCCCAGGCACCATCCTTAAACAAATTTGCGGGGATGAGAGACCTTAAGAATAAGTTTAAGCTGGATGGAAAGAGTATCATTCAGCCGGTATATTATGGATGGAGAGGAGACCGGACTCAGGAACAAAGATGGTATATTGCCGGATATGACCCTGTGGCGCGCAATCTGGTTTTGATGTGCGACCCCGGTGATCCTTTAGGACAGCAGGCGGTGTCTTTTCTTGACCAAAGCAGGGAGATTTTAAAAGTGCAGACTGAGAATGGAGAAATGGTAACCGATAATCGTTTTCGATATAAAAGTGAGGATGGCGTTTATACAGGAGTGACGCCAGAGAAAATACGCATTAATCATTATGGTGCCAGCAATTTAAGGAAGACACTAAAAGATATGGAAGAAAGTCCTTATTATTTTGCAAATGATGAGCGGGAACTAATGCTGCAAACAAAGATTTACACTCGTGATGAGCAGAATAAGACATCCTATTATGTAGAAGATAAGCTTTATGCTCCGTATTATGAGTATATTAATGGTGACTACTACATTATAGTTGGCAGGAATTCTTCAACATTATTGAATCAGGGATTGAAAATCAGTACTCGAAGTCAGAATGAAAACGGCCAAAATAAAAATCCATTTTATAATTTAGGCGGTCGCTTTTGGACGCGAGTACAATATTATAATACCAGTAAGGAAGTATGGTACCGTCAATATAGTAATTTTACTTCTGTGGATGTTACGAACAGTTCGGATTCCAACTATATATATGCAGTACCGGCTTTTGCATTAGATGTGAATCAAATTCTTTTTGCCTCTGCAGTGCCCACAGAGGGGGAAACGTCCGGTATGACCTTATTTTCAGATATCAATTGGGGAATCCCAATGGCGTTCAGGCTGGATGGCAGTGCCGCTGGCGGGATAAAGAGCAGTGTAAGTGTAGATAAAAAAACAAATTCTATTTCCGTTCAGGTGAATTCAAGAGAAAGAAACATCGGCTTGCGTTTGTGCGTACAGGGAAAGAAAGATGGCAATGACTGGTATTATTCAAAAGAGATGAAACAGTCGGAAAACAACATAGTGGTTTATGATATCCCGGGAGCAGACGGAGAGCCGTCTAAACAAATAAATTTAGCGGATTGCGAAGTTTGGATTGAAGCAAAGCTGGATGAGGAAGGCAATCTTGCTCATGCCAAAAAGGCAGGAGATGCGGCTACTCCGACGGCCAGTGTAAAATCAGGCATTTATACGGAGGAGCAAAGTGTAGTCCTTGCATCAGCTGACAGTAATGCAGAAATATATTACACAACAGATGGAAGCATTCCCGCAATAGAAAGCACAAAATATACGTCACCTATTTCCGTTAAAGGAAGACCGGGGGAAGCAGTTACGACTACAATCAGAGCAATTGCGGTAAGTGAGGATGGAGCGGAAAGCAGAGAGGCGGAATTCACTTATACAATTGAACTGCCTCATGCCCATAGCTGGAGCCAGTCCTGGAGCGGGGACGAAAAGGCACACTGGCACGCATGTATCAATCAGAATTGTGATATTACCCAGAATGCCGGAAAAGAAGGATATGCTTCCCATACAGAGGATGATGGGACGGTAACGGCAGAGCCCACCATCCAGAGCAAGGGAACAAGAACCTATAAGTGTACGGTATGCGGTTATATCATGCGTACAGAGGATATCCCCAAAATACCGGCGCCTGCACCGGATAAGCCAACGCCGGATAACCCAACACCGGATAACCCAACGCCAGATAAGCCAACACCGGATAATCCTACGCCGGAAAAGCCCGGAACAGGAGAGGCAAAGCCGGCAGCCAAAAATACAGTGCTGACAGCCGCTGCCCAGAAGTGCACTGTGAAAGTAACTTCTTCTTCCCAGGCAAATCCAACTGTAGCTTATATAAAATCTACAAATAGCAGGGCGGCAACGATTTCAGTTCCAGCTACGATTACATTAAATGGGGTTACTTATAAAGTAACCAGCATAGGGGCCAATGCTTTTGCAAATAATAAGAAGATTACTAAAGTGACGATTGGAAAGAATATTACTTCTATTGGAAAGAATGCTTTTAAAAACTGTAAAAAGCTAAAGACAGTAACCATTCATTCAACTGTCCTGAAATCTATTGGAGCCAGCGCATTTTCAGGCGATGGCAGCTTAAAGACAATAACCATTAAATCTTCAAAGCTTACCTCCAAATCGGTAGGTAAAAATGCATTGAAAGGAACCGGCAAAAAGCTCACAATTAAAGTGCCAAAGAAGAAAGTAGCTGCTTACAAGAAATTTCTTAAGAAAAAGGGAAACACGAAAGTAACTGTACGGTAGGCCATTTGGCCTACCGTTTTGCTTAATACAAACATAATTGAAAGATAGCTTGAAAAAGACAGAAAGTCTGATATAATGGGAGTATAGAATGTGAGTTGGAAAAAAGGACGGCATAGCAAAGTGGCAGGCATATTTGACATTGCCTTTGGGAGAGTGACAGGAATGGCAGCATTAACATTTGCAAATGTAAAAGTGCATAATGAAATAGAATTCTGCAGGGTTTCCAATCTGGAGATAAAGCAGAAGATAGAAAGAGCTTTTTTAAGCAACAGGATATCCTATTATGAAAGATGGGAAGATGTTTCATTATTTAAAAGGATTTTTGGGGGCGGCGAAAAGCAAAACTGCATTATCTGTATCAATTCCATGCAGAAGGATAAAGCGGAAGCACTGATAGAGGAAATGCCGGAGGTGCGCAGTCAGGTGGAGTTGTTGTGCAGGCGGGTGGATAAAACCTTTTTTTAACTGATGAAAGAAAAGAATATGACTCTTATACAGAAGAATGTTTCTGTATATGGGTCTTTTTTTTATTTCTAAAGCTGACAGGAGAGGTCTTTTACTATAAAAATTGACTGTACAGGTATAATAGCGGCAGGGTTTTCTTAGAATATCAAGGAAGGAGCAGTATTCCCATTATGGAGGCAAAAAAGCGTTGGCAAAGGAGAGGGAAAAAGCATGAATGATACATTAAGGACTATAGTTACCATGTTTGGCGGATTGGCAGTATTTATATATGGGATGAATCTGATGAGCGAGGGACTGCAGAAGGCTGCGGGGGAAAGGTTAAAATATATTCTTGGAATATTGACCAAAAATCCTGTAGCAGGAGTTTTGGCAGGAGCGCTGATAACTGCAATGCTGCAAAGCAGCAGTGCGGCTACAGTTATGACCCTTGGTTTTGTAAGTGCCGGCCTTATGTCTCTGCCTCAGGCTATTTCTGTTATTTTAGGCGCCAATATCGGTACCACATTAACAGCACAGATTATAGCGTTTAAAATTGATGAATATATATGGCTCATTGTCTTAATCGGATTTTTATTTTATTTTTTTTCAAAGCGGGAATATTTGAAAAATATTGGACAATCTCTTTTTGGCTTCGGAATTTTGTTTGTGGGAATCATGACTATGGGAAATGTCATGAAGCCTCTGGCTGCCAGCCCTGTTTTTATAAGGCTGATAGAACAGGTTTCCCATATACCTTTATTGGGTATGCTTCTTGGAACTATCATGACAATTGTGGTACAGAGCAGCAGCGCTACTATAGCGGTGCTGCAAAATCTGGCAATGCAGCCTGCCGCAGATGGAGTGAGCAGCCTGTTAGGATTGGAAAATGCCATTCCGATTTTGTTGGGAAACAATATAGGAACTACTATTACTGCATTGTTTGCCTGCATCGGTCAGTCAAAAAATGCAAAGAGGGCTGCAGCTGCCCACAGTGTGTTCAATATTTCAGGAGCCCTGCTGTTTGTGTGGATTGTGCCTTGGTTTGCACAAGTGGTAAGGGTTTTATCGCCGGCAGGGACTGAAGTGGAGATAATCAGCAGGCAGATTGCCAATGCGCATACAATTTTCAATGTGATAAGTACGCTTCTGTGGCTTCCTTTTGTGGGGGTAATGGTAAGAATCGTCATGTTTTTAGTGCCGGGAGAAGAAGAAAAGGCTGTGGGGAGCATTCCGCGTTTTCTGGATATGAATATGCCCGGTCAGCCGGTGGCGGCAATGCAGCTTGTAGGAAAGGAAATCGTAAATGTTTCCGGTCATTTAAAGACCATGCTGGATTTTCTGGAAAAAGCCATTGCGGAGCATGATATCAGTGCATTGGGAAATGCCAGAAAGACAGGTGAAATGATTAAGGAGGTCCAAAAGGAGATGATGGACTATATGTCTCATCTGTTTTCCGGCGGGGTGCTTACAGAAGAGCAGTCTCTTCAGGCGGCGGGGCTGATGAGCGTAATCAGCGATATAGAAAGAATGGGTCTTCGCTCCATGGAAATGGCGGATGCCGCCCAGATGAAGATGGAAAAGGGCTATCAGTTTTCCAAAGAGGCAATGAAGGAAATCAAATGGGGTTTTGGACAGGTGAAAAAAATGATTGCCAGCGCCATTGCTTCTATGCAGAATGGTGATAAAGAGCTGGCAAAGCAGGTTATGTCCAGAAAGGAGGAAGTGACAAGGCTGGTTCGCCGGCAATTGAAAAGTCATATAAAGAGGCTGAAAAAGGGAAAATGCAGTCCCGAATTCACTTTCAGTTTTACTGAAATTTTATATGGAATGGAGAGGATTTCCAATCATTGCATGAACATTGCGGATGCTGTGCTGGAGGATTTTCAATATTCTTGTCCTGCATGGGAATTTATGTTAAAATGAAATGGCTATAAGGAAAGGAATTTGCTATGAAGAAAATCATAATTATCGGTGCAGGTCCGGCAGGAATTACCGCAGGATATGAACTTTTAAAACAGTCGAAGGAATATGAAGTAGTCATTTTGGAAGAAACCTCTGAGTTAGGCGGAATTTCCCGCACGGTAAGGTATCATGGAAACCGTATGGATTTAGGGGGACACAGATTCTTTTCCAAGGACGACAGGGTCATGGAATGGTGGGGAAGGATTATGCCAAAACAGGGCAGTCCATCCTATGACGATAAAAAGCTGAAGCGCCCTGTACGCCTTAGCAAAAACGGGCCTGATCCGGAAAAGGAGGACAGGGTGCTTTTATCCAGAAACCGGGTCTCAAGAATATACTACAAAAGAAAATTCTTTGATTATCCCATCAGCATGAGTCTTGCAACCATTAAAAGCATGGGATTTCTTACTACCCTGCAGGCAGGGTTCAGTTATTTGTACTCTCTGGTTGTGAAGCTGCCGGAGAACTCTTTAGAAAACTTTTACAGAAACCGGTTTGGGAAAAAGCTGTATTCCATGTTTTTTGAAGGTTATACGGAAAAGCTGTGGGGAAGGCATCCAAGGGAGATTTCTGCGGACTGGGGCGCCCAGCGGGTAAAGGGATTATCCATATTAGCCATTATCAAAGACACCTTTTCCAAAATACTTCCCAAAAAGCGGGATGAAAAGAAGGTGGAAACCTCGCTGATAGAAGAGTTCTGGTATCCCAAATACGGGCCGGGACAGCTTTGGGAGATGGCAGGAGCTGATTTTGAAGCTATGGGAGGCCGTATCAAAAAGGGCTGTAAGGTAATCGGCGTCCGGACAGAGGGCAGTAAGGTCAAAAGTGTAACTTATATGGAAAATGGCGCCCGGATTGTGGAAGAAGCCGATTATGTAATTTCTTCCATGCCCCTTAAGGATTTGGCGGCAGGCATGAATCAGGTGCCGAAGCAGGTGGCGGATATTGCCGCAGGGCTTCCTTATCGTGATTTTGTTACCATCGGGCTTTTGCTGAGCCATTTATCCCTGAAAAATAAGACAAAATTAAAGACTCTTGCCAACATTGTTCCGGATTGCTGGATTTATGTACAGGATCCGGGCATCCGCCTCGGCAGGATTCAGATTTTTAATAACTGGTCGCCGTATCTTGTTCAAAAACCGGAAGAAACCGTCTGGGTGGGACTGGAGTATTTCTGCATGGAGGGGGACCGTTTCTGGAATGCCAGTGAAAATAAATGCGTGAAGTTTGCCATCAAAGAGCTGATTAAGATGGGGGTTATCTCAGAAGAAGAGCAGGTACTGGATGCTCACAGAGAGCATGTAAAAAAGGCTTATCCTGCTTATTTTGATACTTACGAACATATTCAGACTCTGATTGATTATTTGGATACCTTTGAGAATTTGTACTGTGTAGGCAGAAACGGACAGCACCGTTACAATAATATGGACCATTCCATGGTGACCTCCATGGAAGCGGTGCAGAATATTTTAAGCGGCAGGAAAGACAAGAAAAATGTCTGGAATGTAAATACAGAAAAAGAATATCATGAAAGTAAGTAGGGGCAAAAAGAGGATGGACTTAGGAGAAATCAGAAAAGAGCTGGATGAAATCGATGCAGAAATAGTGGCATTGTATGAAAAAAGAATGAAAGCCTGTGAAAAGGTGGCAGAATATAAAATACAAACAGGAAAGCCGGTATTCGATAAGGAAAGGGAGGAAGAAAAGCTCGGACAGGTGGCATCTCTTGCATCTACCCCCTTTAATAAGCAGGGGGTTAAGGAGCTGTTCGGACAGATTATGTCTATAAGCAGAAAACGGCAGTATCAGCTTTTAAACAGCCACGGCAGGGGCGGGGAGCTGCCCTTTGTGCCGGTAGATGCTTTGGAGACAAAGGATGCCATCGTTGTATTTCAGGGGGCGGAAGGAGCTTATTCCCAGGCTGCCATGGCGGAATATTTTGGAAACAATACAAGTAATTTCCATGTGAATACTTTCCGGGAAGCCATGACTGCCATTTCGGAAAAGAAAGCCGATTATGCAGTGCTGCCCATTGAAAATTCTACGGCAGGCATAGTAAGTGAGATTTATGATTTGCTGGTGGAGTTTAAAAATTATATTGTAGGGGAGCAGATAATGAAGATTGAACACTGTCTTTTGGCTGTTCCCGGCAGCAGCATGGAGGATATTCAAACGGTGTATTCCCATCCCCAGTCTTTGATGCAGAGCTCCCGTTTTTTGGATGAACATAAGCAGTGGCAGCAAATCAGCATGAAAAACAATGCTTTTGCAGCCATGAAGGTGGCAGAGGAACAGGATAAGACAAAGGCGGCAATTGCAGGCGCTTATGCAGGAGAAGTGAATGGACTGACCATTTTAAAGAAGGGCGTGAACCACTGCAGCACCAATTCCACCCGGTTCATTATTGTTACCAATAAAAATATTTTCAGAAAATGCGCAGGGAAAATAAGCGTCTGCTTTGAAATCCCTCATGAAAGCGGTTCGTTATACCGGATTCTTTCCCATTTCATATATAACGAGCTGAATTTAACAAAAATTGAGAGCCGTCCCATTGAAGGGCGCAATTGGGAATACCGTTTTTTTCTGGACTTTGAAGGAAATCTTTTAGACAGCGGCGTACAGAATGCCCTAAGAGGGCTGGCAGCAGAAACCACTGATTTAAAGCTGCTGGGAAATTATTAAGGGTAAACTAAACTTAAGGCAGGTGCAGAAATATGGCAGTGAGGACATTTGCAGCTATTGATGTGGGTTCCTATGAGCTGGCGATGAAAATATTTGAAATATCCAAGAGAAACGGTATACGGGAAATTGATTTGATTCGCCGTGGAATTGAACTGGGAACAGATACTTATAATACCGGAAAGATTCGCAATGAAAGAGTGGATGAGCTTTGCGGTGTTCTGAAGGAATTTGCGGAAATTATGGATTCCTATGGAGTGGAGGCTTATAAGGCATATGGCACCAGCGCCATCAGGGAAACAGAAAATACCATTATTATTCTGGACCAGATTCGGAACCGTACCGGAATACAAATAGAGGTATTAAACAATTCCGAACAAAGATTTTTGGATTATAAATCCATTGCATCAAAAGGTGAGGGATTTTTACAGATAATTGAAAAGGGCACGATTATTATCGATATAGGAGGGGGGAGCATCCAGCTTTCCCTGTTTGATAAGGATACGCTTATTGCAACCCAGAATATCCGTCTGGGCGTACTTCGTATGCGGGAAAGGCTTCAAAAGCTTGCTGCCAGAACCAATCATTACGAAGAACTGATTGGTGACATGGTTTCTGCACAGCTGCAGATGTTCAAAAAGATGTATTTAAGAGAGCGGGAAATCAAGAATATTATTATTGTGGACGACTATGTGTCAAATATCATTCAGCGAAAGGATATTTTTAAAGAAGCTACGGGTTATCTCACTACAGAAGAATTTATGAGGTTTGTGGAAGGAATCAAAAGGAAGGGCACAAATGAGATTGCACAGAAGTTCGGACTTTCCGAGGAAAATGCGTCCCTTATGTTCCACAGCGTTTTTTTGATTAAAAGCATTGCAGAAGTATTGGAAGCAGAGCTGTTATGGGCTCCGGGAGTGAGCCTTTGTGACGGTATTGCTTATGAGTATGCGGAAAACAACAGGCTGATTACTCCAGAGCATGATTTTGAAAAGGATATTCTGGCATGTGCACTGAATATAAGCAAACGTTATATGGTCAGCAAAAAAAGAAGCGAGACTATTGAATACATCAGCCTTGTTATTTTTGACGCCATGAAGAAGATACACGGCCTTGGGAAAAGAGAACGGCTGTTATTACAGCTTGCAGCCCAGTTAAATGATTGCGGAAGATATATCAGTTTAGTGAATGTAGGGGAAAGCTCTTACAATATCATTAAAGCTACGGAAATAATGGGCCTCTCCCATCAGGAGCAGGAAATGGTGGCAAATATTGTAAAGTTCAACCGGATGGAATTTTCATACTATCAGGATTTGACAAGAGAAAATACCCTGGATAAAAACAATTACCTGACCATAGCAAAGCTCACTGCAATTTTGCGGGTGGCTACGGGAATGGACAGAAGCCATAAGCAGAAGTTCAAGGATGTTCAGGCAAGACTTCATGAGAGAGAATTGATTTTGTCTACGGATACTTTGGAGGACATTACGTTGGAAAAGGGGCTTTTGACAGCAAAAACCAGGTTTTTTGAGGAAGTGTTCAGCGTAAAGGTGTTCATCAGACAGAAAAGAAGATTGTAAGGGGGTAAGGAGAATGGCGGAAAAAAAACAATCGGAAAAACCGGATTTTAAGAACCCTGAATATTATGCAAACCGGGAACTGAGCTGGCTTCAGTTTAATTCCCGGGTATTGAGCGAGGCAAGGGATAAAACCATTCCTCTTTTTGAAAGAGTAAAATTTTTAAGTATAACCGCATCCAATCTGGACGAATTTTTCATGGTGCGGGTAGCATCCTTAAAGGATATGGTAAATGCAGGATATCACAAAAAGGATATTGCGGGCATGACGCCGGAAGAGCAGTTGAAAAAGCTGAATAAAGAAACGCACCAGCTTGTAAGCCAGCAGTATTCCACTTATAACAGAAGCCTTTTGCCGCTGCTTAGGCAAAAGGGGCTTACTCTGATTGAGCGCCATGAGGATTTAAGCAGGGAACAGGCAAAATATATCGACCGTTATTTTGAGGATAATGTATATCCGGTTTTAACGCCTATGGCAGTGGATTCTTCCCGTCCCTTTCCGCTGATTCGGAATAAATCCTTAAATATCGGCGCCCTGTTAAAGAAAAAGGGACTGGCGGATAAAAAGGAAAAGGGCGGCAAAAAGGAAGCAGAAGGAGAAGTGGAATTTGCCACCGTACAGGTTCCTTCCGTACTTTCGAGAATTGTAACCATTCCTTCCAATGAAGGAGAAACAACTGTTATTTTATTGGAAGAAATCATTGAAAGGAATATGAACAAGCTGTTTTTAAATTATGACATTATTTGTGCCCATCCATTCCGGATTATGAGAAATGCGGATTTGTCCATTGAAGAGGACGAGGCGGAGGATTTGCTGAAAGAAATTGAAAAGCAGCTGAAGAAAAGACAGTGGGGGGAAGCTATCCGTCTGGAGGTGGAAGACGGAATCGACAAGGGGCTTCTGAATATTATTAAATCAGAACTTAAAATTGCCCAGGAGGATATTTACCCCATCAGAGGACCGTTAGATTTGACATTCTGCATGAAGCTTTACGGGATAGAGGGATTTGATGATTTGAAGGTAAAGGCTTATACGCCCCAGCCGGTAAAAGAGCTTCCGGCGGAATGCGATATTTTTGAGGAAATCCGGAAGGGAGATATCCTGCTTCACCATCCCTATCAGTCCTTCCAGCCGGTGGTGGATTTTATCAAGCAGGCCGCAAGGGACCCAAAGGTGCTTGCCATTAAGCAGACCTTATACCGTGTAAGCGGCAATTCGCCCATTATTGCGGCACTGGCACAGGCGGCGGAAAATGGAAAACAGGTTTCGGTACTGGTGGAGTTAAAGGCAAGATTTGATGAAGAAAATAATATCGTATGGGCGAAAATGCTGGAAAAGGCAGGTTGTCATGTGATTTATGGTCTGGTAGGCTTAAAGACTCATAGTAAAATAACTCTGGTAGTCAGAAGGGAGGACGACGGCATTCGCCGGTATGTCCATTTAGGCACGGGAAACTATAACGATGCCACGGCAAAGCTGTATACGGATTTGGGTCTGTTTACCTGCAGCGAGCCTATGGGAGAGGATGCTACGGCAGTATTTAATATGCTTTCCGGCTATTCGGAGCCATTAAACTGGAATAAGCTGTCTCTGGCTCCCCTTTGGCTGAAGGATAAATTCCTGTTTCTCATTAACAGGGAAAGAGAACATGCAAAAGAGGGAAGGCCGGCAAAAATCATTGCCAAGATGAACTCTCTTTGCGATAAGGACATTATCAGCGCTTTATACAAAGCAAATGCAGCCGGCGTGGAAATACATCTGATAATCCGGGGAATCTGCTGTTTAAGAACCGGAATCCCCGGAATCAGCGACCGGATTACCGTCCGTTCCATTGTGGGGAATTTTTTGGAACACAGCCGTATTTTTTACTTTGAAAATAACGGAAGTGATGAGCTCTATCTGGGAAGCGCCGACTGGATGCCCAGAAATTTAGAGCGCAGAGTGGAGATATTGTTTCCGGTAGAAAAGGAAGCTTTAAAGGAGAAAGTGCTCCATATTCTGGAATGTCAGCTAAGTGATACAGTAAAGGCTCATGTGTTAAAGCCGGACGGCTCCTATGACAAAGTGGATAAACGGGGAAAAGCTCATTACAATTCCCAGGAGGCATTTTGTGAAGAAGTGGTTTTGAACGGTAAAAGCCAGGGCAAAAGCCAGATGGAGAGAGTGTTCATTCCGGAAA
The DNA here is from genome assembly GCA_947382355.1 of uncultured Lachnospiraceae bacterium. Taxonomy (GTDB): domain Bacteria; phylum Bacillota; class Clostridia; order Lachnospirales; family Lachnospiraceae; genus RGIG3040. The sequence continues at coordinate 15,480 of CANCYR010000026.1, forward strand.
TCCATCACGAGTGACGTGGTTTGCCAACCGTTTCCCCACAGGCGGCAGGGCGGGTATTTGGCGGAACATGTTTCAACGTCGCCACGCTCTCGCTCTGATAAAAACGCAGCAGTGCTAAGCTCGAAAGAACCTCGCTAAGCGCTGGCGATTTTATAAGGGCTCCTTATGAAATCATGTTCCGCCAAATGCCCGCCCTGCCGCCTGTGGAGAAACGGCTGGCTGAATTGTTGCTGAGTGGCGGGACTTGGCAGAAGAAATGGTAGAAAAGGGTTGAACATAAAAATGAAGAAACTGGTTATTTTTGACTTGGACGGCACGCTGACGGATTCTCTGGCATCCATCCAATACTGCACTAATTTAACAATCAGGGAGTTTGGATATGCTCCCTTTCCCTTAGAGCCTTTCCGCTACTTTGTAGGGGATGGGGCGGAAGAATTGATAAAGCGGGCATTGAAGGCTTCCGGGGATCTGGAGCTTGTCCATTATGAAAAGGCAATGGAACGGTACAGGCAGGTGTTTAAGGAGCACTGTATGTATAAAGTAAAGCCTTATGACGGGATTTTAGAGCTGTTAAAGGCTTTAAAGGAAAAAGGGATGCTTCTTGCAGTAAATTCCAACAAGCCTCATGAACGGACCGTGGATGTAATTGAACAGATATTTGGCAAGGACTGCTTTCATATGCTTGCAGGGCAGGTTCCGGAGCGGAAAAGAAAGCCGGACCCGGCAGGGGTTTTCCATATAGTCGATACGCTGGGGATAAACAAAGCGGATGTTATTTATATAGGCGATACCTGTACCGACATGCAAACCGGAAAAAATGCAGGGGTATTTACCGTTGGTGTGCTTTGGGGTTTTCGGGACCGGAAGGAACTGGAGGAAAACAAAGCAGATGTTATTATTGAAAAGCCTATGGAGCTTTTGAAATACATTTCATAGGTAACAGTTCAGACAGCAGCTCCCCACAGGCGGCAGGGCGGGCATTTGGCGGAACTTGGAGAAGAGGAAAAATGATTAGACTGATTGCAACAGATGTGGATGGAACCCTGGTAAAGGATTCCAGCAGAGAAGTGTACGAGGAATATATTGACGGCATAAAAAGGCTGACGGATATGGGAATTTATTTTGCGGTGGCAAGCGGCAGACAATATGGCAGCATACGCAGGATGTTTGACCGGGCGGAAAGGGAGCTTATTTATATTGCGGAAAACGGCGCCCATATTATTATGAATGGAAAGACCGTTTCCATGACAAAAATGGACCGGGGCTATGTAGAAGAAATCATGACGGACCTTAGAGGTTATTACAAGGAGGGCTGCCATGTGGTTGCCTCCACATCAAAGGGCTGCCTCATAGAATCAAAGGATAAGGATTTTATCCACCTGATTTCAGAGGAGTATCGAAATGATGTAAGGCTTACGGAGGATATCTTAGGGGAAAAGGAAGATATCATCAAGCTTGCCATTTACCGGAAAGGGGGCATTCGTTCCATTGGAGAAGCGGTTTTGATTCCAAAATGGAAGGAACGGGTCAAGACCTGCATGGCAGGGGAAGAATGGGTGGATTTTATGGATTTTTCCGTGGACAAAGGAAATGCCCTTATGACGGTACAGAAAAAGCTTGGCATAGGACGGGAAGAAACCATGGCATTTGGCGACAATAACAATGATATGGGCCTGATTCTGGCGGCAGGAGAAAGCTATGCCGTGGAAAATGCGGTTATGGAGCTGAAGGAAAAGGCAAAGCATATTTGCCGGAGCTATGAGGAAAAAGGAGTTTATCAGGTTTTGAAGAGCCTTTGGGAAAAGTAGATAATCGGGAAATACCCTGCCGCTGTAATTTCACTGTGCAAGACAGACAAATCACCGCAGGGCACGCTTTCGCTATATGTGGCTCGCAGCGGTACATAAGGTGCCAAAGTACGGCACCTAAGTACCGGCGGCCACAAAATACCCTGCTTGTGATATTGTCTGTCTTGCACAGTGAAATTGCAACGGCAGGGCATTTCCCGATTATCCGGCAGGAAAGAAGTAGAAAGGAAGAACAATATGAAGGAATATGATGAAAAAGTATTACAGTGTTTTTTAGAAAAGCAGCAGCAGCTTTTTCCGGAAAGAGTTGCGGAAACAGAAGAAGAAGCGGAGGAATTTTTAGAGGACTGCATGGCGGTGGTGGCAGGCTCCATGAAGGAGGTCTGGGAGTATTTTGAGGAAGAAGGCGTGGATTTGGAAGGCATGGGGGAAAAGGATATTTTAGAGGCGGAAGAAGTGTTTGAGGTGGGGGATGGAAGGTTTTTGATTGTGGAAGGATAAGAAGAGTATTGGAGAAGAATATGGCAAATGATGAAAAAATATTAAATATTATTTCTCATTATAGGGATGAATTGCATAAAAAAATTAGAGAACGAGAGAAGGAGATGCAACAGGATAATAATGAACATTATCTGATTTATAATGCATTGGGTTTCACGAATAAAGAAGGATATCAAATAGACTTCCAGCAAAATGTAGGAAGATTTTTGTATAAGTATGCTGGTTCATTATTAGAAGAATTGGCAATAAAATGTTTGAAGGAGGCATATCCAGATGCGGAAATGAAAGTAAGGCTTCCGAATACCATTGATGAAAGTCCTAAGACTGTAGAAATAGATTGTCTGATAGGGAACAGGGCATATGAAATTAAATGGAAGGATGCCACTACAGACGGAGACCATATTAAAAAGGAACATAAACGTGTACAAATTATTAAAAAGCGGGATACATGCCAATAAGAATTATGTTTTTTGAACCAAATAGGGAACAGTCCATGCGAATACAAGACAGATTGAAAAGAATGTATGAAGATATTGGAGGAGAATATTATTCAGGGGAAGAAGCATGGAAATATTTAAAAAAGAAAACGGGTATAGACTTGAAAAGGTTATTTGAAGGATTGAGAGAGTGATAAAATGTTGGAAAATAGGATTATTTTAGATGATTCGTTAAATACAATGAAAAAGATGGATAAGGAAGTAGTGGACGTAATATATTTGGACCCGCCATTCTATACTCAGGAAATCCAAAAGCTCTCTTCTTATGAAAATGAAGAGGACTATAGTTTTTCGGATAAATGGAAATGTATGGATGAGTATTTGGATTATATGAAAATTCGCCTGCGTCAGTGTAAAAGAATACTGAAAGATACAGGAAGTATTTTTGTACATTGTGATAGAAATGCCTCCCATTATTTAAAAGTGTTGCTGGACCGGATATTTGGAGTCAATAATTTTCAAAGCGAAATCGTATGGTATTATAAACGATGGTCAAATTCTAAAAAAGGACTTTTGAATAATCATCAAATAATCTTTTTTTATAGTAAAACCCCGAAATTTAAATTCAATAAGATATATACAGAGTATTCGGAAACAACAAATGTTGACCAGATATTACAGGAACGGGTCAGAGATGAAAAAGGAAAATCGGTATATAAATGTGATGAAAATGGAGAGGTTGTCTTTGGTAAAAGTAAAAAGGGTGTTCCTTTATCTGATGTTTGGGAAATACCATATTTAAATCCAAAGGCAAAGGAGCGGGTTGGGTATCCTACGCAGAAACCAATCATTTTGCTTGAACAAATTATAAAATTGGTAACAGATGAAAATGATATTGTTTTTGACCCATTTATGGGTTCGGGAACAACTCTTGTTGCTGCAAAAATGTTAAATCGCAGGTATTTAGGTGTCGATATATCAAAGAATGCAGTAGAATTGGCTAAATCACGATTGAAAGCTATGGTAAAAACAGAATCCTATTTGTTGAAAAAAGGAAAAATGGCTTATAGAAATTTATCAGAAAAGCAAGTGAACATATTGAAAAGTATAAATGCGACTCCTGTTCAGCGCAATAGCGGTATAGACGGTTTTTTGGATGAATATATAGAGGGCAGACCTGTTTCGGTTAAAATTCAAAAAGAACAGGAGACTTTAGACGAAGCTGTGAATAGGCTATGTAAGTCCAGTAAAACGAAAAAATGTATTTATATGATTTTAATACGTACTCATTTAGATATGTTTGATATGCATCAATATTCAGATTATCCGAATAATCTTTTCATAATAGATGCTTATGATTTAACTATTAAAGATATGCTGGAAGGTAAAAAAGATGAAAGCGGCAATTTTATCAGGGTTATCTAAGAAGGATATCGGTATAGGCAGATGATATATCATAAAAGATTTATTTCTTTTTATGTTAATGTATTGATTTTGGTGTGTATACGTAGCAGGAGCATAATGGCTTTCGGCAGTTGATGTTTTCAGATTTTGTATCCGATAAAACATAAAAGTAAAAGTTCAAACAGCAGGCAGCATACATAAGGGATATGATGAGAAAAAGAATACTAATCTCTCTAAAAAGAATAAAATATTTATCGGGATTTCTGTTTTTCTTAACGATAGAAATCCTGATTGCTTTGTTTGTGCATGATAATTTTATCCGCCCGTATGTGGGTGATATATTGGTGATTTTCGTAATGTATTTCTTTGTCAGAATCTTTATTCCTGAAAAGTATACATGGCTTCCCCTTATTTTGTTTATTTTTGCAACAGCAGTGGAAATTTGTCAGTTGTTTCACATAGCAGAGCGCTTAGGTCTGGCTGATAACAGATTTATGAGAATTCTGCTGGGTTCCACCTTTGATATAAAGGATATTCTTTGCTATGGCATTGGAAGCATACTTATTCAAACAGTTGTATGGCTGAAAGCCGGAAAATAATATAATTAAATTGTCTCTGTATTCTGTTTTCGGTAACAGTTCAGACAGCAGCTCCCCACAGGAATTATCTTCTGTCCAATCCCCCCCTTGCATTTTTCCAGATTTTCTGTACAATAATAAAAGTGGCAAAAAATAACATAACGAAAAAGAAAAACGGAGTCTATTATGATTAGTGCAAACAATGTAACTTTACGAATCGGAAAAAAAGCCCTTTTTGAGGACGTTAATATTAAATTCACGGAAGGGAACTGTTATGGGTTAATCGGCGCCAACGGAGCCGGAAAATCCACCTTTTTGAAAATCCTTTCCGGGCAGCTTGATACAACCAAAGGCGATATTACCATGACACCGGGACAGCGCCTTTCCTTTTTGGAGCAGGACCACTTTAAATATGACGAATACCCTGTTATGGATGTGGTCATTATGGGTAATGAAAGATTATATACCATTATGAAGGAAAAGGACGCCATCTATGCCAAGGAGGATTTTTCTGACGAGGACGGCATCCGTGCCAGTGAGCTGGAAGCTGAATTTGCGGAAATGGACGGCTGGGAAGCGGAGTCCAACGGGGCAATGCTTTTAAACGGTCTTGGTATCGATACAGATATTCACTATTCCCTTATGAAGGATTTAAACGGCAATGAAAAGGTGAAGGTTCTTTTGGCAAAGGCTCTATTTGGCAATCCGGATATTCTGCTGTTAGACGAGCCTACCAACCATCTGGATTTAAATGCCATTGCATGGCTGGAGGAGTTTTTAATCAACTTTGAAAACACGGTGATTGTTGTTTCCCATGACCGTTACTTTTTAAATAAGGTATGTACCCATACGGCAGATATCGACTATGGCAAGATTCAGTTATACACAGGAAACTATGATTTCTGGTATGAGTCCAGCCAGCTTTTAATCAAGCAGATGAAGGAAGCCAACAAGAAGAAGGAAGAAAAAATCAAGGAATTACAGGAATTTATTTCCCGTTTTTCCGCCAATGCCTCCAAATCCAAGCAGGCTACCTCAAGGAAGAAGGCGCTGGAAAAAATCGAGCTGGATGAAATTAAGCCTTCCAGCAGGAAATATCCCTATATTGACTTCAGACCCGAAAGAGAAATCGGAAACGAGGTTCTCTTTGTGGAAAATCTTACAAAAACCATCAATGGAGAAAAGGTTTTAGATCATATTTCCTTTATTGTGGGACATGATGACAAGATAGCCTTTGTAGGGGGCAATGAATTAGCCAAGACTACCCTGTTTAAGATTCTTATGGGAGAGCTGGAGCCGGATGAAGGAACCTTTAAGTGGGGAGTTACCACTTCCCAGGCTTATTTTCCAAAGGACAGCACAGAGGAATTTGATAATGACCTGACCATTGTGGACTGGCTTACGGGCTATTCTCCTGTGAAGGACGTTACTTATGTTCGGGGTTTTTTGGGACGTATGCTGTTTGCAGGTGAGGACGGCGTGAAAAAGGTAAAGGTATTGTCCGGAGGGGAAAAGGTTCGCTGCCTTTTGTCCAAGATGATGATATCCGGCGCTAACTGTCTTGTATTGGATGAGCCTACCAACCATTTGGATATGGAATCCATTACGGCGCTGAATAACGGACTTATTAAATTCAAAGGCGTGGCTTTGTTTGCATGTCATGACCATCAGTTCGTGCAGACTACGGCAAACCGGATTATGGAGATTCTGCCGGATGGCTCTTTGATTGATAAGATTACCTCTTACGATGAATATCTGGAAAGCGATGAAATGGCAAGAAAGAGGACCGTTTATACAGCTAATAAAGAAGAGGACGAAAATTAGGTAAAGGAATGGTTCAGCCCTCAGCTTTCCCACACAGGAATCCGAACCGGTCACGGGCAGAAAGTGTTTCTACGTCGCCACGCTCCCGCTCTGATAAAAACGCAGCAGTGCTAAGCTCGAAAGGACCTCGCTAAGCGCTGGCGATTTTATAAGGGCTCCTTTAGAAATCACTTTCTGCCTGTGACCGGTTCGGATTCCTGTGTGGGAAAGCTGAGGGCTGAATGCTACAGGGAAGGATTGGAATGAAAATTGTGGATTTACATGTCCATTCCACCAAATCGGACGGAAGCTATACGCCCGGTGAACTGGTGGAGTATGGGGTAAAAAAAGGATTATCCGCTTTTGCCCTGACAGACCATGACACGACGGAAGGGCTGGCAGAAGCTTTTGAGGCTGCAAAGGACAGGGACATAGAGGTGGTGCCGGGGATTGAGTTTTCCACGGAGTATCAGGGAAAGGATATTCATATTCTGGGGCTTTATATTGACTATGAAAAGGAAGAATTCCGGAAGTATCTGAAGGATTTTCAGGAATCCAGGGAAATCCGGAATGAGAAAATGTGCAAAAAGCTTACTGAGCATGGGGTGGATATCAGCCATGAGGGGCTTAAGGAACGGTTTCCGGGCGCAGTGCTTACAAGAGCCCATTATGCTAGATTTTTATGGGAAGAGGGCTATGTTTCCAGCATGAGGGAGGCATTTGACAAGTATATTGGAGACCATGCCCCCTGTTTCCTTCCAAGGGAAAAGGTGACGCCCATTCAGGCGGTAAAGCTCATTTTAAGGGCAGGTGGAGTTCCCGTTCTTGCCCATCCGCTGTTATATGGTATGAGCGATAAACGGCTGGAGCAACTGGTGGCAGAGTTAAAGGAAGCTGGGCTTATGGGAATCGAAGCGGTTTACAGCACTTATAACAGCGGAGAGGAAAGGCAGATGAAAAGGCTGGCAAAAAAATATGACCTGCTGATTTCAGGAGGCTCGGATTTTCACGGCGCCGCAAAGCCGGGGCTGGATCTGGCAACGGGCTATGGAAGTCTGGTCATACCTTATGAGATTTTGGAGCGGATTAAGGAGGCAAAAGGAAATACGCATGAAATGTAAAATACTGTTTACAGATATGGACGGCACCCTGCTGAATGACGAAAAAAAGATTTCCGGGAAGGTATATCAGGCCATAGACCGGTTTACAAAAGCGGGAGGAAGGGTGGTTCTTTCCAGCGGACGCCCCCTGAACAGTATTTTGGAAACAAAAAATGGTCTGGGTCTTTCTTATCCGGGAATGTATGTTATTGCCTATAACGGAGCGCTGGTATATGATTGTCAGGCAGGCAGACCTGTATTTGAAAAAAGGCTTCCGCTTGATTATGTAAACCAAACTATGGGGATTGCAAAGGAATTCGGAATTCATTGCCATACTTATTCGGATACCCACATTGTATCGGAGCGGGAGACCGGGGAGCTTTCCCAGTACCGGAAGCATATTCATCTGCCCTGCAGGATAGTGGAAAATGCAGCGGAATATTTAAAGTCAATCCATATGGAGCCTTATAAGCTGATAGCCATTGCTAATGAGCCTTATAAGCTTGAGGCATTGAAGCAGGAGTTTGAAAAACAGATGTATGGAAAGATTCATACCGTCTATTCCGCAAAAAACTATTTGGAAGTTATCCATAAGGACGCCTCTAAAGGGAATGCTGTAAAATTTCTGTGCAATTATCTGCAGCTTCCCATAGAAGCAGCGGTGGCAGCGGGAGATGCGGCAAATGATATTTCCATGTTGGAGGCGGCAGGCGTGGGAGTGGCAATGAAAAATGCCACCCGGGATACGAAGCAGGCGGCTGATTATGTGACAAAATATACAAATAATGAAGATGGAATATTGGAGATATTTGACAGATGGATGTAAAGGAAAAGCATTTTCTTTTACATCCATCTGTCTGTTTTTTATGTGTTTCAAAGATTTGTCTGTGCTTATGAATTTTCAGGCCACTACCTGATTCTTTCCGTTTTTCTTTCCCTTATACAGATTTTCATCAGCAAGGGCAATGAGCTTTTCCATGCTGTAGCCCGGTATATAGTCCATGACGCCAAAGGTCATGGTAACGGAAAGGGAAATTGAAGTAAAGGGGTCTGTAACAACAGATTTCTCTATTTCACAACGAATTCTTTCTCCGACGGATTTGGCGATTTCCTTATTGGCGCTGATTAAAAGGAGAAATTCTTCCCCGCCCCAACGGCACACATAATCTTCATCACGCATCTGGCTTTTCATAATATTGGCAACGTTAGATAAGACCCTGTCTCCAAAATCATGCCCATATGTATCGTTTACTTTTTTGAAATCATCAATATCGGCAATAATGACACTGAAAACCTCTCCGTTGGACTTTGCCATATTCATAGTGTGATTTAAGTGCTGTTCCATGGAACGGCGGTTGAAAAGCTTTGTCAGCGGGTCTAAATTCGCAAGGATATCCAGTCTTGTATTCTGAGCCTTCAGGGCATTCTGCATATGAAGTATTTCAAAAACAAACAGTAATGAGAAAAATGCTTCAAACAGAAATACAAGAAAAGAATTAAATATGTACATAACCGAAACAGTGCTTTCAGGAATATACTGGCCGTATGGTGGTACGATATAGTAACTCATTTCCTTTACAAGTATGAACATGACACAGATGAGAACGGAATAAGCCAATGGAAGCTTTAAGTTTCCGTAAAATCTGGGATTGGTAAACAAAAGATAAAACATTACCGGAACCAGGGCCAGAAAATATACCATATAACCAAAATCCCAGCCCAATAAAAGTGTGGAAGATGAAGCAAAAAACAGAATTTCCACAAGCATAATATTCATAAGCTGGAAATATTTTTTCCTTTTTACAAAAAACTTGTACAAAATGAAATAGAAAACACTGCTGGCAAGGTTATAAATGACTAAAGTAAAAATATTAAAATAAAAGTAAAATACGGAAAAGGACAAATGTATGACAGCCAGCAAAGCGATAAGAAAGGAATATTTCAATTCATCATCAATTTTCCGGCTGCCTTTTGCAATTTTATTTATTTCTTTTTTTAAAGTCTCAAACATAGGTATTGCTCCGCAACAATGTTTTTATGTAGGTAATGTATGTGAAGAATAAAAAATAACTATACAGCTATGTCTATGTTACCGCCTATGGACGGATAAACAGAACGCTCCATGGCAGCAGCGTCTATCATGTCAGTCAGATTGTCTCCAATGGTCTGGGTGAGGTCAATTGTGTTGCTGAGCACGGCAATGCTGACACTTGACTGAAGCTGGCTTGTAGCCATTGCCATTGATAAAGCAGGAATATCCATAATAACACCTCCGAGCATTTTTATTTTATATTTTATAATACCACTTTTTATATGGAATGTGCAAGGGAAGAAATACAAAAAATGGTAAATTATAATAAAAAAATCTATCTTTTATTACCGATTTTTCTGCCGTTGTCAAATTCTATCATATATAGTAAAATAAAGACGAAATTATTTTTATGGGGGTTATGCTATGATAATGGAGTTGGCAATTGGTTCCGTCGTTCTTGCCGTGGCGTATATGCTTTATGTTATTTTTACATCTGCCAAAATCAGGAGTACGGTAAGCAGTCAGGAAGGCAGAGAGGCGGCACGGATGCTGGATAAGGAAAACCGGAACCGCATCATGAAGAACATCACAGGGGTTACAAAGACATTTAATCTGAAAACGATTATGAGTACCGTAACCGAGTCCATGTACTATTCTACGGAATGTCTGGTAAATGTATTGAAAAAGCTGGGCATTCGCAAGGAAGTAAAAGTGGAGATTGACGAAGCTCTGGACAATTTGGATACAAACTTTTCCCTTGTGATGGCAGACGGGAAAAACAATATGATGGTGGAGAACATTCCCTGCCGTTATACGGAAACCTATATCGATAATGTATCGGAAAAGGTTTTGTTAAAAAAAGAATATGAAAAAGCATATTATAACATGGAGCTTTTAAAAAGTGACTGTATGGAACGGGAGAGCGCCCATTTCTGCAGTAACTGCGGCGCTCCCATGGAAATCAACGGAGATTTTTTCCTGTGCGGAAACTGTAATACCAAGTATTCGACAGAAAGCTATAACTGGGTAGTTACCAATGCCTATGCGTATAATGTGAAAAAGGGAAACGTCCAGTCATTTTTCTATATGGTGCCAGTGATTGTGGTAATGCTGATGGGCTTTATCGGCATGGTGGGCGGTACGCTTATGGCTGTTGTTTCCGTGCTCTGCGATTTGGCGCTGTTGGCAGCGGTATTTCTCTTTGGCAGGGATATAAAGGCAAAAATGCATTATTTTAATGTGATGATAGAATACGACCCGAATATGTCCAAAAAGGTATTTGAAAAGAGGCTTCAATATCTTGTCCGTTTGTATGAAAGAGCAAGGGATTTTGATATAAACAGGTTAAAGCCGTTTATGGAGCCGAAGCTGTATGAAAAGATAAAAGCGGAAAATAAGTATGACGATTTTTACTTTCTGGATATGGAAGTGGAACGTACCCTGTTAACTGATTTTCGTATTGAAGGCGACAAGCAGATTGCAGATGCCAAAATACGAATGGTAAAAACAACCATGAATGAAAATAAGAAGGTACGGAGCAAAAGGGAAGAAATCTCTTTTTCCATATACAGGCATAAAGACTGTCTGACTGACATAAAGAAGAATGCGGAGATGTTTACCTGTGAAAACTGCGGGAGCACGGTAAATCTTACTTTGGACGGCAAATGTAAATATTGCGGAAACACTTTTGACGTGTCCAAATATGACTGGATTATTTATCAGGTGCAGGAATAACTGCAAAGCAAAATGACAGCAATTATCCGGACAGAGCGTTCAATAAGCTCAATAGAAAAGAAAATAAAGCAAAAGCAGGAGGAGAAAAATGGGGTTAATCAGAAACGAATCAGAAAGCAATAATATTTTTAAGGCGGCAGGAGCTTCCATAAAAGGAGTGTTAAAGGATGCGTATAAGGATATCATCGAATGTCAGGATATGGGCAATAACATTCTGATGATGAGAAAGTCTACTCCTACGGGAAGGATTTCAAGATCAAGCGCCATTATCGTACAGCCTTCACAGATGGCAGTTATCATTGACAGCGGAAGGGTGGTGGATGCCACAGCAGAAGAAGGGGTTTATATATTTGATGAATCCAGCACTCCCAGCTTTTTTGCAGGAGACTGGGGCGTATCCTTTAAGGATATGTGGGAGCGTTTTACTTTTGGCGGAGACAGCCCGAAACGGCAAGGCGTTTATTACTTTAATATGAAGGAAATCACTGATAACGGTTTTGGAACAGCAACACCTGTTCCTTATAAGGACTGGGACCATGCAGTCATGAATGCCAGAATACCGGGCGGATACATGGCAATGAGCGTGAATATCAAGTGCCGGGGCAAATACACTTTTCGCATTGACAGGGAAAGGGTGCCGGAATTTATGCGTGAGCTGGCAGGTACGGCAAATATTTGTGATAAGGAAGATTTTATTGAGCAGATGCGAAGCGAGGTAATCGGTTCTTTTCAGATGGTGTTAAACAGTCTGGGCTCTGATAAATACCGGATTGGGGCTTTGGATTTGCCAAGCCAGTCAATGCTGATTAAGCAAATCATGGATGAAAATGAGTTTGACAAAGCTATACGGAACAGGGGACTGAAGCTTGTTTCTTTTGTGGTGGAATCCGTTACTCTGGATGAGGCTTCACAGGAAAAAATTGATAAGTGGGAGCTTGGCGGCGATGCTTACAACCAGCAGGCAGTGCTTACGGATGCTTACGGGGAGGCAATGGTAAAGGCGGCAGGAAACGCCAACGGAGCGGCAAATGGATTTATGGGTCTTGGATTCATGAATATGACTTCAGGAGGAATGTTTCAGGGAGCTGCTAATAATACTGCGGCTATGCAGGCCGGCGGTCAGGCGGTTATGATGAATCCCAGTCAGGCAGGGGGAAGCGTTCAGATGCCCGGGGGAAATGGACAGCCTCCAATGAATGCCCAGGCAAATGGTCAGCCACCGGTTAACAGCGGAGCGGCACAGTCCCAGGGCATGACATGTCCTAACTGCGGAAATTCGGTATCCGGTAAATTCTGCGGCAACTGCGGCACTCCAATGCCTCAAAAGAAGCTCTGCCCTAAATGCGGAACTGAAGTAACAGGCAAATTCTGCAGCAACTGCGGCACAGCCGTAGAAGAGGCTCCGGTGAAAAAGGTATGCCCCAAGTGCGGAACTGAAGTAACTGGAAAGTTCTGTCCTGATTGCGGAACACAGTTATAAAAGCACAAAAAGAATGAATGCAAATTTAGAATATTACAAAGTATTTTATTATGCGGCAAAGCTCGGAAGCCTGACGGCGGCGGGAGAACAGTTATCCATCTCCCAGCCTGCCGTCAGCCAGGCTATGAAGCAGCTGGAAAAGCAGCTTGGAACCAAGCTGTTTCAAAGAAGTGCAAAAGGAATGAAGCTGACTCCCGAAGGGGAAATATTGTTTTCCTATGTAAAGACCGGCTATGAACAGTTTGAACTGGGAGAGCAGGTGCTTTTAAAGCTTAAAAATTTAGAGGCGGGAGAAATCCGTATAGGTGCCAGCGACATGACGCTGCAATATTATCTGTTACCTTATTTAGAGCAGTTTCATGAAAAATATCCGGGAATCAAGGTTGTAGTAACCAATGCTCCCACTCCGGAGACTATCCGGAATTTAGAGGAAGGGAAAATTGATTTTGGCGTGGTAACTACGCCCTTTATGGAAAAGCAGGGGATTGAAAGCAGGGAAGTAAGGGAAATTGAAGATATATTTGTGGCGGGCAGAAAATATTTCCAGCTGAAAAACCACATGACAGATTTTAAGGAGCTTTCGGATTATCCTGTTATCTGTCTGGAGAAAAATACCAGCACCAGAAGGTATATGGATGAGCTGTTAAAGGAAAATCAGGTAATTCTGAACCCGGAATTTGAACTGGCCACCTCGGATATGATTGTGCAGTTTGCCCTGCGGAATCTGGGAATCGGCTGCGTGGTAAAGGATTTTGCCATGGAGCATATGGAAAATGGAAAATTGTTTGCCCTGAGGTTCAATAAGATGATACCGAAACGGAAAATGTGTGTGATTACCCAGAGAAAGCTGCCTGTAAGCCCTGCTGCAAGAGCGTTGCTTGAGTTAATGGAATGAATCGAAAAGGGGATATGCCGTATGAAGAAAAATAATATTATAACAATTATATTTTCCATATTTGCAGGGATTGGAATTGTTTTCATGCTGGTGTCAGCTTTCATCTGGGGAAATGAAATGCGGTTTCGCCAAAAGGCTGTTAAGGTTACCGGGGAAATTGTTGATATTTTCACCGGCTATGATGATTATGGATACAGGGATGATTATGACAGAAACATAAGCCATGAAGTATACGTTACATATACCTTTGAAGGTGAAACCTATGAGCGGGTACTGCTGCATGAATACAGCAGCAGTATGTATGAGGGCAAAAGCATTACTCTTTTTTGCGATCCGGACAATCCAAGGAAAGTGAAGACAGGACTGGGCATGTACCTGGTATTTTGGGTGGTGGGAGGCATTGGTATTCTGTTTTCCTGTATAGGGATTATTCCCTTGCTTATTTTTCATAGGAAAAAGGCACGGAAAAAATATCTGCTTGCCAATGGAAGGGTTCTGCATGCCACAGTGGAAAGGATTGACATAGATACGTCGCTGGCTGTTAACGGACAGAATCCTTATGTGATTTATTGTACATGGAAAGATGAATATACGGATGTTCTGTACCGGTTTAAAAGTGATAACCTGTGGACAGACCCGGGATATGCGTTTGATAAAGGAAGTGAAATCACGGTTTACGTGGATGGGAAGGATTACAGCAGGTATTATGTGGAGGCGGAAAAGGTTCTTTCCCAAAGGGTGGTGGATTTTACATAATATCTCTACATAAATATAACTTATGGATTGCATAATAAATATTGATTTTACTTATGAGAAAAATTGTTGTATAATCAGAAAGTAAAAGACGGGGATGTGTTTTACACATCCTTTTTTATTGAAACTTGGAAAGTCGCAGGAGGATATGACTATGGTAAAAGCAGTTGTTGGAGCAAACTGGGGAGATGAAGGCAAAGGCAAGATTACGGATATGCTTGCAGAGAAAGCGGATATTATCGTTCGTTTTCAGGGTGGAGCCAATGCGGGGCATACCATTGTAAACGATTATGGGAAATTTGCCCTTCATACACTGCCGTCCGGCGTGTTTTATGAACATACTACCAGCATTATCGGAAACGGTGTTGCATTGAATGTTCCGGTTTTATTTAATGAAATCAAATCCATTACCGACAGAAATGTACCCATGCCAAAGATTTTAGTATCGGACAGGGCACAGATGGTAATGCCATATCATATTTTATTTGACCAGTATGAAGAAGAAAGGCTGGGAGGAAAGTCTTTTGGTTCCACTAAGTCGGGAATTGCCCCTTTCTATTCTGATAAATATGCCAAAATCGGTTTTCAGGTAAGCGAGCTGTTTGATGAAGAGCTGTTAAAGGAAAAGGTAGTGCGCATTTGTGAAATAAAAAATGTCACACTGGAGCACTTGTATCATAAGCCTCTTTTAAATCCCGATGAGCTGCTTAACACATTGCAAGAATATAAGGAAATGATAGAGCCTTATGTTTGTGATGTTTCTTTATTCCTTGATAAAGCCCTGAAGGAGGGGAAAACCGTCCTGCTGGAGGGACAGCTTGGAACATTAAAGGACCCGGACCACGGAATTTATCCTATGGTAACCTCTTCCTCTACTTTAGCTGCTTATGGAGCCATTGGTGCAGGCATCCCTCCTTATGAAATAAAGCAGGTTATTACCGTATGTAAGGCATATTCCTCTGCAGTGGGAGCAGGAGCCTTTGTATCGGAAATTTTCGGAGAAGAAGCGGATGAATTAAGAAGAAGAGGCGGAGACGGCGGAGAATTCGGCGCCACCACCGGACGTCCCAGACGTATGGGATGGTTTGACTGCGTTGCATCCAAATACGGCTGCCGCCTGCAGGGAACTACGGACGTGGCATTCACGGTTCTGGATGTGTTAGGCTATCTGGATGAAATTCCGGTCTGCGTAGGCTATGAAATCGACGGAGAAGTGACTACGGAGTTTCCTGTAACCTCCAAACTGGAAAAAGCAAAGCCGGTAATCAAAGTATTGCCGGGCTGGAAGTCGGAAAGAGAAGATATCAGAGGCATTAAGAGTTTTGATGAGCTTCCGGAAAATTGCAAGAATTATGTAAACTTTATCGAGGAGCAGATTGGTTATCCTATTACCATGGTTTCTAACGGACCGGGACGCAAGGACATTATTTACAGGGAAAGTCCTTTGAAGAAATAGCCGGATAAGGAAGCGGAGAGGATGATATGATTACCACGATTATTTTTGACATAGGAAATGTGCTGGTGGATTTTAACTGGAAAGAGTATCTTGCTTCTTTCGGATTTTCTAAGGAAGTGGAGGAAAAGCTGGCAAAAGCTACCATGCTCAGCAGGGAATGGGATGAATTTGACAGAGGGGCGCTGGAGTTAGAAGATATCATCCGGGGCTTTGTAAAAAACGATTCCACTGTGGAAAAGGAAATCCGGATGATTTGTGAAAATGTTCATGACATGCTTGGCAGAAGGGATTATGCCATACCATGGATTAAGCAGTTAAAGGAAAAGGGTTATGGCGTTTATTATCTTTCTAACTTTTCCAGAAAGGCGGAGGTGGAATGTGCACATACACTGGATTTTCTTCCCTATATGGACGGCGGCATCTTATCCTATCAGGAAAATGTCATTAAGCCGGAGCCGGAAATCTATCAGTTGTTAATTGACCGTTATGAACTGATTCCGGACCAGTGCGTATTCATGGACGATAAACCGGAAAATTGTGAGGGAGCCAGAAAAGCGGGTATGCATGCCATTATATTTACCACAAAAGAAGAGGCGGAAAAGGAGCTTTTTAAGATAGGTGTCAAATAAAGATTTTCAGTAATAAAAAAGAGGCTTTTTAGCCTCTTTTTATCATTTCCTTAAGCTGCAGAGCAGTTTCTAACTTTTTGTTTCTGTAACATTTGCCTCCTCACGGGAGTTTTCTTCAGAAATCATATCCTGAAGCTGTTGTTTTCTTGCTTCCTCCAGGCCCTCAATTTCAGGGAAAACAGAGGCAATGGTCCTTTTCTTTGTAACGGCTCCGTAAAGCCAGATGTAGACCCATATAAGGATAGGGACTGCAATTGTGGCAAATAAAAATGCTTTAAACAGCTTTCCCTCTCCGTCAAAGTTGAAAATTGCAGTAATTAAAGTGGCAAGAAGCAGCATTGCCAGCAATATGACGCCAATAAGCGCTGCACGCCGTTGTTTTTTTGAATACATGATAAATCCTCATTTTCTTATTATAGGGTTATACTAACATATTTTGGAGAAGATGGCTAGGGGGAGAGGGACAGGAAACGTAACAGTTCAGCCTGCGGGTTTTGGATTTGAGGACGTAGGAACTGTTACTAGGAAATAGAACATTTAGAACCATTTTCTTGCAACCAAACCACCAATGTGCTATTCTAATCCTGTGCAGGCTGTGAACTGTAATGAAAATTCAATAAATAAATTATCAGAAATTATAATAGGAAACAATGTCATAAGTTTCCGATAGAAAAGCAGGGGTCGTTTTATGGGACAAATTAAAGGGCGGGCTATTCCGGTCAGGGAAAAGCTGCAGGAAAGATATCAGATTAAAGAAATATTGGGAGAAAACGGATTCAGTATTATATATAAAGGATACGATACCTTCCGTAGTAAAAAAGTCATTATAAAGGAATTATTTCCCGGAAAAATCGTAAGAAGGGACCAGTCAGAGCGCTATAGGGCAGAGTGTATCCGGCTTTCTGATGAAGCCGTATTTGAATCCATGAAAGAACAGGTGATTCAGGAAGCAAAGGCATTGATTAAGCTTTATCCTTTAGAGGGAATTGCAAATGTGATTACCTTTTTTGAGGAAAACCAGACCGTATATACGGTATTCGAGTATTTAGAGGGAGTCACTCTGGACATTTTTCTGGAAGGAAAGAAAAACAGTAAGCTGCCATTAGATTCGCTGCTGAATTTTTTTGAGCCTCTTACTGACAGCCTGAAAAAAATTCATGAGGCAGGCTGTATTCACGGAAAGATTAGACCGGACCAGATTATGGTCACAAGGAAAAACGGCGCAAAGCTCATAGGTTTTTGCGACCCTATGAAAATGGCTGTCAATCCTTTGTTCGTGGAGGAAATTCTTCCTTTAAGGAACAGCCGTTATGCGCCGGTGGAGCTTTTTATGGAGGAAGGAAAGCCGGGGGCTGAAACGGACGTATATGGACTGGCAGCAACTATTTACCATTGTATTACCGGCACGATTCCGCCCCATTTTTATGACAGAATCCAAAATACGGAGACTATGAAGTCTCCTGAGGAATTGGACATTCCCATAAAAAAGCAGCAAAACGGTGTTCTGATGGAAGGGCTTGCCTCCCATGATTTTGAAAGAACACAGACTATTGAAGCCTTTTTAGAGGGCTTCCGGGTGAAGGGAGAAGAGGAGAAGGAGCCGCCTAAGCCGCTTCATCTGTTTAAAGACCCATTTATATTCATAAGACGTGAAAAGGGATTGAAAATCAGATGGATTTTAGCGGCAGCGGCGCTTATAGTTCTGATTTGTCTGGCACCTGCGGGGCTTAAAAGGTTAAAGGAACACCGGCTGGACAGCTTTTATGAAGAACTGCAGGCCGCTACTGATTTTGAAAAGTGCATGCTGTTAAGAGGGGTCAGTGAAAAAGAACGGGAAAAGCTTGGAAATGATTATAATGTTCTGGAGGAAGCAGGCGGTGATAACATTATAAAATATTATGACTGCAACAGAAAAGCGCTTATTACAAAGGCAGAAATGGACACCGCACAAAAATATTACCGCTATATCAGCGTTGATTTCCGAAAGGGAAAAACAGCCATCCTGACTTATTACGAGCCGGAGGGCATTACGGAATGGAATATTGATCTTTTAAAAACAGAAGAGTATTTTAATGTGGAAAAGTCTGTAATAAAAAACGGACAGATAATGGAAAGAGAACTGCTGCAGGTTATGCCATAGGAATTATAAACAGTTCAGCCCTCAGCCCTCCCACACAGGAATCAGAACCGGCTGCAGGCAGAAAATGTTTCTACGTCGCCACGCTCCCGCTCTGATAAAAACGCAGCAGTGCTAAGCTCGAAAGAACCTCGCTAAGCGCTGGCGTTTTTATAAGGGCTCCTTTAGAAATCATTTTCTGCCTGCAGCCGGTTCTGATTCCTGTGTGGGAAAGCTGAGGGCTGAACTGCTGCAGGAATTTTACAGGAAATCTGAGAAAAACCTTTAAAAAAGAAAAAAAATAGTATATACTATACAGAGTTTTAACAGATGCTTGACCCGGCGAAGGCGGGGAATATGGAAGGAAGATAAAGGAGTAATAGAAATGGCATTATTAAAAAAATGGCGTGATGTCGCCTACTCAGAAACAGCTAACAAAGGAGATTTGCAAAGGCTTTGGGCCGCATATTTCCAAAAGGAGAAGGAAATTTATGAACAGCTTCTGACCAACCCGGATGAGGAAGTAAAGGGAACCGTAAAAGAGCTGGCTGAAAAATACAATGTTGAGCTTATGACCATGGTGGGCTTTCTGGATGGAATTGATGAGTCCTTAGTAGAACCGAATCCTATCGAGGAAATGGAAGAGGATACGTTAGTCAGCTTAAAGTTTGACAAGGAGCGGCTGTATAAGAATATGGTGGCAGCAGGTGCGGACTGGCTTTATGAACTTAAACAATGGGATTCTATTTTTGATAAGGACAGGCAGAAGGAGCTTTACAAGGAGCAGAAAAAGTCTACCACAATTGTAAAGGAAGAAAGAGTGTATCCAAATGACCCATGTCCCTGCGGCAGTGGCAAGAAGTACAAAAAATGCTGCGGCAGAAACAGTTGACGTTTAGGAGCAGCAAAATGGAAAGCCGGGTAGAAGAGGCAGTTGCCTTGTTTAAAGAAGGATATAATTGTGCCCAGTCGGTATTTGGGGCCTATGCGGATTTATTCGGCATGGATAAGGAAACAGCCTTAAAGCTTGCAAGTCCCATGGGCGCCGGAATAGGACGTATGCGGCAGGTATGCGGGACCGTTTCCGCAATGGCGCTTTTATCGGGCTTAAAGGACGGCAATGTGGACCCGAAAGACCGGGAGGCAAAAACAAGAACCTATGAAATTGTAAGAACTATGAGCGATGAGTTTGCCGGCGAAAACGGAAGCATCATATGCAGGGAGCTTCTTGGCATCTTAAGCCGCGAAAAAAGCGCAATGCCTGCAGAACGCACCGAGGAATACTATAAAGTACGGCCCTGTGTGAAGCTGGTGAGAAGTGCGGCTCAGATTGTGGAGAAGCAATTGCTTTTGGAGGAAGACTGAGAAGAACATATAAATAGTTAACTGGCGGCAGTTTGTCCAGCGGCTTCTCCCACAGGCATTGGAACAGGCATCAAACAATTTGTACTCCAAATAAGCATTATGGCATTACGATACACAGTAGGAACTGGCAGAACATATAATAGTCTTCGAGGCCTTATAAAAACGCCAGCGCTTAGCGAGGTATTTTCGAGCTTAGCACTGTTGCGTTTTTATCAGAGCGGGAGCGTGCCCCGAAGACTATTATATGTTCTGCCAGTTCCTACGTCCTCAAATCCAAAACCCGCAGGCTGAACTGTTACCGCAAATTGGAGCAAATTCAAAAAAACCCTTGCAATTTGGGGAAACAAGTGCTATCCTAGTGTAGAACTTAATATGCTTGCATAAAGAGTGGGCCTGTGTCCACTCTTTTTATATGACCTTTATATAAGCAGGAAAAAGGAGAATAGCCTATGACAAAAAAAGAAAGCTATGAGGCGAAGACAGAAGAACTGCTTCTTCCCATTATGGAAACCAATGGTTTTGAACTGGTGGATGTGGAATATGTAAAAGAAGGAAGCAGCTGGTATCTTCGGGCATATATTGATAAGCCGGGAGGCATTACCATTGACGACTGTGAACTGGTAAGCCGTGCCTTATCTGAGAGACTGGACAGTGAAGACTATATCAGTGAGGCGTATATACTGGAAGTGAGCAGCCCGGGACTTCTTCGTCCCATAAAAAAGGAAAAAGATTATAAAAGGAATCTGGAAAAAGAGGTAGAAATCCGAACATATAAAATGATAGATAAGAAAAAGGAATTTGTAGGAACCTTAACTGCTTTTGATAAAGATACGGTTACCATATCGGAGGACGGACAGGAGAGGGTATTTGAAAAAACGGAGATTGCCCTGATACGTCCATACGTGGAATTTTAACATATCAGAAAAGAAGTGTATGGAACATCCATATGAAAGAATCAAGTCAGACTAATAAGATATAGGAGGATAAAAAAAGAAAATGAATAAGGAACTTATGGAAGCGCTGGATATTTTGGAAAAGGAAAAGGAAATCAGCAAGGAAACCCTTTTTGAAGCCATTGAAAATTCACTTTTGACTGCCTGCAAGAACCATTTTGGAAAAGCGGATAACATCCTGGTGGAAATGAACCGTGAAACCTGTGACTTTCTAGTAACAGCAGAAAAGACCGTGGTGGAAGAGGTGGAGGACGACTGTCTGGAAATTTCTCTGGAGGATGCGAAAAATTATAAGAAAAATCCGGAGCTTGGTGAGACTATAAAAGTAGAAATTCGTTCTAAGGAATTTGGACGTATT
Organism: uncultured Lachnospiraceae bacterium; assembly: GCA_947382355.1. Lineage (GTDB taxonomy): Bacteria > Bacillota > Clostridia > Lachnospirales > Lachnospiraceae > RGIG3040. The sequence goes on from CANCYR010000026.1 coordinate 36,882, forward strand.
GCAACCCAGAATGCAAAGAACGTGATTTTACAAAAGATTCGGGAAGAAGAGAGAAGTGTTATTTACAATCAATATTTTGAAAAAGAAAAAGATGTGATAACCGGTATCGTACAGCGTTACTTAGGAAGGAATATCAGTATCAATTTAGGGAAGGCAGATGCTATTTTAAATGAAAGCGAACAGGTAAAGGGAGAATACTTTAAGCCAACCGAAAGAATCAAGGTATATATATTGGAAGTGAAGAATACTCCAAAAGGTCCCCGTATTCTTGTAAGCCGTACTCATCCGGAGCTGGTAAAGCGTCTGTTTGAAGCAGAGGTAGCGGAAATTGCCGATGGAACGGTTGAAATCATGAGCATTGCCAGAGAAGCGGGAAGCCGTACCAAAATGGCAGTCTGGTCAAAGGACCCCAATGTGGACCCGGTAGGGGCATGCGTGGGCTTAAACGGTGCAAGAGTCAATTCCATTGTAGAGGAATTAAGGGGAGAAAAAATTGACATTATCAACTGGGATGAAAATCCGGGCAACCTGATTCAAAATGCCCTTTCCCCTGCTAAAATCGTGGCAGTGTTTGCGGACCCGGAAGAAAAAACAGCAAAGGTGGTAGTGCCGGATTATCAGTTGTCGCTGGCAATCGGCAAGGAAGGGCAGAATGCAAGGCTTGCCGCCAGACTGACCGGTTATAAGATTGACATAAAGAGCGAGACACAGGCAAAGGATGCAGAAGGCTTCCGTTATGAAGATTACATGGACGACGAATACGAGGAATATGACGGAGAAGAATATGACGGAGAAGAGTATGGCAGCGAAGGATATGAGGAGGGATATGCAGAAGAATATCCGGAAGAATACACTGATTCCAATGAGGAAGCAAATGAGATGGAAGAGGAACAGGAATGAGTAAGAAAATCCCTTTAAGACAATGCGTTGGCTGCGGTGAGATGAAAAGCAAAAAGGAAATGCTTCGTATATTAAAAACCGCAGAAAATGAATTTGTTTTAGATAAAACCGGAAAGAAAAACGGAAGAGGCGCATATCTTTGTAATTCCAGGGATTGTTTGTTGAAAGCAAGGAAAAGCAAAGGTCTGGAACGTTCTTTCAAAATGAGTATTCCAAATGAGGTATACGAGAATCTGCAAAAGGAGTTTGAAAAAGACTGTGAAGAATAAAGCATTTTCCCTGCTTGGAATTGCCAATCGGGGACGAAATCTGGTAAGCGGCGAATTTATGACGGAAAAGATGGTGAAATCCCATAAAGCATACATGGTTATCGTGGCAGAGGATGCATCGGACAATACGAAGAAAATGTTTAAAAATATGTGTGACTTTTACAAGGTTTCCTATTATGTTTTCGGAACAAAGGAAGAGCTGGGTCACAGTCTTGGAAAAGAAATGAGAGCTTCGCTGGCAGTAACGGATCAGGGACTTGCGGATGCCATAAAAAAGCATCTGCAGACAGCATAGAAAGAATCGGAGGTAGTAAGCATGGCCAAAATGAAAATATATGAACTGGCAAAAGAAATAGATAAAACCAACAAGGAAATTCTTACCTTTCTGGCGGAGAAAGGAATTGAAGCCAAAAGCCATATGAACACAATCGAAGAAGATACTGTGGAAATGGTAAAAAAAGCTTTTTCAGCCAATGGAAGAAAAACTGAAACAAAAGCAGCCGAAACAAAGGAAGCTGCTCCGAAAGAGGAGCAAAAGCCGGAAGCAAGGACAGAGGCAAAAACGGAGCACCCAAAGAAAAAGAAAAGCATAATTTTTGTAAGCAATCCCCATAATAGTAAAATGCCGGGAGCAAGGCCTCAGGGTAACGGACAAAGACCACAGAAAAACAGACCCGCAAAGCCTGCTGAAAAGGAGCCAAACCCGTTCAGGCCCCAGGTGCCGAAGCCAATCGTAAAGCCTGCAGTAATTGAAAGAAGCGAACCGGCGGCAGCAGCTTCTAACGATACAAGAAGACAGGTGCAAAGAAATGAGAGCCAGAGACAGGAACAGTCCAGAAACAATTACAGGCAGGACGGGAACCGTCAGCCACAGGGAGGACGAGTTAATGGAAACGGTGAAAGAAACAATAATCAGGGTTATCAGAAGAATAATGATAATCGCCGGGATGGTGCGCCTAACAGAGGCGGCAGTAAGCCTTATAATAATAATGAAAGAGGCAGCAGGCCAAATGCAGGGGAGAAGAGTAACTACAAAAAGAATCAGACTTCAAAGCCCTTTGCTGAAAGTCCTATTGCAGAACCGGAAAAGCGCAGGGATGAGGAAAAGCGCAGACAGGGACAGGAGCGCGATAAACGCAGTAAAAAGGATTTAATTTACGAAGAGGATAATGCAAACATCAAAGGCAAGAATAAGGCCGGCAGGTTTATTAAACCGGAAAAGAAGGTAGAGGAAAAAGCAGAAGAGCAAATCAAGGTAATCACCCTTCCGGACAGCCTGACCATTAAGGAACTGGCAGAAAAAATGAAAATTCAGCCTTCCGTTATTGTGAAAAAGTTGTTCCTTCAGGGGCAGATCGTGACGGTAAATCAGGAAATTGATTATGAAACTGCTGAAGAAATTGCAATTGAGTATGAAATCATCTGTGAAAAAGAAGTAAAGGTAGACGTCATTGAAGAGCTTTTGAAAGAGGAAGAAGAAGCAGAAGAAAATATGGAAACACGTCCTCCTGTTATTTGTGTTATGGGACACGTAGACCATGGTAAGACTTCCCTGCTGGATGCAATCCGTAAGACCAATGTAACGGACAGGGAGGCAGGAGGCATTACCCAGCATATCGGCGCTTATACGGTTACCATCAACGGACAGAATATTACGTTTCTGGATACGCCGGGACATGAGGCGTTTACTTCCATGCGTATGCGCGGCGCAAACGCAACGGATATTGCTATTTTAGTAGTAGCGGCTGACGACGGCGTGATGCCTCAGACCGTGGAAGCAATCAGCCATGCAAAAGCAGCGGGAATTGAAATTATCGTGGCAGTGAATAAAATCGATAAGCCAAATGCCAATATTGACAGAGTAAAGCAGGAGCTGGCGGAATATGAGCTGATTCCGGAGGACTGGGGCGGTTCCACCGTATTTGCACCGGTTTCCGCAAAATCCGGCGAAGGCATTGAACAGCTTCTGGAAATGATTCTTTTGACAGCGGATATTCTGGAATTAAAGGCAAATCCAAAGCGCCGTGCAAGAGGTCTTGTCATCGAGGCGGAGCTTGATAAAGGAAGAGGTCCTGTTGCAACAATTCTTGTACAAAAGGGTACACTAAAGGTAGGGGATTTTGTATCAGCAGGAGCCAGTCACGGAAAGATCAGGGCTATGATTGACGATAAGGGAAGAAGGGTAAAGGAAGCAGCGCCTTCCACACCGGTAGAAATTTTAGGTTTATCCGATGTGCCGGGAGCAGGAGAAATCTTTATCGCCCATGAAAATGACAAGACGGCAAGAAGCTTTGCGGAAACCTTTATTGCCCAGAATAAAGAAAAGAAGCTGGAAGAAACAAAATCCAAAATGTCTTTAGACGATTTGTTTACCCAGATTCAGACCGGAAACTTAAAGGAGCTTAATTTAATTATAAAAGCAGATGTACAAGGCAGCGTGGAGGCAGTAAAACAGAGCCTTTCCAAGCTTTCCAACGAAGAAGTCATTGTAAAATGCATCCATGGAGGCGTTGGCGCCATCAATGAATCCGATGTAATGCTTGCAAGCGCTTCCAGCGCCATTATTATCGGCTTTAATGTAAGAGTGGATGCCACTGCCAAGGCAACTGCAGAACGGGAAGGGGTAGACGTAAGGCTTTATAAGGTCATCTACCAGGCAATCGAAGACGTGGAAGCTGCCATGAAGGGAATGTTAGACCCTGTTTTTGAAGAGCAGGTCATCGGCCATGCGGAAGTGCGCCAGATATTCAAGGCGTCGGCAGTAGGAAACATTGCAGGCTCCTATGTGCTTGACGGAAGGTTTGAAAGAGGCTGCAAGGTTCGGATTTCCAGAGAAGGCGAACAGATTTATGAAGGTGAGCTGGCAAGTCTGAAACGGTTTAAGGATGATGTGAAGGAAGTAAAAGCAGGCTTTGAATGCGGCCTTGTATTTGAAGGCTTTGACAGCATGAAGGAGCTTGACGTGGTAGAAGCTTATATTATGGTAGAGGTACCCCGCTAGGAGGGAATATGAGAAAAAACAGTTTAAAGAATACCCGTATCAACGGTGAAGTGCAAAAGGTGTTAGCGGACGTAATCCGGGGAGAGATAAAGGACCCGAGAATCAGTTCTTTAACTTCCGTGGTTGCAGTGGAAGTGTCTCCGGATTTGAAAACCTGCAAGGCATGGATTTCCGTGCTGGGAGATGAGAAAGCTCAGGAAGACACGCTGGCAGGCTTAAAAAGCGCTGAGGGATTTATTAAAAATAAAGTAGCAAAAACCATCAATTTAAGAAATACACCGGAAATCACATTTATAATGGATCAATCCATTGCTTATGGAGTGTCCATGTCTAAAAAGATTGATGAGGTGACAAAACATGATTGATATTTTAGAAGAATGCAAAGGAGCTGAAAAAATCGGTATCAGCGGTCATGTCAGGCCGGATGGGGATTGCACAGGTTCTGTGAGCGCATTATATCAATACTTGAAAAAGGCATTGCCGGACGTACAGGTGGAAGTGCTGTTGGAAAAACCGGCAGCAGTTTTTGCCGACCTGCCCGGCTATGAAAAGATGACCGGCAGCTTTGACCGGCAGGCGGTCTTTGATGTGTTCTTTATTTTAGACAGCGTAAAGGAACGAACGGGATTGGGAGAGAGATTTGCAAGAAAAGCCAAAAAGACCATCAATATTGACCATCATATCAGCAATCCGGGAACAGGCTGTGACGTAAATTATATAGTGCCCACAGCGGGCTCCACGGCAGAGCTGGTTTATGAGCTGATTGGAAAGGAAAATCTGGATGAGCAGATAGCCAAAAGCATTTATATAGGAATGATTCATGATACCGGAGTGTTCCAGTATTCCAATACTTCTCCAAGGACCCTGCGCATAGCAGCCGAGCTTTTGGAATATGGGTTTGATTTTCCAAAGCTCATTGATGAAACCTTTTATGAAAAGACATATGTGCAGAATCAGATTTTGGGAAGAGCGCTGTTGGAAAGCATTTTGTTTATGGACGGCAAGTGTATTGCTAGCATGATTGATAAAAAGCTGATGAATTTTTATAAGGCGGATTCCAGGGATTTTGAAGGTATTGTAAACCAGCTTCGGGTAGTAAAAGGCGTGGAATGTGCTATTTTCATGTACGAATCGGGTACTTTGGAATATAAGGTGAGCCTGCGTTCATGCGGGGCAGTGGATGTGTCAAAGGTAGCGGCTTATTTTGGAGGCGGCGGTCATGTAAGGGCGGCAGGCTGCAACATGTCCGGTACATATCATGATGTATTGAACAATCTGTCCAGAGAAATTGCAAAGCAGATGCCGGGATATGCTCCGTAAGAAATCATGCTTTGTCGTCAGGGCATTTCGCAATTGTCTGAACGAAAAAGAGAAGAAAAAAGGAGAATTGCCATGATACATGGGGTGATTAACGTATATAAGGAAAAAGGCTTTACCTCCCATGATGTGGTGGCAAAGCTGAGAGGTATTTTAAAACAGAAAAAGATAGGGCATACAGGCACTCTGGATCCGGATGCGGTTGGAGTGCTTCCTGTTTGTCTGGGAAGTGCAACAAAGCTGTGTGATATGCTGACAGACCGAAACAAGGAATATATAGCCAAGCTTCAGCTTGGCGTGGTAACCGACACACAGGATATGACAGGAAAGGTGCTGCGGCAGTCCGAAGTATGGCAGCAGGAAGAGGAGATAAGAAAGGTCATTTTGTCTTTTCAGGGAGAATCCGCACAGATTCCGCCTATGTATTCCGCCCTTAAGGTCAATGGAAAGAAACTGTATGAGCTGGCAAGGGAAGGAAAAGAAATTGAAAGAAAGGCAAGGACCATTCACATTGCGGAAATGGAGATTCAGGAAATGAGCATTCCTTTTGTCCGCATGAGAGTAGTATGCTCCAAAGGAACCTATATCAGAACTCTTTGCAATGATATAGGGGAAAAACTAGGCTGCGGCGGAGCCATGAAAAGTCTTATAAGAAGCAGGGTGGGAGAATTCCGGCTGGAAGATGCCCTGACGCTTGGACAGATAGAAGCCATGCGGGACGAAGGAAGCCTTTTAGAAAAAATAGTAAGAGTGGATGAAGTGTTCAGCGGGTATTCTGCCTGCGTAATTAAAAACTTATGGAAGCGGCTTGTTGAAAACGGCAATGGATTTGGAAAAGAGCAGATTTCCCAAATATCAGGGCCGGCAGCGGAAGCCGGAACAAAAATGCCGGATTTCGTAAGGGTATATGATGAGGATGGGATTTTTTACGGCATATACGGCTGGACAAAAGAGAAAAAACGGTTCGAGCCCATAAAAATGTTTTTGACAAAGGAATAAAGTGAGCATTATGAAACTGATAAAGGATACGAAGCAATTTCATATCGGAGAAGAAACGGCAGTGGCAATCGGGAAATTTGACGGCATCCACTTAGGCCACAGGGCGCTGCTGGAGAAGGTGCTGGAAGCGAAGGCGATGGGACTTAAGGCTTTGGTTTTTACCTTTACCCCTTCTCCGGGCGCTTATTTTACGGGAAAGGACATAAAGGAGATTACCGTCGGGGAAGAAAAGCGGAGAATGTTTGCCGGAATGGGAATCGACTATCTGGTGGAATATCCCTTTGAAAAAGAAACAGCTGATATAACGCCGGAAGAATTTGTAGATCATATACTGCTTTCTGATATGTCAGCCCGTTTCATTGCAGCAGGGGAGGATGTGTCTTTTGGACGTGAAGGAAAAGGAAATGCAGGGCTGCTTATAAAAAAAGGACGGGAAAAAGGCTTTAGAGTGAAAATCATTCCGAAAATCTGCCATGAAGGGAAGGTAATCAGCTCCACATATCTTAGGGATGTGATTCGGGAAGGGAATATGGAGCTTGCAAGGGCCCTTATGGGAGAACCTTACTTTTTAGAGGGCATAGTTGTAAAAGGCAACCAGTTTGGAAGGACTATGGGAATGCCTACCGTCAATGTACTGCCGCCAAAGGAAAAGCTTCTTCCGCCTAACGGAGTGTATTTTTCCAATGTGGAATATAAAGGAAAGAGTTACCGGGGAGTGACTAACATAGGAAGAAAGCCTACTGTTGGGAGCGAAAACCCCATAGGAGCAGAAACCTATATTTATAATTTTTCCCAGATGATTTATGGGGAATTTGTCAGGGTAAGCCTGTTACATTATGAAAGGCCGGAGCGGAAATTTGAAAATCTGTCACAGTTAAAAGAAGCAATTGAAAAAAATATCACAGATGGGAAAAAATATTTTATAAATTTATGACGAATTTGGAAAAAATCTCTTGTAAGTTTGTCCTGTTTCACTTAGAATAAGTAATGTACGTAATCTTTATGCAAAGGATGGATAAGGCGATGGATGTCTCCACATTACTTTCCATGGCAGGCGGGCTTGGCCTGTTTCTTTTTGGAATGCAGCTTATGAGTGAAGGAATCGAAAAGGCGGCCGGAGCAAAGCTCAGGAGCATTTTGGAGTTTTTTACCAACAATAGATTTACGGGTATGATAGTGGGCATTGTTTTTACCGCTATCGTGCAGTCCTCTTCAGCATGTACGGTTATGGTGGTCAGTTTTGTAAACTCAGGCCTGATGAATCTGTATCAGGCGGCAGGCGTTATTTTTGGCGCCAATATCGGTACTACTGTGACTTCACAGCTTGTATCTTTTAACTTATCGGAATATGCACCGGTTTTCTTATTGGCAGGTGTTCTTCTAGTTTTATTCAGCAAAAACCAAAAGGTAGTGAAAATTGCAGAAATTATTGTGGGTTTCGGAGTGCTGTTCATGGGACTTAGCGGAATGAGCAGCGCCATGAGCGGGCTGAAGGATAACCCCGCCATTGCAGATACTCTTGGAAATTTAAACAGCCCTCTTATGGGAATCCTTTTAGGCACTCTTATTACAGCTGTAATCCAAAGCTCCTCCGTAACGGTGAGCATTGTGCTTTTAATGTGCCAGCAGGGTCTGCTGCCTCTAAATATTTGTCTTTTCATTATTTTAGGGTGTAATATCGGGGCCTGTGCTTCCGCATTGCTGGCTTCCCTTGCCGGAAAGAAGGATGCAAAGCGGGCAGCCATGATTCATTTTTTGTTCAATGTGATTGGCTCGGTGATTATGTTCCTTATTTTTATGTTCAGTCTGGATTATATCGTGCAGCTCTTACATAATATTTCAGGAGGCAATCTGGGAAGATGTGTTGCAAATGCCCACACCCTCATTAAAATCTTTCAGGTAATCGTGCTGTTCCCGTTCTCAGGCTGGATTGTAAAGCTTACTTATATGCTGGTGCCGGGAGAGGATGTAAAGGTAGGCTACCGGGAGAATTTCCAGTTGAAATATATTGGGAATAAGACGGTTTTCAATCCGGCAACGGCAGTGGTGGACGCCATTAAGGAGTTAGAGCGCATGGGCTCTTTGGCAAGCGAAAACCTGAACCGGGCAATGAATGCCCTGATTACTCTGGATGAGGATGATATTGAAGAGGTTTATCTGGTGGAGCAGAATATCAATTTCCTGAATAAATCCATTACGGATTATCTTGTCAAGATAAACCAGACAACTCTTCCAATTGAGGATTTAAAGAGCATTGGCGCCCTGTTCCATGTGGCAAATGACATTGAGCGGATTGGAGACCATGCAGAAAATGTAGCGGACTGTGCCAAAAGGCGGAAAGAAAACGGCACTGCATTCAGCAAGGAAGCCCAAAAGGAAATGGGGGACATGTTGAATATGGTAAATACTATCGTGCGGTTTTCCATGGAGATGTTTGGAAAGAACAGCGAGGAGCACCTTCACGATATTTTAGAACTGGAAAATGCTGTGGATGAAAAAGAAAGAGAGCTTCAGCAGACCCATGTGGAAAGGCTTGCAAGACAGGAATGCACGCCGGAAGCAGGAATGCTTTTTTCCGATATCATATCCGGGTTAGAAAGAGTTTCCGACCATGCTACCAACATTGCATTTTCCATTTTGAACACAGACCCGGAGGATGTTTAAAAGAGGTTATTTTAATCGGCCTCCTGCCCATTTTGTTTTTGAAGGGCAGGAGGCTGAGTTATTATAAGAATTGTTGTGGGATTTTGGTAACAGTTCAGCCCTCAGCCTTCCCACACAGGAATCAGAATCGGCTGCAGGCAG
>CANCYR010000027.1 GCA_947382355.1 uncultured Lachnospiraceae bacterium
GCCATTCCCCGCACATCATGGACGCGGATTTACTCATGCAGACCGTTTCGGAGGTGCTGAAAAAAATCGCGGAATACTCCATCAGCAACCGGGCGGATTTTGAAGTCTTAGTGAAAAAGAGCCTTGCCGTACAGCAGACTGGCAGGACGAAGGAACAGCGGGAACGGCAACCCCAAAGAAAGCAGGATATGGAGCGATAATAGACAGGGCGGCGGGATAGCAACCGCCGTCCTGTTGGGGGCTTTTATTAGTCCGATAAACCTGAAATGTCGGAACGATAGTATTTAATCTTTTTAAAGCAGGATTTAATCAGTAATCGCTGCGCTATTTATCGTTGATTTTCAGTTCAAGTATATCTGGACGCGCATAATGTCCAATCGCGTCATGCTCCATTTTGCAGGCAACAGGCAAACTCATGTCAAGCTCCGCATAGATGATGGTTTCTTTATCCCAGACTGGTTCTGTCAGATAATGTCCATACGGGTCAATGATACAACTTCCTCCTCTGCACACAAATTCTGGTAGTTGAGATACTATATCTTCCTCATATAGGTCAGAAGGGTATGAGTTGCATCTAATAATCATATCAGCGTTAACGAAGAAACATTTGCCTTCGATTGCGATGTGCTGAATGGTGGCCTGCCATTCTGGATTGTCATTGGTATTTGGCGAAATGTAAATTGTGATTCCCTTTTGGTAGAGTGCTACGCGAGCAAGTGGCATATAGCTTTCCCAACAAATCATACTGCCAATCGGTCCCCATGGTGTTGTTGTAATAGGGAAATAATCCTTGTTAGCATCCCCCCACACAACACGTTCGGAGCCTGTGGGTTTTAATTTCCTGTGTATCTTGTGCGATCCATCCGGTTCAAAAATGACATTGCTGTTGTAAAGTGTTCCATTAACGGCATCTCTCTCGGAAAAGCCAAGGCTGATATATACTCCCGTTTTCTTTGCCGCCTCTGCAAGCTGCCGGAACTCCATCTCTCCGGCAACAACGGAGACGTCGTAATATCGTTTCCAGTCCTTTCGCCCATTCTCACTTCGTTTTCCTATACTGAAACCAAAATTCATCCCAACAGGGTATCCAGGAATAAAGAGTTCAGGAAAAACGATTATATTCGGCTTTTGTATTGCGGCCTCGTTAATACATTGAAGTGCTTTTTTAAGTGATGCGCTTTTATTAAACATTACAGGTTCTGCCTGCACCAATGCGATTTTACAAATGTTTTTTATGTCTCTCATGCTAACAGATTCACTCCTCCTGCAAATTACGATTTATCAGTTTGTACTGGGGAAATTATACCATTCCCAATTACGAAAATCAATCTGCACTTTGCCCCGTTCCGACTATCCAGACCGTCAAGGGACGAGTAGTATTTTTCGCATAGGACGCGAAAAAATCTGACTTTTTAAAACCACCTCATTGCCAGAATATATCCTTTAGGATATGCTTTGATTAAGGAGGTATCAGATTATGGCAAACGAAGACAAGAAAGATTTTAACGGCATGCTCCATGACAGTAAGGATATGCCTAAAATTCAGATAATTACAGATGAAAGAAGCATAAAAAAATACGGCGGGGACAAAATGTATTTTGCTCCGCCTGTTGATTATGATAAGGTAATGCGTCTTGTGCCTTTTGGGAAACTGCTGACTGTAGGTACCATAAGGGATTATTTTGCAGGGCAAAGCGGAGCTGATTTTACAGAACCAATTACCGCCGGAATATTTGTTTCAATTGTTGCATGGGCAAGCTATCAGCGGGAAAATGACAAAACGCCTTACTGGAGAACCCTGAAAGCAAATGGTGAATTAAATCCCAAATATCCCGGCGGGATTGAGGCGCAAAAAGAAATGCTGGAAAAAGAAGGGCATACTATCATCCAAAAGGGCAGGACGAATATAAAATATTATATTAAAAATTATGAGCAGGCAATATTTACATTATGACAAGGTACAGTTTAAGGACCGCAGAAACCTGCCAAATACTATGACCATTAATAGCTGTGAAAAAAATATAGAATTTTTGAATGGATTATTTCCTCACAATCGTATTATAGGTAAAGACAAATATGACTATCAATAAATTATGGAGGAATGGTTATGAAAAAAGTATTTTTAGGAGTTTTGACCACAATCGTTACATTATCAGTTGGCACCACAAGCGCATTTGCAGATGGTCCTCAGGCCGGACGTAATTACATGGATACAGACGGCAATGGTATCTGTGATTATGCCGGAAATGGCTGCGTTTATGTTGATACTGATGAGGATGCTATCTGCGATAACTGCGGTATCTGCCACAGAAGCCCTTTGACTGTATCCATAAAAAAATTTGTTGACGCAGACATTGATGGCATCTATGATAATTTTGTGACTAACCAGAACAGTGAAAACGGGCAGGACGGCGACGATAATTATGTGGATGCAGATGGCGATGGCAGCGATAATAATTATGCAGATGATCAGGACAATGAAAACATCCAGAGCAACGGAAACGGCCAGATCGGCGGTGATTTCGTGGATGCTGACGCCGATGGTATCTGTGATAATTATGCAAACTGTCCGGGTAACGGAAACGGTCAGGATGGCGGTGATTTCGTAGATGCTGACAGCGATGGTATCTGTGATAATTATGCAAACTGTCCGGGTAACGGAAACGGTCAGGATGGCGGTGATTTCGTAGATGCTGACAGCGATGGTGTCTGTGATAATTATTCAAACTGTCCGGGCAACGGAAACGGCCAGGGTAACGGTAATTTCGTAGATGCTGACAGCGATGGTGTCTGTGATAATTATGCGGAGCGTCCGGGCAGAGGAAACAGTCAGGGCAACGGAAATGGTCAGGGCAATGGAAATGGCGCCCAAAGGGGACGCGGCAGATCATAAAGGAAATCATTATGCGGAGTGAAGAAGCGGTAAACAGGGCCATTGAACAGTATTCCGATACTGTTCGCCGGCTTTGCATGATACATTTGAAAAATTATGCCGATACCGAGGACATATTTCAAACAGTGTTTTTGAAGTATGTCCTTAGCTCCGTTTCCTTTGAAAATGACGAACATGAAAAAGCATGGTTTATCCGGGTGACAATTAATGCCTGCAAAGACTTATTAAAAAACTTTTTTCGCAGCCGTACAATATCATTGGATTCCGTAATGGAGCAGCCTGCAGAGCTATCTCCGGATTACAGGGAGGTTTTAGAAGCCGTGTTTTCACTTCCGCAGAAATACAGGGATGTTGTTTATCTGCATTATTTTGAAGATTATACGGCACCTGAAATAAGCCGTATTTTAGGCAAAAATGTGAATACGATATATACACTCCTGAATCGTTCCAGACAGGTGTTACGTGAAAAGCTGGGAGGTGACTATGAATATGAATGATAAGCTGAAAGAAATCTTTCATCAAATACAAGCGGAAGAGGAACTAAAATCTGCCACTAAAATGTATCTTAAAAGAAAAACACAGGGATATACCAGAGCAAGAACAAAGAAGCTGCAGTACATGGCTTACGCCGCTGCCTGCGTATGCTTCCTGATTATGGTGTTTGGAGGGCGCTGGCTATATTTCACCCCGACGGCAGAAATCAGCATTGACATAAATCCTTCCATAGAATTGAGTATTAATCGTTTTGACCAGGTAATTTCTGTAAATAGCTTCAACGAAGACGGACAGGAGCTTTTAAAGGCATTAAATGTTAAATTTAAGAACTATGAAGATGCCATGGAACAGATATTGGACAATGATAAAATTATAACACTGCTTTCCAACGATGAAGTTATGACGATTACCGTTACAGGCCCGGACGGACTTCAATCTTCCAAACTCCTTTCAGGAGTTGAATCATGTACGGCGAAACAAAGAAATACCTATTGTTATTTTGCATCAGAAGAAAAAGTTGCCGAGGCACACAAGCTGGGGCTTTCATACGGAAAATACAGAGCTTATTTAGAATTGCAGCTTTTGGATCCTAATATTACTCCTGAAACGATACAGGGCATGACCATGAGAGAAATCCGTGAGTTAATCAATGAGCTGGCAGCTGAGCGTGGAGATGATACCCCTATCTACGAAAACCCGGGAAACGGAAACCATGGCAACGGCAATTGCTATGGCAATGGTCATGGAAGAGGGCGGCAAAATGGGAAAAAAAGAAAAAACGCTTGTAAATAGCAGGTTTAGGGGAGCCCAGCCTATATGGCCCCCCTAAACCTGCCTTTTTTCATTTTAATATAAAGCATAACACTAAAAATCATTCCTGGCACAGTTATGAGCATTAAACGCACCGGACTCTGTTTTTTGTAATGTAAAACAAAATGTTTCCCATATGATTCCCCCTATGATAACAGCTTTTGCTGTTCCGTAAAGCTCTTCCAGCTTGGGGTACAGATAGGTCCTCCATCCGATTTTTTTCCCAATGCACCAAAGGTAATCAGCAAATATATTACGATTCTTTTTTAGTCATTCTCCCACTCCTTCCTTAAAAACAGCAGGCAGGAAATCCGATAGGATAAATAATACAAAACCAGACTGCAATAAGGCATGAACACCTGCAGGGATAAAACTATGCCCGGATGCTTTTCCATATAATTTAAAAAATCCATTAACAATATATTTTCCAAAACGGCCAGATTGCCAAACAACAAGTATACAATTCCAAGAAAAAAACAGATAATCAGCAGACTGTTTTTTATCTGATATCCTTTTTTAGTGCCAAAGCCCATAAAAAAGGGTAGCTCTATGGAAGGAATGAAAAGCAGGATACATGCCAAAACAGGCATCAGGGACATGAGCTGGCCTATGCTTTCTTTCATCACTTTATCCTGACAGCCAATCAGGCAGATGTAACCGGTCAGCACAAGCACGGAAAGAACCGTGTAAAATGCAATTAACAGAAAAATATATTTTGAGGCTACGTACTGCTGTCTGGATATGGGAAGCCCCAGAAAGTAATTTTTCTGTTTCCTTCCTTCATCCACAGCAATAACCTTCACTTCCAGCCGGTTCACAAGAAGTCCAAACAAGGCTACAGCAATAAACATATATAGTGCAAACATAATCAAATCCATGCCTTCTATATGTAACGCCATCCTGACAAAAAAGAGTACGAGCATTCCCGCTAAAATTCCCTTTGCCACATTGCCATATCTGGCGCTGAGAATAAATAATACCGAAAGGCCAATCACGCCGATAGATACCAGAATAAATGTTTTTAAGCCTTTTCTCAGGCAATATAAATCTTTTCGGATTAAACCCGTCATATGAAAACACCTTCTTTTCTAATATTTCGTCAGCTTGCAAAGTAGAGGAAGGAAACGCAGCATCAGCAACGGTGACTGACTACAACGAAACAGGCAACTAAACAGGCAGCACTTTCCATTATGGATTACAAGCAGTGATTGTACTAGTCTGTTTCCATGGAACGGTTCACATAGAAAATCATAATTTCCTCAAGGGTAATCTGTTCCATTATCATGCCGCCGTATTTCTGTTTACATGCATCTTTACCGGAAACAAGCGCTTCCGTACAAAAAGCTGACTGCCTGACAGAAACAATATCTTCTTTATCAATCTTTTCCAAATCTTCTTTTTTGCATTTTATCAGCCTATGGTTTTCTAATATTTTATTTTTGTCCCCCCATAAAATAATCCTGCCCCGGTTAATAAACACTACAATATCGGCAATCCTTTCCAAATCTCCCGTAATGTGGGAGGACAGCAGAATGGTATGATTTTCTTCCAATACAAACTCCTGAAAAATCTGCAGCATTTCGTTTCGCATCACAGGGTCAAGCCCGCTGGTGGCCTCATCCATAATCAAAAGCTCCGCCTCATGGGACAATGCCACTGCAATCTGCAGTTTCATACGCATTCCTCTGGAAAAAGCGCCGCACCGTTTTTTAGCCGGAAGGGAAAAACGCTTTAGATAGTCAAAGAAAAGAGCTTCCTTCCAGTTTGTATAAATATTTTTCATAATGCTATTGATTTCTTTAGGGGTAAGAAATTCATGAAATCCCATTTCATCAAATACAACGCCGATTTTCTCCTTTAAAGCAGGACCATTTTCTTTCATATCCTGCCCAAAGACCTGAATGCTTCCCCCGTCCTTTTTTATAATGTCCAGCATCAGCTGGATAGTAGTTGTCTTGCCCGCTCCGTTTTGCCCGATAAAGCCGCAGATACATCCTTTTGGAACCTGAAAGCTTACCCGGTCCAGTTTAAAATCCTCATAGCATTTTGTCACGTCCCGCAGCTCTAATACATTGTCCATACTTATTTCTCCTTTTCTTCACAAAGCACTTGCAAAATTTCCAACAATTCCTCACGGGTTATGCCCGCCATTTTTGCCTTATCCAAAATCTCATCAAACATACCTTCTATTTCATAAACAACCGTTTCCCGGACCATTTCCCGGTTGATTCCTTTTACAAAGCTGCCCTTTCCCGTATAGGATTCAATGTAGCCTTCTCTTTCCAGCTCCTCATAGGCCCTCTTTGTAGTAATAATGCTGATCCGCAGCTCCTTTGCCAACAGACGCATGGACGGAAGTCCGTCCCCTTTCTCTAAATCTCCGTTTAGAATCATTGCTTTTATTTGTTCTTTTATTTGTTCATAGATAGGAGTTTCTGAATTGTTTGTTATGATAATATTCATTTCTTTTTCCGCCTTTATATTGTATATATATAATATATACATTTTAATTGTTTGTCAATAGGGTACGGAAATCCTCCCCATGCTGGCAGGAAGCTGCTGGCTGAAAATTGATTTTCCCGTCATTATGTGATAGCATAGAAAATAAAAAAGCTTTATTTTACACATAAGGGAGGCTCTTCATGGATAGCAGGAATTACGAAAAAATTTTGGATGCCATGCAGATGACCGGAGTCTATGTAATCCGGGAGGACAACCATGAAATCTTATACTACAACAGGCAAATGAAGGAAGTTTCACCCAATACTCAAAAGGGCAAAAAATGCCATGAAGTATGGAGCGGTTCCTGTGCCAACTGCCCCCTTCTTACTATCGGGGACAGGCAGGAAAACAGATGCATCAATTTTGATGATTCCTTTGGAAGAATCATGGATATTACTGCAGCCAGAATTTTATGGGAAGATACGGTTCCGGCCTTTATGATTACCGTAACTCCTCATATAGAGGCATCCAGCTATACTTATCATAAAATATTACGGGCAAATCTCACTGTAGACCGCTATGTGTTCATGAAAATGCCAACCATCCTGAAACAAAGTCAGGAAAATACTCAAATGCTTTCAAAATGGTTTGAACAGCTTTCAAAAAACGGCAGTATCTATAAAGAGGATATAGAACGCTTCCTTAGTTTCACCCGGATAGACAATCTTAGAGATGCCCTGCGAAGCGGAAAGAAGATACTTACATGTACATATCGCTACAAGCTTGAAAATGAATACCGCTGGAATCTTATGGAGATAGTGCCGGATTTTGATTATACAGATGAAAACCAGTCGGTAATGATTTATACAAAGGATGTGCATGATGTTTACCGGGAAGGGCTGGAAAGGGAAGACATCAATATCCGCAATCAGGAAGTCATCCGCTCCCTGGGGGAACAGAATTTCAGCATTTATACGGTAGATTTGCACACCGGCATCGTCAACACGGTCCGCACTGACTACCATGAAGAGTCTGGTATTTCCTCAAAGCTTTTTATGTGGGATGCTTTAATGGAATTTCATGTAGGAAAACAGCTGCATAAAGCATATCATGAAGAATTCATGCAGAAATTTTCTTTCGATGCCCTGCAAAAAGCCTGGACTGACGGGGAAGAGAAAATAGAGCTGATTTGTCAGAGACAGGTAGACGGATGCTATCGTTATATTTCCGTAGCAGCATATTTTAACAGGGAAAAAAAGGAAAAAAATTATGCGGTGGTAGCTTTGCAGGATGCGGATGAACGGATTCGCAGAGAGGTGGAGCATACCCAAAACGATATGCGTCTTGCGGCGCTGATTAAATCCAGATACAGCATAATGAACATAGTAGATTTAAAAAGCGGCCAATTTGAACGAGTTTATTTGAATCAAACAGATGACGCTAATGAGAATCTATCGGGAGATTATGATTATTATATAAAAAAAGCTATCTCCACATATATTTATGAGCAGGATATAGAAGTGTTTCAAAATACCTTGTCATTGGAACATCTTCGCCAAAAGGCTCTTGAAACGGAAGACTTTATAGAAGAAGTCTTTCAATACCGCATGAAAAATCCTCTCCGGTGGATGGAGGATCATGTGCTTTATATCCGCCAGAATAATACCATTCTTGTGAATATTCTGGGACGTGATATTACAAAAGAAAAGTTAAGAGAGGAAGAGGCAATTCATGCCGCCCAGGAAAAAATATATATTATCGACAGCTTAAGCAGCCTGTTTTTTGCCACCTACTATGTGGATTTAGAACATGATACCTTCCGTGTGGTGACACAGCTAAAAAAAATCGGAAAAATACTGGGGGATGTGGCAAATTATACTGCTGCCTTAAAAACTTACGCGGAAACCTTTATTCATCCGGAAGACCGCAAGGAATATTTAGAGCTAATGAACTATAAGCATCTAATCCGGACTCTAAACAGGGAGCACCCTTATGTGGCAATAGAATACCGCAAAATTTTAGAGGAAAAGAACAATGCCGGTGAATATGGCGAATACGGCTGGATTCGGGCTACGGCTGTGCTGGCACAAACCGACAGTAATGGAAAACCAAAAACCGCATTGTATGTGGCACAGAATGTAACAGAAAGCAAACAAAAAGAGGAAAGAGAGCAAAGAGCCTTAAAGGAAGCCTGTGATGCGGCCAACCACGCCAATGCTGCCAAAAGCGAGTTCTTGTCCAGAATGAGCCATGATATCCGAACTCCCATGAATGGAATTATAGGTATGACAACCATTGCCGGCGCTCATTTAGACAATAAGGAAAGGGTTTTAGACTGTTTAAATAAGATTACTGTATCCGGTAAGCATTTGCTTTCTTTAATTAATGAAGTTTTGGATATGAGCAAGATTGAATCCGGCAAAATTCATTTGGCAGAAGAAGCATTTGCCATATCCGACGTCATACATAATCTGGAAGCCATGATCAGACCTTCCGCACATGGAAAAGGTCATGAGCTGAAGGTCCATGCCACGGAAGTGACCCATGAAAATGTCCTTGGGGATGCCATGAGGCTGCAGCAGGTATTCATGAATATCCTTGGAAATTCCGTTAAATATACGCCTTCCGGCGGACTTTTGGAAATGAAGGTTTCGGAAAAGCCTTCAAAGGAGCAGGGCTATGGATGTTATGAATTTGTATTTAAGGACAATGGCATGGGCATGGACGAGGAATTTGTTAAACAGATTTTTGAACCCTTCAGCCGAGCAGAGGACTCCCGGGTAAGCAAAATAGAAGGAACGGGTTTAGGAATGACCATTGCCCAGAATATCGTCCGCATGATGAATGGCAATATCAGCGTGGAAAGCAGTCCCGGAGTCGGCTCGACCTTTACGGTGACCCTTTTCCTCAAGCTGCAAAGCAAGGCTGATGCCGGTGCGGGACATACGAAAAGTATGCAAAAAATAAAATCAGGAAAAACATTTCAGGAGCTGTCTTTTGACAAATGCAGGATTCTTCTTGTGGAAGATAACGATATCAATCGTGAAATTGCGGAAGAGATAATCGGCAGCACAGGAATTATTGTGGAAAGCGTAACAAATGGACAGGAAGCTGTGGAACAGGTTCTGAAAAAGGGAGCAGGATACTATGATTTAATCTTTATGGATATCCAAATGCCTGTGATGGACGGCTACAAAGCTACCAGGGAAATCCGAAAGCTTCCTTTGGAGGATGCCTTATCCATTCCCATTGTAGCCATGTCTGCCAATGCCTTTACGGAGGATATCATTGCCAGCCGGGAAGCGGGGATGAATGAATATATTACAAAGCCTTTGGATATGGAACATCTTATGGCATGTCTGGAGCATTGGCTTGGGGATTGAGAGAAAATAACGGGGCTGCCGCTTTAATGATTAAAAATCATAAAGCAACAGCCCTAGAATTTTATTACTTGAAATATCCCAGAATTTCCACAACTGTATCTTGAAATTCCGGATAAGAAATACTCTCCAAAAAAGCACTTGCTTTTTCTGAAAGACTTGAGAACTTTCTAAAGCTATATAAAACTTCTTGCCGGTATTTTTTATCCTTTTGATTATTAAAAGCGCAAATCAATTCATCTACATTACCTGGCTGCTGCCACATAAAATTCCATAAGGGACAGATATCATAACCTGCCAGCCACTCTGCATAAAAGTTCTCACACCATGTAAGGAAATCATGAGCTCCTTTCGGCCACATTGGTGCAGACTCTCCATCATAATCAAGGTAAACCACCCGCCCCCGCAAAGGACCCGTCACAATTAAGTAAGCATCGTAGGTCAAGTCCATGCCACATAGGTTAATTGTCCCATCTTCCTGACACTCATGCTCCCCAAATTCCTGTTCCCATTCTTTTTCGCTCATTACCCTGCTCAATTGTTTTGACACCCGGTTGAGTCCGTCATAATACTTATAATTGGAATAATACATACCTTCGGATGTAAAATCCGAAAAACCTGTGCCCGGACATACCCCACCGCCTCCAACCTGTGTTAAATAATATACGTATTCAATGGGAAGCTCTATATTATTCTTTTTCTCAAACTTTTCAATTTCTGCCAACTGTATAGGAGGACTAAGCTGCCAATGATGGTATTTGGCATAATGTTTCTCTTTATTCTCCGGATTTTTGGCCACTTCCTCAATCATTTTTTTAATACGGGCACATTGTGCCAATAATAAAGAATCATTTAACTCATACATGGATGATTTGCTTTCTCCTTTTCTTTTACAGTCAAAAACCCCGTCGCAAGCAACGAGGCATCAAACTTGAAACACCCCAAGGGGCGAGGTATTTGACCCTCGCGGCAGTTGCCAAATGCTTACACGCAATCACTTGGCTCGTTGCTCGCGGGAATAAAAAACTTCCTCATTAATATTATTTTCCAAAATAAATCAAAAGCTTAATCCTCAAAAAAACAAGGACTAAGCTTTCCATAAATACTGCCGGCGACCGGAATCGAACCGGTACGATGTTGCCACCACAGGATTTTAAGTCCTGCGCGTCTGCCAGTTCCGCCACGCCGGCATTTCATATTGTATCTTTATTCCATCCGGCAATTTGCATGCTTTCTGAATATCAGATACTGTTATATGAAAATGGATGGAGAAGGATTCGAACCTTCGAAGGCGTTGCCAACAGATTTACAGTCTGCCCCCTTTGGCCACTCGGGAATCCATCCATACAGGCTGATTGAAAGCAAAAGCCAAATCAGCCCTAACAATATAGAAATATATCATAATATTAAATAAAATGCAAGAAGTTTTTGTTCTTTTCAGACTCTGAATCCGTAATTTTCTTTCTGTGCTTTAATATAATGGCCGAGGTTTTGGAAAGCGTAATAATGACCTTTCCGGAAACTACGGGATATTCTACTTTTTCTGTTACAAATCCCTCTGCCGTAGTAAGCAGCAATCGTTCCATGACGCATTCTCGCGGAACGCCCATATCCCATACAGATACTTCCTTGGTAATCTCATAATCATTATTATTTACAAGCACCAGCGTCTGCTCTTCCCGGTTAAAGCGCCCAAAGCCTATCACATTATAATCCGCCATCACATACTTCAGGGAGCCTGTGAGAAGCTCCTTATTTTCCTTATGAATCCTGATAATCTTCTTATGGAAATCAATCAGTTCCATATCCTCATGACCCCATGGATAGGTCCTTCTGTTATCCGGGTCCGTAAAACCGCATACGCCTGCTTCATCACCATAATAAATCGTAGGGGCGCCCGGCCAGGTCATCTGCACTACTACAGCTTCTCTCAGAACTGCTTTATTTACATTCCAGTTAGCAGCCTCCGAGCCCATTGTATTGACACGCCCTACCATACGATTAGTCCGGGTTAAAAACCGGGAATGGTCATGATTGGAAAGCTCATTCATGGCTATCTGCAAAGACGAACTGGTAAACGCCGCACCATGATGGTGCATGGCTCCCCAAAAGCTGTCTGCATTGCCAAGCATATCTTCCCTGAAATCATCGCTATGCTTCTGCATGCCGGTTAAAAACCAGGTAAGAGGCTCCATAAAAGCATCATAATTCATTACCGTATCCCACTCGCCGTTTTGAAGCCATTCCTTTGGATTCCCGTAATGTTCTGCAAGTACAATGGCATTGGGATTTGCCTCCCGCACCGCTTCTCTGAAATCCTTCCAGAACTTATGGTTCATCTCGGAGCTGTGGCCTAAATCAGCGGCTACGTCAAGACGCCAGCCGTCAACATTGTACGGAGGAGATACCCATTTCTTTGCAATGTGTAAAACATATTGATATAAGTCTTCTGAGCCTTCATAATTTAATTTGGGCAGGGTATCATGCCCCCACCAGCCGTCATAAGAATTGTTATATGGCCACCTGTCCTCATGAAATTCAAAATAACTGCGATAGGGGCTTTCTCCGCTTATATAAGCTCCTTTTTCATAGCCTTCAAAATTCTCATAAATCCGTTCCTTATCCATCCATTTATTAAAAGAACCGCAGTGATTGAAAACACCATCCAGTATGACCTTCATGCCCCGCCTGTGGGCTTCCTCCACTACCTGCCTGAATAACTCATTGCTGGCATCCAGATTCTTTTTATTTGCCACACGGTTTATATATCTGCCTGCAAACCGGTTCTCATGCTGTCCCGGCTCCAGCAAATCCCCCTGATCATCCACAATCCTGCCAATATGGGGGTCAATATTGTCATAGTCCTGAATATCATATTTATGGTTGGAGGGAGACACAAAAAGAGGATTAAAATAAATTACATCAATGCCCAGCTCCTGAAGATAATCCATCTTATCCAGAACGCCCTGCAAATCGCCTCCGTAAAATTCTCTTACTCCCATGGTTGCCGGGTATTTATTCCAGTCTTCAACTCTGTTTACATGCTCTCCTATATAATTGTATTCATCCGTAAGCACGTCATTGGTCTTATCCCCGTTGCAGAAACGGTCTATATATATTTGATACATAACCGCACCCTTAGCCCATGCAGGTACCTTTAAGCCCGGCGTAAGGGTAAACTGATAATAATCCTGGGCATCCCTCACCACTCCTCTTGAATCATAAAAACAGGTAACCTTTCCGGTGCGCACTTCAAAATAGTAGGTTATTCTCTTATCATCCAGTTGATATACAAATTCATAGTAATCAAATTGCTGATCCGTCTCGCATTTCGTCATCAGGTGTTTTTCGTGATTCAATACGAGAAATACCCAGTCCACATTGTTCCTGGCGGTACGAAAACGAATTTTTACTGTCTCATAGGCATCAGGTTCCTGAGGAATTATATATTCTTCCGTCATATCCGAAAAGAGTGCTTTTTTGTTTAACACAGGTCTCATATTCGTAATATACTTCTGATTCTGTTCTGCTTTTAAGAAACGACCAAAGTCCATTCATATACCTCCTGATGATAATACATTCTTATAATATAATATATGCAATTCATATTCAATAGTTTTTTTAACAGTAAAACAGACAGCTTTCGTCGGCTGTCTGTTTCGAGAAGGTATTTCTTTCTTATGGGGTATAGCAAAAAACTATATAATAATGTATTGGGGGGTTACAAGTGTATTATAGCAAACCCCTATATAGCCGTCTAGTCTTACAATGCACAAATATAACAAAAACTTATATAACTTTTTGGTAATTTTGCACAAAATCAATCCAGTTCCAACGGATTCTTCACAAAAAGCCCTTCAAACTCATCTCTGGTAATTCTTTCTTTTTTCAGCAATAAATCCGCACAGGAATGAAGAACCGCTTCATTTTCCATAATGATATTCTTTGCCTTTTGATAGCAGTCATCTATAATATTCTTTACTTCCTTATCAATTTCACCTGCAACCGCCTCACTGTGATTTCTTGCATGAGCCAAATCCCTGCCGATGAATACCTCATCGCCTTCTTCATCATAGTTGATGACCCCGATATTTTCTGACATACCAAATCTGGTTACCATTTTTCTTGCTACGCCTGTTGCTTTTTTAATATCGCTGGAAGCGCCTGTGGTAATATCATCAAAAATAATCTCTTCCGCAATGCGTCCGCCTAAGGAAACCATAATATCCTGAAGCATCTGCCCTTTTGTCATGAACATCTCATCCTTTTCCGGAAGAGGCATTGTATAGCCTGCCGCCCCCACTCCGGTAGGTATGATGGAAACCGTATAAACAGGTCCCACATCCGGAAGCACATGGAATAAAATCGCATGGCCGGCTTCATGATAAGCAGTAATTCTTTTTTCTTTATCGGAAATGACTCTGCTTTTCTTTTCAGTACCAATCCCCATCTTAATAAATGCCTGCCTGATATCCTCCTGCTGTAAAAATCCTTTGTTTTCCTTGGCAGCAAGAATTGCCGCCTCGTTTAAAAGATTTTCCAGGTCTGCTCCGGTAAAGCCTGCCGTGGTCTGGGCAATCTGTTTCAAATCCACATCCTCGGAAAGAGGCTTATTCTTTGCATGTACCTTTAAAATATCCTCTCTGCCGCCCACATCCGGAGGACTTACGGTAATCTTTCTGTCAAAACGTCCCGGACGAAGGATAGCCGGGTCAAGAATATCCACGCGGTTTGTGGCTGCCAACACGATAATGCCCTCATTTACGGCAAAACCATCCATTTCCACCAAAAGCTGGTTCAATGTCTGCTCCCTTTCATCATGGCCGCCGCCCATGCCTGTTCCCCTGCGCCTTGCAACCGCATCAATTTCATCTATGAAAATAATACACGGATGATTCCTCTTTGCCTCTTCAAATAAATCCCGGACTCTGGAAGCACCTACACCTACGAACATTTCCACAAAATCAGAACCGGAAATGGAGAAAAACGGCACACTGGCTTCTCCTGCAATAGCTTTTGCAAGAAGGGTCTTTCCGGTACCCGGCGCACCCTCTAATAAAACTCCTTTGGGAATTCTGGCTCCCAGCTTTGCAAATTTTGCGGGATTTTTAAGAAATTCCACAATTTCCTCCAGGTCTTCTTTTTCTTCCTTGAGCCCTGCCACATCCTTTAGCTTTACATGACTGTCGCCCATAGACATTTTTGCCCGGCTTCTTCCGAAATTCATCATCTTGGAAGATGAACCGCCGCTGCCCTGTTGATTGTTTATCAATACAAAGAAAAACACAAATACAATCAAAATAATTAATGCCGGCAACACGTAAGTTACGAACCAGCCCTCTTTTGGAATATCCTGCATAGTGACGGGAATATTTCTTTCCCTCATCATTACTTCAATTTCCTTCACATCTGATACATAGAGAGTATGAGTGCTGCTATCCTTTAACGCATATTTCACCACTCCGGTAGGGGTTTCCTTGTTGGGCTGAATCAGCACTTCAACAATGTTTCCTTTATCGTACTCCGTTAAAAATTCATCCCATCTGCTGCTCTGATGACCGTTGTTCAGGCTTGCTATCCATATAGTGGCTAACAGCAGCAGTGCAATAACAATGAGTGTGGGACCCACACCTTTTCCTGTTTTCTTCAAAATCCTGTTCCTCCGTTTTATTTTTCAGTCAATATTATAATTCCACTTCTCCAATATATGGAAGATTCCTGTACTTCTGGGCATAATCAAGACCGCAGCCCACCACGAATTTATCCGGAATCTGAAACCCAACATAATCCACAGAAACCTCAGCCTCCCGTCTGTCCGGTTTGTCAAGCAGGACGCATATTTTCAATGTTTTTGCTCCTCTTTCTTTTAATAAGGGACCAAGGCGACTTAATGTATGTCCCGTATCAATAATATCTTCTATAAGGATTACATGCTTTCCTTCGATGGAGTCATCCAAATCCTTCTTTATCTTAATATTCCCATCGGATACGGTTCCCAAACCATAACTGGATACCAGCATGAAATCCAGAGTCACCGGCACCGTAAGCCTCTTTGCCAGTTCACAAAGAAAAAAACATGCCCCCCGCAGCACCCCGATTAAATGTACTTCCTTTCCCTGATAATCCTTATTGATTTGATCTGCCATTTCCTGAATCCGTTCATTCAGCTTTTCCTCCGGAATCAGCACTCCGACCTTTTCTGCCATTGGTAAATCCTCCTCTTATCGTAATTTCCAAAATCCGCCCTGTATCCTCTTTCACCTTATAGTAATGGCTGATGCGGTAACCTGTAATCCAAAGAATATGGTTCTCTTCACTGATTAAATAAACAGAATCCCTTTCTGCTTCAGGCACCTTTTCATGGATAAAGAAAGACTTCAGCTTTTTTTTATCCGTCTCGTTTAAATAAAAGTAATCACCCGTTTTTCGGAAACGAATTGTTACATATCCTTTTATTTTATCACAATTAAACCATTTCGTATATGGCTTTATGGGAACTTCTCCTTTTTTTCCCTGACAGTAAGCCAATGCAAACTCTTCATGAGACAGGACTCTTGCTGTAAGAAATGCTTCATCCCCTAAAGAAATCTCCAGTTTTTCCCCTTCCTTTGGGGGAAGAAAAGAAATTGGAACCTTTTCCCTGTCCGGGATGGTTCTGCCGGCGCACGGATTTTTTTCCAGGAACAGCTCTTCATAGCCTTTTACAGCTGTTATCCCATAGGGAAGGGAAATTCTTTTCCCAACAGACATGCCGCATAGCTCCAAAAGCTTATCCACATGGATTTTTTCCAAATCCTTATTGGCGCCTGCCAGCCTTTCCAATGCTTCTTTTAATATGGCTCCCTTCATATAGGGATGCTCCTTTTGAAATTCCTTCAGGCAAATGATGAATCCATCCTTTTCTCCATCCCTTACTGTCACTCTGTCAAATGCCTGACCAGTCATTTCTGAAAGAAAATCCTCCGCTTCTCCCAGGAGCTCCGCTGTGTGAGCCATATGAGCTACCGTCTGCCTGCAAAGCTCCTGCTCCATAAAGGGAATAAGCTTGTTTCTGATTTTATTTCTGGAAAATAAGTTTTCTTGATTAGTTGAATCATTTACATAGTCAATATGGTTTTCCCCTAAATATGTTTCAATTTCCTTTCGTTCTACACACAAAAGAGGGCGGATAATAGCAATTCCGCCCTTTCTTACAGGCCGGATTCCTCTAAGTCCGCTGATTCCGCAGCCTCTTGCCAGATGAAACAGCATGGTCTCGCTTTGATCATTTTTGTGGTGCGCCAGCGCGATGGTATCCGCTCCTATTTCCCTTGCAGTCTTAAAAAAAACCTCATAACGGGCTTTCCGTCCCGCTTCCTCCAAAGACAGCTTATCTCTTTTTGCCATTTCTCCCACCGGCATCCGGACACAGTAACAGGGTATGCCCATCTTTTCCGAAAGCGCTTTTACAAACCGGCTGTCCGAGTCCGCACTTTTTCCCCGCAGCATATGATTCACATGAACTGCCGAAAGCCGAAAGCCCATTTCTTGGGAAAGCTCCTTAAGCAAAAAGAAAAGACAAACCGAATCCGCCCCTCCGGACAGACCCACCAGTACATGAGAGTCCTGCCCGACCATATGATATTTTTCCATATATGCCTTTATTTTTACAATCATGATATGAATATAGACTGTTTTGGATAAAATTGCAAGAGCCTGCTACCTTTTCTCAATAACCCCCATCACAACCACCGTCATATCGTCCAGTATCCTCCCCTGGCTCTTTTTCATGGCAAGCCCCAGAATCCGGTTAGCCATTTCCTTTGGATTTTCATAATGCATCATGCCAATCCGGTCTTCCAGATATTCCTTGTTTTCTTCCTCTAGAAAGCAGTCCTGCACCCCATCTGACAGCAATATGACATAATCCCCTTCTTTTAGGTCAATGGTCTGTCTGGACTGCCTTGCATCGGAAAACAATCCTAACGGAAGGGTATTTTCCAAAATCCGCTTCACATACTTTCCCCGTTTTACATAGGATACGGCTGCTCCCGCTTTTATAAAGGTGCTGTGCCCGGAGTATAAATTGATTTCACATACATCCAGAGTAGCCGTTCTGGTGCCCTCTGTCTGAATCAAAAGAAGGTCGTTTAACATTTCTGCCGTTGACTCAAGAGAAAAGCCCGCTTCCAAAAGCTTTTCCAAAAGCTCAATCAGCTGCTGGCTGTCCCTGCATGCATTTGCACCGGAACCCATTCCGTCTGATATGGCTCCTACAAAATTTCCATAATGATATTCCTTTAATGTATGATTATCTCCGGAAAAGGCTTCTCCTTCTTTTACCGCCTTTGCCACTCCGGACAGCACGGAGTAACGAACCTCTTCTTTAAATACAAGGGTAACAGGCTCATCTCCCACATAAAGCACACAATCCTTTTCCAGTTCCATTTTGTTATGGCAGAGCTTAGACAGGAATTCTCCTATCTGGGCTGCCAGGTAAGTATCATGATACATGGCCCTTAACGTAAGACCTATTTCCATATATCCGTTTTTATTTTCCACCACATAGATGTCCTGCACATCCAGGCCATTTTCGCCAAGAATCTTATAAATCTGTTTTTTATGTTTTTCCATATGATATGTAGTAAAATAAGCTTCTCCCGCCAGTTCTCCCAAAAGCCTTGAAATTTCTTTTAGCTGCTTTGCAACTATAGATTTATTTTCCGTAAGCTTTTGGTGCATAATAGCTTCCTGCCTGGACTCCTTTGAATCCTCATTTCCAATAAAGGAATAGCTTTCTGCCAGGTCCTCTAAAGATTCCGCATAGGATAACAGCTTTCGTTTCCCATATTCCGGCAGGACAAAATGACATACATCCTGTTTGTCATGGATTTTCATTGGTCTCTCCTTCTTTCTTCTGTGCCTTCCTTCTTTGCAGGCAGGCATTTCAGATATTATGTGAATACAGTATATCTGTTTTTACATAAAAAAATTGTCAAAAGGAGGGGGTGGCTTTTCTTTCTTTAAAATACTGTAACAAACAGGCACAAAAAAGCACCGATGCAATCTGCCGCATCAGTGCCTTTAATTCTCAGTTTCAAATATAATCTCGCCCTCGTAAACAAGCCCGAGCTTATCCTTGGCTACTTCTTCTATGTATGCCTTTGTCTTGGTGTATTTTTTAAAATTTTCTATTTCTTCTGCTCTTTCGTTTTCTGCGTCAATTTCTGCCTGAAGCTGTTCCTGCCTTGCTTTATATTCTGCCTGTTTTGCTCTGAGCTGTATACTATTCAGAAAAACTACTGCAAGCATCATTAGGACTACTGTAGTAACCAGAAACATGCCCATTTTATTCTGACGCTTTCTTCCCCGAAAGGCGACTTTTCGATTTACCCTCATTTTCTTTGTAACCTCTTCCCCGTTTTTTGCCCCTTTGGTGTTTACATAATAACATCTTAACCTTTTTTACATTGCCCGTCAACTGCTTTTTACCATACTTTTTCATTTTTTTCAGTATGCGGCAACCCTTGGAAATAAGCCATTTTACCGGAGAAAAAAGAAAGCTTAAAGTCTTAAATACCACATGTAGTATTTGATTAATTATTGTTGACATAATTTCCACAATATATTGACCCAGCGTTTTTTTGTAAACCATCATTCCCACAAATGTACCTGCAATTGCAAACCATCTGACTGTTCCATTATTCACTTTATACAGCATGGAAAAAAGAAAAAGGGATGCAAAAATCCAGAATATGGTATCCTCTAATGCTTCAAAAAAGCCATTGTGGGGAATTACATTCCGGATAATCTTGATAAAATCATATATCACAGTAATAATAATTCCCGACAATATGGAATAAAACAGAAAATGAGACTCATTTATAATTTCAGGACTCATATTATTTGAACAGTTTTCCCAAAAGAGAATCTCCTTTACTTCCATAGCTGGATACTTCTGAATAGGTCAGGCTGTCTATTTTGCCTTCAATATCTACTTCGCCTTTTTCCAGAGTCAGCCTGTTTACATGCAGGTCACTGCCCTTAATCATAAGCATTCCCTGGTCAGTTTCCAACAGGATTTCCGACAGGTCAAAGGACAACACATCTGCAACGCCGCTTACCATACATGTCCTTCTATTTGTCAGCATGAATTTGTGGGCACGCTGCTTTACGTTATTTAAATCCTCCATAAAATATCCCTCCTAATCTTTTTTAAATATATTCTCAGGAAGGATGGAATATGTCTTTTTTTAATAACAGTTCATAACAGTTCAGCCCTCCGTTTTCCCTCACAGCAATCCAAGCCGGCGGCAGGCAGAAAGTGTTTCTACGTCGCCACGCTCCCGCTCTGATAAAAACGCAGCAGTGCTAAGCTCGAAAGAACCTCGCTAAGCGCTGGCGATTTTATAAGGGCTCCTTTAGAAATCACTTTCTGCCTGCCGCCGGCTTGGATTGCTGTGAGGGAAAACGGAGGACTGAACTGTTACTCTTTTTATAGATAACGGAACATTTCCTTTGCTTCTTCTTTTTTTACAGTCTCCTGCACAGTAAGAACTTCCACCGATACCTCTTTGTTGCCAAAGTTAATGGTAATTTTGTCCCCGGCTTTCACATCAACGCTTGCTTTTGCAACTTTGCCGTTTATCATGACCCTGCCTGCATCACAGGCCTCATTTGCTACCGTCCTTCTCTTAATAAGGCGTGAGACCTTTAAATATTTGTCTAATCTCATCATTTTCCTTCTTTCTTTTATATTAAAATTTTACCTGTCCTGCAAAACATAATTATGGCTGTCTCAACCGCTGCTTCACAACTGCCTGCTTAAAGCGAAAAAAGGGAACCTGAAACCAGGTTCCCTCAAAGTAACGATTCTTATTTACCGTTTACTAAATCTTTTAAAGCCTTACCAGCCTTGAACTTAGGAGCTTTAGAAGCTGCAATCTTCATAACTTCTCCACTTTGAGGATTTCTTCCTTCTCTAGCAGCTCTTTCAGATACTTCAAATGTACCAAAACCAACTAATTGGATTTTTTCACCTTTTTTTAATTCTTCTGAAACTACATCTGTGAAAGCCTTTAAAGCTTTTTCTGCGTCTTTCTTAGAAATTTCTGCCTGCTCAGCTATAGCTGCTACTAATTCTGTTTTGTTCATTCTTGAACTCCTCCTCTTTAACGAGTATATTTTATTTCGTTTTAATTTAAAACGCTTATACATATTTATAGTCTGTTTACCAGCTTTTGTCAAGGAAAATCGGCTTTTTTAAGGGTTTTTTCCAAATTATTTACTATTTATTCATATTTTTCCAGAAAATCCTCTGTTTTATCTACAAGCGCCTGCTCAGCGTCTACGGACAACAGTCTGGAAAGATTGGCAATGCTCCATAAAAGCTCCCCTACCACCTGCTTTAAATATGGTTCTTTTTCCTGCTGCAGCGCCTTTTTAAGCTTCTCTGTCTGCTCCTTAATGGATGTAAAGGTTTCTGCTAAATCCGGCTGCTTTTCATAAAGCTTATCCGTCTTTTTTATGGTTTTAACGGCCCGCACTAAAGCGGGAAGCTCCGTGGGAATATCCTTTAAGGGGGTTTTTACCCATTCCTTTCCCTGTTTTTCCGCTTTTTTGATTTCTTCCCAGTTTTTTAACACCTGGGAAGAATCATCTGCCTGCACGGTTCCGAATACGTGGGGATGGCGGCGAACCATCTTTTCGCTAACCTCCTGTACCACATCCTCAAGAGTGAACAATCCCTCTTCTTTTGCAATCTGACTGTGCATCACGACCTGAAGCAGAACATCACCCAGCTCCTCCCGGAGATTTTCCGGGTTGCCGGTTTTATCCAGTATGCGGATAGCCGCCAGCACTTCCGCCGCCTCTTCCCGCATACAGGGTTTTAAGGATTCATGGGTCTGTTCCTTATCCCAGGGACAGCCGTTTTCGCTCCGTAGCTTTTCAATAATATGAATAAAGTCATCCATTGTATAGGTTTTCTTTTCCATAGCGCCTGTATTATCCTAACATGCCGTTAATCATGGCAAGCACTTCTTCACCCAGCTTTGCGGATTTTGCCTCTGCGTCTTCTAAAGAGCTTCCTTTTATTCCATAGTAAAATTTTACTTTCGGTTCCGTGCCGGAAGGTCTTACACATAACCATGCGTCGTCTGTCAAATCATAATAAAGCACATTGGAACTTGGAAGTCCTGTTTCGGATTCAGCGCCTGTCTGAATGTCTTTAATAATGCCTGTTTTATAATCCCTTGCGGACACTACTGTATAATCTCCAAATTTTTCAGGAGTATTCTCACGCAGTGTATTTAATATATCCTGAATTTTCTGTAAGCCTTCAATGCCCTTTAAAGTAATGGATTTAATATCATCCTTGTAATAACCGTATTTTTCATACATGGCAATCATGGCATCCCATAATGTCATATTTTGTGTCTTATAGTAAGCAGCTGATTCACAAAGAGCCATGGTGGCAACAATGGCATCCTTATCCCTTGCATGGGTGCCGATTAAACAGCCATAACTTTCTTCAAAGCCAAACAGGTATTCTCCTTTTCCGGACTGCTCAAAGCCGAGAATCTGCTGTCCGATATATTTAAATCCTGTTAATACTTCAATCAGCTTCACGCCGTATGCTTTTGCAATGGCATCCGCCATATTGGTGGTAACGATGGTTTTAATCAGGGCTCCGTCTTCCGGAAGGCCTTTTGTGGCTTTTCTCTGACCGATTTCATAATCAGCAAGCAGGCAGCCCGACATATTTCCGGTGAGGGTAATGTATTCTCCTGATTTGGAATCCTTTACATAAACTCCAAGGCGGTCTGCATCCGGGTCAGTAGCAAGCACTAAGTCCGCATCCACTTCTTTTGCAAGCTTTAAGCCCAGCTCAAAAGCCTCTGCCGCTTCGGGATTGGGATAAGAAACGGTAGGGAACTCTCCATCCGGCAGCTCCTGCTCTTTTACTATATATACATTTTCAAAGCCTAATTCCTTCATGACCCGTCTTGCAGGAATATTTCCTGTGCCATGAAGAGGTGAGTAAACAATTTTAATGTCCTTCTGGGCTTCTTTAATAGCATCCCAGTGAATCACCTGGCTCTTTAACTCTTCAATATAAGGATCGTCAATATCCTTTCCTATCACTACATACGTACCTGCCTCCTTGGCAGCTTCCTTGTCCATAGTCTTTACTGCATTAAAATCCGTTACCTTTGCAACTTCATCCATAATGCCGCTGTCATGAGGCGGTGTAATCTGTGCACCATCCTCCCAGTATACTTTATAGCCGTTGTATTCCGGCGGATTGTGGCTTGCAGTAATATTAATGCCGGCAATACAGCCCAGCTTACGCACCGCATAGGAAAGCTCCGGCGTAGGCCTTAAGGATTCAAATACATATGCCTTTATGCCGTTAGCAGCAAGACAAAGCGCTGCTTCATCTGCAAATTCCGGGCTCATACGTCTGGAATCATAAGCAATTGCCACGCCTTTATCCTGACCGCCCTGTGCCATAATATAGTTGGCAAGCCCCTGGGTCGTCTTACGGACTGTATAAATATTCATACGATTGGTACCTGCGCCAATCACGCCCCGAAGCCCTGCCGTACCAAATTCCAGCTCCCGGTAAAAGCGGTCTTCAATCTCTTTTTCGTTTCCTGAAAGAGCCTTTAACTCCTCCTTGGTTTTCTCATCGAAGTATGGGTTTGACAGCCATTCTTCATAAGCTTCCTTGTAATTCATAAATTTTCTCCTCCTTATATCATCATTGAATTAGCAGTTGCTAACCAATGGCAGTTTCAAATCTATTTCTTATCGCCCTGCTTATCGGATGCGATTAAATCAGAAAAGGAATACGTAACGTCTTTTTCTTCATCATCAATCTGAATAGAATAGCTTCTTGTCTGATAGCCGCTCTTTCTAAGGGTAATGGTATGACTGCCGCTTTCCTTGGTAAAACTTGCAGGCACCACTCCTACATAAGCACCGTCCAGATACAGTTCCGCTCCGTCCGGCGCATCAATATAAACGGAATATTTTGACAATGACGGAGACACCGGGGAATTGGAGGACACGGAACCGTTTCCCTTATCCTGTTTATCTGAATCTTCTCCTTCTTCAGAAGAGCCGTTGCTTTCTCCCGTCTCCATGACAATCTCTATATTGGCAAGTTCTTGTCCCACTTTAATGTATTTAGTCAGTGTAGCATAACCGTCGGCTTTTAAGACGATTTGATGAATGCCATATTCTAATTCTACGGGCTGGCTGTAATCGATTTCTTTTCCGTCAATGGAAAGCTTTGCATCATCAGGCGTAATCAGGAATAAAATCTTTCCTGTTTTGATGATTTCTCCCTTTAAATCGCCTACATCAATCTGAGTTTCTTTATTTCTTTCCACTACTACTTCTTTTTCGCCGCCGTAGCCTTTATTTGTAATCAATACCTTGTAGGTTCCTTCCGGTACTGCCAGAAGCATTCCCTCTGTAACAGGCTTTATAATATCCTGTCCCACCTCGATAAAGCCTCCGATGAAGTACTCGTCGTTTACAAGGCGGATATAGCCATGTCCTTTGTCAATTACAAGGCTGTGTATGGTATGGTCTACCACATGGGCTCTAAGCATATCCGCATCATTGATGTCCATAAGCCCCACTTCCTCATTTTCAGCTAAAACTGCAAGGCTTTTGGAAAGCTCATACTGCTGCCCGGCAATCATCATGGTGGAAGCCGCCCTGTTAATGGAAAAATCATTTATTTCTTCTATAATGCTGCATGCCTTATCCAACAGCACCTTTCTGGCAAGCTTTTTATTTTTCAGGAAAGTCACCTGAACCAGATCTCCCTGCTGAAGCTGCCCTGCTACCATTTCTTCATTATAGCGGTTCTGCATACTGGTAGTGCCGTTATAGGATAATGTATAATTTCTTCCGCTGGCAATATTTTTATAGGTAATTGCCTGATTCTTTTCATCAATTTTTACTATAGCTGCATAATCCAGAGAGTCTGCCTTTTCCATTTCATAATCTTCTGTTTCTGTTATATCTTCTGTCTGCAGGGCTGTTTCTTCCGTTTTGGAACAACCCGTGAGCAACAGCAGAACTCCCCAAAAAAGCAGCATCTTATATTTTTTCATAGATGCCTCCTTTTTGAAGTCGTCCCAAGTAGTATAACATTTTTTTTCGGTCTGAAAAACCTGTTTTATAAAATTTTTTTAATATGGGTCTCAAACAAAGTCAAAAACTGCGCTCTTTCCTGTTCGCCTGCAAGAAGAACTTCCAGTTTTTCTTTCTGTCTTTTGCTGGGCAGAGACTTTCTCTGATTTAAATATCCATTGGCGATTTTCCAGAACTTTTCAGGATAAATCAGCCTTGCATATATGTATTCCGCCTCTTCCTTTGTAAAGGGAAGCACCTGTTGATAGGCTTCTAAAATTTCCATGCCAAGGCTTCTTGACCAGCTGTTTTTTTCCAGAACTTTCCTTAAGAACAGGGTCAGGTCTTTTACCTGTATGTCCTGCCTGAATTTTTCAAAATTTACCACATAAACTTTTTCTTCTTCTAACAGGATATTGTGATGGGAACAATCACCATGGCAAAACATCCCTTCCTGAAGCACTCTGTCACAAAGCATGTCAACTGCTTCTTCATTTAAACAGCCGGCCGCCTTCTTTGCCTGTTCCTCAAAATGGGAATAACATTTAAGGAACAGTATTTCAAAATCACTTTTTCTTGAAGTCTTCCTTATAAAGTTCCGCACTCTTTTTAATTCCTGATCCCTCTTTTGGAATTCTGTGCGGAACGCCTCTTTAGAAATGGTAACCGGATATTCGGTAAAGTTCCCCCGCATTGCCTTATGGAGCCTTGCAAGAGCCAGAGCTGCCCTTTTGCATTCTCCCCTGTCCGAAACATTGCATTCCCTTGCCGGGTAGTAGTCCTTTACCATATAAACTTTTCCGTCATAATCAACGGAAAGAATGGAATCTTCTTTATTGCGCACAAAACAATCTATATTGAAAAAGCCGGCTGCTTTTATTGTATCCATTAAAAGTTCCTGTAACTCTACCTTTTCCTTTGGACCGTTATATTCCGCAAACAGCTTCAACCCTTTGTCTGTTTCTGCAATAATAGCCCCTCTTCCCTTTTTTGTTTTATTTACTGTGAAATCATAATTTTCCAATAAGGATACTGCTCTGTCATTCACTTTTCTTCCCCCAATCCGTTAGTCAATACTAATCTTATGAGGCAAGGGAGAAAAGTATGTTTCAGTTATCCCTGTTTTTTAAATATTCCAACAAAAATTTCCGGTTATTTCTTGTATTGTCTTCCAGTACAAGCTCCAGCATTTCTTTTAAGATGGCGCCCATTTCCTTTCCGGGCTTAACGCCTGCTTCTATTAAATCCGCTCCTTTAACTGCCAGGTCCTTTAAGGAAATGCATTCATGGTCTTTTATGATTTCCTCATAGAGTTTTTCCACTGTCCCAAGCCTTTCCAGCTTTTCTTCCCGCATATAATCGCTCTGGGCAGCTATATCCGCTTTCTGTACCTGTAAATAATCTGAAAAGATATCTTCTCCTATTTTATAGATGGCTCTCCGCACGTATTTCTTTTCCGGTTCGATTTTGTAATCGTGGTACAGCACAAGCCTTGTGACCCGGTCTATCGTATCATTGTCGAATTTCAGACGCTTTAAAATATCCTTTGCAATTTCAGCCGATTTGTCAGCATGACCGTGAAAATGGTCGTAACCGTCCGCTTCCACCGTATGCTTTAAGGGCTTTCCTATATCATGAAAGAGCATGGCAAGGCGCAGCGCCTTCTGGTTAGCCACTGCTTCCATGGAATGAATGATATGCTCCCCTACGGAATAGCGGTGGTGGGGATGGTTCTGCTCCGTTTCCATGGCAAGGTCAAATTCCGGCATAATGATTTCGGTAATGCCTGTTTTATACAGAAGGCGCATCTGCCCCGGATGGTTAGAAGTGACTAACTTTACAAGCTCTGTCTGTATCCGCTCGCCGCTGATGTTTTCTAGGGTATATGCCAGTTCCTTGATAGCTTTTTTGGTGTTTTCTTCTATTTCGTAATCTAACTGTGCCGCAAAGCGCACTGCCCGCATCATGCGGAGGGCATCCTCTGTAAAGCGTTCCCGGGGATTGCCCACTGCCCGGATGATTCCTTTTTTTAAGTCTTCTATGCCGGAAAATGCATCCACAATGCCTGCCTCTTCATTATATGCCATGGCATTGATGGTAAAGTCCCGCCGCTTCAAGTCTTCTAACAGGTTATTGGTAAAGGAAACTTCTTTGGGGTGGCGGCTGTCCTCGTATTCGCCGTCTATCCGGTAGGTGGTGACCTCATAGGTTTCCCATGGCCGGGAAATGGCTTTCCCGGGATTCTGTTCTTCCATATGCTTTTTAGATTCTTCTTTTTTATATGCATTCCTGTATGTATTTACGGAACCTTCTCTTGTTAATGTAGCTTTGTACGTGTTTGCAGAATCCGCTCTCATTAATATGGTAACGGTTCCATGTTTGATTCCTGTGTCAATGGTTCTTTGAAAGAGTTTTTTTACCTGTTCAGGCAATGCAGAGGTTGTAATATCCCAATCGTCCGGCTTCCTGTCCAGCAGGCTGTCACGGACGCAGCCGCCTACGGCATAGGCGTCATAGCCGGCTTGTTTTAAGGTGGTTATGATTTTATTTACGGATGGGGGGAGGGTTATGATCATGGATGGCTCCTTTTTTGATTGTTTGTTTTAAAGTTTTAATTTTATTTTTTCCTATATTGCTTGTATCTTCTGCTTTTGCATTTGGATTTTTATACCTTATTTGTTGTCCATCAGGCAAGCTGGTATTTCCAATATAACTTCCACGAAATAAGTGAAAGTAGGTG
The DNA here is from genome assembly GCA_947382355.1 of uncultured Lachnospiraceae bacterium. GTDB lineage: Bacteria > Bacillota > Clostridia > Lachnospirales > Lachnospiraceae > RGIG3040. The sequence continues at coordinate 27,893 of CANCYR010000027.1, forward strand.
AAAGGTATAGTTTAAGCAAATAGCTGAAATCCCAGGCTTTCTATTTCATAAATACCCACTGCTGTTTGCCGGAACGGGTCTCATCATAGGAAAAGCCCTGTCCTGTAAATTCTTTCATCACTTCCGGATTCTCCGCCTGTCGTTCTGCAAGAAAACGGACCATTTCTCCCCGTGCCATCTTGGCTTCTGTTGCTTTTATCTTTACTTTGCCTTCATTGGTCAGGGTGCCGAAGATGCAGGTTATGTATTGTACGTTTTGTTCTATATGTGGTTGTTCTATATATGGTTCTACTACTTTGCTGTATTCTTTGGATGCCAGATTGATGATGACGGGGCGGGGACTGGACTGTTTTTCCTGCGGCTTTTTCTTCAGTTTTCCCTGAAGTTCTTTTTGTAACTCTTTTTGCAACTCCTTCTGAAGTTCTCCGGCTTCCTGTTTTAACAGGGCTTCATACAGGCGGCTGCCCCAATACCGGTACAGGTTTTCTGCTTTGCCCACAGACAGTTTTGCCTGCATTTCCAGGCGGTAGGGCACGATTCCGTCCAGGGGCTTAAGGATTCCGTAAAAGCCGGACAGGATGCACAGGTGATTTTGTACATAGTCCCATTGGTCCCGGGTGAATACGGCAGGGTGCATATACTGGTACTGGAGTCCTTCATAGGATAAGAGGGCAGGAGACAGGCGTCCTTTTAAATCCATCTGCTGCACCCGGTCATAATTTTGCTTTGCTATTTTTTCATTGCAGCACCATAGTTGTTTCAGTTCCTGATAAGACTTGGAAGAAAGTGTCTGCAATATTTCTTCAGCGGATTGGATAAAGCAGGGCATGTCCTGCCATGGTATAGAATCATCGCAGATATTCATTTTTTTCGCCGGGGATATGATGATTTTCATTTAGCCTAAATACTCCAGGACATCTTCTGCATTTTGAGCCGCTTTTACTTTCTCGAATACTTTTTCAATCACACCCTTTTCGTCGATGACGTAGGTGGTGCGCACTACTCCCATGCTGACTTTTCCGTACAGCTTTTTTTCCTGCCATACGTCGTAGTCTTTGATTGCTTTTAGGTCCGGGTCGGATAGCAGGATGAAGGGCAGGTTATATTTTTCGGCAAATTTCTGATGGGATGCCTGGCTGTCTTTGCTGATTCCCAGAATTATGATGTCTTTTTCCTGAAACTTTTGGAAATGTTCCGCAAAATTAGCTGCCTGTTTGGAGCAGCCGGGGGTGTTGTCTTTGGGATAGAAGTATACGATGACTTTTTTTCCCAGGAAATCGGACAGGTTTATCAGGTTGCCGTCTTTGTCGTATAGGGAGATTTGGGGTGCTTTTGTGTTTGGGGTTAGCATAGGTTTGGTGCCTCCTTGGGTGGGTGATTGGTTTGATTATTATTTAAATCAGTTACGCTAATTTTTAGCCTGACTGTTCTTCCAGGATAACAAATACGAGTATAGTATGGCATATTTTTACAGAATATACAATGATGTCTTTTAGTGTCTATAATACTGTCTGCCAGTTTTTTATTTTCTGCATAATGCCGTTCCATTCATTTTAATTTCTTTGATTTTCACAAATTCAAAATTCATGTTTTGCCAAATATTTTCTTGCTTTGCGCTGGCATTCTATAATAAGGATTCCTTCCTTTACCATTTTCTTTAAAGCTCTTTTTGTTGTAGAATCTGCTAATCCTAATAATTCTCTTGCTTCTTTATTAATGATAAAACCATTTTCTAATATATATTTGACAATGACTTCTTTTCTGTTAGTTTTTATCTCTTTCAATTAACAAGAACCATAAACTTATGATAAAAAAATAGAGCGCCGTCGCAACGCCGCCCTTACAAAAACACCAAGTGTTTTATGATTCTAGAAATAGTATATGCATTTTGGGGGAAAATATCAACCTTTTTCTTAAAAAAACATAATAAAACCCGCCAAATTTATCCAAATAAGTTATGTATCACTTTATTAAGAAATTCTCCTGTACTCATAATTAACTCATTTTTAATAAAAAAGCTTTTATTCTTCATTATTCTTATGTCAAATAACTCTTTTAATTCTTCAATTCTATGCATTTTTACTTTTTCTGACACAACTTGTTTATAAACACAAAGCATACATATAAATTCTAAAACCGCACGGCATGAGAGCTTTTTCCGTCTTTGATTTTTGTTAATATCCGGCATTGTTTTAATAATACGATATATCTCAGCTGGCGCAATTGAAGAGCCTGCATTTAAATCAGTAATTATACAGTTATTATGTGCACATCCATTTCTTAAACTTTTGACCAAATTTATAATTTTAATATTAATCGGAATATTGCCTTTTAAGCCATAATAATACTCATAAAAATGAATAAAGTCGCCAAAGCTCATTAACTCCATTAAAACCCATGCTGGACAATCAAAAGCTACAATTTTGTTTTCTTTTTTTTGTTTTTGTGCATTATATTTCCTTTGTACCGTAAAATATTTATTAATTAAATTTCCAGTAAATGGTGAAGCGCTTGTTGCTTCAATCTTTTCTACAATTGTAGGATTTTTGTTTAGAAAAGTATCAACAATGGTATATCCATCTTCTGTTGAATCCATTTCAAGATTTTTCAGCAATAATACTTTTAAATCATGTTCAATATCTATACACATTTTTATAATTAGATTTCTCAAATGCATATCAATTGTAGAAAGTTCTTGCAAATATGAAAAATCCAAATCTATATATTTTCCTTTAGCGGGTCCTTTTAAATGCTTTTGATAATTTTTTCTATAGGAAGCTGTTCTTAAATAATTATTAACATCTGCAAGATACAATGCCGCCTCTTCTTCTGTTATATATTTAAAAGTCACACCTTTTTCATCTCTCAATTTATCTGCTAATGTTTTCGAGTCTAACTTTGGTTTATCAGTTCTGTTCATATGTCTCCTTTTCTGATAGAATATTTCTTTGCTCCAAACTTTTTCATAAGCAAAGTTTTCCCTACTTATCCTGCTCCTTTAAAAAATTAGAGGTTTTCTATTTTTACTATTTTTCCGTTTATATAATTTTCTATTGCATAACGATACATGGATTTTTCTCCAGACAGTAAATATAAGTATAGTACGGCATGTGATGGCAAAATAGGCAAGGGTATTTTGGGATGATAATTTTAGGATTCTTGCGTATCGGCCTCTCTTCTTGTCTATAAAATCCCGTGATTCAAATCCTTCCGGGAACATACCCGGATTATATATTTCAATTCTATCTTTATAAATTGCCACGCCTTAAGAAATAATCCTTATGACAAAATGAGTTTAACAAAGCTTCCCTTATAGCATCCATCGATACTTCCGAAATCTCAGTACGTTGTAAGGAACCGGTAAATTCAGCTCTCCAACGAATATTGCTCTTTATATATGCTTCTGCAATATCTACAAGTATTAAAACGGGACCATGATACCTTTGTATATCGTTAAAGGTCAGTCTTTCATTAGTTGCAAAAAGTGCCTTCTGGATGTCTTGTATCAAATCATCACTAAAAAGTGTCTTTCCTGCATTCAATAAATTATTTTCTTCTCTGTCGTTTTTAAGAAGCAATTCTGTGATTTCTTCCAGTGACATTTGCAAATCCTCATCTGCCACTCTGATTCTTGCTACCCCATATGAAAAATATGGAATGTGATTTCCTTCAAACTTAACATGAATACATTCTTTCCCATTAATAATGACTTTATTAGTTTTTAAATATATTTTTAGTTTGATAAAACTACCTATTTTCTGACTTATATCCCGCAGAGATTCTTCCGTAACAATTTGTCCTACCACAGTTCCATCAGGCTTTACTACAAAATATAATTCTCCATGCTGATGCTTATTTAAAATGGCACAAATAGAATGCATGACCTCCTTTAATTCACCTGATAAATCCTGATATCTTTTTAAACCAAGTAATATTAAATTATATAATTGCTTGCAAAAATCGTGCTGTTCAATCCATCTTTTATTAAATAGCACTTATTCTTAATCTACCTTACGATTTAATAAAATTTAACAAATGCATTATTAACAGATCAATTATTTATCAAATATGGATTGCAAAACCGTTATTAATTCTTTTCTTGTTTTACCTTTTTCTAAGCTCCACTTATTTGCCAAATTCTTTATTGTATAATTAATACTCTGATCGTCACCATTCTCTGATATGGAAATTTCCCTAACAATATCCTTAGCATTTTTTGAATTTATACAATCATATTTTTTCAATATGTCCCCAAATCGTTCCTGAACTAATCGGCTTTCTAACAATATTTCCTCTGGTATCTTTTTATTGGGCAGATAGAAAACATTTGTTGAATAATACCTAAGATAATTCAAATATTCCTCACACTGTTGATCTTTTCTTTCTCCACCCTTGCCACCATCTGGATATACATCTAATTCCATACCAAAAGCGTTTTTTACACAATCAGCTAAGTATTTCGGATCTTCCAACTGAGACTTTGTCAAAACGCTTTCATCGAAAACATAATTTGTTTTCATATCACCATCCAACATCATAAATATTCTTTTAGACAACATCTTATTTAATGTAATCGGAGTCATATAATGATTTATCAATGTCTTTTCACCACCATGAAAATATACAACTTCAAAGAACTTTTCCTTTTTCATATGAACAAGTGTCTTCTCTATCAACATCTGGGCAGCGTAATCTTCACAATATATTATCTTTTTATCGCCAACCTTATCTTCTATATTATAAAAAGCTTCTTGATAATGTACATTTTCTTCAATATAAAACTTTCCGTTCTCATTCGTCTTAAATAGTTTTATTGCTGAATTCGGTAAACCACTTATCAACGTTGGGGAATGGGATGATATTATTACTTGTAATTTCTTTTTCTTTATTGAGTCCAATAAATATGCTTTTAAATTTTCCTGTGCCCCAGGATGTAATGATACCTCTGGTTCATCTAATAATACCAATGCATATTCAGAAGCATTTTCTATACGTCTAACCAATTGAACAACAGCCACCTCACCACTTCCTGCATTAGCCTCTGAATATCCTGTAGCACACTTATTCTTTATATACACAGATGTCCCATAATTCTTAAACAATCTATGATCTGCTATCCTTATATCAGTATACTGCTTGTTTAGTATAGTACCAATAATTTTGACAACATTCGATGACAAATTTTCCATTTTTCCCATTTTATCATCAGCAACACCTGGAAATCGCATTGGCACATCATCAAATAATCTTTTTAAATATGCAGACCTATTTCTTAATAGCTCCTTCCTCTTATCTAACCCTTCTTTTGAGAAATGAAAGATTTTATCAAATGCACTAACTTCAGCTCTGAAATCCAAATAAATTACTTCTTTATTTACAGGAGAATTTCGCTCACTAGGCATCATTCCATCCTTTTGAACTGGTCTACTTGTTTCCCAATAATCCGGATCTTCCTTTTTGGTTTCCGAACCCCTTCTCATTCGGGTTTTCATTACCTCTTTAATACCTGAATTTCTTTCTTCTCTGTATCCATAAAAATATCTATTTTTATCTCCACTTTCGGCAATAGGGTCAACTTCTGTTGAAAACCAAAAATCTCCACATGTATATCCTTGTGGCGCACCGAACAATGCATGCAACGTTGAACTCTTTCCCCCACCATTTTTACCAATCAAAACAGTCATCGGAAATTCAAAATTTATTCGACTATTCTTAACAAGATTCTTATAGAACGGAAATTGGATGTATTCTATATAATTTTCAAAACATCCGCTTTCTTTCATTCGTTGTATACTCGAAATATTTTCCTGCATCTTTTGTTCGTCCATTTTCCTTCTCCACCCTATAATTCTATATTATTCATCTTTTCCTTCGCTCTCTTTATCTTTATACTCCTTATCGCGGCTTTAAAAACTTCTCCACTTGCTTTTACCAAATCAATCGGAACAGCATTACCTATTTGTAACGCTGAATCAGTCAAAAAGTTGCTAAATACAAAATTATCCGGAAATGTCTGTAACCTTGCAGCCTCCCTTATTGATATCGCTCTGTCCTGGCTATAATGCCCATATCTTCCTTTTGAATAACACAAACAACCACCTGTGATTGTTGGTGCTGGTTTATCAGGATCCATTATACCATATACATCTCCATGACCAGAAAACACATTACCATTTTCATCTTTCTTTTTATGACAGTTCAAAATAAGTTCTTTTGGCAAACCATTCCTTGAACCACCATTTTTTCTAATTGCTTTGATTCTCTTCAAATTTTTATCCGTTAACCCTGCGCACTTATGATTATGTATCTTTCCATCATCCACATATTCTTCACCAGCTTTAATTGCAGGCAAATCATCAATCGCCTCTCTAACCGTTTTCCATTTTTGCAGACCATTACTACCCGTTTTGTTATGTGTAGCTTTAGGTAAATCAAATGAAAACCCAATTGATTTTAACTCTTCACTAATATCATTTCTTACAGCATGTAAAACAAACCTTTTCCTAGCTTGTGGCACGCCATAATTGGCTGCATTTAAAACATCTTCTCTAACATAATAGTGCTTTTTTAATCGTTGTAAAAACTCGCTTAATATTTCTTTATTAAAGTTTGTCTTTATTCCTGGAACATTCTCCATCAAAATAAATGGTGGCATAATTTCTTCAATAAGACGCAAGAACTCAAATAATAATTTTTTTCGTTCATCAATAGATTTGTTCTTATTAAGCGGATTTTGTCTTGAAAAATTCTGACAAGGCGGACAACCAGCAAACAGGTAAATGTCATCTTTTTTTATTTTAGCTGCTTTCAATATTTGCTCGCCACTTAAGTTACAAACATCATCATTTAGCACATTTACCTTGTTTAACGGACCATAACTCAAGTATGTATCTACTGCATGCTTTTCGATTTCTACTGCTAATTTAACTTTAAATCCTGCCAATGAAAGTCCACATGATACTCCACCGCATCCTGAGAATATATCTATTGCTTCATATTTTATTTTCATACTTAGGATTCACCATCCTTCTCTTCAAATGCTGCAATAACCCTCTTTCCTGCTGGAGTATTAATAACTGGCGGCAACTCTTTTCGCTTAAATGCCTCTCTTTCCTGTCTGCATAGAGCTCTATAATCACATTTCTTACAATTTACCAGACATGCTCTCATCGGAAAGTCTTCTTGAAGAATCCCCTTTACTGCCCATTCTATTGCACGAATTGCATTCTTAACTGACGTTTCATCAACCGGAACTTCTACTCTCTTATTATTTTTTAAAGTATGAACATAACCTGTTTCAGCATTTTCACCTATAACTTCTTTTGCAGCCCTTGAATACAACTGTACCTGAATCGACATATCTCGCCAATCAAATTTTTCCACTTCATTTGGAACTTCCATTGACTTAAAATCAATTACTTCTGCCGCATTAATATTTTTAAATTCATCCTCTTTTAATAACAAATCAATAGAACCTGTAATCAATGCATCTTCTACCAATAATTCAAACCGTGCTTCATCTTGACGGATTCTACAAAAATCATCCGAATATGTATCCACATATTTTTTCATGATTTGGTGCACAAGTGTCTTGGCACGTTCATAAGAGCCCGGTCTGTTTACTGGATCATTACTCGGAAATACATGTTTAAGCATAAATGTGTCTTCAACCATATCAAATATTTCTTTCTCAGTAGGAATTCTATTTTTGTATTTCTGGTGCAGTCTTTCCAAAATTGTATGAGTTGTTTGTCCAAAGCCAAACAATTCAGGTACCGCAGCATTATATCCATATATATTCTGTAATTTGTACATAAACGGACATGTCAGATATGACTTTACCGATGAAAAATCTGTTGGCAATTCATTATCATCAAATCTTGGGACTGGTTCAATCTTGTCAGCCAATTTATCCAGCGTCATATCATCTCTCGTGTCTGAATGCTTCAAGTCAGCTGTAAATATTGACTGTTTTTTCTTCATTTTTAACCCTGGATGAATTTCACTTCCCGTCAAATACAACAAACGCTCTGCTCTGGTAATTGCTGTATAAAATAATCTTGCTTCATCTTCTGTCCTATTGCCATATGCACCCCTATCTATCGCATTCCCCATCAAAGCTTCTGGCAAAATTCCACTATACTGTCCTTTTTTCCCTGGAAAACGCTGATTGACCAGATCTACAACAAACACTACCGGATATTCAAGCCCCTTAACTTTATGTATGGTAGATACATTAACTGCATCAACCTTTGAAATATAGTCAACAGAATCCAATTCATAATTCTGCGCTATATTCTGTAAAAAGTTAAGCATTTCTCTATATCTCCATTCAGAATCAATACTGACATATGTTTGCTCAATATCCTTAATTATATCACTAAATAATCCCAAATCTCTTAATGCTGTTTCATCCCTCAGTGTTCTCAAATTAAGTGCATCTGCTAACTGATGCAAAAAATTCTGCGGATATACTTTTCTTCTAGCCGAAGTTGCTGATGCATATATGTTCGAATACCATTCCTGCAGAACTTTAAAATATTTATTCTTATCTGCATCTGGAAAAATAGGTAAAACTGATTCATTAAAGCACTTTTCTGCATCAGTTCGATTTACGCCAGTTCCATTTCTCAGCAACTCCATTATTTCTAATATACACTGTGCATATGGTCTATCAAAAATACCACCTTCTCCAGATGTTTTTACAGGTATATCCAGTTCCCTCATCGAATTAACAAATTGAACATCCTTATTCTCACCATTTTGCGAACGAATACCTCTAATCAGCACTGCAAAGTCACTATATGTAAGTCCTCTTCTGTTTTTTTCTGTTCCATCCGGATTATATTCAATATATGTTGTTCCTATTAGTGATTTGATTCGCTGTGCAACCCATTTAGCTTCATCTTCTCTTTTCTGGAACCACAAATTGCGTAAGTCTTGAATATTGCCACTATGATGATACCTTATTTCCTTTGGCAATCGTTCAAACGGAATTGTTTTTTGAACAAAACTATTTGCAGTTTCAACTATCGCTTTTGTACTTCTAAAATTAACCAGTAATTTATGTATTTTAACATCTTTATATCTATCCTTAAATGTCAAAATATTCTGTACATTGGCACCTCGCCAACCATATATAGACTGATCGTCATCACCTACAACAAATAACATATTCAAAAAGCCAGATAATGTTTTTATAAACTCTTCCTGAATAGGATTTATATCTTGATATTCATCAACAAAAAGGTACTTGAATTTTTCGATATACGAGTCTTCTTTTTTATCTATCTTTTTTAATTCTTGAACTGCAAGGTATATTGCAAAAGAAAAATCCATGTAACCATCTGCACTCATTGATTCAGAAAGACATGTCAATCGCTTAAACAATTCCACATCATATTGCTCAATATCTTCCAGTGCTATATTTTCATTATGCATCGTCTGCCATGCATCCGTAAATTCTTTAATCCGCTTAAAATAGCCCTGTCCATTAGTCAATCCCAGCTTTCGCTGTCTCGACATAACATATAACACCAAACGATTCTGATCTAAAATGTCAAACTGACGATATCTGGCATTAATATCTCCAAGAAGTTTCTGACAAAACGCATCTAAGGTGCCAATAAACATGGCACCTACAATATTTTCAGACAATCCAAACTTATGCAATGCTTCTGCGACTCTACGTTTAATAGATTCCGCTGCTTTTTCAGTAAATGTGAATGCAATAATACTTTCTGGAGCTTCGCCCTTTGATATCAAATATGCTATTTTATATGCCAAAGTTCTTGATTTCCCAGATCCAGCGCAAGCCAGACACAATATATTTCTTGACTCGTCAATTACCGCAGCATACTGTTCATTTGTTAAATTTAACTCTAAAATTTTTTCTGTAGTCATAAGTTGCTTTCTCCTTCTCATATTTGGGTTACAACTTGTAACCATTTTATTCTGATAACTCTTCTTCAATAGTCGGCAAGCTACTTTCAAACTCTTTTCCCAGAACTTTAGTTAACTCATATTGTGCAATTCCTATTGTCTGATTATCCAATTCAGTGTTCATATTTTTATTCACTGCTGTGACATAAAAAATGATATTGTCAATATTGGTTTACACTTTTTTCGCAAGAATGTTTGACCTTATGCTGCCTCTTGTAATGAAGCATAGTATTGCTGTCGTTTAACCATCGGAGGCAATCCACCGTTAGCAGAGCAGATTCTCCAGTTATTCCAATAACTGATGAGGTATCTCCAGATGAGAGTTTTTAACTGTTCTACTGTCATCGAAGTGGTATCGTAGCGTCCATAAGTAATTCCTCTTTGAATCTTGCCCACATGCTTTCGCATCTGGCATTATCATGGCAGATAGGGTACAGTTTAGTATATGCATAAATACACTTAAGCATATTTATCTTATTCTTATTTACTTTTCTCTCAAGTACTTCTTTATATTTTCTATTTATCATATAAAAGCAAACAGCTATCATCTTCTGACAAAAAAAATTAAATATCCTTTCAGCTCTTCTTTTGAACAATGTTTATGGCCACCAAATTAGAATGTGCAAATACGTTTTTAATTTTTCACACATTACCAACTCCAACTATATTTTCACAGTCAATCCCACAAACTCCTGCTTACTCAATCTTATTCCACTTTGCGCCAGCCGTCTTGACCTATTATCATATATCTGCATCATCATCTGCTTTCTATCTTCTTTTAGACCATAATGAATTCTTCTATGACATATCGGACATAAGCATATAATATTTGCATATACATCCAAGCTCTTATCAAATTTCGGCTGCAGTCTTATTGGAATCGCATGGTGCCCTTCCATGTAAGGCTTATTATTTCGTTCGGCAATAAAGCTTTCATGCTTCTGTCCGATCTCACAGGAATATCCAGCGAATTCAATCGCCTGAATTCTCATAATTCCAGAACGCTTCCAAGCACTCTGCTCGACCGTTACAGCTTCTTTTGGATCTATTGGTATATCCAGAAGCAAAATCTTATCCTTCGCCTCCCTAAATCCCTCACCGCTGGCAAACCTGCAATAATTATTCAATCCGGCACTGTACATTCGCCTTCCACGTTCATCTAGCTCTGCAAAATCAGTATCAGCATATAAAATTTTCCGCACCCGCAGAAGTTGTTTCAAATCCCCGATTTCATAAATATCTGTTTGCACCAAATTTTTGGCTTTCAGCCTTTTAGAGATATTATTTAATGCATCAAAATAATGTTTGACCGATGATTGACTCAGATTTCTCACATCAGTAAGATATCGCGCATAATATTCTTTTAAAACTGACACATACTCAGTTTTATTCCCCTGAGGTTCAATAATAATCTCCTTTTTCATAGAATCCACCTTTTCCATCTAAACCATCAAAATTTTATAAAATGAATTTGCACCACTTTATCTATTTTCTCTCCCATTTAAAGATATCTTCAACATTACTTTTTATATCTATTGACTTTTAATACTTTAATTGCCGCCTTAAAAATTGCTCCACTTGCCCTGACCAAATCAATTGGAACTGCATTTCCAATCTGTATCGCAGAGTCACTTAGAGAATCGCTAAACACAAAGTCATCAGGAAATGTTTGTAATCTTGCAGCTTCTCTTATTGAAATTGCCCTATCTTGATTATAATGTCCGTATCTACCTTTAGTATAACAGAGACATCCTCCCGTTATAGTAGGAGATGGTTTATCTGGATCCATAATTCCATATACATCTTTATGACCTGTAAACACATTCCCTTTTTTATCTGCCCTTTTATGACATTCTAATACCAAATCATCTGGCAAACCGTCTCTGGAACCACCATTCTTTCTTATCATTTTAATTCTTTTAAGATTTTTATCGGATAATGCTGCACACCTATGATTATGAATTACCCCATCATCCGCATAAGTTCCTCCTGCTCTTATTTCTGGCAAATCTCCTATTGCCTCCCGTACCGTTTTCCATTTTTTCAGTCCATTTTCTCCTTTTCTATCATAGGTAGGTATTGGTAAATTAAATATAAATCCGTACTTATATAATTCTTGATTTATATCCTTGCGAACTGCGTGTAATACAAATCTTTTTCTTACTTGTGGAACCCCATAATCTGCTGCATTCAATATATCTTCATAAACATCATATCTCTTTTTCAATCTTTCTACAAACTCATTTAAAATCTTGGAATTAAATTCAGATTTTATCCCCGACACATTTTCCATTAGAATAAATGGTGGGGTTACTTCTTCAATAATTCTTAAAAACTCAAATAATAATTTTTTTCTTTCTTCCTCTGTTTTTCCCTTGTTTAAAGGATTCTGACGTGAGAAGTTCTGACAGGGTGGACAACCCGCAAGCAAATAAATATCATTTTTTTCTATCTTTGCAACTTTGAGAATCTGTTCGCCTTTTAACTGGCATATATCTTCATTAAGCACTTTCACTTTACTTAAAGGCCAATATCCCAAATATGTATCTACTGCATGCTTCTCTATTTCAACTGCTGATTTTATTTTAAATCCTGATAAACTTAATCCACATGATACCCCCCCCGCAACCCGAAAATAAATCTATAGCTTCATATTTTATTCTCATACTTAAGTCTCCTCTGCAACCTTCTCGGTAAGTGTAAAATATTTTTTCTCTATTTCATGAATAATCAAAAGATTATTCGACTCCTGCATTATCATAGATTATACTTAATCTAAAGTATCATCTTGTTGCATGGTGATATCGAAAATCGTTTCTTCTATTACTGTTACACATTCATCTGTATGTTTTGTAATGTCTGCGCCCCAAAAACGAATTACTGTCCACCCCAAAAACAAAAGTTGCTTGTTGATTTCATCATCTCGCTCTCTATTTTTTGATATTTTATTAATCCAAAATTCACTGTTATTGCTCTTCTCGAGTCTCGGTCTCAGTACTTCCCAATCTTTTCCATGAAAAAATTCTCCATCGCAAAAGATTGCAATTTTATATTTTGTCAAAGCAATATCTGGCTTACCCGGAAGCTTTTTATAATTTTTTCTGTATCTAAATCCTTTATCCCACAGTGCTTTACGAAGGATTACCTCAATATTTGTATTCTGTGACCTAATATGTTGCATATTTTTTCTTCTTTGTTTCTTTGATAGCTTATCCAACTTAATATCACCAACCTCATAAATTATAAATATACAGCTCTTATAAATTCCATAACCTCTCCAATCAGCCTACAGCTATGTTTCAAACCCTTGTCGATTGCCTGATAGTTTGTCCAAATCAACTAACTATCTTATAATAGTAAAATTCGCTGTCTATGTATCACAAAATATCTCTCCAAAAACCGATTCCCTTATTATCATATGTTCCGACAATCAGTCCTCTATCAAGAAACGCATTACGTTCTTCGCAACAAGTTTCAGGCAACAGACCACAGGCATGACAAGCCGCAAGATTTAGAGAATCCCGCCCCTGCCCTTTGCTCATAATACAAACCGGATCATTAGAGCATGTTTGCGCATGTGATATAGCTTTTTTCAATATTTGCGGAAAAGCATCCGGTCTACCCTGTCTGACCAAGCCGCCAAGAGTTCCTTCCGAATCACCGCTGGCCGTATAAATAAAAATTCCTGCCATGGTTTTACCGTCAGATTCCTCCGAACAATATAAACGCTCGCTAAGTGAGGCAATACTATAACCGCATTCAAAACTCAGTTGCGAAATCAAAAGATGCGAAAGCGTATGTAGCATAATAAATTTAGGTGTAATTGTTCTTGGATGATTCTTTCCGATAAATGAAGTCGAATAATTATCGCTTATTCGCTTTGCTCTCTCAATTACCGCCGGATTATCTCTTATCCATTTATCAATATCCGACTGCTCGAATTCAATAAATATACCCTCCCCTCGAACTTCATATGCCGGATACCACCGTGTATCTGATTCTTTAACATCGACAAACCCTTTGTCGTTTCTGTTCACTGCCGGACTAATTCTTGAAAAACCAATCAAAGCATTTACAACACGCACCTTATCAATCAATGAAACGGATTTTATATGTGGTATTTTATATTCCTTAATATCCATTTCTTCTCTGGAAAAATCCCCAAGAGCCTTTCCGGACGAAGAAGAAATCTCTCCCGTTAATGCATAATACTCGTCAATCCGATACTGTATTCCCGTAACATCAACTTCTAACGTTTCCGGTTCCAGCCATTTTTTAATAAGGATTTTTTCCACATCACTCTTCGGCGCACCGACTTCCAATGCGATTTTTTCAGTCCACTTAGGCAACCGCTTTTTTATGGTATTAAGCTTATCTTCCGGTTCTTCGTCACTTATAATCGTAACACAGTCTTCAAAAGCCTTACTTTGCTCTATCTTAACGTTTAGCTTATCCGCATATGGCGGAATAACCAAAGAACTGTAAACAATCGGAAAATAAACCGATGAAGCACCTCTTTGTACGGTTTTAGGATAACACGGACATTTTTCCTGAATATGTCTAAAAGGATGATTGCCTGAACATCTAAAAAAATCAGTACCCGCATCCTGATCCAATTTTTCAAAACAGTCTTTATCAAATGCTCCTTTTAAAGACGCGGTCGCCCCACATGAGCAACTTACACTAAGTCCTTCAAGTCCTTCCGTACCTGATGCACCGGTTTTAAACTTTAACGCCGGTGTACCGCAAACAGGCTTTTTCGATTTGGTATGAACCCATTTTACCCAAGGAAAATCATTTAGGTGCCCTTTCTCGCAAACCGTTACGATACGTGCCACAACAAGATCTTGTTTACATTTCGGACATTGCATATGCTCGACCATACATTCGTCTCGTTCTAAAATCTTGGGATTCGCACTTTTTCTATACTCGTCAACCCATTTCCGCAAAGGCTGAAACTTTCTGCACTTAGGACAAAAATACCATTCCGGAAATCTCGCATACGCAATATTGGTGGGTATGGCAAAATAATCAACACCCAATGCCTTGGCAAACCGATCGTCGTAAATCCTACCCGTATCTCCGCTCCAATATTCCGGTGCAGCCGTGACCAATGTTTGATCAGGGAAATCGACCATTGCACCGACACCATATTGTAAAACTGCCTGTGCCGCGCGTACAGAATGCGAAACTCTATTCAAATCAACTTTTCTTTTAATTTGTTCAGACATTAAATCATTCCTCCCATATTACAACACTCCCCGTTACAGGAGCATCGACATTTCGCATTGAAGTAAGCGTGTCAACAGCCGCGTCTCTTCCAGCGGAGTTATATTGCCTTAACAACCGACGTTCTTCGGAGTTCGGTGGAGATACCATAAATCTTCTACCAAAATAAATCGGAATCTTACCCCCGTCCTGATTACATTCCTCTACAAGTTCCTGCCATTTTTCAAAAAATTCCTGCATTTCCGAACGAACATCTTCAATATCATCTTTTAGCTGATTTTCCGAACGGGCATTAATGCTTTTTATACGGTTCAAAACAAATTCTTGAATCTCGGATATGGATTTTTCCAAATCACCCATATCAAACTTTTGAGCATCTTTGTCGTCCTTCCATTCTTCTTTTTGCCTTATCATGGCTGTAAGAACGGCATGCAATGCCCGCTCGCGCGCCGGTTTTGAAAACGGTGTAGCCCCCGTCGGTTCAACAAATCGATAAAACGATTCATGATAAGAACGAAATCTTTCATAATGTGACCGATCTCTGCTCTTGGTTGCATCATACTGTATAAAACACAATCCCGGGAAAGAACGTCCTACCCGACTGGATGCCTGTATATATTCACTGGTCAATTTCGGCTGCCCAACCATAAGCATTACATTAAGTCTTGCCACGTCAATTCCGACCGAAATCATATTTGTTGCCAGCAAAACACTTGAAGCATATTGCTTTGCTTCCATATTCTCCTTGGAATACTCAATCTTCTCCAATTTATCCAATGTTTCGTTCAATTCGGTAGTCGATACTCTGCTTGTCAACTCATCTGCCCTGACAATAAGGCGTCTTGTGGTAAACATTCTATTAGCGGTTCTGATAATGAAATCTTTTACGTCATCATCTACTAATGTAGATGCTTTTCCTAAATCCTTCAAACTATTAAAATAAACCGTCAATGTCCAAAATTTATCTTTTATTTCATCCGGCAAATCCATTGTATATGCCTTCTGCATTAAAGCCGCCATCATACGAATTTCGGTCATCGCTTTTGTTTTTCCGGAAGGCATAATACCAATATACTTTCTTCCGTAGATTCCTTTTTCGTAATCAATTGTTGATTCTCGTGCAAAAAAGGAATCCTCGGCATCTAACCCGGGGGCAGGAAACTGTACCACTTCCCTATTATACAACACGGAGCATTGCTCCTTTGCCCTCCTAATCGTAGCCGTAGAAGCAATGATTTTGGGATAAACCCCCTTTTGACCGCAAATTCCGTCAACGGCAGTTTCGTATATGCCTACAACCGTACCAAGCGCCCCTGATATAAGGTGAAGTTCGTCTTGAATAATCAATTCCGGCGCCCTATTATTGCTTCCTATGCCAAAGAAAGCACCTATCCGCCCGTCCCATGGCATCATCGCAAACTTATCAACCGTACCGAATAAGAGCGTAGGCGGATTACGGTATAGTTCGTCATCTATAATTTGAATAGGGAGTTTATTTGTAAAGTCACAATCCTCTTGCGGACAAAACATATAAAAATGTTTCCCGCTTCCCATATTATACCCCCATTCACCAACCAATTTATTGTTTCTGTCATCCTTTACCATTTTCGTCCCGCACCAAGGACATTTTAAAACCTGAAACTTATTATGTCTTTCTTTTTCACTACGCACATAATAATGTTTACTGACATTTTTCAACTTCTCTAAATGGTAACTTGCAGAATTGTTACCTTCATTCCTATTCGGAATATGCGTTCCGCCAATCCATAGGCCAATTGAAATAGGTTCCTTCCCTAATGAATATATCGGATATTTTCGATGCTTTTTTTCACATTGTTGTCTGATATATTCACATGCGCATATCAATGTCGCCGCGCGTGTGAATTGTTGTGCCGCCAAAAGCCGTAACGTATATCTCATAATGACGGTTGTTCCGGCCGCTTCCTTAGAATGAGTCAACCGTCTATAGAATATCGCAAAAGCGGTCAACCCCAAATATGCTTCCGTTTTGCCGCCACCGGTAGGAAACCATATCAAATCAACAATATTACGTTCCGGCGACTCATCATAGACAATAGAATTGATATCCATCAGCAAAAACGCAATCTGAAACGGTCTCCAACGGCTACTTGCATCATCTTCTTTATAATAATCCACATTGCGAAGCCAATCCGAAATTTCTTCGTCTTCCGGATATTGATCCGCACTCTTCTTCGCCATATCCGATTGTATCGTGATATGTACTCGTTGCATGAACATTGCCCTGTTTGCTAAAAGGAACGCTTTATATGCGGTTTCATTTTCTTTCAAAGTTTTAATGCC
>CANCYR010000028.1 GCA_947382355.1 uncultured Lachnospiraceae bacterium
ATAACAAAAAGAATCCCGTAATTATGCGGGTTTTGGCGTTTCGCAAACGCCTATAAAAACAGAGAAAGAGTGAGGTAAACAATGCGCGTAATTGTAAATACAGACAATAACTGGGGAATCGGATTGAAAAATAAACTGCTTGTGCGGATTCCCAATGACATGAAATTTTTTCGCTCTCAGACTATTGGAAAAGTAATCGTGATGGGACGGAACACTTTGGAGAGCTTTCCCCAGTCACAGCCCCTTGCGGGGCGCACCAATATCGTCCTTACCACTGACCCGGATTATAAGGTAAAGGATGCCGTTATTCTTCATTCCATGGAGGAGCTGTTTGAAGAATTAAAGAAATACAATGACGATGATGTATATGTGGTTGGAGGGGAAAGCATTTACCGTCAGCTTCTTCCTTATTGTAATAAAGCATATGTGACAAAAGTGAACCACAGCTATGAAGCGGATGCATATTTCCCCAATCTGGATGAGCTGCCGGAATGGAGGCAGACAGGAGAAAGCGAGGAGCAGACATATTTCGATTCAGAGTATGTATTTGCCACCTATGAACGGCAATGATAAAAAGCGGCAGTTCAGCCGGCATCTTTCCCGGCAGGCACCGGAATGAGCTTCCCCCGGAGAATGATTTCTACGTCGTCACGCTCTCGCTCTGATAAAAACGCAGCAGTGCTAAGCGCTGGCGTTTTTATAAGGACTCCTTTAAAAATCATTCTCCGGGGGAAGCTCATTCCGGTGCCTGCCGGGAAAGATGCCGGTTGAACTGAAAATATTTCTTCCCATCAAAGTTGAAATACAATGGAAACAGTGGTATAATACAGTGCAATGGGGCAGGGACAAGCTGCTAACTTAGACAGAGGAGTGACAGAGAATGGAAAAGAAAAACATTGATTGGGAAAATCTTGGTTTTGGTTACATAGAAACGGAAAAAAGATATGTTTCCAATTTTAAAGACGGCGCATGGGATGAAGGTATGCTTACGGCGGAGGCCAATGTGGTCATGAGTGAGTGTGCCTGTGTATTGCAATATGCCCAGACGATTTTTGAAGGTATGAAAGCATATACCACGGAAAAAGGGCAGATTGTAATTTTTAGACCGGATTTGAATGCAAAACGTATGGCGGATTCTGCTAAAAGATTGGAAATGCCGGTATTTCCCGAAGAACGTTTCGTGGATGCGGTAGTAAAAGTGGTGGAAGCCAATAAAGCATATGTTCCTCCTTATGGTTCAGGAGCGACTTTATATCTTCGTCCCTTTATGTTTGGAAGCAATGCGGTTATTGGCGTAAAGCCGGCGGATGAATATCAGTTCAGAGTGTTTGCCACGCCGGTAGGACCTTATTTTAAAGGCGGTGTAAAGCCTTTGACCATCTGTGTCAGTGACTTTGACAGGGCAGCCCCTCATGGAACCGGCAATATCAAGGCAGGGCTGAATTATGCCATGAGCCTTCATGCCATCGTAACGGCTCATAAAAACGGATATGATGAAAATATGTACTTGGATGCGGCTACCCGCACAAAGGTAGAGGAAACAGGAGGTGCCAATTTCCTGTTTGTTACAAAGGATGGAAAAGTAGTCACTCCTAAATCAGACAGCATTCTTCCCTCCATTACCCGCCGTTCTTTAATGGCAGTTGCAAAGGATTACCTTGGGCTGGAAGTGGAAGAAAGAGAAGTATATTTTGATGAAATAAAAGATTTTGCGGAATGCGGTCTCTGCGGTACGGCGGCGGTGATTTCACCGGTTGGAAAGATTGTGGACCATGGAAAGGAAATCTGCCTCCCAAGCGGAATGAATCAGATGGGTGAAATTACAAAGAAACTGTACGATACACTGACAGGTATCCAGATGGGACGCATTGAAGCGCCGGATGGATGGATTAAGGTAGTGGAAGCATAACTTTACAATATTAAAAAGAGAAGGTTGAAAGAGCTGTGGAAAGATATTTTAAATTTTTCACAGCTTTTTTTAAAAATCTATTGACAATTTCTGAAAATAACGTATTATTGTATTAAGCTATTGATACAATAATACGGAAAGGAGAAATTGTATGGCATGGAATTTGGAAAATGACAGACCTATTTATGCTCAGATTGTAGAAAGAATTCAGTTACAGATTGTATCCGGCATGTATAAGGCAGGGGATAAATTGCCAAGTGTAAGAGAACTGGCTGCAATTGCAGGGGTAAATCCCAATACGATGCAGAAAGCATTCGGAGAACTGGAAAGAAGCGGACTGATTATTACGCAGCGCACAAGCGGAAGAATTGTAACGGAGAATGAAGAAATGATTGATGAGGTTAAAAGACAACTGGCACAGGAACAGATAGAGAAGTTCATGGAAAAAATGAGTGAATTAGGTTTTGGGAAGAAGGAAATCATAGAGTTTTTAGAAAAAAGTAATCAGGAGGGACATAAATGAGTTCATTAGTGGAATGCAGAAATGTAACAAAATGCTACGTGAATGGAAGACCGGCAGTCTATAATTTAAACCTTACTCTGGAAAAGGGGCATATTATCGGTCTGCTGGGACCTAATGGAAGTGGCAAGACTACATTGATTAAAATGATAAACGGATTGCTAAGACCTTCAAATGGAGAGGTTTTGATAAACGGAATACTTCCGGGTCCGGAAACAAAGGCAAGGATATCCTATCTGCCGGAAAGGACCTATCTGGAAGCTCAAAGAACAGTAAAGGATATTGTGGAGTTTTTCGGAGATTTTTACGAGGACTTTAGAAAAGACAGGGCATATGCCATGTTGGAGGCCCTTCACATAGAATCGGATGCCAGATTGAAAAACCTGTCAAAGGGAACAAAAGAAAAGGTTCAGCTTATTCTGGTTATGAGCCGGGATGCGGAACTGTATATTCTGGATGAGCCCATTGCAGGAGTGGACCCGGCAGCAAGGGATTATATTTTAAGGACTATAATAGCTAATTTCAATCCGGCAGCTACCTTGTTGATATGCACCCACCTGATTTCCGATATCGAGAGCATTCTGGACGAAGTAGTATTTATCAGGGACGGTCAGATTACTTTAAAGACTACAGTGGAAAACATTCGGGAACAGCAGGGAAAAAGCGTGGATCAGTATTTCAGGGAGGTGTTCGCATGTTAAAAAAATTATTTGTACATGAGTGGAAGGACAGTTGGAAGCTTGTAACCCTGTTTAATGTGATTGTGCTGGTATTTACCTTAATAGGCATAGTTGCCCTTTCTAATGGCAACTGGGTTGATGCAATGGAGAAAAATGCATGGTATGCAACCATTTATGTGAGCTATTTTATGTTGTATTACTTTGCAATTCTGGCTTTGGGAGTTGCCACAACTTTTTATTTTTTGATTCGGTTTTATAAAAATCTGTATACAGACCAGGGATATTTAATGCATACTCTTCCGGTTACGTCCCATCAGTTGATTTTATCCAAAGCATTTGTTATGTATATCTGGCAGGTAATCAGCGGATGCGTAATGTTCGTATCGATTCTGCTGCTGGCAAACAGCCTTGTTTGGGGAATGGAAAATATAAATATCTTTAAAGCGCTGATGGAAATTGATTTTGGAGATATACGTTTAAATTTTATAGACGTGCTTGATATTATTGTTGTAGTTCTTATAGTGATAGGATGTCAGATTTTTTCCATAATGTTTGGTTATCTGGCAATCAGTCTGGGTCAATTATCCAAAAATCATAAGTTAATCTCTTCTATAGGTATTTACATGGGAATGCAGATTGTGCTGCAGATGGTTTTCAGCTTTTTCCAGATAGGCTTCAATCTGACAATGGTGAATGTGGACAGTCCGTCGGAAGGATTGGTATTTGCCATATTGTGCCTGATTGCTATTGTGGTTTTTGCGGCAGACGCAGGAATGTATGCAGGAAGCAACTATATTATGAAAAATAAATTGAATTTGGAGTAGGCACTGCCCTTTGGCAGAAACTATTCACAAGCAGAAAAGCCTTTGCATAGAATAAAGAAAAATGCAAAGGTTTTTTTATGGAAAAAAAGATAAAAGTGGAACAGGCACAGGTGGAGGAAGGACAGCTTGAAAGCCCCAATTACGGAATGCTTGCGATTAGCGTCATTAGCGGAATCGGATTGATTCCTGTACAAAATGCCCATATAAAAATTACCGTTACAGGGCAGCCGGAGCTGGAAGTAGGGGAATTCACCACCAATGAAAGCGGTCAGACAGATAACATTGAACTGCCGGCGCCGCCTATTGAACTAAGCCTGGAACCGGGGGAGATTCAGCCTTATGCGGAATACGATCTGGAAGTGTCGGCAGACGGGTATGAGGATGTTTCCGTTTCGGGGACGGAAGTGTTAGCGGATACCATTGCCCTGCAGAATATAAGGATGAATCCTGTAGCGGACCCGGGAGAGGTAAAGAATTTGGTAGTCATTCCTGATCATACCCTATATGGGGATTATCCCCCGAAAATTCCGGAGGATGAAATAAAGCCTATGGATGAATCGGGGGAAATCGTACTTAGCAGAGTGGTGATTCCGGAATATGTAGTAGTGCATGATGGAGTGCCGTCAGATTCCAGCGCCCCCAATTATTATGTAAGATATAAAGACTATATAAAAAATGTGGTTTCATCGGAAATTTATGCCACATGGACAGAGGCTGCCATTTATGCCAATACACTTTGTATTTTGTCTTTTACTTTAAACCGGGTGTATACGGAGTGGTATCGGAATCAGGGGTATGATTTTACAATCACTTCCTCTACGGCATATGACCAGAAGTGGATTTATGGCAGGAATATATATGAAAATGTAGACCGGATAGTGGACTCCATATTTAATAATTATTTATCCAGACCGGGAGTCAGACAGCCTATTTTCACTTCCTACTGTGACGGAAGAAGGGTGACCTGCGACGGGCTTTCCCAGTGGGGCTCCAATTATCTGGGGGATGAGGGATACTCTGCCATTGAGATTATCCGTTACTATTTTGGAAATGATATGTATATTAACAGCACAGAGGCAATATCAGGAGTGCCCTCCTCATGGCCGGGATATGTGCTGACCATTGGTTCCTCCGGCAGCAAGGTACAGCAGATGCAGGAACAGTTAAACCGCATAGGGCAGAATTATCCTGCCATACCGAGAATTGCAGCGGACGGCATTTACGGCAATGCAACAGCAGAGGCCGTAAGGAAATTCCAGCAGATTTTTAAACTGCCTCAGACGGGTGATGTGGACTATTCTACATGGTATGAGATATCGGAGATTTTTGTGGGAGTAACCCGTATTGCGGAGCCGGGAACTTAAAAAGAGTTAAAGGATGTTTTGGTAAAGAGCTTTTGGGGAGTAAAATGCCGGTATTTTTATGCCTCTTCCCAAAAGCTTTTTTATATGCCATAGTCTTTTTTTCAGGAAATAAACATGATAAAATGTTATGTGCAAATCAGAAAAAATATATACAAAAGCGAGGAAAACTTATGCTGCCCTTTAAGAAAAACATGCAATTATCCCTATTTGAATATTTTGTCTGCATACTGATTCATATTATTTATGGCTTTTATGCAAATGGCTTGGACATGGCATGGTTTTTATGTCTTGCCTTTGTACCCTTTCTCTTTTCCTGCCTTGTTTTTGCGGCATCTGATAGAGAACATCTGGTTATCAGAGGGTTTTATATTTCGGTGATTTTTTCAAGCTGTTTCCTTGGCTATTATATGGGAACGGTCAGCATGCTTATTCTGATATTTATGGCAACAGCAGTTCTGATATCCATGTTCATTATTCCGGCTCTTCTGATAGAGTATATTTCTGTCACGGTATGTATTTTACTGGCAATCCCCCTTAGCTTACAGGATATGGTAAAGAATATAATGCCGATTCCGTTGTATTTTCTTTATTTTGCCATGTACATAATCGGAAACATCAGCCTTCTCATGCTTGTAAAGGGAAGTGAAGAGTACAGAAGAGTCATGGAAGAAAAGACGGAAGAGGCAGCCCGTGCAGTTGAGGTGAAATCCAACTTTCTTGCCAATATGTCCCATGAAATCAGAACGCCAATGAATGCCATTATCGGCATGGCGGAAATGGCAATTCGGGGAAACATGCCAAAGGAAGAAAAAGAATATTTGTACCAGATTAGAACATCGGGCAACAGTCTGCTTTCCATTATCAATGATATTTTGGATTTTTCCAAAATGGAATCCGGCAAGCTGGAGCTGGTGGAAACGGATTATGAGATTATGTCTTTAGTAAATGATGTGGCCAATATTATGAATGCCCGTATTGGCAATAAGGATCTGGAATTGATTTTAGAAGTGGACCCGGGCATTCCCTGCAAGCTTTTTGGGGATGATTTGCGTTTGAAGCAGGTGATTTTAAATCTTATGGGAAATGCGGTGAAATTTACAAGAGAAGGCGCAGTGACACTTGGAATCAATTATTATAGGACAAGTGAGGGAATTGATTTGTATGTCAGCGTAAAGGACACGGGAATTGGCATACGGAAAGAGGATATAGAGAAGCTTTTTGATTCCTTCCAGCAGGTGGATACAAAAAGGAACAGAAGGATGGAGGGAAGCGGTCTTGGACTTGCCATTTCCAAACAGATGATAGAATTGATGGGCGGACAGCTCATGGTAGAAAGCGAATATGAAAAAGGAAGCGAGTTTCATTTTATGGTGCCGCAAAAGGTGGCGGAGGATACGCCGTCTATCTGGCTTAAGGAAAAAAAGCAGCTGAAGGTACTGGGATTTTTTTATAACAGTTATGTGAAAAACGCATTTTATAATCTGATGATTCAGATGGGGATAAATTACAAAGAGTGTAATAGAATAGAGCAATTGATGAATCTATTGCCCAATCATTATGATTATGTATTCATCGAGCAGGAATGTTTTTCTGAAATGGTGCAGAAAATGCTGGAAAATACAAAAGAGACCGCCTGTATCCTCGTGAGCAATCTGCATTATATGACAGAAGAAAATACATGGTTTCAGGTATTGAAAAAACCTTTGTACTGTCTTTCGGTGGCGGCTGTTTTCAATCATGAAGAAATAGAAGAAAAGCTGCATCGGAGGAAGGAAACGGATATTCAGTTTGCAGCTCCGGAGGCAAGGGTGCTGATTGTGGATGACAATACGATAAATCTGAAGGTGACAAAAGGAATTCTGGAACCTTTCCAGATGGAAGTGGACGTGTGCACAAACGGCTGGGATGCCATAAGGTTAGCTAAAGCTAATAGATATGATTTGATTTTTATGGATCATATGATGCCCGAAATGGATGGGATTGAAGCTGCTCACAGAATTCGGAAATTAGAAGGAGAGTATTACAGGAAGCTGCCTATCATCGCGTTTACGGCAAATGTGGTAAACGGCGTGGATGAATTCTTTTTAAAGGAAGGACTGAATGATTTCCTTGCGAAACCTTTGGAGATGGCTGAGATAAGCAAGAAACTGAAAAAATGGCTTCCGAAGGAAAAGCAGCTGTCCATGGAAGAGGCAGCTGCACTGGAGGAAAGTGAATTTGCTCAAAAGTCTTTACTGGACTGGGATTTGGAAATCAAGGGAATCGACAGCAGGGCAGCTATTGAAATGCTGGGAGATAAGGAGCTCTATCTGGAAACCTTATCGGATTATTATGATTCTATCGAGGAAAAATATGAGAAGCTGGCCCGATACGAGGCGGAGGAAAATCTAAAGGATTATACGGTTGAAGTGCATGGGCTGAAAGGAATATCCAGAATGATTGGCGCCTTTGAGCTTGGGGATATGGCAGAGCAGCTGGAGAAGTATGGAAAGCTTGGGGACATTGGGGCAATACATAAAGAGAGTCCAAGGATGTTAGCATATTATAAAGAGCTTCAGCAAGTGCTGAAGCCCTATAAAATAGAAGCTTAGTCCATGACTTCTTCAATTGCTTTTATCAGTGCCAGATTATCCTCATGCTTCATGAAGCATATCCGGAAATATTGATTGCTTAATGTGGGGAAGGAAGAGCAGTTACGAATCATCAGTTTCTTTTTGATACAGTGCTCAAAAAGCAGGTCCGCATCTTTGCCTTTTTTTTCTATTTTTACCAGTACAAAATTACAGGTAGTAGGAAATACGGTGAGTCCGTCTATGGCAGAAAGCCTTTTGCATACAAAATCCCGTTCCTGCTCCATTAACTGTCTGGTGGCTTTTATAAATGGCTGGTCCTGAAACATAAAGCAGCCTGCAAGCTCTGCAATGGAATTGATGGTCCAGGGGTTCTTATGCTCTCTTATAAGAGAAAGGAGGCGGCTGCTTCCGGTGATTCCATAACCAAGGCGTAATCCGGGTGCGGCAAAAAATTTAGAAGTGCCTCTTAATACAAGCAGATTATCAAACTGATTTACAAGGGAAACGGCAGAAACATCAGCCTCGTTTTCCACGAATTCCGCATAAGTCTCATCCACCATCAGACAGGCATGCTGCCTGGAAAGCCTGTCCAAAAGAAGGGTTAATTCCTTTTTAGTCAGGGTGGTGGAAGTGGGATTGTTGGGATTGCATAAAATTACCAAATCGTATTCCTGCTCCGCTTCCTTTAAAAAGTCAGCCATGTCTAATTGAAAGTGATTTTCCTCTTTTGTAAAGTAGTAATGAACGGTTCCTCCGCTCAGGGAAATTTCCCTTTCGTATTCGGAATAGGTAGGACCGATAATCAGCGCTTTTTGGGGATTTAATGCGCCTAAGAACAGGGAAATCAATTCTGTTGCGCCGTTTCCTACGATAATATGCTCCGGGTTACAGCGGATATAACTTCCGATGGCTTTTCTAAGCTTGGTATATTCTCTGTCAGGATAGGATGTGAGCACATCCAGATGTTCTGAAAGGAAATGCTTTAGCTCCCCGGACAGCCCAAGAGGATTTACGTTGGCGCTGAAGCTGATGATTTCTTCTTTTTTAATTCCCATGGCTTTTTCGATTTTTTCCAAGTCGCTGCCATGGAAATGGTCGGTATGTTGTATCATAAAAGGTTCCTTTCTTATGGTAATCGGTTGTGAAAACCGAAAAAAAATGTTATACTTAAACTACTACGTTCTTACCCATTATAATATTTTTCAGAGAAAAAGCAAGTGAAAGGAAAGAAGACAGGAGGCATATGATGAAGCAGGTCCTGAAACGGCTGGAAAAAGAAATGTATGAATATCTGACGGGTACTGTGGAGTTTTCTGTCCCGAGAATTTCCCTTTTGGCTCAAAAGAACCAGAAGCTGGCAGGGGAAATTACAGTGAAAAGCAGCCTGGACCAGGAGTTTGTGGCATATTTGTATTCCTCCCATTATCGGCTGGTACTTTGTCAGGAGAAAATCACAGGAGGGGAAAATATCATTTCCTATTTGTGCGATACTGCAGGAATGGAGGTTGGAGATACGCTGAAGGGAGAAATCTCCCTGATTTCCAATTCCGGATTGTTTCTGATTCCCTTTGATTTGGCTGTGACGGAAGAAGTATTCGTGTCTTCCATTGGCGCCATCAAGAACCTGTTCCATTTTGCAAATATGGCAAAAACGGACTGGAATCAGGCAGTTTCTTTTTTCTATTCGCCCAATCTGCTGCATATATTGAGAGGAAATGACAGGCAATACCGGATAAACTATGAAGGTCTTTCCAGATATAAAGGGAATCAGCAGAATGTGGAGGAATTTCTGCTTGCAATCCACAAAAAGCATTCTATGGAATACAGTTTTGAAGCACCAGAGGCAGAGTTTGAAGGAGCAGAAGGAAGACAGCAGGAATTTCTTGTGATTGAGAGAAACGGCTGGGGATATTCCAGACTGTTTGCGGAGACGGAAGGAGCCTTTTTGCAGATAGAAAAGGAAGAGATTACAGAAGAGGATTTTTTAGGGAACCGCTGCCGGCTGCCTTATTACATTGATGCCAAAAAACTTCATGAAGGCAGCAATGAAGGGAGAATACGCCTTTTCGGACCGTTAATATCCTTGGAATATAAGGTGACGGTAATGAATCAGAAGCGGTTTGGAAAGGAGTTTTCCTATAAGCGGGAAATGAAAAAGCTTATGGTGCGCATGTTCAGGCTTTATGTAGGCTTTCGCTTAAGGAAGATTTCAGAGGCGGCATGGATTAAGTCCACAAAAGAGGTAGTGGAGAATATGCTGGGCTTAAACAGCAGGAGTATGATAACAAGGCTTTTTCAGGCACAGCTTCTCATTACAGAGGAAAAACTCAATGAGGCAAAATGGATATTGCAGCATGTGGAAGATATGATAGAGGAGCATGGCTGTGAGGATGAAGTATATGGCTACTTTTTCTATGTGACTTCCCTGTATGATCAAACGGAGGAAACAATAGAAAAAGCGGCAGAAACGGTAGAGGAGCTCCTTGCCAAAAACCCCAAAAGCCCGGCTCTTTTCTGGATGCTGTTATATTTAAAAGAAGAGTATGAAGTGGACCAGGCCAGAAGATATATGCTTTTGGAAAATGCATATAAAAGAGGAATGAATTCTCCCATGCTCCATGTGGAGGCATGTCTGATACTGGGCAATAATCCGGCATGTCTGGCAAAGCTTGGGAGCTTTGAAAAGCAGCTTCTTGTATTTATGGCAAAGCACGATTTGTATACGAAGGAATTAATGGGGCAAATCGTTTATCTGGCGGAAAAGGAAAAGGAGTATTCGGATAAATTATTCGGCATATTAAAGGTGTGCTATGAAAAGAGCGGGGATAAGGAAATATTAAAAATCATCTGTAATCTGCTGATTAAGGGAAGCCGAACCGGAAAGGAAGCATTTTTCTGGTATGAGTCAGCTATCAGGGAGGAACTGCGGATTACCAGATTGTATGAATATTATATGCTGAGTCTGGATAAGAAAAGAAAGGAGTTGCTTCCAAAGACGCTTCTTATGTATTTTTCTTATGAATGTACCATGGATTATGAGAATGCCGCTTATATATATGCCAATATAACTTCCTACAAGAAAGAGCTTCCGGAACTGTTTTCAATTTATGAAAAACAGATAGAAGCTTTTGCGGCAAAGCAGGTTCTGGCAGGGCATATTAATGAAAATCTTGCGTATCTGTATAAAAAGACGTTGAATGAACATATGATGACGGAGGAGCTGGCAGAAGGTCTGGCGGAGCTGTTGTTTTTGTATGAAATAACGGTGATTCCGGAGGATATAAAGCAGGTGGTGGTTTTATGCGGGCAGCTGGAGGAAGAACGAATTTATCCATTACAGGATAAAAAAGCCCAGATTCCGCTTTATACGGAGGATTATCTGCTGTTTTTAGAGGATAAATGGGGCAATCGGTATGCCGGCAGAGAGTTGTACCGGAAGAAACGTTTTTTACAGCCGGAAGCCTTTTTAGGCTCCATGGAAGAAAAGGTAAAAAAGCACCCGGGCTTTTTTCTGTATATGAGCCATGAGCAGAGGGACCTGAACAATATATCAGAGTCTCATATGTATGGATACAGGCTGTTGTTAAACAATGATCAGATTAGAAAGAGTTATCGGAAAAAGCTGTTTTTAAAGATAATTCCCTACTTATATGAAAAGGATGCTATAGAAGAGCTGGACCGCTATTTAGCAGATATGGAGCTGGATGGTTTTGACCAGAAGGAAAGGGCGGAAATGCTTTCCTATATGGTGCTCAGGGAAATGTATGACAAGGCATATGAGGCGGTATGCAGGTTTGGATTTGAAGGAGTCCGGATAAAAACCCTTCTTCAGATATGCACCTTTCAGCTGGAAAAGGAGGAACAGAAGGACCCTAAGCTCTTAGAACTGTGCCGCTATGTGTTCGGGCAGAAAAAATATAATGAAAAGGTGCTGGCTTATCTTGCCGGATATGCGGCAGGCAGTCCCAGATATTTAAGGGATGTGTGGCAGAAGGCCGTGGGAGCAGGCATGGATGCATATGAGCTGTCAGAAAGGATTCTTTTGACCTGCTTATTCAGCGGCTGTTTTTTGTCAGGAAAGGAAGAAATCTTCTCTTATTATTTTTCCGGAAAGCCTGACTATCAGGTTGTGGAAGGATATCTGGCGGAAAGTGCATATGAGTATTTTGTGAAAGAGCAGGTAATGGATGAGCGGATATTCGGGGATATGATTGCCTTTTATAAGCAGGGCAGAGCCATGTCCCATATATGTATGCTTGCCTTTTTAAAATATTTTTCCAGGGAGGGTGGAAAACTGTCTCTGGAGGAAGAGCAGATGGCAAAGAAATTTCTTGTGGAACTGGTTCAAAAGGATATTTTCTTTCCTTTCTTTTTAAGATATAAGCATATACTTCCGATTATAATGCTGCAGGAAGATTATACTTATATTGAATATAGAGGAGAGCCGGGCTGCAGGGCAGTCATCCACTATGTAATAGAAAAAGAGGGGGCCTCTGGCAGCAAGTACCATAATGAGGAGATGGAAGAGGTTTACAGCGGTATTTTCCTGAAGAAATTTGTTTTGTTTTTCGGGGAAAGGCTTCAGTATTATATTACAGAAGAGGGAAATGGAAAGGGAAACCTAACGGAAAGCGGAACCATTGAAGGAAACAGTATGGTGGATGGCGGAGCGGAAAGCCGGTTTAAACTGCTAAATGATATGGCAGTGAGCCAAAGCCTTGAAGAATATGAATCAATGGAGGAAATCGCCTGTGAGTATGCCAGAAAGACATGGCAGTGCGAACAGCTGTTTACCATGAAGTAAGAGGCAGGTGGGATACATGGAGCAGAAAAAAGAAGAAAGGGAAAAAATACGGAAAAGACAGGTGGCAATCGGCATGGATATATCCAGGGATTACATGCAGATAAGTTATTTGGATATAAATGAAGAAAAACCTGTAACCTTAAGGCAGGGGGAGCAGGAGGAATATAACATTCCCATGTGCGTGGCCAAACGGCATGAAATGGAACAGTGGGCTTTTGGCGTGGAAGCGCTGAAATGTGCAGCACAGGGAAAAGGCATTCTGATTGAGGACTTGTATTATCTTGCCAGGGATAAAAAGACAGTAATGGTGGAGGATAAGGAGATTTCAGGAGAAGAGCTGTTTTTTCTATACATAAAAAAATGTTATTCCCTTCTTCAGTTTATTATCAGCGGGAGTGAAGCCGTGTCCCTTATGATAACGGTAGAAAGCTTAAAGGATGCTTCCGTGGAGCTTTTGAACAAGGTAAAGGAGAGGCTTCCTTTGGATGAAAGCCGAATTTTTTTTGGAGACAGACAGGAGTGCCTGTATCATTACGTATTGAATCAGCCGGAGGAGCTGTGGCATTATCAGGTGGCAGTGTTTGACTTTACGGGAGATACGCTGAAATCCTATACCTTTTCCAGAAATATAAACACTACTCCTATAGTTTCGACGGTGGGGCGGGAAGATTATGACATGATAAAAAGCCGTAAGGAATTTCAGGATGAAGAGGAAAAAAAGGAACATGAAAGAAATCTGGATAAGCAGTTTTTGGAGCTGCTTACTGCCTATGTGGACGGAAAGCTGTTATCCAGCGTGTATTTTATAGGAGCTGGTTTTCAGGGGGGATGGTACGAAGCCTCGCTTCGTTTTTTGTGCAAAAGCAGACGGGTTTTTGAAGGGAATAATCTTTACAGTAAGGGAGCCTGTTTTGGAGCAAGAGAGAGGGTTCAGGGAAGCAGAACAGGCAGTGCCCATATTTTTCTGGGGGAAGAGAAGTTAAAAATAAATCTGGGCATTCTGGCAAAAAAAGAAGGAAATATAGTATACTATCCTTTGCTGAATGGAGGGGATAACTGGTATGAGGCAAAATGCGCCGTGGATTTTATGATAAAAGGAGGCGCTTATCTGGCATTTCTTGTTACCTCACTGGAAGGGGGCATAAAAAAGGAAGTGCCCGTATATCTGGAGGACTTTGAGAAAATAAGTCAAAAAGGCAGCCGGATTTCTTTAAAGCTTTCCATGAAAAATGCTTTCGTCATCCATGTATGTGTGGAAGATAAAGGTTTTGGAGATTTTCGTCCGGCTTCCGGTATGAGTTTTGAACAGGAGTTTATGACAGAAGAAGGAAAAGAACCGGTCATGGAATGCAATGTTTCCCTGTGCACGGGAAACTATAGCAGGCGCTCCTTTAAATTGTACAAAACCAACGGAGGCATTTACTCCATGGAGGAGCTCTGTTATTATTTATGTGAGAACGTGTATCTGCTGGACAGGGACCTTATGACAGAAGAGCTCATTGACTGGATGGATGAGCAGTGCGGCATGGGGGCTCTGGCCAAAAGACTCAGGGAGCTTTTACATTTTGGCGGTTCCCTGTCAGCTTTTGTTTCCATGATTTTGGAAGAGTGCCATTATAAGAGCAAAGAGGAAATGAAAAGGTATGAAGCTGTATTAAAGGAAAATGAAAATCTGTCTGTTTATGAAAGAATGAAAAACAGAGCGGATTATTTGTTGAAGGAAAAGAAATATATACTGGCAGCTAAGGAGTATCAAAAGCTGCTTTGGGAAATCGGCGGCAGGGACAAATTGTTTGAAGGAAGAATCTGGCATAACATGGCTTGTACATATGGAAAGCTATTCTTTTTTGAAACGGCGGCAAAATGTTTTATGGAGGCATTTGAGCGCACCGGTGAAGAGGAAGAAATCAGGGGATTTCTCCTTTGTAAGCGAATGGAGCTGTCCAAAAAGGAATATGTAGAATTTACTTCTTGTGGGGAAAGCTATTATGAGGCGGCATTAAGCTTAGAGCTGGAAATGGAAAAGGCCCAAAAGGAATGGGAGGAATCGGAGGAGAAGAAATGTCTGGATGAGATAAAGGGCAGGAAGGAAGAGGCAGGAGATTATTATCAGGCAATGGCAGAGCTGTTAGAACAATGGAAAGAAGAATATTCAGATGAAAATTTTTGATAAATTATTTCGTAGAAAAAAAGCGCAGGAAGAAGAGTTTTTGCAGGAAGGCTTAGAGCAGTCAGGGGAGCAGGAAATCAGTCTGGACAGAGAGGACATTGATGTTTTTGACGATATCCAGCGAAAGCAGTTTGTGGAAAGCTGCCTTGAGCAAATGGCGGAAGCATCCGGTGAAATAGATTCCCTTAACGGGGAATATGAGTTAGTCAACTCCTATTTAAAGGATATGGAGGTAATAGAAGCTATAAGCGGGGAGGATAGGAAAGAACTGGATGAACATGCCAGCGGAATCGTAATGCTTTCTTTTGATACAAAAAAGTATGAGGGGAAGAAACGGACTATAAGTGAAAAAGATTATAGTAAGATGGAGCGGTTAGAAAAGGTGGCGGATGAAGGGATGGCAAAGATAAAAGAGGCAGAGGAATACCAGAACGCCATTCATCAGGACCTGCACCGCTTAGAAGGGGAAAAGCATGCCTGTCTTTACAGAAAGCACGAAGCCGGCGTGGGGATTTCCAATATCCGGGGAATGGCAATCATCTGTGTCTGTGCCGTATTTGCCTGCATAGCACTGTTGGTCTTTTTACAGTTTGTCCTTAAGATGGACGCCAAAATCGGATATCTGCTGACAGCGGGTATTGCAGCGCTGGCACTCACCGTTCTTTATTTGAAATACATGGAAAACGTGGAAGAGCAAAAAAGAGCTTCCGGAAGCCTGAATAAAGTCATACTGCTTCAAAATAAAGTGAAGATTCGTTATATAAACAACACCAGCCTGCTGGAATATTTATACGCCAAATATGAGATTTCATCCGGAAGGGAACTGGAAATCTTGCGAAAGCAGTATAAAGAAGAAAAGGAAGAACGGGAAAAAATCAGGCAGGTGGAAGAAGATTTGGATTATCATCAAAAGCAGCTTGTGCGGATATTAAAAAGGTATGATTTATTTGACACTTTTATCTGGCTTCATCAGGCGGAAGCGCTGCTTGATAAAAAGGAAATGGTAGAGGTAAGGCATAACCTGATAGTCAGGAGGCAGAATTTAAGGAAGCAGATGGAATATAATACGGAGCTTGCTAATCATGCCGGCAGCGAATTAAAGAAACTGGTAAGGGAGTATCCTGCATTTGCCGATGAGGTTTTGGGAAAAGTGTCGGAATATGAGAAAAAAACAAAAAAGTAAATTGACAGAACAGATAGTCTAATGATACTATTGCAACGTAATAGATAGCAATATGGGAGGAGAAAACATGAAAAAATTATTAGCGGCTGCAGCTATGGCAGTATTGTCCATAAGTTTGCTTACAGGGTGTCAGAAAAGTGATAAGAAAACGTTTACGGTAGGGTTTGATGCAGAGTTCCCGCCCTATGGGTATATGGATGAGAACGGGGAATATGTGGGCTTCGATTTAGCTCTGGCAGAAGAGGTATGTAACAGAAGAGGCTGGGAGCTTGTAAAGCAGCCTGTTGACTGGGATGCAAAGGATCATGAATTATCCTCCGGCACCATTGACTGTATCTGGAACGGATTTACCATGAATGGACGGGAGGACAAATATACATTTACTGTTCCCTATGTGGATAATAGTCAGGTGTTCGTAGTTGCAGCAGACAGCGGCATCAGCACTTTTGAGGATCTGGCAGGAAAGGCAGTTGCGGTACAGGCGGATTCTTCCGCATTGGCTGCTTTAACGGGTGAAGAGGATAATGAAGAGAATCTGGCGCTGACAGCCACCTTTGGCTCATTGACACAGTTTGCTGATTATAATACGGCATTTATGGATTTAGAAGCAGGGGCAGTGGATGCGGTTGCCATGGACGTGGGCGTAGCGGATTATCAGTTAGAAGGCAGAGACGGTAAATTCGTGAAACTGGAAAAACTGCTTGCCACAGAGCAATATGCAGTAGGCTTTCTGCTTGGAAATGATGAATTAAAGAACCAGGTGGAGGAAACATTATTGGAAATGGAAGAAGACGGCACCTTCGCAGAGATTGCAGAGGAATGGGGACTTTCTGACAGCGTTTGTTTAGGAAAATAGAAATGGACGGGACTGTTTTCGGACAGTCCTTTTCCAGTTTGGAGGATGTTATGGACATTGGAACTATGCTTTTCCAGTTGGGGAAAGGAATGCTTACTACAGGAGAAATTTTCATATTGACATTGTTGTTTTCCCTGCCGTTAGGGCTTTTATTATCCTTCGGGAGAATGGCGAAAAACGGTATCTTAAGAAATGTTACGAAGCTGTACATATCCGTTATGCGGGGAACGCCATTGATGCTTCAATTGCTGGTTGTGTATTTTGCGCCCTATTATCTGTTTGGAATTAAGATTTCTTCTGCTTACCGGCTGCTTGCTGTCATTATAGGCTTTGTATTGAATTATGCAGCTTATTTTGCGGAAATATACAGGGCCGGAATCCAGTCCATTCCTCTTGGGCAGTATGAGGCGGCAAAGGTGCTTGGGTATTCCAGGGCAAATACCTTTTTCCGGATTATCCTGCCTCAGGTCATAAAAAGAATACTGCCTCCGGTTACCAATGAAGTGATTACACTGGTAAAGGATACTTCTCTGGCATTTGTTCTGGCAGTAACGGAAATGTTTACGATAGCAAAGCAGATTGCAGCTGCGGAAAAAAGCATGATGGCTCTGGTGGCAGCAGGAATTTTTTATTATGTATTCAATCTGTTTGTGGCTCTGATAATGGAAAAAATAGAAAAGAAGCTTTCTTATTACAGATAGAGGAGGAGCAAAATGAAATTATTGGATATCATGCATATGAAGAAATCCTATGGGGGCCTGCAGGTCTTAAAGGACTTTGCTTTGAAGGTAGATGAAGGAGAAGTGGTTTCCATTATCGGACCCAGCGGTTCCGGCAAGTCCACCATGCTCCGGTGTGCTACTCTTTTGGAGAAGATGGACAGGGGAATTATAAGGTACGAGGGACGTTATCTGGTACAGGATCTGGACAGAAGATGCGTATATGCCAAAAAAGAAGAACTTCGGGAGCTGCAGAGGTATTTCGGACTGGTATTTCAGAATTTTAACCTGTTCCCTCATTTTACTGTTATGAAAAATGTAATTGACCCGCTTATTACGGTGGACAATATGCCAAAGGAAGAGGCTCTTGTGCGGGGAGAAAAGCTTCTTGCCCAGCTGGGGCTTTCAGATAAGGCAAATGCTTACCCGTACCAGTTGTCCGGCGGACAGCAGCAGAGGGTGTCGATTGCAAGGGCTTTGGCGCTGCAGCCAAGGGTATTGTTTTTTGACGAGCCTACCAGCGCATTGGATCCGGAGCTGACTGGTGAAGTGTTGAAGGTAATAAAGGAGCTTGCAAAGGAAAAGATGACCATGGTTATCGTCACCCATGAGATGCAGTTTGCAAGAGAGCTTTCGGACAGAATTGTTTTTATGGAGGATGGAGCTATTTTGGAGGAGGGAACTCCGGAAGAAATTTTTTCTTCTAAAAATGAACGGGTGCAGAATTTTATTGGAAAGTTTTAAAGGCTTTATTGAATAATGGGTTCAGATTGATTATAATATTTCCGTAAGAAAAGCCGCTGTCCGAATTGTTACAAGGCGGCAGCAATCAGTATCAAGAAAAGAAAGGACGGTATGGAAATGGAAAAGAAAGAGTTACTTTATGAAGGAAAAGCAAAGAAGGTGTACACAACAGAGGACCCGGATGTGTTAATCGTGGATTACAAGGATGATGCCACAGCATTTAACGGGGAAAAGAAGGGTACTATCGTTGGAAAAGGTGTTGTCAATAACCGGATGACAAACCATGTATTCAAGCTTTTGGAAAAGGAAGGGGTGCCTACTCATTTCATCGAAGAGCTTAGCGATAGGGAAACAGCCGTAAAGAAAGTGGAAATCGTGCCTCTTGAGGTAATTATCCGGAATGTGGCGGCAGGAAGCTTTTCCAAAAGACTTGGCGTGGAGGAAGGAACTCTTTTTACAGAGCCTACCGTGGAATTCAGCTATAAAAATGATGAATTGGGCGACCCCCTTATCAATGACTATTTTGCAAGGGCATTGAATCTTGCCACCTGGGAAGAAATCGAGACCATTAAAAAGTATGCTTTCAAAGTAAATGAAGTGTTAAAGGCTTATTTCTTACAGGCAGATATAAAGTTAATCGACTTTAAGATTGAATTCGGACGTTATCATGGACAGATTATTCTGGCAGATGAGACCAGCCCGGACACCTGCAGGCTGTGGGATGTGAATACAAACGAAAAGCTGGATAAGGACCGTTTCCGCAGAGACCTTGGAAATGTAGAGGAAGCATATAACGAAGTATTTAAAAGATTGGGATTGTAATTCATGACAGAACAAATACACACATTAGAGGAAGAAAATGACCATTTAAGAGAGGAATGCGGTGTCTTTGGCATGTATGACTTTGACGGCAATGACGTAGCTACCAGCATTTACTATGGGCTGTTTGCCTTGCAGCACAGGGGGCAGGAAAGCTGCGGCATTGCGGTAAGCGAAACGGACGGGCCAAAGAGAAAGGTGTCCAGCACAAGGGATATGGGGCTTTTAAGCGAAGCCTTTACGCCGGAAATCCTCGGAGGCTTAAAGGGGGATATCGGAGTAGGGCATGTGCGCTATTCCACTGCCGGAAGCAGCACAAGGGAAAATGCACAGCCTCTTGTTTTAAATTATGTAAAAGGAACCCTTGGCCTTGCCCATAACGGGAATTTAATCAATGCAGGGGAGCTTCGCCGGGAGCTGGAATATTCCGGCGCTATTTTCCAGACCACCATTGACTCGGAGGTAATCGCCTACCATATTGCAAGGGAAAGGCTCAACTGCGGCACGGTAGAAGCGGCAGTGGGACGTGCCATGAAAAAGCTGAAGGGAGCCTATTCCCTTATTGTCATGTCCCCCAGAAAGCTTATCGGGGCAAGAGACCCCTTTGGTTTTCGGCCTCTTTGCATCGGAAAGCGGGAAAATGCCTATGTGCTGGCTTCGGAAACTTGTGCATTGGACACCATAGGGGCAGAATTTATCCGGGACGTGGAGCCGGGGGAAATCGTTACCATCAGCCCGGAAAATGGCATAGAGTCCGATAAGTCTCTGTGCATTCCAAAAGAAAAACATGCAAGGTGCGTGTTCGAGTATATATATTTTGCAAGACCGGACAGCTATATTGACGGGGTGAGCGTGTACAATTCCCGTATTCTTGCCGGAAAGTTTCTGGCAATGGATTCCCCTGTGGAAGCGGATATCGTGGTGGGAGTGCCGGAATCGGGAAATTGTGCGGCAATGGGCTATGCACTTCAGTCAGGCATTCCTTACGGTACGGCTTTTGTGAAAAATGCCTATGTGGGACGTACCTTTATAAAGCCAAAGCAGAAAAGCAGGGAAAGCAGCGTGCGCATAAAGCTGAACGCTCTCAGGGAAGTGGTGGAAGGCAAGCGGATAGTCATGATTGACGATTCCATCGTACGGGGCACTACCTCGGACCGGATTGTGAGGATGCTTCGGGAAGCAGGAGCAAAGGAAGTGCATATGAGAGTTTCTTCCCCGCCCTTTTTATGGCCCTGCTATTTTGGTACGGATGTGCCTGCAAGGGAGCAGTTAATTGCCTATAACCGTTCCGTGGAAGAAATCAGGCAGATTATCGGGGCGGACAGTCTGGGATATTTAAGATTTGAAAGGCTGATAGAGCTCACAGGCGGCCTTGGAATCTGTACCGGCTGTTTTACCGGGCAGTATCCCGTAGAGCCTCCTACAGAGGATATCAGGGGGGACTTTGAGAAGTAAGGCGAGATTCCCGATATAGGATTTTAGAGATAAAGATAACAGGCAGCCTCATGGGTAAAATGGGGCAGTTGCCTTTTGCGGCGTTTGCCAAATGGATGCGGGGGTATATTCGTCTGGCAGGTGCAGGAAGGAATCAGGAAAAGGAGAAACACAATGAGTAATGACAGATATGTAAGCCCTCTTTCAGAGCGGTATGCCAGTAAGGAGATGCAGTATATATTTTCACCGGATATGAAATTCCGCACATGGAGGCGGCTTTGGATTGCACTTGCGGAAACAGAGTATGAATTAGGCTTAAGCCAGGATGGCAAGCCGGTAATTACAAAGGAGCAGATTGAAGAGTTAAAGGCCCATGCGGAGGATATCAATTATGATGTGGCAAAGGCAAGGGAAAAGGAAGTGCGCCATGACGTTATGAGCCATGTATATGCTTATGGAAAGCAGTGCCCCAATGCGGCAGGTATTATCCATTTAGGTGCCACCTCCTGTTATGTGGGAGATAATACGGATATCATCGTAATGACGGAAGCATTAAAGCTTGTGAAAAAGAAGCTGGTAAATGTAATGGACGAGCTTGCAAGGTTTGCGGATAAATATAAGGCGCTGCCTACTCTGGCATTTACTCATTTCCAGCCGGCACAGCCTACTACCGTGGGAAAAAGGGCAACCTTGTGGCTTCAGGAGTTTTCTTTGGATTTGGAGGAGCTGGATTTTGTCCTTTCCCATATGAAGCTGCTTGGCTCCAAAGGAACAACCGGAACCCAGGCTTCCTTTTTAGAGCTGTTTAACGGGGATCAGGAAACTATAGACAGGATTGACCCTATGATTGCAGAGAAAATGGGCTTTTCGGAATGCTATCCGGTTTCCGGACAGACCTATTCCAGAAAGATTGATACAAGAGTGGCAAACGTGCTTGCAGGCATTGCAGCCAGCGCCCACAAGATGTCCAATGATATCCGCCTTTTGCAGCATTTAAAGGAAGTGGAGGAGCCCTTTGAAAAGAGTCAGATCGGTTCTTCCGCCATGGCATATAAGAGAAATCCCATGAGAAGTGAAAGGATTGCGTCTTTATCCAGATATGTGATGATTGACGCCCTGAATCCGGCAATTACTTCCGCTACCCAGTGGTTTGAAAGAACGCTGGACGATTCTGCCAATAAGCGTCTTTCCATTCCGGAAGGCTTTCTGGCAACGGACGGTATTCTGGATTTGTGCCTGAACGTGGTAGACGGTCTGGTGGTCTATGAAAAGGTTATTACAAAGCGGCTTATGAGCGAGCTTCCTTTTATGGCAACGGAAAACATCATGATGGATGCGGTGAAGGCAGGAGGCAACCGTCAGGAGCTTCATGAGCGCATTCGTGAGCTTTCCATGGAAGCCGGAAGGAACGTAAAGGAGCTTGGAAAGGAAAACAATCTGCTTGAGTTGATTGCAGAGGATGATGCCTTTAATATGAGCCTGGAGGATTTACAAAAGACCATGGAGCCGTCTAAGTACGTGGGACGGTCCAAGGAGCAGGTGGAGAAGTTTTTAGAGACGGTGATTGCGCCTATACTGGAGGAGAATAAGGAGCTGCTCGGGGTGAAGGCGGAGATTAACGTGTAGAAAAACTTACAAGGTATAGTGAATTGAAGCGTGAAGGTTCCGGTAAATCCACCTATTATATTCGATTTAGATAATATCTGACGGCAGGGCGATTTTAGCCCTGCCATTTTTAATGTTTGTCAAATTATATTAAAAAAGCCATTGCTATTGAAAAGGCCTATAAAAAGTGGTATTATGTAAGCCAAATCAAACAAAAGAGGGGGCTTTATATGAAACACAAATTTTTAAAAACTTTCTTTACGCTTGTTCTTGCAGGAACGCTGGCAGTCAGCGGGGTCTGTTCAAACTGGACAGGCATGGAAAATGTGGAAGCTGCTAAAATAGTAGCGCCTACAACCTTGGGACAGGTAACCGGCATCCGCTACGATGTTAAAACAGAAAAAATCACATGGAATAAGGTGGTGGGAGCAACCGAATATGTGATTACGCTGAAGGATTCCGAAGGCTATTCCTATTCCTATGATTGGGGAACCAGCAATCTTTACATTTCCAAAGGCACGTTTGAAGGAGAGAACTGGGTCAATGAAGCAGGAAAGAAAAAATATGTAGGTTCATTAAATGGCGCTTATAGTGTCAGTATTGTGGCAAGAGACAGGGAAAGCTATTATGTGGTGCAAAGCAAAGGAGATACCAGTTATTATGACTCTGTCAATAAAAAGTATATTTATTTAAAATACCCTGCAGGACCGGCAGGAACTGCTGTTATTCAAGTGGAAGCGGAGAGGAAAAAGGTCACGAATTCCATAACGGCACTTCCGGGAATTGTACTAAAAGAGGTTCAGGAAGGATATGTTTGTTTTAAGGCTGTTGGCAGTTTTAAACTGAACTTAAATGAAAGCATTTCTTTTGAATACTCCAATAATGCAGCATTTCAATCCAATAGTGCAAAAGGTTATTATTCAGGCAGAACCAGCACAAGCGATGAAAATGCAATTGTCAGAGTACCATTAAGTCCATTTGCACCGGGGGATACAGTATACGTGCGTGCCCGTGTATATAATGGCGAGTATCGGCTGCCCAACCAGAGCTATACATACTCGTCTGATAAATACGGCGCATATACAAAAACCGTTACCTACAGTGTGCCAAAGGCAAAAATAGGAAATGTGCGCAACGTGGCAGAGCCAGACAAAATTGCATTAACTGCAAATTTAAAAGAAGGAACTGCCACAGGATATCAATTTGCAAAAAAGGTAAAATCCGGTTGGGTTACTCTGGGGACACAGACGAGTAATACGTATATTGATAAAGGATTAAATAAAAATACGAAATATCAGTACCGTGTAAGAAGCTATTATTACAATAAATACACAAAAAAGACCATATGGTCGGACTGGTATACAACAGAAGCTGTTACATGGGGAGCGGCAATGAATCTGAAAGCGGAGGCAGCAGGCGCAACATCCGCAAAATTATCATGGAAGCCTGTGGCAGGAGCGGAAGGATATGAAATCTACCGATATGACATGGAAAGCGCTTCTAATACTACTGAAAAAGGACAGGGTCTAGAATTTCATAGCACGGGTACTCTGGTTAAATCAGTAAAAAATAAAAAGTTGAAGAGCTATACAGATAAAAAGCTGATAAAAGGACAAAGCTATACATATGTTGTCCGTGCCTATCGGACCATTGATAAGAAGAAATGTTATATTGAAGATCAGGCAAACGTGTACCTGAAAGCTAAGAATCTGAATGTGATTTCCCAGTACTATATGGCATCAGGATGCAAGACTGTTACATGGCAGAAAATGACAGGCATAAAAGGGTATTATGTGGAAAGATATGACAAGGTTACGAAACAGTATACGACTATTTCCACCTTAAAAGCAAAAGCTGCTTCTTATACTTTCCCCAAGCAGGATATAGGAAGCGATTCCGTGCAATACCGGATTCGTCCATTTGACGGAACCACGGTATATGATGGAAGCAGCTTTCTGGTAGAACCGTCATTGGCTGCTGTTAAAAATGTAAAGGCAGTAAGGAGTAATAATGGGATTCAGGTATCCTGGCAGCCTGTAGCAGGTGCGGAGTATTATTATGTATACAGGACTACTAACAGCGGGTTGAATTATAATAAGACAACAAAAACTTATAGCTGTAAAGGGGAAATGATTTATGAAGCGGCACTAAATACTGCAGGATGCCAGCCGGAGCTTGGAAAAAGAGATTATAACAGCTATGGAACTTATAGAACGTACAAAATTAAGGGAACAAGCGTCCGGGATGCAACATTAACGTATAAAACAACCGCTGAAGATGCAAAAGGCGACTATATAAAAATCGGAAAGACGCCGGATGGAAAACCCCTTTATCAGACGGAAGAGGTTATCTATAATGAAGGACCGGAGCCCGGCAACACTTATTATTATTATGTTGTTGCTGTAGCAAGGGCGGCAAACGGTTCTTATGATTACAGTACAGTTACCAGCATTGGCTGTACAAAACCGGCATCTGTCAACTATACCAATGCTGTTGCGAAAAAGGTAAGCAAGATTACTTCGGTTTCCAGCAAAAAGAAAGGAAAGGTTACCGTCAAGTATAAGAAGGTAAGCGGAGTAGACGGTTATGCCATCTATCGTTCCACAAAGAAAAAAGGCACCTATACTATGGTGGGAACAAGTACAAAAACAAGCTTTACGGATGCAAGTGCACAATCCGGAAAAACATATTATTACAAGGTAGCCTCTTATGTGAAGGGAGAGGCAAAGGCTAATGTCTATTCAGCAAAAACAGCTGCGAAAAAGGTAAAAGTAAAATAAGTCTTTAAAATCAGGAGAAAAGAGTTCTGTTGTGTGAAAGCAATGGGACTCTTTTTTATATAGAAGAAAAGCTGAGGGCTGAACTGCCAAAAAACGAAAAAAGTAAAACAATTTCTTGAAATAAAAATAATTGCATGATAAAATTAAAAATAATTAATATATGAAATAATATAATATTAATTGGAAATTGTAACGGCAAGGAAAAAAGAAACAAGTGGAAGAGAGGGTGCGTTATGAGAAGGTTAAGAAGCAGTATAGCTCTTGTGTTAATCTTTATGATAAGTGTGATTGGTATTTGCGGGAATGTGCCTTTTGAAGCAAAGGCGGAAGCAGAAAAGGTGACCGTTTATTTTGTGGATGCCACAGCCGGGGGATGGATTTCAAAGGATTCTGCAGTGATTGAGCTTGTGGACAATACAAGGGGACATGATACCTACAGGATGTCTACCAATGACA
Source organism: uncultured Lachnospiraceae bacterium (assembly GCA_947382355.1). Lineage (GTDB taxonomy): Bacteria > Bacillota > Clostridia > Lachnospirales > Lachnospiraceae > RGIG3040. The sequence goes on from CANCYR010000028.1 coordinate 25,441, forward strand.
ATAAGGTGTGGCATGCAGTCATTCCGGCAGCGGCTTATAATATTACCTTTAACCGTTATGACAGCAAAAAATCCGTATTATGGAATTCCTGGAGCGCCGGGGGTAGGGACGGGAGAGTTACTTATCAGGCAGAAGGCGCATCCAACGGGCGCTGGACGGATAATAATATGGAGGAAAAGGGATTTCAGGCAGGGGATACAGTATATCTGGATTTTTCGGATTTTACAGACTGGTGTAAGGATGGGGCTGTTTTTTATATTAATTTCACGGCTGCCTCCAAGGAGCAGAATCAGGAAAAGAATATTCTGATAGCCAATGCGGATAAATCTGTTTACAATCCGGTAAGGGTAACGGAAGAAGTGGAAACATATATTTACCAATATACGGTGACGGAAAAGGAAGCAGGCTCCGGTTCCTTAAGGTTTTGGAGGGGAGACGGGCAGACCTTATGGAACTGTTCGTTGCTGCTTACTTATGAGGATTTTCTGCAGGGGATGAACTGTGTAAAAGTGACAGGCTGGAATGCATACAATGGCTCTTTGATAAAACGGGAAGCGGATGAAGAGGAAGAGACAGGAGAGGACGAAAGCTGGGAAGATATGCAGGATACGGATGGAGATGGTCTTCCGGATATTTATGAGGAGGAAATCGGAACGGACAAGGAAAATCCGGATACGGACGGGGACGGGCTGACAGATGGATTTGAAGTGTTGTATGCTTCTTCCGATCCTTTAAAGGCATCCACACTGGAAAATGGAATTTCTGATGCAGATGTGGATGCAGATGAAGACGGACTGACGATGCTGGAGGAAGCCGCGCAGGAAACCGACCCGTTACATGCCGATACGGACGGGGACGGATTAAAGGATGGGGAGGAAGTGAAGGTTTATGGGACAGACCCTCTGAACCCGGACACAGATGGAGATGGCATTGAGGACGGGGATGAAGTTTTGCTTGGCTTAGACCCGTTGAATGGAAAAACCTTCGGTTATCCGGATGCACAATATAAATCTACTCAGAAGCTGGATTATGACCATGTTATTTTGGAAGAAATCAATCAGGATAATGAGGAGTATAAGCTTGGTCTGGAACTGAAAGCCAGGGGAAGTGTTTTTCATGAGTTGCTGGTAAGGGAAAGCGCTTATTCGGCATCTTTGGAAAATGGAAGCATACTTGGAAAGATGCCGGAAATTATTTATGAAGAGGAAGAAAATCTGGAGAATATGAAGCTGACGTTTCAAATCAGCCCCCAAAATATCCATGAAGAATATAGCGCAAAAGATCTGGAAGGGATAAAAAGATATAATATATTCTGGTTTGACGAAGGAGAGAATATTTTAGTGCCTTTAAATACTGCAGTGGATGAAGAGGCATGTACAATCAGCGCTTTGGTTGAGCAGACGGGGACTTATTGCGTCATGGATATGGAAAAGTGGCTGAGCAATCTTGGCTGTGAAATGATGGATAAGGAGTCTGTTTCACAGATGGATTTGGATGTTTTGCAGACAGAGGCAATGGAACCGGAAGAAGCAGGGGAGAAGAATGCAGATGGGGAAAGTGCGGATGAAAAAAGTGTAGGGGAGAAAAATGCAGATGAGGAAAGTGCGGATGAAAAAAGTGTAGATGAAATAAATACAGATGAAATAAATGCAGGAGAGAGAATGTCCCTGACGGGTTCCACCGTGCAGAAGGATGGGGAATCTGCCAGTATGAATGCTTTGAAAGCAGTAGCTTTTACAAAGAATGCTGCGTCCGAATCAAAAAGTAAAATAGATGTGGTATTTAATATTAACAATAATGTGGACGGACTCACCGCTTTGGAATTTGCCAATATTAAAAGCAATATGGAAATAATCGGGAAAAGCCTTTTTTATGAAACAAAGGATGTGAGAATTTATGTGTTAGACCAGCACGGAAAGGCAGTCAGGACTTCCTTTGGACAATACTATGCAAATAATATCACTCAATTGTCAAGGATGATTGAGCAGTTATGGAATACACCGCCCCAGACTCCTTATATTGATGAGCAGGTGGATACCATGTTGCATACGATAGGGCTCAGGGCGGATGCTTTTAAAACGGCTGTATTTTTCGGAGATTCCTATATGACGGATGATACGGATTCCCTGATTGGCAAAATTGCTGCCGCCAATATACATTGCTGCGTCATAGAGCCGGACACTCTGCCGGATTCCTGGTATGACAGGCTTGTCAGGGCAATGGACGGATTGCTGATATACAGCTATGCGGATTTTGCAGGTGAAATACTGAATTATATTTATGGATACAAACCTAATGTTCCTGTATCCAAGTATAACATGCTCACATCTGCCGGGCTAGAGCTGATTGTTTTAAAGTCGGAATTAGAAGAAAATGGCTCTACAGATACGGACGGTGATGGATTAACTGACTGGAAGGAAGTAAATCAGCAGCGGGTAAAGGTAAAGGCGGATGGCAGCGTGGAGTTGTATACCTATAAGGATTATGTGGATAAATTTGTGTTTATTCCGGAACCTCATTATGAATGGGCAAGGCGGTATGCAGGAACGGTAAATGCTGCCGGAAAGAGTCTGGACGAAATCATGTCTGCCATATATGTGCTTCCGGTTTTATCCAATCCCGTCAAACGTGACAGCGATGACGACGGCATTTTGGACGGGGATGAATTTGAATGGGACGGGGTGGATGAAAGGTACAAAAATGCAGGCCCCTTACATAAGGACACTGTGGAAACGTTTTTCCCGGAAATAAGCAGGGATGGAAACAACAATCCGGATTATCCTTCTTATATTACCATAAAGGATAATGATGTAACCCTTCATGCAAGAATTGTGATAAAGGGCAATATAGGAAGCTCAGCATCCAGAGCTTTAAAGGTAACCGACCTTAAGCCGGAGCAGCAGAGCGAGACGGACAAGATTACGGCGCGGACAGGGCAGAATGCAACCTTGAAAGAGCTGGTGCTGGATGGGGTTCCGGAACGGTGGAATGGTACTTATGAAGGGAGTAAATATGATTTTTATAAGGGGCTTAAGGTGAATTTTAAAGTGGAGCTTACGGAGGTTACGAATCCGGAAAGTTTTAAGAATATAATAGAGGTTACGATTAAGGATGGGGTTTGCGGGGTGTCAAATCAGTCCATACATTCTGGATGGAGAACTAATTGTAATAGATATGTGACGATATATTCAAGTTTTTGTAAGGACAAGACTCATGAGAATAAGAGTAAAGTAGTAAATAATTGTAAGACATATGATGAAAAACTATATCATCCGGCTCAATATGAGGGAACTGTGGCACATGAGTTTGGGCATGTATTTGGTTTGAGGGATATGTATGGTACGGAGAAAAATGACTATTTCCAACCAATTGCAAATGAAGAAATTAAATTTACCAATGCTGATGAAAACACTTTAGGATTACCTCATTTAAAAGGAATTATGAAGGTTAACGGAAGTGCTTGTGCAAATGATATAGAGATGGTTTTACTTGCATTTTCCGAAAATACATATCAGCATTATGTACCAAAGGGAAGGAAGCAGAAGATATCTAAAGCAATAAAGCATGAGGTTGAATATGTTTGTGGTAATAAAAATACTCCTGTTTATAAATGGAATGACACCACATGTAAATTTGAAATAAAATGATTTTATACACAGAGGTATATATATGAAGCGGAAATATCTTAATATAATAATTGCTCCAATAGTAATAATTGGAATTGGTATTATTGCATTTTACTTTTTGAACTTAAACGAATTAATAGCAAAATATGAAATACATAGAATGGAAGAAGATTCAAAGAAGGATTTTGATGAAATAGTTGTATTTTGCGAAGAAAGCCAAAGAGAAATAGAAGCCTATTCAAAGAGATACATTTCAATGAAGCATCAGGATATGACATATGAGGAACTGGAGAAACTGGAAAAGCAGATTATGGTGGATATGAAGTGCACAGGACTGTTTGAAAAAATATCAATCTGCTACTCTGGGGATTGGGAGAAAAGGAGAGGGATTATCATATATGATGATGGTAAAATTTTTGGATATGAAAATAAATATGGAAATGATTTTCGTATAGTAGAAATTTTATATACAGATGAAGAAATATCAGAACAGGAAAACATAGAATCCTATTTTTTTAAGTCTCCAATTGTTGTTTATGATTTAAAAAAGATAAATGCTCATTTATATGTATGTATTATAGGGTATGAGTATGTATAATATTTCGGAGGTTTGTATATGAAGCGAAAATATTTAATTATGACAATTTCTATAATAGTAGTAATAGCAATAATAGTAATCGGTATAGTTTCCCTGCCTTCTCTAAGAAAAGAGAAATCAGATTATGAATATTCTGTAATGGTAAAAAACAGAAATAAAGCTTTTGAAGAAATGATTGCATTTTGTGAAGAAAATCAAAATGAGATAGAAGCTTATTCGAGTCGCTATTTGGAAATGAAACAAGCAGATATGTCATGGAAAGAGCTTGGAGAGTTGGAAGAACAGATTGCGGAGGAATTGGATTGCAAATGGATGTTTGAGGAAATATCGGTGATATATCCTGAAGGAATAGATACGGTAGAAGGTATAGTTCCGTATCATTATAAGAATTTTGCGCATGATGATTATGAAGGAGGCAGTACCTATAATTCGATAGAAATTTACTATGTAGAAGAAATCTCACAACAGAAATTTGAAGAATTGATTTTTTTTGAGGGGTCTGACTATCTTGACGATGTTAAAAAGATAAATAATCATTTGTATGTGTGTGTAACAGGATATATGGGCGTCTAAACCTGTAGAAAAGTGGAAATGCCATGACATATGAGGAACTGGAGAAACTGGAAAAGCAGATTATGGTAGATATGAAGTGCGCAGGACTATGGAGATGTGCATATGAAGAAGAAATATTTAATTATAGCAATTTCTATAATAGTAGTAATAGCAATAATAGTAATCGGTATAATTTTCCTGCCTTCCCTAAGAACGGCGAAATCAGATTATGAATATTCTGTAATGGTGAAAAACAGAAATAAAGCTTTTGAAGAAATGGTTGCATTTTGTGAAGAAAACCAAGATGAGATAGAAGCTTATTCGAGTCGCTATCTGGAAATGAAACAACCAGATATGTCAGGAAAAGAGCTTGGAGAACTGGAAGATCAGATTGCGGAGGAATTAGAGTGCAAATGGATGTTTGAGGAAATATCGGTGATATATCCTGACGGAATAGATATGGTAGAAGGTATAGTTCCGTATCATTATAAGGATTTTGAGTATCTTTATTATGAAGGAAGCAGTATCTATGAATCGATAGAAATTTACTATGCAGAAGAAGAAATCTCACAACAGGAATTTGAAGAATTGATTTTATTTGAGACTCCAAACTATCTTGGTTATGTTGAAAAGATAAATGACCATTTGTATGTGTGTGAAACAGGATATATGTGCCTTTAAAACTGTAGAAAAGCGGAAATCATAAAATTATAAAATTTTCCATTCCCCCATTGACAGAAGAAAAAAACAGTGCTATATTATTAAACAATTAAAAACAGCAAAATCGATGAGCAAAGAGAGTACTATTTGTTCTTTCATTACAGAGAGCCGGTCATGGTGGAAGCCGGTATGAAAAGCTTATAGGAATGGGTTTGTGAGATGCAAGGTGAATTACAGTAGCTGCAGCCGTAGCCTCTACGTTACAGGAGGAGGATATCGAAATATAATTTCCGTATCCGTAAGAGTCAAAATGAATTGGTGGCAGATATTCCGATTGGAATATCTGCTTTTATTATGAAAACAATTAAAACCATTGATTTTGAAAAGAAGGGTGGCACCGCGTATTCCACGTCCCTTTACAGGGCGTGGCTGCGTCGGTGCTTTTTTATTCCAGCGGCAGACGAAAAAGCTTATAAAAAACAGTTAAAACAGGATGGATGGTGTTTTATATGATTTTGGATGTAATTGTAGAGGATAAAAAGAAAAGACTTATTCAGGCAAAGGAAAGGCTGCCCCTTGAGAGGATGAAAGAACTGGCGCTTCATTGTGAAAGAGAGCCGGTGAGTTTTTATCAGGCATTGAAAAAACCGGAGCTTTCCATAATAGGAGAATTTAAGAAAGCCTCCCCCTCCCATGGAAAAATGAACAACAAAGTGGATCTGACAGAACGTATCCAACAGTATAACGCTTCGGTAGATGCCATTTCCTGCCTGACAGAGGAGGACCACTTTTTAGGAAGCGTGGAATATTTTAAGAAAATCAGGGAGATTTCCCCGCTGCCCATGCTGCGGAAGGATTTTATCATTGACCCTTACCAGATATATGAGGCAAAGGTAATAGGGGCAGATGCGATTCTCTTAATTGCCGCTATCCTTACGGACAGGAAGCTGAAGCTGTTTTATGAGCTTGCCAGTGCACTTTCCATGGATGTGCTGGTGGAAGTTCATGATGAAGAGGAAATGAAACGGGCATTGGGGCTTGAGGCAGGGATTATCGGAGTCAATAACCGGAATTTAAAGGATTTTACTATTGACCTTCACACAACAAAAAGGCTTTCAGAAATGGTGCCGGAGGATGTTGTGTTCTTATCGGAAAGCGGCGTGGAAAAGGATGAGGATATTGTCTTTTTAAAGGGCTGCAAGGTGGACGGACTTTTAATCGGAACGGTATTTATGGAGGATGAAAAGCCCGGAGAACTGGCGGATAAATGGAAGCGGATTTTTTCACAGGACTGATTGGGGAGGAAGAAAAAGGTGATCATATGAAAGGAAAAACGGAAATAAAAATCTGCGGAATCACATCTATAAAAGAGGCGGCAGTTCTGGCTGATGAAAAGGTGGATTATGCAGGCATGGTGCTGTTTTATGAAAAGAGCAAGCGAAATAATACCTTAAAGCAGGCGGAAGATATATTGCAGTTTTTCAGAAAAAGAAATGAAAAGGGACAGCAGGTAAAAACAGTTGCGGTGGTGGTGTCCCCCACAAAGGAGCAGGTAACAGAAATTCAGGCTATGGGCTTTGATTATATACAGATTCACGGCAGCCTCACAGAAGAAGTGCTGGAAGCCATTCATATCCCCATATTCCGTGCAGTGTGGGCAGGGGATAAGGAAATGCTCCGGCAGATAAAGGGATGTGAGAAAATAGAGGCTCTGCTGCTGGATGGAATGAAGCCCGGAACCGGAGAAGCCTTCGACTGGAGAATGATAGAAGAGGTAAAAAAACAGTTAGCAGACTGGAACGTGAAGCTGATTCTTGCCGGAGGGCTGACGGTTGAAAATGTACGGGAGGCAATAAGGACAGCAGCGCCCCATGGGGTGGATGTAAGCAGTGGAGTGGAGTTTTGCCGGGATAAAATCGGAAAAGACCCGGATAAAATCAAGAGGTTCGTGCAAGAAGTGCGAAAAGAATAGCGGCGTCAGACTGCATGGACTTTATATAGTAGTAAGGAAAAACAGAAAGGACAGGATGAAATCAATGAGCAGTGCATATTATGGACAATTTGGAGGACAATACGTTTCCGAATCTTTAATGAATACGTTAAAGGAGCTGGAGACGGCATTTGAGGAGGCAATAAGGGATGAAGCCTTTATGAAGGAGTATCATTACTATCTGAAGGAATATGTGGGCAGAGAGACTCCCCTATATCTGGCACAAAGGCTGACAGAAAAATATGGTCCCAGAATTTATTTAAAAAGAGAGGATTTGAACCATACAGGCGCTCATAAAATCAACAATGTAATCGGGCAGATTTTACTGGCAAAAAGGATGGGGAAAACCAAGGTCATAGCGGAAACGGGAGCAGGACAGCACGGAGTGGCAACAGCAACAGGGGCGGCGCTGTTTAACATGGAATGTACGGTATATATGGGCTCTGAGGATATAGAAAGACAGCATTTGAATGTAATGCGCATGGAAATGCTGGGGGCAAAGGTAGTTTCCGTGCAGTCCGGCTCCAATACATTAAAGGATGCCACCAATGAGGCAATCCGTACATGGGCAAAGAAAGCCGAGGACACCTTTTATGTAATCGGTTCCGCAGTAGGACCCCATCCGTATCCTAAGATGGTGAAGGAATTTCAAAAAATCATCAGTATAGAAGCCAAGAGGCAGTTTCTGGAAAAGGAGGGACGGCTGCCGGAGGTGGTTATGGCATGTGTAGGCGGCGGTTCTAACTCCATTGGAATGTTTGCGGATTTTCTGGAGGAAAAGGAAGTGGAGCTGATTGGCGTGGAGGCGGCAGGGCTTGGCATAGAAACAGGGAAACATGCTTCTGCCATGGCGCTTGGCAGACCGGGAACACTTCATGGGATGAAATCCTATCTTTTACAGGACGACAATGGAAATGTGCAGCTTGCCCATTCTATTTCAGCAGGACTGGATTATCCGGGAGTAGGACCGGAACATGCCTATTTAAAAGAAAGCGGAAGGGTGCAGTATGTTTCCATTACCGATGACGAGGCAATGGCCGCTTTATCAGAGCTTTGCAGGCTGGAAGGTATCATACCTGCCATAGAAAGCGCCCATGCCCTTGCCTATGCTCTTAAAAAGGCAAAGATCATGAAAAAAGAAGAAGCAATCCTGCTTTGCCTTTCCGGCAGGGGAGACAAGGACGCCCATACCATTGAAGCTTATTTTTCCGGCAGGGGCTATCTGAATTAAAGCATAGAAAAAGGAGTGGAACGATGAAGAACAGAATAGAAGAGAAATTAGAACATATCAGAGAAAAAGGAGAAAAGGCATTTATTACCTATATGACCTGCGGACTTCCGGACATGGAAGGCTGCGGGCAGCTTATCAAGGCTCAGGAGGAAGCGGGAACCGATATTCTGGAGCTTGGAATCCCCTTTTCCGACCCGGTTGCAGACGGTCCGGTGATTCAGGCTGCCTCTTATAAATCCATAGAGCTTGGAACCAACCTGAAAAGTTCCCTTAATCTGGTGGAAACGGTAAGAAAGGAAGGCTGTGAAATTCCAATCGTCTTTATGATGTATTTTAATACAATACTTTATTTTGGTATTGAAAATTTTGTAAAAGCCTGCATAAAAGCAGGAGTAGACGGAGTGATTGTGCCGGATTTACCCTTTGAAGAGCAGAAGCAGCTTCAGGATGAACTATCCCGGAATGAGCAGTCCCCTATCTTGATTCAGCTGGTTTCCCCTGTATCAAGGGACCGGATTCCAATGCTTTTGGAAAATGCCAGGGGCTTTGTGTACTGCGTATCAAGCATGGGGGTAACAGGACAGGCGGCAGAATTTCATAGGGATGTGCTGGATTATTTGAAGCAGGTAAAAGAAGTCTCAAAAATCCCTGTGATGATGGGCTTTGGCATCCGCACTTATGAGGATGTGCTTCCCATGAAGGCGGTAATCGACGGATGTATTGTGGGCTCTCATTTCATCAATCTGTTAGAGGAACATGAATATGATGTGAATGCGGCAAAGGAATATTGCAGCAGCTTCAGAAAAGGGCTGAATATGTGAGGCAGAATATAAAAAGCAGTTAGCTATTGCTAACTGCTTTAAACATATACCAAAGTCAAATCTGATTAAATTCTTCCACAAATTTAAGGAATTCCGGACCCGGTACAGGCCTTGAGAAAAAGTAGCCCTGCAGATAATCGATGCCTGACTGCACCAGGTCCTCTTTCTGGAGCATGGTTTCAATACCTTCCGCCACTATATTTAAGTTCATCTGTTTTATCATGGCGGTGGAGCTGTCCAAAATCATTTTTCCTGTATCGTCATTTGCCGCCATGTCTATCATGGACTTATCAAATTTTACAATGGAAAGAGGCAGGTTCAGCAGGGAAGTAATGTTGGAATAGCCTGTTCCAAAGTCATCTAAAGAAAAGGTAATGCCATGACCGGAAAGGCGGGTCATGTTCTGTATGAGCATTTTGGGGGAGTTGGCAGCAGCCGTTTCTGTGATTTCCAGATTTACATGCTTTCCGTCAATGTGGTACTTGTTCATAAGGGAAATGACTTCTTCGGAAAGCCCCTCCTGCATACATTGTACCATGGACAAATTAATTTCAATGTACTCAATGCCCTTTTGATTCAGGGAATTTTCTGACATGAAACGAAATACCTTTTCAAATACAATATGGCCGATTTTTAAAATCATGCCGTTTTTTTCTGCCAGAGGGATAAATTCGTCCGGCGGGATAAAGCCAAGCTCCTCTGTCCGAAGGCGGATAAGGGCTTCTGCCGAAGTAATGGAATTTTTGCCGGTAGAATAAATGGGCTGGTAATAAATTTCAAAGCCGTCATTGTCTATTGCCCATTTCATGGCGGATTCTATCTGCTGTTTTCTCGCCCTGTCAAAAATACTGATTTCATCTGCCGATAAGGCCCAATGTCTGGAATTGTCCAGCTCCTGCAGATAGTGCAGGTAAAGATAGACGGTTTCCAAATCCGGTCCGTGTTTTGGCAGCGATAAGGTGAGTGTGCGAAAGTCTAAATCAATATGGGAAGAATCTATGGAAAAGCTGCTTTCAAAGGCATGGTTTATTTTTTTGAGCAAATCCTCTGTGGCAAAGGGCGCCCTCTCCTTGTACATAATGGCAAATGAACCGTTGTCCAGATAATAGACTGTTTGTCTGGAAGCCTGTTCAAGCTTTGTAGTAACGGCAGAAAGAAGGTGGTAAATCTTTTCGGAGGTAAAGGTATGAATCAAAACGGAAAGCTCCTCGATACATAGAAACAGAATCCGGTCCTGTCTGCGGGTCTTGGCATTTATCAGAAAACTTTTGTAAAAAGCATTGTCATTTAAGGCGCCGGTGTGGTCATGGATAAAGTCCTCGGGTCTTTGCAGGCTTAAGTAAATCAAAAGCAGGCAGAAGGTAATGGTAAAGTTCTCTATCAAATATTCCGGATGGAAAAGCTGCAGCAAAGAGGCGCTTAAGCAGATAACCATAAAGGAATAAAGGGAAAAACGGAGATTCTTAAGCAGCACGTCTTTAAAAAGGGAGCAGTATACGGCTCCGAATCCGGCATAATAAAAGCAGATTGCGTAAAGAGGCAGCTGAAAAAAGCCCCGGTGGTAGCCAAAAGAATCATAGTAAAAAACAGCCTTCGTAAATGGATTGGTGAGAATCACCAAAAGCTGTACCAGATAGGGAAGCAGCAGAAGCGACTTCAGCACTTTGGAATCACCGAAAACATTGTTATGTATAAGGGCGCATGTATATAGGGAATAGAAAAAAGGTATGGAGTTGTGGGAGATAAAATATCCATAGCTTGTAAAATTTACGAGCCAGAAAGGAAGGCTGTCCATATGCCGGGAAGCAACCACATTTGCTATATCGAATGCAGAACTGAATAAGGCGGCGATGATGATTGCGGAATAAAGTGTATTCTGGTATAAGGAAAGCTTTTTCTTTCTTTTATATAGTAAAAAGAGCAGCGCCAGCAGAGGAATACTGCAGAAATTGAAATCAAGATGGTATTGCATAAAGGATTCTCCTTTCATGTTACAAAAACAAAAAAACCTAATTCCATTGTATCATAAAACAGGTATATATACTAGAAAAATGCAGGAAAAAGATGGCTTATTTGTAACCGTTCAGCCCTCAGCCTTCCCACACAGGAATCAGAACCGGCTGCAGGCAGAAAATGTTTCTACGTCGCCACGCTCTCGCTCTGATAAAAACGCAGCAGTGCTAAGGAACCTCACTAAGCGCTGGCGTTTTTATAAGGGCTCCTTTAGAAATCATTTTCCGTCTGCAGCCGGTTCTGATTCCTGTGTGGGAAGGCTGAGGGCTGAACTGTTACACTTATTTTTCCTAGACAAATGTAGGGAAAAACGATATAATGACGGAAAGGGGAAGCGTATTTCAAAAAGAGAAGGAGAGGTGGCGGCATGGCATTTGGGCTGGTTCCGTTGGAGAAACGATTAAAGGAAAATATCAAGCATTACAGATTGTCACAGCTGTATGACATAGGAGGACTGACAGGCTATCTGGACAGCATTGCAAAGATAAGCAGCCTGCAGCTGCTGCTGACTGACAGACACGGTGAAAAGGCAGTGTGTATTGGAGACTTTGTGGGCTTTGTGCCGGACGTGGTAAATGAACCGGGTGAAAAGATTAAAATTATGAACCGCACCATCGGGCATTTATACATAAAGGGAAAAGAATATAAGGAGGATGGACAGCTTTCCAGACTGATTGGGGGCGTGGTGGAACAGCTTGCCATACAGGGCCATAAGTCCTATGTGTGTCTGGAAACCTCTATTTATGCGGATGAACTGGAGAAAAAGCTGGAAAAAGAGCAATATCAGGTAAAGCATGGAGAAAAGCAGGATGCCCTGACCGCCACATTAAACAGTACTTATTTTGACGACAGGATGAAGGTGATTGACCGGTCTGATGTAGTGCCGGTAGCAGTTTTGAGCGTAAACATAAATGACTGGAAATTTTTTAACGACCATTTCGGGGATGAGGAAAGCGACAGGCTTATCCAAAAGGCGGCAGAATTCTTAAAAGAAGAAGCAAAGCCGGATTATGTAATCGGCAGGTGCGGGGGAGACTGTTTCAGCGTGCTTATTCCCATGGCTGAAGAAGGCGAGGCGGAGGATTACTGCAGGCGCGTGAAAGAAAACTGCAGCAGCTTTCAGGATGACAAGCTGATTTTGTCCATAGCCTGCGGCATCGTTATAAAAACAAATGTGGAAGAAAAGCTGGAAGCGCTTTTGTCTGATGCAGAATATGAAATGTTCGATGACAAATATTCCATCAAGAATGCTCCCGGCTATCGGGAAAAATTGGAAAACCTTCTTGCCGGAAGTCCATAAGAGGGAGATGTAAAAATTTTATAAATTTGTTAAAAAATTCCGAAATTCCCTTTTCTTATAAAAAAAATCGAGTATAATAAGAGAATTGTAGTGAACATTTAAAGGAGGAGTTAACATGAAGTTAGTACCATTAGGAGACAGAGTTGTATTGAAGCAGTTAGTTGCGGAGGAAACTACAAAGTCAGGCATTGTATTACCCGGACAGGGAAAAGAAAAGCCACAGCAGGCTGAAGTGGTTGCAGTAGGTCCTGGCGGAGTGATAGACGGAAAAGAAGTGAAAATGGAAGTGAAGCCGGGAGATAAGGTTATTTATTCCAAATATTCCGGAACGGATGTGGAACTGGATGATGAAGCATTTATCGTAGTAAAGCAAAGTGATATTCTGGCAGTAATTCAGGCATAAAATAAATCATTGCAGCACGGATGTTTCACATAAATGAACCGGCTTAGACATAAAAAGCAGAAGTATCCGGTTTCGTTCAGGAACCGGGGCAGTAAATAAACAATAAAACAGGAGGCGTCATATCAATGGCAAAGGAATTAAAATACGGTGCAGAAGCAAGAGCAGCACTGGAATCAGGAGTAAATCAATTAGCGGACACAGTAAGAGTCACATTAGGACCAAAGGGAAGGAACGTAGTGCTTGATAAGTCCTTTGGCGCACCTCTTATTACAAATGATGGCGTGACAATTGCAAAGGAAATCGAATTAGAGGATGCTTTTGAAAATATGGGAGCACAGCTGGTAAAGGAAGTGGCTACCAAGACGAACGATGTGGCAGGAGACGGTACTACCACTGCTACTGTACTTGCACAGGCAATGGTAAATGAAGGCATCAAGAATCTGGCAGCAGGCGCTAACCCCATTATTTTAAGAAAAGGAATGAAAAAGGCTACAGACTGCGCAGTAGAGGCAATTGCAAAGATGAGCTCCAAGGTAAACGGAAAGGAGCATATTGCAAGAGTAGCAGCTGTTTCTTCAGGAGATGAAGAGGTAGGCAATTTAGTAGCAGACGCCATGGAAAAGGTTTCCGGAGACGGAGTCATTACCATAGAAGAATCCAAGACAATGCTGACAGAGCTGGATTTAGTGGAAGGAATGCAGTTTGACAGAGGATATATTTCCGCATATATGGCAACGGATATGGATAAGATGGAGGCTGTTTTAGACAATCCGTACATTTTGATTACAGACAAGAAAATATCCAATATTCAGGAAATTCTGCCTTTATTAGAGCAGATAGTTCAATCCGGTGCAAAGCTTCTGATTATTGCAGAGGACGTGGAAGGAGAAGCGCTCACTACTTTAATCGTCAATAAGCTTCGCGGTACCTTTAACGTGGTAGCTGTCAAGGCTCCCGGATATGGTGACAGAAGAAAGGCAATGCTGGAAGACATTGCTATTTTAACAGGCGGTCAGGTTATCTCTGAAGAGTTGGGACTTGACCTGAAAGAAACTACCATGGAGCAGTTGGGACGTGCCAAATCCGTAAAGGTTCAAAAGGAAAATACTGTTATCGTGGACGGCGAGGGAGAAAAGGCAGCTATCGAAGCAAGAATTTCCTCCATTAAGAAACAGATTGAAGAGACCACCTCCGAATTTGACAAAGAAAAATTACAGGAAAGACTTGCCAAGTTGGCAGGCGGCGTAGCTGTTATCCGTGTAGGCGCTGCAACAGAAACAGAAATGAAGGAAGCAAAGCTCCGTTTAGAGGATGCTTTGGCGGCTACAAGGGCAGCTGTAGAAGAAGGAATTATTTCCGGCGGCGGTTCCGCATATATCCATGCTTCCAAGGAAGTAGGCAAGCTTGTGGATGCTTTGGAAGGCGATGAAAAGACAGGCGCTTCCATCGTATTAAAGGCATTGGAAGCTCCATTGTTCCACATTGCAGCAAATGCAGGTCTGGAAGGTTCCGTAATCATTAATAAAGTGAAAGAGTCCGAAATCGGTATTGGCTTTGATGCATTAAAGGAAGAGTATGTGGATATGGTTGCAGCAGGTATTTTAGACCCTGCAAAGGTAACAAGAAGCGCACTTCAGAATGCTACAAGCGTAGCTTCTACTCTGCTGACTACGGAATCTGTAGTGGCAAATATTAAAGAAGATGCGCCTGCAATGCCTGCCGGGGCTCCGGGAATGGGTATGATGTAAAGATGAATTTGTAAGAGAATTCGGTTGGAATAGGAAATTAATAGAGATTTTGCAAGAAGAACTGATGGGAGGGTTCCTTTCCGTTGGTTCTTCTTTTTTTATTATTTTGATTTTGGGGGAGGAATTTATGAGAGGGTGAGCGTTTTACGGGAGGGGTGGCTGGGAGGACGCAGCAGAGGGAAGAGAGCAGGCTGTTAAGGAAAAGCACCGCCAAAAACAATGCATGGAATCCCCACTCTTCCCTCTGCTGCTGTTTGGTTTCAGGCTGTACTCATTGATGGGTGGGTTTTTGGATAGTGTAAAATATACCGCCGCATTTTTAATCGGGTTTTATTTTTGCAGATAGGACAGGTAATCCATTCCGCACTCATATTATATGCCCCAATCCTGACTAAGCATCTGCAGTTTGACCATGTGGGGATAAATTTTGCCTGTGTGCATCAGTTTTTGCGGAGTCCCCTGTTCAGTAACAGAACCGTCTGAGAGTACAATTACTTTGTCCGCACCGCTTACGGTACGCATGCGGTGGGCGATAACAAGAACGGTCTTATCCTTTATAAGCCTTGATAAAGCTGCCTGTATTAATGTTTCGTTTTCTACGTCCAGACTTGCGGTTGCTTCATCAAGCAGAATGATAGGGGAATTTTTGAGGAAAGCGCGGGCAATTGAAATGCGTTGTCTTTCACCGCCGGAAAGCTCACAGCCGTTTTCGCCAATCATGCTGTTATAACCGTCCGGGAGCTTTGTTGCAAATTCTTCGCAATTTGCCAGTCTTGCCGCCCGGAGCACTTCTTCGTCAGTTGCGTCTTTTCTGCCTATTCTGATATTCTCCATGATTGTATTGTTAAACAGCGTTACATCCTGAAATACGATGGAATACAGGGATAATAATGTTTCCGGCTCTATTTTTGATATATCCATACCTCCCACGGTGATTTTGCCCTTGTTTATATCCCAGAAACGTGCGGCAAGGCGTGACACTGTAGTTTTGCCTCCGCCGGAGGGCCCGACTAAGGCGGTAACTTCTCCCTGTTTTGCTGTAAAGGACACGTCCTTCAATATAGTTTCACCGGTGTTGTAAGCAAATTCCACATGGTCGAATACGATATCACAGCCTTTATTGGTTATCTGGTTTGTGCCCGTCTGAATGGGCTGGTCAAGGATTTCATTCATGCGGTCTATGTTTGTTTTGGTGGAAATTACCGCCGCCAGATTTTGTAATGCACCCTCAAGAGGGGCATACAGCCTTGAAGCCACAAGCAAAAACATAAAGAACAGCGGAATATCAA
>CANCYR010000029.1 GCA_947382355.1 uncultured Lachnospiraceae bacterium
ATATTCGTCCACACCGTATTGGAAACCCTTTAGCTCGTCCTGCTCATCCGCCTTTGCAGTCAACATAATAATGGGAACCTTGGAATATTCTCTTATTTCTTTACATACCTGATATCCATCCATCTTAGGCATCATTACATCCAGCAGAACCAGGGAAATATCTTTTTCCTGAAAAAAAACATCCAATGCCTGAGCGCCGTCCTCTGCCTCTAACACCTCATAATTGTTTTTGGTCAGAAAGTCCTTTACAAGCTTTCTCATTCTGCTTTCATCATCTACAACGAGAATCTTCAATTTTTCCATTTTTTCACCTCTTACATAATTTGTGAACTCAGCCTATATATTATCAGACAAGTATGTAAAAATTGTGAAATTCTTATAGCATTTACTCTGCAAGAAGCTCCTTTTCTTTTTCCTTCACAGCTTCCTCTCTTTCCTGCAGCTCCTGTTCCCACTGGGCATATTGGTTGGTAATGACTGTCCTGTAATTAATAATATTGGCATTTTCCCCTGTTAATGTAATAATAAAGAGTATGACAATAATCAATGCCAGAAAAAAATTCAAAACTATGGAAAACTTCAATTTCTCTTTCACTTCTTTCTGGGGACGGATTCTGACCTTTACCTTTGCTGTTTCCTCCGGTTGCTTTGTATAAGACAGTCTGGAACAAATCGGCACTGGCTTTAATATAAAATCACTGTCCGCTTCCTTCATGTCAATCAAATGCTCCTGCAGCTTTTTTAAATAAATCTCTCCAATCACAGTCTCAAACACATGGTTTTCAATTGCCTTATTATAGACCATGGAAACTGCTTCAAAATTGTTGTAATTCAGCTTTTTGTCAATTGCCCGAATTTTATTTTCGTCATTTCTGGCTGCTTTTGCTTCCGCTTCCGTTGCAAATTCAAAACCGCCTGCAATATAATCCTCTTTTAATGCCATATCAATCTCCTTACATCTACAATACCATAAAATGCTCTTTAAATTTCTATCAAATAACACCTTGTAACAATGCTGAAAAACAAAAAAATTTAAGCAATACCTATAATATACTTGCTTAAATCTTTTTTGTAAATAGCCATTATGGAGTAGACGGGAGTCGAACCCGTGTCCAAAAGCCCATTCCCTGTACTTCTACTATCATAGTCAGTTCTTTTTCATTCCCTCTGCCTGCCGGGAACTAACACCCTGCAGGTTTTAGTAGCTTCATATTACGCCCACAGGCTCAAAGCTTTGCCCATGTCGTTTCCTACATAGTCGATGCCCGGTTCTTAATGTGTAGGTGCACTAAGGCGGACACGCTGCAACTAGGCAGCGAATGCTAAATTATCTTCAGCGTTTATATTTATTGTCGTGATTTGACGCATCACCTGCGGATAGCTTCTCCAGCTGCAAGACCCCTGTCGAAACCTTTACTACCCCGTATTCAGTTTTCCTGCTTCTCATTTAGTATATCGGTAAACCTTCCTGTCGTCCATAGGCAGGGAAATTATTTTATAAATTTTTAATTTTAAATTCCTTCTGTGCTTCTCTTTTTTGATCCTTCTTGGCAATATCCTGCCGCTTATCATATAATTTCTTACCTCTTGCAAGGCCTACCTCCATTTTTGCCTTTCCATCCTTAAAATATACCTGCAGCGGCACTAAGGTATACCCTTTTTCTGCGAGTTTCCCTGCAAGCTTATAGATTTCCGACTTGTGAAACAAAAGCTTTCTAATGCGAAGAGGGTCTTTATTAAAAATATTTCCTTTTTCATAAGGGCTGATATTCATTCCATAAATAAAAGCTTCTCCCTGTTCAATCCGGATGAAGGCTTCCTTTATGCTGCATTTTCCCATACGAAGAGATTTTACCTCCGTGCCATGCAGCACCAGCCCCGCTTCATATTTTTCATCAATGAAAAAATCAAAATATGCCTTTTTATTATTTGCTACCAGTTTTCCCTGTTCTTTGCCCATATTTTTCACCTGCCCTTCTGATTTTTCCCACGGCTTTCCATTGCCCTGTCATTCTCTTCTCCATAAGGAATCACAAAATCAATTGTCTTTGCCATTTTATCCACATCTTTTACCTGAATGGTAAGCTTCTCTCCAAGCTTGTATATTTTTCCGGTATCCTTTCCCACCATCTCATAGGAATTTTCGTCATAGTAATAGTAATCTCCCGGAATGGAAGCCACATGAACCATTCCTTCCACCGTATTGGGAAGCTCCACATAAATGCCCCATGAAGTAATTCCTGAAATAATGCCTTCAAACTGCTCTCCTACATGGCTTTCCATATATTCCGCCTTTTTCAGCTTATCGGTTTCCCTCTCCGCTTCGTCCGCCCTGCGTTCCATTTCCGAGGAATGCCGGCACACTTCAGTTAAAATACTTTTGTAATGTGCGATTCTTTCCGTCCTTAACCTTCCCCGAAGCTGCTCTTTGATAATCCGGTGAATCTGCAGGTCCGGATATCTGCGGATGGGAGAAGTAAAATGACAGTAATATTCACAGGCAAGTCCGAAATGTCCGGTACAGCTTTCCGTATATCTTGCCTGCTTCATGCTGCGAAGCACCAGACGGCTTATAAGGGCTTCTTCTGCAGTTCCCTGAATTTTCCCTAAAAGCTTTTGCAGCTCCTTCGGGTGGACCTCTTCATTTTTCAGCCTGATTCCATATCCAAAATTCCCGATAAATGTCATAAGCTTTCTTATTTTTTCCGTATCAGGAACTTCATGGGTACGATACACAAAGGGAAGCTCCATCCAGTAGAAATGCTGCGCCACCGTCTCATTTGCCAGAAGCATGAAATCCTCAATCAGCTTGGTGGCAACATTCCTTTCATATGGCTCAATGGCAATGGGATGTCCCTCTTTATCAAGCAGAATCTTGCTTTCCTGAAAATCAAAATCAATGGAGCCTCTTTTCTGCCTGTTCTTCCTTAAAATCCCGGAAAGCTCTGCCATATGCTCAAACATGGGAACAAGCTCTTTATAGGTTTCACATTCCTTCTCATCCTTGTCCTCTAAAATCTTTTTCACGCTTGTGTAGGACATGCGGCGGTTTACATTAATAACGGTTTCTGCAATTTCATAATCCGTTACCACTCCCTTTTCGTCAATGGTCATAAGGCAGCTTAATGCAAGCCGGTCCACTCCTTCATTCAGGGAACAGATTCCATTGGACAAGGTATGGGGAAGCATGGGAATTACCCGGTCCACTAAATACACGCTTGTACCTCTTTTCAGCGCCTCCCTGTCCAAAGCGGAATTTTCCTGCACATAATTGGTCACATCTGCAATATGGACCCCCAGATAATAATTACCATCCTTTACGGTAAGGCTCACGGCATCATCCAAATCTTTTGCATCCTCACCGTCAATGGTAACCATTTCCATCTGCCGCAGGTCTTTTCTTCCTTCCATATCCGCTTCAGACACTTCTTTTCCGACCCTCTCTGCCTGATTCAGCACCTTTTCTGAAAATTCCATAGGAAGGTCAAAGCCTTTTACAATGGCTAAAATATCCACCCCCGGGTCGTTTATGTGCCCTAGAATCTCCACCACCTTTCCTTCCGGACGTTTTCCCTTATAGCCTTTTCCATAGTCGGTTATCTCCACTACTACCTTATGCCCGTTGACAGCCCCCTTAGAACGCTCCATAGGAATAAAAATATCATCCGGCAGCTTTTTATTGTCCGGCACTACAAAGCCAAAGCTTTTCCCTCTTTCAAAGGTGCCCACAACTGTTTTCATGCCTCTTTCCAAAACAGCCACTATTTCCGCTTCCTGACGCATTCCCCGTTTGCCGGGAAGAAGGGCGATTTCTACTTTATCCTGATGGAATGCTCCGTTCACTTTTGTTTCCGGCACATAGAAGTCCTCCGGCTGACCTTCTATTTCCACAAAGCCAAAACCTTTTGCATTGCTGATAAAGGTACCAATCAAGGCTGTTTTTTCCGGCTTTATATATTTCCCCCTTTTGGTAATCTGTAGCTTTCCTTCTGCAAGAAGGCTTTCCAAAACCTTCTTAAACTCCGGCCGCTCTTGTGGCTCTACCTGAAACATAATTGCCAGTTCTTTTTCCTTCATAGGCACATATAAGTCTTCCGCCACAAAATCACATATTAATTTTTTTCTTTCTTCAAATATTTTTTTATTCATTTTTTACTCCAAAAAGAAAAGCACTCTGTAAAGAGTGCTTACATGTCCTAAAATTTGTTAATGTTCAATACTACCGCAAGGAGTAAAAAAGCAACAGCCAGAATCTTCGTAATCTTTACCAGAGCTCCTTCCATGGAACGCCCTTTATTCTTGCCCCAGTACGACTCAGCCACACCGCTGATAGCTCCAAGTCCTGCTGATTTTCCTTCCTGCATCAGTACAAGCACTGTAATTGCAATACATACTAATATGAAAACTATTGTTAAAATCAATCTTATTGTACCCATTTTTAAACCTCCTAATGTCAAACAAGATTTATTTTAGCACAGGATGGCAGGCTTGGCAACGGTTTTTTTCAAAAAATAAACAATCTGCTTATTTCTTTTTAATTTTTACTTTGCAGGTAACGGCTTTACTATTATTAAAATTTATAAATACAATTTGTCCCTTTTTCAATTTCACGGTAGCTGTGCGGCTTGATAAATAATCAGAAATATGAACTTTTGCAGGTTTATTATAAGCTGAAGGGGAACACATACACAATATATATGCCCTTCCTCCTTTTGTTTTTATCCTTAAATATTCCTGTGGATATGAACTGCTTTTATATTTATTTATTCCTGTATGCATGGCTATTGATCCATAAAACTTTTCATTCTTATTTGCTTTTACTGCATAATCAGAAAAAGTAAACTGGTAGGTTCCAGTCTTTGGAGCTGTAAATTTAACCCATGATACGGCACTCACAGCTTTTTTACTATTATTAGAACTTTTATATGCTCTTGCTGTGACCATTGTAGTCCCTATCCTTGCTGCAGGCGCTTTTTTATACTTATAACTGCTGGTAACCTTTCTTACTGCCTGTACCTCCATGCTGGCAGCCGGCGCAAATATCGTGAGCACCAATGTCATTACCAGCCCTATGGATACAAGCACTGCAGACTTCCGTTTATTTAATGAACTCATTATTTTCTCCTTTCTCACAAACACTTTTTTATAAAACAAGTATATAAGAAATAGTTATTGTTTTCAAGTGATTTCCGTTTACTTATAAGTAATATTTACAAAAAACATCCCAAAAGCCATTACAGCTTTTGGGATGTCTCAATTTCTTTTATGGAATTTAACGCTTCTAATCTGTCATCCACCACTATTTATCTGCAAAGCAAATTAATAGTTAACGATCTTTCCAAAATCCGGCTTTAATGCCGCACCGCCTACAAGGCCGCCGTCAATGTCCGGTTTTGCAAATAATTCTGCTGCTGTGGAAGCGTTTACGGAACCGCCGTACTGAATGCGGATTGCTTCTGCGGTAGCTTCATCATAAATTTCTCCGATGCATGCACGGATAGCGGAGCAGACTTCCTGTGCCTGATCAGAAGTAGCTGTTTTGCCTGTTCCGATTGCCCAGATTGGCTCATAAGCGATAACCGCTGTCTTTGCCTGGTCTGCTGTTACATTTAAGAATGCAATCTTAATCTGCTGGCGGATGAAATCAATGGTAACACCCTGCTCTCTCTGTGTAAGGGTCTCGCCGCAGCATACGATTGGGGTAATGCCATGTTCAAAAGCCTTCAATACTTTTTTATTGACTGTCTCGTCTGTTTCTGCAAAATATTCTCTTCTTTCGGAATGTCCGATGATGACATATTTCACTCCCACATCGGTAAGCATGGCTGGAGAGATTTCTCCTGTATATGCCCCCTTTTCCTCAAAGTACATATTTTCCGCGCCAATCTGGATGTTAGAGCCTTTTGCTGCTTCCATGGCTGGGATAATGTCAATAGCAGGCACGCAGAAAACAACGTCTGCTTTCTCTGTAGCTACTAATGGTTTTAATGTGTTGATTAATTCTACTGCTTCACTGGGAGTCATGTTCATTTTCCAGTTTCCGGCAATGATTTTCTTTCTGGCCATTTTGGTAATCTCCTTTTATTTCGTTTTCATTTGCTCATGCAAATATTTATCTTTTCTTTCCGGCATCCTGTATGCCGTCGTCAGAGACGTCTGATTATTTATCGTCTGCTGCTGCTACGCCCGGAAGCACCTTTCCTTCCAAAAACTCAAGGGAAGCGCCGCCGCCTGTGGAAATATGGGACATTTTGTCAGCAAAGCCTAACTGGTTTACTGCTGCTGCAGAGTCGCCGCCGCCGATAATGGTAGTAGCATCTGTTTCAGCCAGGGCCTTTGCAACTGCAATGGTTCCTTTTGCAAGAACCGGATTTTCAAATACGCCCATCGGTCCGTTCCATACAACTGTCTTTGCTGATTTTACTGCATCTGCATATAATTCTGCTGTCTTTGTTCCGATATCAAGTCCTTCCATATCGGCAGGAATCTTGTCTGCATCTACGACCTGCACGTCTATATTGGCATCGATAGGATTCGGGAAGGAAGCTGCAATGGTGGTGTCTACAGGAAGTAATAACTTCTTGCCAAGCTTTTCAGCCTTTTCCATCATTTCCTTACAATAATCAAGCTTCTCGTTGTCTACTAAAGAGTTACCCACTTCATAGCCTTTGGCTTTTAAGAAGGTAAATGCCATGCCTCCGCCGATAATCAGGGTATCGCATTTTTCCAGTAAGTTGTTGATAACATTTAACTTATCAGCAACCTTAGCGCCGCCAAGGATGGCAACGAAAGGTCTTACCGGATTTTCCACTGCATTGCCAAGGAAATCAATTTCCTTCTGCATTAAATATCCAACTGCACATTCTCCGCCTTTTGCGCGCACTACCTCTGTCACGCCGGCAACGGATGCATGTGCTCTATGGGAAGAACCAAAAGCATCGCATACATAAGCATCGCAAAGGTCTGCTAATTCTTTGGAGAATGCTTCTCCGTTCTTTGTTTCTTCAGAACCGCGGAAACGTGTATTCTGGAGCAGTACCACATCTCCTTCTTTCATGTCTGCAACCGCTTTTGTTGCTGCTTCTCCGGTTACGTTATCGTCTGCTACGAAATTAACTTCTTTTCCTAATTTTTCGGAAAGTCTCTTTGCAACAGGGGCTAAAGACTCGCCTTCGTTAGGGCCGTTTTTCACTTTGCCAAGATGTGAGCAAAGGATAACCTTGCCGCCGTCTTTCATTAATTTTTCAATAGTTGGAAGCGCTGCCTTGATACGTGTTTCATCTGTAATCTGTCCATCCTTTAAAGGTACATTGAAATCACATCTTACAAGCACGCGCTTTCCGCTTACGTTGATATCATCAACTGATTTTTTGTTTAATGACATTTTTCTGCCTCCTGATTTTATTTATATTTATCAATTTACAGCTCTGCTTTCAGCATTGCTTAATTTGCTATATTGTCTGCCGGATTAAAATATAGGCAGCCTGACGTACTGTACCATTGTTATTCAGATAAATCCGCTTTACATACGAACTATTACCCTGCGCAGATTTACCGGAAATCACTGGTATGGCACGCCGGATTCCATCCGGCAAAAACAAAGGGTCCGGTCCATAAGACCGGACCCTGATAGGTCTTCTCATGCAACAGCTTTAAGGCTGTTGACACCAACTGTCATGATACTTATGCTAATTCAGCAAAGTATTTGATTGTACGAACCATCTGGCTTACATAAGAGTTCTCATTGTCATACCAGGATACAACCTGTACTAAGTTGTCTTCGCCAACCATTGTCTGAGTTGCGTCAAATAAAGAACCATATGTCATACCAACGATATCGCTGGATACGATTTCATCCTCATTGTAGCCGTAGGATTCTGTAGCTGCTGCTTTCATAGCTGCATTGATTTCTTCCTTTGTTACGGATTTTTCAACTGTTGCAACTAAGATAGTTGTAGAACCTGTAGGGGTAGGTACACGCTGAGCGGAACCGATTAATTTACCGTTTAATTCAGGAATAACTAAACCAATAGCTTTTGCAGCGCCTGTTGAGTTAGGAACGATATTTACAGCGCCTGCACGGCTTCTTCTTAAATCGCCTTTTCTCTGTGGTCCGTCAAGAATCATCTGATCACCTGTGTATGCATGGATTGTGCTCATGATACCGGACTTGATGCCTGCTAAGTCATGAAGAGCCTTTGCCATAGGTGCTAAGCAGTTTGTTGTACAGGAAGCTGCAGAAATAACGGTATCTTCCTTTGTCAATGTTGTATGGTTTACATTGTAAACGATTGTAGGAAGGTCATTTCCTGCCGGAGCAGAAATAACAACTTTCTTTGCGCCTGCTTTGATGTGAGCAGAAGCTTTTTCTTTGGATGTATAGAAGCCTGTACACTCTAATACAACATCTACGTCTAAATCTCCCCATGGAAGCTCTTCAGCATTTGCCTTTGCGTAGATTTTGATTTCTTTTCCGTCAACTGTGATGGAATCTTCACCAGCTGTTACCTTGTCAGCTAATGCATATTTACCCTGAGCTGAATCATATTTTAATAAATGTGCCAGCATCTTAGGGCTTGTCAGGTCATTGATTGCTACTACTTCGTATCCTTCTGCACCGAACATCTGTCTGAATGCAAGACGACCGATACGTCCAAAACCGTTAATTGCTACTTTTACTGCCATTTTTTAGTCCTCCTAAATAATGAATTTTTTTATATGATTCTGCCAATCCCGTTTTCAGATTGACAAAATTTTGTCAGCAGGATTATTTTACCTTTTTTGTCCAGAAATTTCAAGATGTATTTTGAAAATTATTTATTTTAAGTGATATTGGATAGAGTTTTTGGTGCGGGGAAAGGTTTCTATTACAATTTTACCAAATTGTGGGGAAATTATTCATTAGTTTGTGCGGTTTTGGAAAAGGGGGGACGCAGGAATTAAATGTCAATAATTTTGTCCGGCTGCTGTCCGTTGTGTGGTTTCCATTGACACCGGGTGACTGCCATATTGGTAAAGACTGCTTTAAAGGAAGAGTCTTCCGGGGAACAGGCATAAATGCCGAATTGGATTTTTCCGTTTCCTTTCTGCATATGACAGATTCGCATTTGTTGGAAATGGATGCCGTCTGCTGAAGATTCCAGACAATAATCGTCTTCTCTGCGGCTAAATCGATACCACATGGATTTTACAGAGGCATCGATTGCCGTTGTTGCCCAGTCTGAATAGCCCTGATTGGTTACCACGCTGCCTAAATGCTGGTATTTTTCATTTTCATATTCCACGGAAGCTTTTAGCCAGTTTTCACTGTCCAGATACATGACAATGCCGCATTGGTCAAAACGATGGCTGCTTTCTGCAAACTCTGTTTTCACCACAAAGCTGAAATATTTTTCTTCTGTTTCCATTTGAAATACCGGGGCATTGTCATTTTGGAAATGATAATAGGTTCTCTGCCATAAATCTGTATGGGGATTTGTAACAATTTCCACCTTGTCTTTATCCATATGGTATTCTTTTGGTTCTCTGGTCCATTTTAATTTCTGTAAATCCATAATCTTCTCCTTTTCTATTTTGATTTTATATAGATAACTGTGAAACACCCTGCTGCTAAAATTATCTATTTGGGCTTTATATTTTACTAATTCCATTTCAATGCAATTCCAGATTTCTCTCAAACATTGATAGCTTTCTTTCGCCTCCAGCCTGACAGTTTGAAAGCCCAACCGGATTTCTTCCAGACTGTTTTGCATATGAAAAATCAGACAAATAAGGTGGCTGCTGCTTATTATTCTCTATGCCGATAGTTCTATTACATAATTTTCCGGCATTGACATCTGCCACTTCCAGCTCACAAACTACCTCTTCACCATCTTTATTCTTCCTCACTCAATATCCATATTTGTTTGAGTGGTATTTCTGCCTCCAATCACATGCATCGTGTCAACTATACTTCCCCGGCGTACCTCCTGCGATAATATTCCATAGTACGATATTCCAGAATATCCTTCATATGCTTCTTAAATGCTTCATTCACTATCACTTCTCCCAAATCATCCCTAACTGCAAGAACATAGCCCTCTTTCTCAATAAAGAAACCTTTTCCGGAAGCCTTTAGGAATTTAACAGGCATACTTTTTGCCTTGCTTAAATGTTGCCTATCCGTGATAGTTTTATAATCGGCATAGGATATGTCCGTAGAAAAGTCCTTCCAGTTCGTTCCATTATCAAAGAATTTTTTCCAGGCTGCCAATACCTCTTCCTCTTTAACTGCCAACAGCACATTACCATCATTATAAAAGCTATATAAAATCGGCATCTTATATACCTTCTGCATGTCTGTAGTTTCAATTAGCGACAAAAACTCTCTTCCGATTCCTGCATATACTTTCTTCTCATCCTCCGACAGTTCCTGCATTTCACTTAAAAATTCCATATATCTTCGGAACGGATTTTCCTTTGCATGCTTCATGCAATATTGATATACGTCGTCATCCATGTATGTAAACAGTTCCATACGGCTAGGCACTTTACCATCCAGCAATTCCATCACCCTGTAAAATTCCTGCTTTATTCGCTCTCTGGCAGATACTGTTTTCTTATCCAGTTCCTTAAACAAATCAATCAGTCTCATATCAAAATCCACGATACAGTCATCGGGATATTCCATATCGTAGTAATCATATGCTGCCTTTTCGCCAAAATTCTTTCCGCCACTTAGCAGCAGCGGCGCCTTTCCTGCTTTTTCATAATTCCCAATAAAATCCAGAACGTTTAAATACTCTTTTCCTTTACTGGTACGGAGACCACGCCCTAATTGCTGTAAGAATACAATCGGCGATTCTGTTGGTCTTAAAAACATAACCATATCAACTGCAGCAATATCCACACCTTCGTTAAACATATCTACCGAGAAGATTACCCTTATTTCCTGATTCTTCAGCTTTTTAATTGCCCTGTCTCTGTCTTCCGAAAATTCACCATTCCCATTGCTGTATACCGCAACAGACTTTATGCCTCTTTTGCAAAATTCCTTTGCCATTTCTTCTGCATGCTGTCTGGAACAGCAAAAGCCCAGAGCCCTCTTAGAGCGGTATTTCATGTAATACTTATAAATCAAATCATAGCGTTTTACATTGCCAATGTAAGTTTCATTCAATTCTTTTTCATCATAATGCCCTTTTACAAGATGCAATGACGAGTAGTCTGTTTCATCATAAATACCGTAATAATGAAACGGAACCAATGCCCCTTTATTGATTGCTTCTTTTAAAGAAATCTCATACGGAACATTATAATCGCAGATTTCATAAATGTTTTTTCCATCCATTCTTTCAGGGGTAGCAGTCAGCCCCAGCAAAAACTGCGGCTTGAAATAATTTACAATCCTTTGATACTGGTCATTTACCGCATGATGAAATTCATCAATGACCATGTAATCAAAATAATCCGGCGCAAAAAAATCTTCCGTCAGATATTCATTTCTGCCAAGAGTTGCAACAGAAGCAAAAATTACGGACTTATCGGTATCTTTCTGTTTTCCGTAAAAGAAACCATAATCTTCCGAATGCCTTACATTTTTAAAGGATACTGCCGCCTGCTTTAATATTTCCTCTCTGTGAGCCACAAATAATACACGCTCATACTTTACAGAATCAAATGCGGCCAGATATGTTTTTCCCACACCGGTAGCCGCCTGCACCAATCCCTTTGTGGCGCCTTCCGCCCTGCTGTCTTCCAAAGCATATAACGCTTCTATCTGCGCCCCTCTTGGCTGAAGCAGCAGCTCAACCTTCGTATCAGCATCCTCTTCCAGATTATCATATTTTGCCAGGTCTTTTGATACTGCCGGCTTATGCCAGTTTTTAGAATATCTGGTGAGTTCGGCATCATCAATTATAATAGAATGATTTTCAAACAGGTCCACAAACGTTTCATAAAACAAGCCAAAGTTTTTCTTATCTGCAAGACTGTTAAAACGATAATTCCACTCTATACCTGAAGTCAGGGCACTTTTTGAAATATTGGAAGAACCAATATATATTTCCCCTGCATTTTCATAGTGAAAGATATATGACTTGGGATGGAAGGAACG
Source organism: uncultured Lachnospiraceae bacterium (assembly GCA_947382355.1). Classification (GTDB taxonomy): domain Bacteria; phylum Bacillota; class Clostridia; order Lachnospirales; family Lachnospiraceae; genus RGIG3040. The sequence continues at coordinate 12,095 of CANCYR010000029.1, forward strand.
TTCTTTATCATTATAAAATCTCAAATCCACCCCATTGCCTAATTCCTTTTTTATCAGGTACAAGGCTGACGGCTGAGTAATACCAAGATAATTTCCGGTAAGGATTCTTACCTGTACGCCACGCTCCAGCGCCGCCTTCAAATCCTTTAGAATCATTTTCACCCCAGATTCCATAAGAAAGGATACAATAATATCAATCTTACTTGCTTTTAACATGCTCATCTTCAACTGGTAATATAAAAATCGACTTCTATTTTTATCACCGGTCATAACATCCGTATATTCTATTTGTAATTCATTACTCTCTGTTTTTTCCGCAAAATCAGATTGAGCCATTTCTCTTCCCCTCTTCCCGGCCGTACATCAGAAGTTGTCCATTACTCTTCCACTTCCAGACCATCTATTCCGCTTAAAAATTCCGCAAATGTCTTTGAGATAATACTGTTAGATTATTTATTTTTTTGTTGTAGCTTCAAGATATATTCTTCTTCTGCTTGTTCTAATCGTTTCTGAATGGCTTCCTCTGATGGTAATTGTGATTTTATCTCTTTCAATCGAACATTATCATATGTTGCAACTCCCATAGGCGTTTCAATTCCCTGAAAAGCCCACTGAACCTCTGTCTGATCCTTATCTTTACATATCAGTAATCCAATTGTTGGATTATCGGTATCTGATTTCATCAACTGATTTACTGCATTTACATAAAAATTCAGCTTCCCGGCAAATTCCGGTTCAAATGATACAGCTTTTAGCTCGACAACTATATAGCATCGAAGCTTAATATGATAAAAAAGCATATCAATTTTTCTTGTTTTACCCGCAACTATTATTTCTTTCTATCTTCCTATAAAAGCAAACCCTGAGCCAAGCTCAAGCAAAAAGCGTGTAATATTCTGCTCAAGTGCTTCTTCCAGCTCTTCTTCGTTATAACCTGCTGGTAGTGATACAAAACCGAAATCATAAGTATCTTTTACGATTTCCTGTGCAAGTTTTCCCTGTATCGCAGGAAGCTTATCTGCAAAATTTGTAAGTGCATTTCCTGATGATTGGTATAAACCGACTTTTATACAATCAACAAGTACGCTTCTGCTCCAGCTTTCTTCTATCGTTTTTCTTACATAAAACAACGCTTCTTCTATTGTTTTGCATTTAGTAACAATTTCCACATGGTGTCTCCATGGTACAAATCCAAAAACAGTTGGAAATTCTATTTCTGCACCAGCTTGGTGCAGTTTTTGCTTTTCAGTAATTTCTGCACCGACCTGTTGCAGTTTTAGACTGTTTAAATCAAGACTATTCTCAATAGTATGAGCAAGTTCTGAAAACGTATCACTGGAAGAATAGAACAAGTACCACTTTTTCATATTCCATAAATTTCTTGCAGAAAAGCCTTTCACTTCAGGAAACTCATTTTGCAAGTCAAGACTTAACCGTTCAACAATACCTTTCCCCCATTTTTCTTCTGCTTTTCTTTCTACTAAATCCCGTCCCAACTGCCAGTTGAATAAAAGCTGTTCTGTATTTACTTTAACAGCTGCTTTTATCTGTGTGGATATATAACGTTGTTTCACATCATGAATCCAATTTACATAATCAGAATCCAAACTTATATCATGTGATTTCACAATACGAGGTTGTGTATCTTTAGACATATTGTTCCCCTTTTCTTCAAGGTTTTTCATTATAAAAATTTTTAAAATCGGTGTGCAGAACTAATAACAACACTCCCATTAATATAACACAAAAAGCATTATTATACTACTGAATGATTTTCTTTACAGCTTTGAAAGGCAGATTAATATCGTTGACGGATTCTGCATACCCTGACGTTTCCTTTTCTGGGATTCTTTCATATTCCTCCGTAATGCTTGGAATGCTTCCTGTTTTATACCAGATAATGAATTCCCACCCGTTTTCCCGGCAGATGTCCATTACTGGTTCTAACCATATTACACTCCATGACGGGGCTATTTTCCAGCTTTCTGAGAATTCTCTCTTGTGCTCTGCTCATTTTTTCCGCAAAATCAGATTGAGCCATTTCTCTTCCCCTCTTCCCGGCCGTACATCAGAAGTTGTCCATTGCTCTTCCACTTCCAAACCATCTGTTCCACTTAAAAATTTTGCAAATTTCTCTTCTGTCATATCTGTGAAAAATCGTCCGTTTCTTTCACCTGCAAAGGTTCCATATTTAAAAGATGTATAGACAATCCCATTCTCCTTTAATGCAATTACCATTTTTCTCATTACCTGAGCCAGTTCGTCAATGGGTAAATGCAAAATTGAAGAACATGCCCAGATGCCATCATACCTGTTTACTTCCGATAGTTCCTGAAAAAGCATATTTTTCACTTCCATTTCAGTGTATCTACTGGCTAACTTACACAATTCTTTGGATCCATCAACTGCATCCACATAATAATCCTGTTCCATGAAAAATTTTGTGTCCCGTCCGGAGCCACAGCCAAAATCAAGTATATAAGAACCTTTTGGCAATTTTTCTAAAAAATGCTCTTGCATGGCTGTAAATTCAACATTTACTGTGCTTTTATAAAATTGTTCCGCATGGCTGTCATAGTAGCCAAGAGTATTGTGGTATTCCATAATATTCCTTTTTCTTATATATTTTCTTATATATTTTCTTATATATTCTCTTATCTTTCAATCACTACAGTATCGTCAGCCCGCATTCCATCACTACACATATACATACCCACCCAAAAGGGTTCTTCAAAAAACACTGTCGTCTTTCCGGCATTTTGTCTCCGACAGTTCCGCCTAAAAATAATTATCTTTGCCACTATACATTACCGCATAACCGCTTATTTTACCATTCCTGACAGCACTGTTTCTCAATCATCAATATAAAAAGGCACATCGCTCACCTTAAGCTCACCATCATAATCATAGCCAAACGAAATCTGACAGCCGGAAATCTCCTCTTCCCCAAGCTCCCCTGCCCGATACTCTTTTTCCCTTGCATGGAAATAGCAAAACTCTTCTGCCGATTCCCCCCATTTATCATGAATCAATTCTTTTCCCGTTGCTAAATTCCTCTTCCATATGCCGGGCTTTTTTCCTTTTGCAGCCATATAAAACACATGCCCATCCATGACACCGCATAAAAGCCCTGGAATGTCCTCCACATACTGGGGACCTCCGGTGAAATCCGGCCGGATACGGCACAGTGGTTTTGGGAACTCGTTAGCATTGGTCCATCCGTTATAGTAAATCCACCCGTCATCTTCGCAGAGCCCTTCAGTGACGTGGTACAAAATCGTATCTGCCGTCCTCCTGTCGCTGCCGTCCATGGCAATGCTTACCAGCACCGGGTCTTTTATTCCGATAATGTCCGCCGTAGGCGCTGCCTTATAAACAATGCGGCCTTCTGAAAAAAGCACCGGACATTCCCACCAGGTAGCTTCATATATCAGGTCCTCTAAAACCTGCCTTTCTTCTCCCTTATACCGGGTCAAAAGCAAGGGACCTATTGCTGTGGCTGCTTCCCAAAGACGGCTTTCCTTATTCTTGTCTTCTTCCATAAAATAATGCCATCCTTCTTCATCCTGATATAAATATCTTTTTCCTACAAATCTTACCCGCTCTCCCACGATTGTTCTTAAACCGGCAGAAGAGGAATGGGAAGACAATTCTGCCATTTTTTCCGCAACAGAACCGGAAAGCTTTTCACTTTGGGCTAAAGCCTCTGCCTGAATCCGCTCATTCATTTTTCCGCCCATATGTTTTTCCGCCTTCATGCCTTCTCCATCTTCTCTGGCAGGGTTTTCCATAAGGCCATCCTTAGATAACCTATCCTCAGATGTAACAAATGCCACAAACAGGCTTACCGCTAAAAGAATCCCAATGCCAAAAGCTGTTGCTAGAAGCCCTCTTTTCTTTCCTGCTGAAAAAATATTGGCAAACCGTTCCTTTAACATATTTCCATCCTTGGAAAATTCACTGGTACATAAAATACGGGCTCTGCCGCCGTTAGCTGCACAGGCAAGGAGAGTCTTACCGTACCGCTTTTTTTCTTCTTTGGTAAAATCTTTTACTACATCACTGTCGCATAAAAGCTCCATATCCTTTGATGCCTGCCGAATCATAAGTCTCACAAGTGGATTGAACCAGTGGACAGTTCCTGCTGCTGTCAGCAAAAGCTTTACCCATAGGTCTTTCCTTCTGTAGTGGATAAATTCATGTTGCAAAATAAACTCTAACTGTTCCCGGCTGTATTCCCGGCAAGGAAGGAGAATCTGCGGCTTTCTGATTCCAACCAGCATAGGCGCACTGATGACAGGAGAAGTATATACAAAAAGATGCTCCTTTTTTGTAAGAAAAGACTTTGTTTTTTCCACATTTCGGCAAAAACTCCTGTAGCATATAACCTGCCATACCAAAAGCGCTGTCACACCTGCTGCCCACAAAACTGCTGCCCACTGTAAAATCAAACGAAGAGCTTTTGTGCCGTCTGTCTCTGCTGCATCAGACTCTCCTGTCCGGGAATCTTCTGTCGGTAACATTTTTTCTGTTGCTGATTGGTTTTCTGCCGGTAACATTTTCTCTGTCACCGATTCTGTTTCTTCCTGCGACTTTTCCTCTGCCTCCAATTGTATTCCTTCCGGCAGTTTTTTCTCTGCCAACGATTCTGTTCCTTCCGACAGCTTTTTCTCTGCTGGCGATTGCTTTTCTTCCGTTAATTTTTTCTCTGCTGCCGTTTTTTCTCCTGCTGCCAGATTTGCCTCTTCCTTTTCATTCAAAAAAGCCTTGTCAGATATATTCTCCATTTGTTCCGAACGTATGGCTGATCCACTTTGCTCTGCCTGAATCCCCGCCGGAACGGAAATAACAACTGCCTGACCGGGAATGGAAATATCAAAAGGCAGAACAAGCCGTATGGCAAGGACTGCCCAGAGCAGGTATCTCCAGAAAACTGTATGCCTCTTTAAAAGCAAAGGAGACACTGCAAATAAGAGTAAAATCCCTGCGCCGGACAATATGGATATTTTTAGCACCTGAAGAAACAGGCTTAAAATTCCGTTTAAAACCCCGTTTAAAATTGAAATCCCCATAAGTCCTCCTTCCTACAGGCTGTCCAGATAATCCTTAAGCTCCTTTATCTGGTCTTTGGAAAGCCTGTTTCCATCATATAAAGCTGCTACAAACTTTTTAACGGAGCTGCCGTAAAGTCTCTTTAAAATAGAACTGCTCTCCTGTTCCAGATAATCCTTTTCCTCCACAATGGGAAAATAACAGTTATTCCGCCCTTCCTTTTCCACCCGGACAAATCCCTTTTCCTCCAGTCGGGACAAAAAGGACAATACGGTAGTTTTGGAAAGCTTTCTCTTTTGGGGAAGCTTTTCTTCTATTTCCGTTCGTGTCATGGGAGCATCCGCCTGCCAGAGAATCATCATCAGTTCCAGTTCTGAATTGGGTAAGGTTTTATATTCCATCCTGCTTCCTTTCTGCACTGTTATGAATTGCTGTGCTGTTTTTTGTTTTTTCTCATGATTTCTATTATTCGGCTTTTGCCGAATATTTGTTTATATTCTACATCTGCCGAACATAAAAGTCAAGTACTGTAACAGTTCAGCCCACAGCTTTCCCACACCGGAATCAGAACCGACTGCAGGCAGAAATTGACATCTTCCTCTTTTTACACTATAATATATTACACTCGTAAGATTTATGTCAGGAGAAATATGGAGGACCAGTTATGAAAGCTTTGCCGCAAATTTCCGAAGCAGAATTTGAAGTGATGAAAATCATATGGAAATATGCACCAATCAATACAAACGAAATAACCGAACGGTTAACCAAAACTACCACATGGAGCCCTAAAACCATACAGACTTTAATCAAACGTCTTGTAACAAAAGGGGCAGTTTCCTACGAAAAACAAAGCCGGGTGTTTGTCTATACTCCTTTAGTAGAAGAAAAAGAGTACATAAGTCAGGAAAGCCGTTCTTTTCTTGAGCGTTATTACGATGGCAATATTACTGCAATGCTTTCCGCCTATATCGAAAATGACAAACTATCCCAAGCCGAAATAGCTTCCCTGCGCTCTCTTCTTTCAAAAGAAAACAGAAAGGAAAGGGATTAGTATGGCAGATTTCGGAATTCGTTTTTTTCTGTGCAATCTTTTTATTTGTCCCATAATGGTGATGCTGCTTGTGGCAAAACGGTTGTTACGAAATTGCCTAACCAATGGAATGCAGTTTCATTTATGGTACCTTGTACCTGTATGGCTGGCTGTCCCCTTTCTCCCCTTTCGGTTCATTGGGCTTTTACCGTTTTTTTCATGGCTTGGCAGCCTGAAACAGATTAAGTCGCCGGGCATGGGCTCTGTTCTAAAAACAGCCCCGGAAACAGCTTCATCCAACACCCTGGCACAAGTCGACTTTGCACTTTCTGTCAGCAATAAAATCCCCTCTATGGTTGGACTCATACTGGTTGGAATATGGCTGACCGGCATTCTGGCAATGGTCATATTGGCAATCAAATCCCATAAACGTTTAAAGGTTTTAAAAGACTCTTCCCTTCCTTTACAAAATAAAGAAATCCGCCTTTTATACAATAGCTGTTTAAATGAGCTGAAAATAAAAAAAGAGATTCCCATTTACAGCGCCGCATTTTTGAAATCTCCAATTATTGCAGGTTTATTTCATCCATGCATTTATTTTCCAATCCATCTTATATCGGATTTTCATGGAACAAATACGCCATGTGCCCAACCTCTCTCCTCTGGCCCGCTTTCAAGACAAGCCCCTGGACTTGGCCAGATAAGATATATGCTGTTGCATGAGCTGCAGCATTACAAGCATAAGGACGTCTTTGTAAATTATCTGATGAACCTTGCTTGCATATTATATTGGTTCAATCCTTTTATCTGGTATGCTTTCCGGGAAATGCAAAATGACAGGGAAGTTGCCTGTGACACTTCTGTTTTGCTGCTTCTTGAAGAAAAGGACTATGAGGATTATGGAAATACGTTAATCAACCTTGCAGAAAAAATATCCTTTATGCCATTTTCCTTTGCTGCCGGAGCCAGCGGGAGCATGAAACAGATGAAGCGGAGAATCATGAACATTTCTACCTACAAAAAACCTTCTGTCTGGAGGAAACTAAAAGGCTGTGCCGCCTTTTGCTGCATTGCTGCCCTTCTTTTCGGTCTTACTCCCATGCTGTCCACATATGCAGCAGGTCAGGACTATTATAAATGGAACGTTTCCTCTGAACATATTACTATTTGGGACTTGTCCCCATACTTTGGCAACTATGAGGGAAGCTTCGTTCTATATGACCTGAAGAATGAGACTTGGGGTGTTTATAATATGAACCATGCCACTTCCAGAACATCGCCGGATTCTACCTACAAAATATATGACGGGCTGTTTGGACTGGAAGAAGGCATTATTACGCCCCAAAGCTCATCCATTGCCTGGAATGGAACCCAATATCCCTTTGAAGCATGGAATGGGGACCAGAATCTGCATTCCGCAATGCTTTCCTCTGTGAACTGGTATTTTCAGGCGGTGGATAAGCAGCTTGGAAAAGCTTCCATTGCATACTACTTAAAAAAAATCAGGTATGGAAATGAAAATATAACCGCAGATCTTTCCTCCTACTGGCTGCAGTCTTCCTTAAAAATTTCCCCTGTAGAGCAGGTGGAACGGTTAACAGACCTCTATAGCAATAAATTTGGTTTTACTCCTGAAAATGTAGATGCCATAAAGGATTCCATTTGCCTGTTTTCCTCTGATAACAAAAGCTTTTACGGGAAAACCGGAACCGGACGTGTAGACGGGCAGGATGTAAATGGCTGGTTTATAGGCTATGTTGAAGTCCATAACAATACATACTTCTTTGCCACCAATATTCAAAGCAGCTCCAATTCTGCCGGAAGCAATGCAGCAGAAATAACAAAGGCCATATTAGCTGATCTGGACATCTGGCAATAATAAAGAGGCTATTTTCTGCTGATACGATATTGATATTCGGGTATATCCTTAATCCCGTCATTCAAAATTTTATTTCCCTCATATTGAAAGCTTCCATCCTCAAAAAACCTGACGGTAAGCTCATGGGTTATGACTGCCTCATCACATAAAATCATTTGACACACCGCATCCACTGTCAAGGTAACTGTCCCGTCCTCATTTTTCTTAATATTTGTAACCTCCGGAAAAGATGTTCCGAAATATGTAGGGGCATAATTAAAGCAGCCTAACGGCTCCCAGTCATAAGTCTGATTTTTTTTATTAAATACAGCGTATTTTTGGATATTCTCCTCTGTTATGGGAAGATACTCCATTATCAGGCTTTCAAATTCTTCCTTTTGTATTCCATCAGGCGCATTTGCAAAATCAAATTTTTCTCCATATTTCATTACATATAGATATTCATATAGTCCGTTATAATCCAGCTCTTTCATATTGTCCGTATCCCAGTTGGAACACAACAGATTATTTCCCTGATAAGCCAGCCCCAGTACGCACTTTTTGGACATTTCCCTGTTTTCATCCGTCATGGGCTTTATTCTGAGCATACCGCTTCCATCAACAATTTCCGTCACCTCCGGCGGCTCTGGCACACACAGCTCATAACAAAACCAGCCTTTTTCTGTATATCTCCATTTTTTTATTCTGGTATAAGAGGCATGAATGATTTCCGGCTCATTTTCATCATCCCAAGTTGCAGCCACGTTTAACACATACATGTCTGTCCCGTCAAAAAAGAACTTCATTCGGCTTATGCCGCCTCCGGAATGTATCTCATATATAACTGTCTGACCGCTTATTCCCTCTGCGCATTTTTTAAGGAAATTATCTGCCTTCTCAAAATTTTCCATATTGGCATAGATTCCCGACATGATAACCGGCTTGCCCGTTCTCTTTAATTTCTCCTGCATTTTGGATACTGTTTCCTTAGAAAGGACAACATTGGAAGCATTTCCTTTGTCTGCCTTTACATAAATTTCACCAATGAGTTCCATCATTTCTTGCAAGTCCTCTTCCGCTTCTTTCCTCAAAAGTGCATCTACAGGAAGGTCATAACCCTTTTCTATTTGTTCTTTATTTATGCTGGATTTCTTATATGCCTTTCCCATGACAAATATAATAAAACTTAACACCAGCAACGCACCAACTAAAATATATCTGCTTTTTAATATCATAACAGTCTCCTTACTGCTTTCTGTAAACTTCTCTTAATTTTTATTTTGCAATCGTTGGTATCTTTAGTTCCTTCTGTTCTATGGAATTAGATAAATATCGAAATGTACCATCCTCAAAGGGCTGTACCACAATCCTATTGGTAAAGGCAAGGTCAGTATTGTAGTCTGCCCATACACCATCCACAATCAGCGTAATCGTTCCATCTCCATTTTCCATATAATCAACTACTTCTCCAAATGGCGGGTAAGGTCTTGCAAATACCATCTCATATTCATAGCTGTTACTGTCCCCGTCATATCCGCATTTTTCCCGCAATACTTCCGTTGACACGGGAAAACAGGCAGTCATTATCTTTTCGTATGTATCTGCAGGTATTTTCCTGTTTTGCACGTTGAAGTTTTCCCCTGTATATATTCGGTAAATGTCTTCAAACATGCATGGCATTAAAATAGCCTCCACATTGCTGCTATCCCAGTTTGTCACAAGAACATTGTAATTTACATAGCTTAATCCCCTTATATACTTTTCTGTCAATTCCCTGCATTTCTCTGAAAGGGGCTTTATCCTCCAGTATTGCCGCAAACTGGAATGAGGAATTACATTTTCAAAGGCATAAATAAAATAGCCTTTTTCCGTCAGTTTGATTTCCTCTATATCACTGACTAAAGTATTCCTGACTTCCGGTATGCCTCCCTTCTGCCAGCCAATTCCCACATAATATGTCTGCAGCCTGTTATCCCGGTATACAAAAGTAACAGCGCCAAGAAGTCCGTCTGGATTTACATTATTTATAGTTACCATTGCCTCCCGCTTTTCCATATAGGCGGCATAAAAATCCTCCACCTTTTTGTAATTTTCCATGTCAGTATCTTCCGTAACGCTGACGTATCCTCCTTTTCCAAGAAGAGAAACCACCTTCCTGCACTGCTCTTTTGTAAACCCCTTGATATTTGAACTAAAGGACGGTCCGTCTATAATTTCCACATCCTTGTATACTTCCTTTGTCAATTCTGCCGCTTCCAATGCTGCTTTTTTTAACTCTGCTTTTTCTGCTTCCGTTAGCAGGCAATTGCTTTCGATTTCAGAAAATTCATTTTCGCTGTAAATCTCTTTCCACTCATCCTCCGTCAAACGCTCAGAATACCACCATGCCTCATACTGCTCCTCTGGTAAAAGCATTTGGTTTGATACATATTGAAAACGGTCATCATCCAGGGGGCGCACCACTGCTTTATGGGAATATAATTTAGACGTATTCCCATCCGGATAAACCGCATTGATAAACAGTGTAATGGTTCCATCCTGATTTTCCTCATAATTCACTACTTCCGGATATGGAATATCCGGATACCCGGCTTCATAAAACCCTCTTGGTCTGTATTCATAGGCTGCTGCCTCTGAAATATAGGTTGTTTTTTCCCGAAGCGCTTCTTTTTCAATGGGAAAGTAAGTTAAAATGACATTTTCAAACTCCTCCTCCGGTATCTGATAAGCTTCCCGACTCCCGTTTCCCAGATTCTCATCTGCCGTATAAGGAACCGGCTGATTATACAGCATTGGATAAAACGTATCAAATATATCATAAAAATCCAGGTCCCCCAAATCATCTCTGCTCCAATTTAAGAAAAACATATTACTATTCCCATATCCTGCCGGCAGCACATATTTTTGGTTCAGCTCCCTGCATCTTTTTTCCAATGGCATTATCCTGAGTGCAGTATGCTCCAGTGTATCGTTTAATGTGAGCACATAATTTTCATCTGAAAAATAGCTTCCTTCAAACAGTAAATACCCTTCTTCTGTATATTGCCACCAGTCAGCAGGATAGCTTACAACATGGCTGTTATTCAGGTTTCCGTTTCTATCATACCAGTAATATCCTCTGGCAATGTTTATGGCGCCATTTTCTGTTTCTAAATCATATTTTGTAAATCCGCCCGAATCTGCAACTACCAAAATGGTCAATTCTGCCATTTCTTTTTCCTTTGCGGCACTTAAAAATTTTACCGCCTGTTCTGCGTTTGTCATATTGATCTGGTTTTTGCTGTCAACAGCCACATATCCATTGTCCCCAAGCCTTGCAACAATGCTTTCCGTCATTTCCAGACTGCCTGCTATATCTGTTTCTATTGCTTTATCATAAATATCCTTATAGACAGCGGCTATGCTTTCTGGTTCTGCATTGCCATCCTCCTGTTGCAGCTCTGTTTCATTCTCTGTCAAGTCCGTCGTCCCTTCTGCTGTCCGGGGATTTTGTCCACAGCCCGCCAGCAGAAAAAACATAATACCAAGCCCTGCTGTTTTTCCAATACAATTTATTTTTTTTCTTCTGCATAAACCTTTTTCCTCTTCCTTTTCTGCCATATGAATCTGACCTCCACGAAATCTTTTATGACAATATATCTTTTTCCTGCCACAAGTCTTACACATGTAAGATTTGTGGACAAAAAAATAATTGATTTCTTTAAATATTACACCCGTAAGATTTAAAGGTCAAGAAAAAAATAAAGACTGTTTATTTTATATTGTGCCCAGCGCACTCTTCACCAATTTTTCAAAAGACTCCCGAAACCGCACATTATCCTCCTCCGTCCGCTTCTTAGGCCCTTTCAGGTGATTCCTTCCTGATGCCCGTCTTGCTTTTTTCCCTAAATGCCGTTCCATAAGCATTCTGTCTATATTTTCATCCGTGTACCATTTCCCTGACTGATGTATGGCATATGCTCCCTTTCCAAGAGCCATTGCAGCCACCCCGTAGTCCTGAGTGACCACGATATCATTCTTTTTACAAAGGTTGATTAGCGCAAAATCCACCGCATCCGCCCCTGCTCCGATTATTTTCACTTCACTGTAAGCAGAGTTCAGCACATGATTGCTATCGCACAAAAGCATCACCGGCATTTTGTTTTCTTCCGCCACCTGCTCTACAATAGATACTACCGGACAGGCATCCGCATCCACATAAATTTTCATATTATTCCTTTTCCTTCCAAAGAAACATGTTATTTCATACAATGTCAGTCATCCATCTGCCTGTGCCGTATCAGACTGATAAGCTCAATCCTCTGGCTTTTGCCCAGATTGCTGCCATACAACTCTTTTCAGTTTGCCACCAGTAACCCTTTCTTGACTTCCTGTCCAGGTATGCCATTCTATATGGTGACAATTATTCAGTTTTCTGTTTGGCTATAGTTTTACAAATGGAAAGTTGTGTTACTTTTAAATCCCAACCTGACGCAACAAACTTCACCATAATAGATTTTAATTCTTCCATAATGCTACCCCTTTCAGATTGACAACATTAACATTTGTCGCTTATTATATATTCTTTTATGCAAAAAGTAAATCAAATATGTATAGTTTTAAGTCCGTGGATGGGAAACGAAAACATACTGCTGTACTTAGAAATTGTTAAAGCATCCTTGCAGGAAAGCAAACTGCTTTCGTTTGAATATATAGCCCACCACGGAAATAAAACAGCACGAACAGTTGAGCCATATCAGCTCGTATTGAAAAGTAGTCATTGGTATTTACATGGGTATTGCCACAAAAGAAATAATTTTCGCATGTTCAGACTATCCCGTATGTCAAATCTACAACTACAAAAGAGAACTTTTACACCACGAGAATATCAAAAACCTGCTTTAGACTTTGCAGATATTTTGGATACCATACAAACCAAAATCAAAATTCGTATTCATAAATCTATCATGGACAGGGTACTTGATTTTTGCACTTATGAACACTTTTCGCCAGACTGTGAAGAATATTACATTGTCAATTTTCCTTTTATAGAAAATGAATACTACTACAATATCCTTTTTAGTTTCCGGGATAAATGTGAATGTTTAGAGCCGTTACATATCCGCACAGAAGTGAAGCGCAGAATACAAAAAATTACTACTTTATACGAAAATTAGAACAAGGACCTTATTTTATGAATTACCCTTATTCCCTGCAACACCACATAAGTCGGATTATATTTGCACCAGTGTTATTCCTTGCAACAATTACAGTAAGTAATTATTTTCCCTGTTTGCAATCTGCAGTTCAATCAATTTATACGTTGCGTATTTTCCCATAACCAGCGGCTCCCTCCTGCAAATTTCTTCCGCTTCTTCACGGCTCTCTGTTTTTAGGATATACATTCCTGCCATTCCCGGATAACCTTTGAACACACCGCATATTTCCAGCTTTCCTTCATCGTCCAGTTTTCTTATATTCTCAACGTGTTCCATAACTACCTGTTTTGTCATTTTATTGTAAGTCTTACTTTTCTCAATCATCATCATGTACATCAATTTTTCCATTCATTTTTCTCCTTTACCTTTTATGGGGGCACTATGGATATTATATTACATTTCTCCGGCACTGGCAATCTCTCTGGCTGTCAAAGCGGAACCAAACAGGGCAGCCGCAAGCTTCCCCTTTCTCTCATATGGGTTGGTACATGGTTTTGTTTTTGTGCCATATTGTAAATGGAATATAAACAGTTTATCATTGTATATCTCCCCCATTCATGCTATCCTAAAACAAACCCTTTCACAATAAAATTAGAAAAACAGATTTTTATGGATTTAGCAACTGGCAGTTGTAAATACTCTTTTACTTATAAAAACAACTATCAAAACATCTTTTCAAAAGCTAAATTAGAAATTTAATCACAGGAGGCACCCCATGAACACAATCAAAGCAGACTGCCATCTCCACAGCGCCTTATCCGGCGACGGCCTTGCGCCCATGGAGGACATGGTTAAAAAAGGAATTGAACTTGGACTAAAGCACATGTGCATGACAGAGCACATGGATTACTTTTACAAAGACGAATCCGGAAACCTTTCCGATGAATTCATATTAGATATGAATGCCTATGAAAAAGAACTATTTCGCCTGAAAGAAATCTACAGTCATAAAATCACTCTACTTTTCGGCATAGAGCTTGGCCTGCATCCGAGAGTAATTGAAAAAAATAAGGCACTGGCCCATGCCGAGCCCTTTGATTTCATCATCGGCTCTTCCCATATGTGCCATGACTTGGACCCTTACTTTCCTGCTTTTTACGAAAACCGCACGGACAGAGAAGCTTACGAAGAATACTTCCTTTCCCTGCTGGAAAATGCCAGAGGCTTTTTAGACTTTGATGTATACGGACATCTGGATTATGTGGTAAGATACGGCAGAACCAAAAACCGGGATTACCACTATGAAGATTACAAAGACATTTTTGATGTGCTGCTTCGTTATCTGATTGAGAACGGAAAAGGAATCGAATGCAATACAGCAGGCTTAAATCCCAAATATCAGCTTGGTGAAGTGCATCCTTCCAGAGAAATCCTAAAACGCTATCTGGAGCTTGGCGGTGAAATCCTCACCATCGGCTCCGACGCCCATAAGCCGGAGCATATGTGCTATGGCTTTGAAACAGCTGCCGAAATTTTAAGGGAATGCGGCTTCCGGTATTATACGGTGTTCCAAAACAGGAAGCCGGAATTTTTCCCTTTATAAATTTTCAGCTTTCACACATGACAATAATCCTGTCCGGATTGGTCTGGGCGGGAATACTCCTTGTGGAAGCACCATAAAAAACGATAAGATTTTTATTTGCAGGATTCCCTAAAAATGTCTGATTGTTTTTCGTAACCACCTGAGTATTGGCTCCAATATTCAGCCGCAGGGATGCTTCCTGATTTAACAGAATATAATTAAAATATCCCGCAATCACATTGACCCCTTCCAACTTTTGCGTAACGATAGCCGCCTGATATCTTGGCGGATAAATCAAGGGAGCCGGCAGGCTTCCATCATAAAAAAAGATTACCTCAAGCCCTTCATACAACGTAATCATATCCACCACATACGTATCCGGCGATACAATGAAATTTGCAATATTCCCATCAAAATCCTCCACCGTCACAATCTGAGAACACCCGCTGCTTCTGCGGTTATTAGTATCAAACGTATTAATTTCAATTACCGTCCCCTCATAGGGAATATAATTTGCCCTCCGCCTTTGATTTACCTGATTAAAATTTATATCCATGTCTTTTCCACCCGTCTCCCCTTTTCCAGAGAGACTTTCCCTATCCAAAACTCTTTCTACATAATATGCAAAATCCACGGAGCGGTTCCTCTTTTACACAATGCCCTAAAAAACCTATACACACCCATAGCAATATTGATAGTGTAAAAGAGGAATGTGTACATAGCAACATTGCTATAAGTATAATATAGGTTTTTTCAAGCTATATTGTAAAAAAGAATATGTGCACAGCAGCTATTGTTGTGTAGATATATAGGCTTCTTTTCAAACTATGGCACAAGAAAAAAGAATGTATTGCCTACAGCCAGAGAAAAAACAGCAACAGAGGGATAAGAGCAGATTCAAGGCATTGTTTTGGACCGGGATTTTCCTTAACAGCCTGCTCACTCCCCAGGGT
This sequence comes from uncultured Lachnospiraceae bacterium, assembly GCA_947382355.1. Lineage (GTDB taxonomy): Bacteria > Bacillota > Clostridia > Lachnospirales > Lachnospiraceae > RGIG3040. The sequence continues at coordinate 27,708 of CANCYR010000029.1, forward strand.
AAAATTGCCACGGATGGCAATTTTAGGAATATTGCGGCATGGACGCCGCTATATTCCGCCCCGGACGGTACCAACACCTGCATCAGGCTGTTTAGGAAAATCCCGGTCCAAAACACCGCCTGGAATCTGCTCTTATCCCTCTGTTGCGTCCTCCCATCCAATCACCTACCCCCCCTCTAATATACAACTCCCTTATTCTTTCAATATCGTCCCTCCCCCCAGCACACACTCCCCCTCATAAAACACCACCGCCTGCCCCGGCGTAACAGCACGAACCGGCTTCTCAAATCTGCAGCTCACCCTGTCTTCCCCAATCTGTTCAATCAAACACCACTCTCCCTTATGCCCATATCTGATTTTAGCAAGAACCCTCTTCTTTCCTTCCAGCTTATCTATCGACATAAAGTTCAAGTTACCGCAAACCAACCGGTCAGCAAACACATCCTCACCTTCCCCAATAACCACTTCTCCCGTTTCCGGCCTGATTTCCGTTACAAACACCGGATGACCCATGGCAAGGTTCAGCCCCTTCCTCTGTCCAATCGTATAATGGATAATCCCCTTATGGGGACCAATTACCGTTCCGTCCTTTGTAACAAAACTGCCGGCCTTTGGCATTTTCTCAAGAAGCTCCTTTTTCCCAGCCGCTTCCCTCTCAATAAAGCCCGCATAATCCCTATCCGGGATAAAACAGATTTCCTGACTGTCCGGCTTTTGTGCCACCGGAAGCTTAAGCCTTTCCGCCATGCTCCGAATTTCTTCTTTTGTATATTCTCCCACCGGCATAAGGGTATGGGACAATTGGAACTGAGTCAGATTATAAAGGGCATAGGTCTGGTCCTTTGCGCTTGTTTTGGACATACAAAGGGAATACCTGCCGTTTTCCAGCCTTTGGATTCTGGCATAATGTCCCGTTGCAATATAATCCGCCCCAATGTCCATGCTTCTTTTTAAAAGAGATTCCCATTTTACATAGCGGTTACAGGCAATACACGGATTGGGCGTTCTGCCCTGTATGTATTCCTCCACAAAGTAGTCCATAACCTTGCACCGAAACTCTTTTTTAAAGTTCATCACATAATAAGGGATGTCTAACGCCTGCGCCACCCTTCTTGCGTCCTCCACTGCGCTGAGTCCGCAGCAGCCTCCGTTTTCCTCTAAAGCTTCCTGTCCTTCATCCTGCCATATCTGCATGGTGACCCCAATCACCTCATAGCCCTGTTCCTTTAATAAAAAGGCTGCCACAGAGGAGTCAACTCCTCCGGACATGCCTACCACAACTTTCTTTTTCATATAAAAATCCTTTAGTATTCTTCTTCCTCTTCTTCTTCGCCTTCATGAATATCCGATTTTGGCTTTTCAAGCCCTTCAATGACAATGCCGTTTTTCTCCGCATAATCCCAAAGTGCCGCATGAATGGCTTCCTCCGCCAAAAGGGAACAGTGAACCTTTACCGGCGGAAGTCCGTCCAACGCTTCCATTACCGCCTTATTGGTAATCTTCATGGCTTCCTGAATACTTTTTCCCTTTACTAACTCTGTTGCCATAGAGCTGGTGGCCACTGCCGCTCCGCAGCCAAAGGTTTTAAATTTCACGTCCCGGATAATCTGGTTTTCATCAATATCCAAAAAGATTCTCATAATATCGCCGCACTTGGCATTTCCAACGGTGCCTACGCCGCTGGCATCTTCTATTTCTCCCACATTTCTCGGGTTCTGGAAATGGTCCATTACTTTTTCTGAATACATGGTTTTCCTCCTGTAATTACATACTATCGCTATTTGCTTTTATCCTGTTTCTTTATAAAATCCTCATACAGCGGAGACATGTTTCTAAGCTCTTTTATAATCTTCTTTAATGTCTCTGCCACATAGTCCATCTCTTCCATGGTATTTTCCTGACTGACCGTCATCCTTAAAGAACCATGCGCAATTTCATGGGGAAGCCCGATGGCTAACAGCACATGGGAAGGGTCTAAAGAGCCTGATGTACAGGCAGAACCGCTGGACGCACAGATTCCCGCAAAGTCCAGCTTAATTAACATGGACTCACCCTCAATAAACCGGAAGCTGATATTCACATTATTGGATAGCCTTTCTGTCCTGTGTCCGTTCAGCCTGCAATACGGAATTTCCTTTTCTATTTTTTCAATCAGATAATCCCTTAACCTGGCTTCCTTTTTTTCTCTTTCTTTAAGCTGTGCAAATGCCAGCTCCACAGCCTTTCCAAAACCGATAATGCCCGACACATTTTCCGTGCCTGCCCTTCTGCTTCTTTCCTGGGCTCCTCCATGGATAAAGGAACGGATTTTAATGCCTTTTCGGATGTACAAAAATCCAATGCCCTTTGGCCCGTTAAGCTTATGGCCGCTGGCGCTTAGCATATCGATATGGCATTCGTCTACATCAATGGGCACATGTCCATAAGCCTGTACGGCATCTGTATGAAACAAAACTCCCCTTTCATAGGCAATGCTGCCGATTTCCCGGATAGGCTGTATAGTGCCGATTTCATTATTGGCAAACATGATAGTAATTAAAATCGTGTCTTCCCGGATGGCTTCCTTTACCTGTTCCGGCCTTACCATACCGTATTCATCCACATCCAGATATGTGATTTCATAGCCCTTTTTTTCCAATGCCTTACAGGTATGGAGAATGGCATGGTGCTCTATTTTGGATGTGATAATATGCTTTCCTTTGCTTTCATAAGCTTCTGCCGCAGCCTTTAATGCCCAGTTATCGGACTCAGAGCCGCCTGCTGTAAAATAGATTTCATTGGACTTTGCCCCAAGGGAATCCGCTATGATTTCCCTTGCATGGGTTACCGCTTCCCTGGACTTTTCCGCAAAGGAATAAATACTGCTGGGATTCCCGTAATAGGTTGTAAAATAAGGAAGCATAGCTTCCACTACCTCCGGCGCAGTTTTGGTAGTAGCCGCATTATCCAGATAAATCAGTTTATCCATTGTATCACCTCTTCTATGTTAATTTCCTAGTATCTCAATCAGAATACAAAAAAATGATAGCACTCCATTTTAGTTCTGTCAACAAAAGCTGCGGAATATATTTGATTAATAACTCTCATTAAAGGAGTTGCCATGTTTAAAAAGTATCCTCTTATTGCCGGAACCATTCTGCTGACTGCAACCGGAATCTTAAGCCGTATTATCGGTTTTTTTTACCGGATTTTTTTGTCCCAGACTATCGGCGAGGAAGGCATGGGCATTTACCAGCTCATTGCTCCGGTCATGGCCCTTAGCTTTTCCATTACGGCCGCCGGAATCCAGACGGCAATTTCCAAATTTGTAGCTCCTGAGCCTACTTCACATGATTATAAATCATCTCTTCGGGTTTTACTAGTAGGATTTACCATTTCCCTGTCCCTATCTGCTATTTTAGGCTTTTTCCTGTTTGAATATTCTTTTTTTATTGCAAAGAATTTTCTTTTGGAAGAACGCTGTTCTTCCCTTGTGCGGATTTTTGCCCTTTCCCTGCCCTTTGGTTCCGTTCATTCCTGTATCAACGGCTATTATTATGGCATCAAAAAGACCGGGCTTCCTGCCTTTACCCAGCTCTTAGAGCAGGGCGCAAGAGTTGTAAGCGTTTACCTGATTTACTCCTACTGTCAGTCCAAAGGCATTGAGGCTTCCATTGCCATCTCTGTAGTGGGTATCGTAATCGGAGAATTTGCCTCCATGGCAGTTTCCGCTATTGCTATTTTCCTGCGGTTTAGCCGTCTTGGATTTTCCTTATCCCCTATGTGCATACCGGCAGCTTCCCAAAAAGGAAAGCTTCGTACCACCGCCCGCCATATTTTGTCCATGGCTGTTCCTTTATCCGCAAACCGTTTAGTTATCAATGGCTTACAAAGCGTGGAGGCAGTTTACATACCAAACAGACTGATGGCCTTCGGACTTTCCAATTCAGAGGTGCTTCGTATTTACGGCGTCCTTACCGGAATGGTCCTGCCCCTTATTTTATTTCCAAGCGCCCTTACAAGCTCCATAGCTGTTTTAATCCTGCCCTATGTTTCTGAGGCGGAAGCTGCCGGAAACAACAAAAAGATTGCAAATGCCGTATCAAAATGCATTTTTTTCTGCCTTGCCCTTGGTTTTTTATGCACTGCAGGATTTTTCCTGTTTGGCAGATGGATTGGAAGCTTTCTATTCCACAGCCAGATTGCCGGCTCTTTTATTACCTCCATGAGCTTTATCTGTCCTTTCCTTTATTTAAGAACTGTACTCAGCAGCATTCTGCACGGCCTTGGAAAAACCGCCCGCTCCTTTTTCTTCCAGATAGCAGGAATCGGCATTAAGCTTCTTTTTGTCTTTTATGCCATCCCCATATTCGGGATTAAAGGATATCTGTGGGGGCTTTTAGTAAGCGAATTATTACTTTGCAGCCTTTATCTTATTGCACTAAAACCTTATATATATTATAATAAACATGTTTTGAGCCGTTTGCAGGCTTTCAAAGCGTGAAAATACAAACAGGAATTTCCTGTTTTCAAAAATGAGCAGATAATTGAGAAAGACCCCGCTTGTAATATTACCCATATTGCAGGGCATTTCCCAATTATCTGTAAAAAAAATAAGGATACAAAGGAGAGAAACCATGGGATTCGATTTTATAAAAAAACTTCCTACCCCGGAGGAAATCCGAAAAGAATTTTCCGTACCGGAGCACCTTGCAAAAATCAAAGAGGAAAGGGATAAGGAAATCCGGGCTGTCATCACCGGCGAAAGCAACAAATTTTTAGTGATTATCGGCCCCTGCAGCGCTGACAATGAGGAAGCGGTCTGCGATTATATCCGCCGTCTTGCAAAGGTAAATGAACAGGTTAAGGACAAGCTGATCCTGATACCGAGAATCTACACCAACAAGCCACGGACTACCGGCGAAGGCTATAAGGGAATCGTCCACCAGCCAGACCCGGAAAAGAAGCCGGACTTTTTACAGGGCCTGATTGCCATGCGGAAAATGCACATCCGTGCCATTGAGGAAACCGGACTGACTGCCGCTGATGAAATGCTCTATCCGGAAAACTGGCGTTACTTAAGCGATATTCTTTCTTATGTGGCCATTGGCGCCCGCTCCGTAGAGGACCAGCAGCACCGTCTGACGGTAAGCGGCTTTGACGTGCCTGCAGGCATGAAAAATCCAACCTCCGGTGATTTGACTGTTATGTTGAATTCCGTTTATGCCGCACAGCGCTCCCATTCTTTTATTTACAGGGGCTGGGAAGTGCAGACTGACGGCAACGAACTTGCCCATACAGTTTTAAGAGGCTCTGTAAACCAATATGGCCGCAGCTTCCCCAACTATCACTACGAGGATTTAAGCCGCCTTTTGGAAATGTACGGCACCATGGATTTAAAAAATCCTGCTGCTGTCATTGACGCCAACCACAACAATTCCGGCAAGCAGTTTAAGCAGCAAATCCGTATTGCAAAAGAGGTTATGCATTCCAGAAAGCTGAACAGTGATATTCATAAGTTTGTGAAGGGAATTATGATTGAAAGCTATATTGAAGAAGGCAATCAGAAAATCGGAGAAGGCGTTTATGGAAAGTCTATTACAGATGCCTGTCTTGGATGGGCTGACAGCGAGAAGTTGATTTATGATATTGCGGAGTATGATTAGAAACTGATGTGAACTCCCCTTCTCTTAAGCCTTGGGAAACAGGCTTTGGAGAGGGGATTTTTTAATCACTCTAAAAGACCTTATTCCCGCTCCCTGACTGTTACCAAAACGCTGTCCCCTGACTGTTTCCCTATTCTGGAACGGATTTCTTTCCGTATGCCTATAATATAACAGACACTTCCGTCCGCATTTTTTACTCCCATGTTTACAATGCTGCCGTCATAAGGTTCTCCATCAAACTCGGCATGTATTTTCACCCGTCCCCGTCCGAACTCTTTCCTGATATCATAGGGAAAAACTACATACGCGCCGCCAGTCCCTCCTGCTTCATATATCAGGGATTCATATTCATATACTTTATTTTTCACTGCCTGCACTCCATTCAATCTTTTTCATTTAGTATAACACGGATTCCATCGGACTAACCGCACAAAGTCCCACAGAAAAAATAAAGGGACAAGTCAGAAAAAATTTTTTGATTTACCGGTCTTTTCTAACTCATCCCTATTCTTATATAAGTATTTTCCAATTCCCTTTTTAAATCACCCTCTCGGATGGGCTTTCGCATACACCTCCCGAATCCTGCTATGATTCATATTCGCATAAATCTGGGTAGTGGAAATATCCGAATGCCCCAGCATTTCCTGCACGCTTCTTAAGTCCGCTCCATTTTCCACCAGATGGGCTGCAAAAGAATGTCTTAAAGTATGAGGCGTAATATCTGAAGTAATGTTTGCTTTTTTTGCATAATATTTAATCAGCTTCCAAAATCCCTGCCGGCTCATAGGCCTGCCGGAACAGTTTACAAAAAGAATACCCGTATCTTCATCCTGCAGCATATGTGCCCTTACAGTTTCTATATACTGGGTCAGCGCTGTCTTGGCTGCATTTCCAAAAGGAATCACCCTTTCCTTATGGGCATCCCTGCATAGTATGTAACCAATCTGCAGATTCACATCATTGACCTTTAAAGTGATCAGCTCCGTAACACGGATTCCGGTGGCATATAACAGCTCCAACATGGCCCTGTCCCGGATTTCCTTTGCAGTATCCCCATTTGGCTGTTCCAAAAGGCGCACCACTTCATCCGTAGATAAAATTTCCGGAATCTTTTTTTCGATTTTAGGCGCTTTTAAGCCTGCCGCAACATCTTCTTTGCAAATACCCTCTTCACACAGGAAATGAAAAAATGCCTTAATAGAGGCTATATTCCTGGAAATCGTAGCCGTTGCAAATTTACTTTTCTCTAAATACAAAACATAAGAATTCAAATACTCCCCAGTAATCATTTTTACATCAGTGATGCCGTTTTCTGCTAAAAAATGCTGTGCCTTTGCCAAGTCTCTTCTGTAAGATTGTTCTGTATTGTTAGAGGTTTTCTTAATATTATGTAAATATGAAATAAACTGTTGTATTTCCTTTTCCATAAACTTTGAAACCCTTCCCTAGCCCTAATGTTGTCAGTCCCCCAACGTACTCATTCCTTATTATAATAAGAAATTTGGAGAAAATCAAATGGATTTTTTCCAGTATTTTAGCATATTTACAGCATTTTTAAGAAAAATCGCAACATGTTGACAGATGATATTTTGTCTTCTACCATATGTAGTGAAAATTTATTTATAAAAAAATTAATATTTTTCTTAAAATAAATGGATTTACATAACTTTCGAAGAACACCCCTATTATGACAACTCCGGTAAGAAAAATATAGGTAAAGGCTCCTCTTGCAAAGAACTGCTTTTTTCCGGTGCTGATACTGCGAAACATTTTTCCCGGAAAGTAAATGACTGCACACAAATCATGAAGCAGATTCACCAGCATGAGAAAGGCAGGTATGTACAAAATATCCTGAGGGAGCAATGCGGCAAAAAAAATCAGAATTCCTTTTCCTCCATATCGGATTGTTACCACTGCCATTAAAATTCCAAGGCTCATGCCAAACCACGCCACATACAAATATAAAATTACAATTCCAAATATTGTAGTGGCCGCCACCAGCAAAAACAGCAATATTCCCATTCGGTTTTGCAGCAGATATACCATATACTGCTCATTGTGGAATGAGGTATAGGACAGCCTGCTTAGCAATTCTTCTCCGAAAAACAGGTTATCCTCCAAAAAGTATCCTGTCTTCACATTTACTAACAGGACTCCTAAAAAAAAACCAAATACAAAAAAGAGAAGCCAGTTTGCGCCTTCTCTTTTTTCTCTATTTCCCATTGCTCTATAAGTCTTCCATTTTTTTATTTTCATATTCCATCCCATCCTCATTTCTATGTCTTTTCACAATATATGAGGACAGGTAGCATTTTAGAAATAAAAGCTATCTTAAAATAATATAAGCCGTATACGCCGCATAAGCAAGGACACAAACTGCACCTTCGCTTCTTGTAACCTTCTTTTCACTTTTACAGAACAAATATACCATTACTGTGAAAACAAGGAGAATAACCACGTCCACTATGGATTCCTTTGCAACCGCAATAGGGCTAATGGCCGATGACATTCCCAGAATAAACATAATATTGAAAAGATTAGAGCCTACTACATTGCCAAGGGCAAGTCCGCTTTCTCCCTTTCCTGCCGCCACAATAGAAGTAACCAGCTCGGGAAGGGATGTTCCGATAGCAACAATCGTAAGTCCAATCAAAGTCTGGCTCAGTCCAAAGGAAGCTGCAATCAGGCTTGCATTGTCTACTACCAGGTCTCCTCCGAAAACAATCGCTGCAATTCCTACAATCACTGCCAGTATGCTCTTTATAGGAGACATAGCTTTAATTTCTTCTCCATCTTTTCGGCTTTTTCTTGCAGAAATAATCATAAATCCAATATATATCACCAGCAGAACAAATAAAATAGTTCCTTCCAGCCTGGAAACGCCCATATCCATTAAAAAAATTCCAAGAAGAACTGTCAATCCGATATTGATGGGAAAATCCCGTTTTAAAATATCCAAATCCACATTAAATTCTTTAATAATGGCACAAATGCCCACTACCATAAGAATGTTAAAAGTATTTGAACCAATAACATTACTTATGGCAAGCTCATTGCTGCCTGCAATTCCGGCAGTTATGCTTACTGCCGCTTCCGGTGCGCTTGTACCCAATGCCACAATGGTAAGCCCTATGACAACGGAAGGAACCTTTAAGAGCTTTGCTATAGACGAGCTTCCTTCCACAAATAAATCCGCTCCCTTAATCAAAAATACAAATCCCACAATCAGCCATACATACATCATAACGTTTTCCTCCTATTTCATATATTTGTTTTTATATGCCATAAGCGCAGAAATCGTTTTTCCATCTTCTATTTCTCCAGCATATATTTTCTCGCAAAGTTCTTCAATGGTATAAGGCTTTACATGGATAAATTCATCCTCATCCAGCTTTTGTGTGGAGGGCTGTAAGTTCCTTGCCACATATACCTGTATTAATTCATTGCAAAATGCAACGGTAGTCCGTATATTGATTAGAAATTCCATATTGGCTCTATCGGTCTTGTACCCGGTTTCTTCTTCCAGTTCCCTCATGCTGCATTCAATAAAAGGCTCCTCTTTATGATTCAGGCCTCCTGCAGGAATCTCTAACGTATACCGGTCCAGAGCATTTCTGTACTGACGCACCATCAAAATCCTTCCGTCATCCATGACCGGAACCACGGCGGCTGCACCCTTATGCCCGATAAAATCCCAATGCACGATATTTCCGTTTGGAACAAGCACCGTATCCTGATAAAAGTTCACGATGGAACCTTCGTATTTTAATATTCTGTCCAGTCTTTTAAATTCTTCCGGCATAAAATAACTCCTCTATCCTTTACAGACTCTTTAAAAGGCTTTCAAGCCTGTCCAGTCCTTTTTCAATCTGCTCCATGCTGATGGCATAGGATAACCGAATATGGTCCGGAAATCCAAAATCCGCACAGGGCACTACTGCTGTATTATAGTCCTCTAACAAAATTTCTGCAAGCCTTGCAGCGGAATTTATTTTCTCCCCTTTATAATTTTTTTCTTCAACTTTTGAAACATCGATAAAAACATAAAAGGCTCCTTTGGGCTCTAATATATGAACAAGGGGCATTTTTTTCACTCTTTCATACATATAGACCCTTCTTTTATCAAATTCCTCTCGCATGGCTGCAACCGTATCCTGAGGACCTGTTAAAGCCGCCAGAGCCGCCTTTTGTGCTATGGAATTTGGATTGCTGGTAGCATGGGACTGTATGGAACCCATAAGCTTTGCAATTTCCACGGAAGAACCTGTATAGCCGATTCTCCACCCTGTCATGGCATAGCTTTTGGACAATCCGCTGCAGGTAATGGTTCTCTTATATATTTCTTCATTAAAAGACGCAATACTTACATGCTTTTCATCCCCGTAAATCAAGTATTCATACATTTCATCCGCCACTGCATAAATATCATTTCTGACTACTACATCCGCAATCTGCCTTAATTCCTCTTCCTCATAAACCATGCCCGTAGGATTGCTGGGAGTATTTAAAATCAATGCCTTTGTCTTTTTAGTAATAGCCTGCTGAATCTGGGAAGCAGTTACTTTATAGCCATTTTTTCTTTCACCCGTAATTATCACAGACACTCCATCCGATAATTTTACCATTTCCGGATAGCTTAACCAATAAGGTGCCGGAATAATCACCTCATCACCTGGGTTTAAAATAGCATCAAATATGTTGCTTAAGGAATGCTTTCCCCCATTGCTGATTACAATCTGGTCTGGTGCATAATCAAGCCCGTTAAATTCCCTGAATTTTTTGCAGATTGCTTCTTTTAATTCATTTGTTCCTGAAGCCGGAGTATATTTTGTAAAGCCTTCCTTAATGGCAGAAATTGCAAAATCACATACATTTTCCGGCGTATTAAAATCCGGTTCACCTGCTCCAAATCCAACAACATCCATTCCCCGCGCTCTCATTTCCTTTGCCTTTGCTGTAATTGCCAAGGTAGAAGAGGGTTTTACTGCCTGTGCTTTTTTTGATAATGTTAGTGACATAATGTTCTTCCTTTCCCATTTCCGATAAATTGTTCCAAAATAGAAAGCAGTTTTGCTTTACCGCTCTCCGGGCCTTCCTGATAAATTGCCCCTAAGAAAATATAATGTTACACATGGATAATTGTATACAATTATATTTTCCTTGGTTATTCTACACCAGATTATATGGGAATACAAGAAAAACTTTCAAATTGCAGAAAATATCCAACTAAAAAAGAGACTGTCTTTTTCACAGTCTCTTCTTCCATACTACTCATTTTCTATTTCGCATAATCAGTAACACGGGACTCTCGAATCAGATTTACTTTTATCTGTCCCGGATATTCCAATTCAGCTTCAATCTGTTTGGAAATATCCCGTGCTAAAAGCACCATGTCTGAATCTGATATTTGTTCTGGAACTACCATTACACGTACTTCCCTGCCTGCCTGAATAGCAAAAGATTTGTCTACACCTTTAAAATTGTTGGTTATTTCTTCTAATTGTTTTAGTCTGCTTGTATAAGTTTCTAATGTTTCCCTGCGCGCTCCCGGCCTTGCTGCCGATATGGTGTCGGAAGCCTGTACGATACACGCAATCAAAGACTGGGGCTCCACATCCCCGTGATGGGATTCTACGGAATTGATTACAATTGCTGATTCCTTGTACTTTCTGCACAAATCCACACCTAACTGAATATGGGAACCTTCCATTTCATGGTCCACAGCCTTACCGATATCATGCAGTAAGCCTGCGCGTTTTGCCATACGCACATCCAGTCCCATTTCAGCTGCCAGTAAGCCTGAAAGCTGTGCTACTTCAATGGAATGCTTTAATGCGTTCTGACCATAGCTTGTCCTGAATTTCATCTTACCAAGTAATCTCACAAGTTCCGGATGAATGCCATGCACTCCTACTTCCAGAGTAGCAGCTTCACCTTCCTCACGAATCATAACTTCTACTTCTTTTTGTGCCTTTTCCACCATTTCTTCAATTCTGGCCGGATGGATACGTCCGTCCACAATCAATTTTTCCAAGGCAATTCTCGCAACTTCTCTGCGAATGGGATCAAATCCTGATAAAATAACTGCTTCCGGTGTGTCATCAATAATCAAATCAACACCTGTCATTGTCTCCAGCGTTCGGATATTTCTACCCTCCCTGCCGATAATACGACCCTTCATCTCATCATTTGGAAGCTGTACCACAGAAATGGTAGTCTCTGATACATGATCAGCCGCACATTTCTGAATGGCAGTCACTACATATTCCTTAGCCTTTTTGTCTGCTTCCTCTTTTGCCCTGCTCTCCATTTCCTTAATCATGACAGCAGTTTCATGTTTTACTTCATCTTCAACAATTTTTAACAAATACTCTTTTGCCTGTTCAGAGGTTAAACCGGAAATCCGTTCTAGTTCCTGTACTCTTTGTTCATTGAGATTTTCAATGTCTGCTTTCTTTTTTGCCAGTTCCTGTTCTTTGGAAATCAGGCTTGCTTCCTTTTTCTCAATTGCGTCCGCTTTTTTATCGATGTTCTCTTCCTTCTGCTGAACCCTTCTTTCAAAACGTTGAACCTCTGCCCGGCGTTCTTTAATTTCCTTGTCCAGTTCGTTCTTTGTACGAATGGACTCTTCTTTCACCTCAAGCAGCCCTTCCCGTTTTTTGGTTTCGGCAGTTTTTAAGGCTTCATCAATAATTTCCCTTGCCTTTTGATCTGCATCTCCGATTTTACTTTCTACTACTTTCTTGCGATATGTAGTAGCAAGTACGGCAGTAAGCGGTATAGCAATGATTAAGGTCACTAAAACAGCAATCCCAACAGCTAAACCCATGCTCATTGTACAGGAGCACCTCCTTATTTAGTTTTCATTGTACACGTATTTCTCCAAATTCATTCGGAGCTTTTCCGCTATCTTCATAGAATGTATGTATAAGTAACATTCTAAAACGCGAATTTACAACACTTAAATTCTAAGGCATATTTAGAGTTATGTCAAGTAAAAGTCAGATTTCATGACTTGATTTATTGTAGGATTACAATACATGTGTTACAACTGAATATTTAAAAAGCAGAGATACTG
>CANCYR010000030.1 GCA_947382355.1 uncultured Lachnospiraceae bacterium
TAACAAAAAGAATCCCGTAATTATGCGGGTTTTGGCGTTTCGCAAACGCCTATATTTAAACAGACAATGAGAGGAGATGTTTATATGGACTACATGATTACAACAGAGCAGTTGACGAAAAAATACAAATCCTTTGTGGCTGTGGATGGTGTTTCACTGCACATTCCAAAAGGCAGCATTTACGGCTTTCTTGGCCCGAACGGAGCGGGAAAATCCACTACTATGAAAATGCTCTTAGGATTGACAGCACCCACCAAAGGCAGTTTCACAATCCACGGAAAACAATTTCCCAATGACCGCCTTTCCATTTTAAAAGAAACAGGTTCCTTTATCGAATCGCCCTCTTTTTATGCAAATCTCACAGGCGAAGAAAACCTTGACATTATCCGACGTATTTTGGGGCTTCCTAAAAGTGCCGTCGCAGACGCATTGGAGCTTGTGGGGCTTTCGGAATTTGGAGGGCGTCTTGCAAAAAAATACTCACTGGGTATGAAACAGCGGCTGGGGCTTGCCGGAGCAATGCTGGGCAGGCCGCCTATTTTGATTTTGGATGAGCCTACAAACGGGCTTGACCCGGCCGGCATACATGAAATCCGGAATTTGATTAAATCCCTGCCCAATCTTTACGATTGCACGGTTCTTATTTCTTCCCATATACTTTCTGAAATCCAGCTGATGGCAGACCACATAGGAATACTCAATCATGGCCGGCTGCTGTTTGAAGGAAGCCGGGAGGAATTACGGCAGAATGCATTACAGTCCGGATTTGCCGGGGATAATCTGGAGGATATGTTTTTGTCTATGGTTGAAAAAGACAATGCGGGCAGAAAGCAGAGGGCAAAGCTATGAGGACATTTGCAATCGAGCTTAGAAAAGAAAAACGCACAGGCATTATTCCGTTCATGCTTGCAGTTGGCATTTTGGGGGCAGCATATGCCTTTGTCTTTTTTCTTGTGCGGAAAGACACTCTTTTAAAGCTTCCATTAGCTCCCATGGATGTGCTGCTTACGCAGCTGTATGGCATGATTATGGTTCTGAATACGTTCGGCATCATAGTAGCTGCCTGCATAATTTACAATATGGAGTTTCAGGGAAGTGCCATAAAGAAAATGTATATGCTCCCTGCCAGTGTCTCTGTTATGTACTTTTGCAAATTTCTAGTTTTAACTATATTGCTGTTGCTTGCAATAGGCCTTCAGAATTTTGCACTTGCAAAAATTGGTCTGACAGAGTTACCACAAGGCACCTTTGAGCCCGGCACCCTGCTATCCTTTGCCGGATATTCCTTTATGACATCAATGCCCGTATTATCCTTTATGATTTTTGTATCATCCCGTTTTCCCAATATGTGGGTGCCTCTTGGCATGGGTGTTGCGGGATTTTTAAGTGGTATGGCACTGGCTGCATCCAATAGCATATGGTTTTGCGTCCACCCTTTTGTGGTTATGCTGAAACCCGCTGTTGCAATGAGCGCACAGCCGGATATGACAGTTGTTATTTTCTCACTGGTTGAAACAGCTATTTTCCTTTTTTCCGGATTATGGTCTGCTAACAATCTGCGTTACGAATAAGGAGGTGTTCGTCATGAGCTTTTTAGAGTTGCTTAAAATAGAATTTATAAAAGTAAAACGAGGTAAAATAATACCTCTGATTTTTATAGCCCCGCTGTTAGTGGTGGCTTCCGGCGTGGCAAACCTGCAAAGGTATTTTTCACCGGAATATACAAACGCATGGGCGGCCATGTTCATTCAGAGCGCATTGGTTTATGCTTATTATCTGCTTCCTTTCAGCATGATTGTTGTTTGTGTGATGATTGCAGGACGGGAAACGGGGAACAACGGAATTTTGAAAATGTTAGCACTGCCAGTCAGCCGCTATGCCCTTTCAGCCGCAAAATTTTGTGTATTGTTGTTTTATCTGCTTGCGGAAATGGTTGTATTTCTTGTTGTCTTTATGATAACCGGATTGATTGCAGTCAACAATACAGGAATTACCGAAGCGCTGCCAATCTTGTATTTGTTAAAGTGGTGCGTTGGTTTATTCCTTACCATGCTCCCCGGTGCGGCCACCATGTGGGCGATTACGGTACTATTTGAAAAACCATTACTATCCGTGGGTTTCAATCTGCTTCTTGTCATCCCCGGCGTATTAGTGGCAAATACACCCCTTTGGATTGTTTACCCTTATTGTTACAGCGGTTATCTGGTTTCCTGCTCTCTGCATGACTTTACAGCAGGGGGCGTTCGCAGCGGTTTTAACCTGTTTCCGTTTTTGCTATGTGCAATTCTGATTTTTGTATCAGTACTTACAGTTGCAGTAATACGTTTTGGAAAGAAAGAAATGAGGTAGGTTATGAAAAATAGAAGATTAAGGAAATTAAGTATAGCAGCGTTGATGATTAGTATTTTGCCGTTGGCAACACTAATTCCGGTTTTATTTCATATGACTTTGGCAGACAGTGTGCGCTCTGCCTGGTCGGGAGTGAATATCTTCTCGGTTTTATTTGGGCTGATACTTTCTATTATTTGTGTTAAAAACCGTGACAGCCGAAACATCTTAAGTATTATTTCAACTGTTATAAGCAGCTTTTGGGTTGTGCTTATGTGCGGTATTGTTGTTCTTGCAATTTTACTTCATTTCTTATAAATTATTTGGACAAAGACAGCTTACGAAATCAGAAATGCGCTGGCTCCCAGCTTGTAAGACCAGGAGGTTTATGGTAGTATGAAAGGCGAGGACTTCGACAAATTGCCGGAAACATGGGTAATCTTTATCACAGAGAATGACGTAATGGGAAAAGGGCTGCCGCTCTATCCGGTTGAACGGTGCTTTTTAGAAACCGGAGAAAAATTTGAGGACGGTTCGCACATACTATATGTAAATGGCGCTTACCGTGGAGATACGCCAATCGGGAGGTTAATGCATGACTTCTCCTGCACAGATGCGGCAGATATGTACTATGGAACATTGGCAGACAGGGTTAGATTTTTCAAAGAGAGCAAGGAGGGAATCGAAATTATGTGCCGGGCTATGGAGGATATGAGAAATCAGACATTGAAAGAAGGGGCAATCAATTCCGCAAGAAGAATGTTGGCAGATAGAATTTTAACACTTGAAAAAATTGCGGAATATGCAGGACTTTCACTTGACGAAGTAAAAAAATTGAAAGCAGAACGGACAGCATAAACAAAACCGCAGGCCGGGAATCTAAAAACAGGTTCCCGGTCTTGATTTTTGCCCTGGAATGTATATTTTTTGTGTCTTATTCCCTCCAAACCATTTTAAAATCCAATAGCCTATCCCAATCTACTTACTTTATCTAAGCAGGATAACATATTATCTAAAAGTAACAGAAAACTGATAAAAATAAGAAAGGCAGGCATCTCCAATGTTCATAAAAGAATCCTTATAAAAACCTTTATACCCCAATTACAATATTTACATTCCCATACAGCAAAAGCCGCAGAAGCCCCAGCAGGAACAAATGCAACGGATAATACACATAGAAGAGCCATTTCATCCCCTTCCATTCTCCCCGCTTTCCATTGTACAGCTTTAAAAGCGGTATGGAAAGGGCAACAAATAACTGGACGACCCCATATACCTTATCTATAAAAAAGAAATAAACAACCGCATACATGCCTGTCCAGCACATCATTGACACCATCTGCCTTTTAAAATTCCCTCTTGCATCGGCAATTGAAATAATTGCCATAACTGCTATGCAGCTCCAGTCTGCGCAAAACGTTACAACACAAATTAAAACAATAAGTATGTACTTCACCCAGTTCTTTATGCGTTCGTGATTCATTATCCAGACCGCCATAACACCCCATGCCAGGGGCCAGATTACGCTGGTCTGCCCAAAGACAGAGGTTTTGAATGGAATAAAGGAATTGCCAAAAGCAAAGTTATATGCAAAATGGGAAATGACGGCAAAGAAAAACAGCCTTTTTGCATAAGCTTTTATATCTCTTGTATAGTGACAGCCTTCGGCAATAAAAAACCACATAATAGGAGCCGTCAGGCGTCCTATCACATGACATAATACCACCCATCCTTCTGTAGAATAGGGCCATAGAATATCCGCCACATGGTCTATTGTCATTGCAGCAATCGCAATAACTTTTAATTGATTGGAATTGAGACCATGGGCAGATTTTTCTTTCATAGTTATTTTTTTCTCTTTCTTTTCTCTTTTTGCAGAGTACAAATATTTTATATATCCTATTATCACAACAATATAACTCGCACCAAAAAGTATATTGATAAATAAATTCTCTTCCATATAATTTAACGTATAATGCAGGGCGCTGGTTTTTACAGCTTGAACCTGGTCATCTCCTGCTCCATCTCCACAGAAACCATTGACAAATCATCCACTCGCTTTGCCACGCTCCGAATCCCATTCAACTGTTCCTCTAAGGAATCGGCAACCTCTTCCGTAAGCTCTGCGGCATTGGCGGAAATATGGCGTATCCGCTCTACGGCGCCTACAACCGCCTGATCGCATTGGTACATTTCCTCTACCAGCGCCTCCATGCTGTTGACAGATTCTTTCGTCTTTTCTGCCAGCTTCCCGAAATCAGCAAAGGTCTCCTGCACCTTGTCTACCGCCTGAGTCTGACCGTCCACACCTGCACGGATGGCTTCTATATTGGTCACCGTCTCCGAAATATCCCGGCACAGCTCCACAATGATTTTTTCTATATCAGCAGTTGCGGCAGTGGAATCAGCCGCCAGATTTCCAATGGACTCCGCCACAACGGCAAAGCCTCTGCCATGCTCTCCCGCACGTGCCGCTTCTATGGACGCATTTAATGCAAGGAGTCCTGTCTGGGATGATATTTCATTGATGGTATTTAAAATTCCCGAAATCCTCTGGGACTGTTCCTCTAAGGTGACAATTTTTGCAAAGGATTCCGCCATTCCTTTTGCAGTAGCCTCATTTTGCTTTTTCAGCTCCATGACGCTTTGCATTCCGTTTTCTCCTGAAAGAATGGTGTTCTGGGCATCCGTCAGCAAAAGGCTGCTTTTTTCCTGCAGCTGGCCGAACTTCTCCTCTAACTCATTTTCCCGCATAACCACCTGATTGACCTCTTCCTTCTGTGCCTCTGTGCCATCCGATATTTCCCTGACTGCACGGCTGATGGAATCCACATCCTCCTCTATGCTCTTAAGCTGTCCGGAGCTCTGCACCACTTCCCCTGTCATGGCAGTGATTTTCGTCAGAATAGAGGATATCTTTCCGGTCATTTTATTAAAGCTCCTTGAAAGGGTGCCGATTTCGTTGTTGCTGTCTTCTGCTGCCTGCACCGTAAAATCTCCCTCGGAAGCATTTCCTATTAATTCCGTTATAGATACGATTGGTCTTGTTAATTTCCTTGCCAGCATGGCAATTACCCAGATTGCAAGCAGGATAATCAGTACCGCAAGCACTACGGCAATTACCATAATCCGGTATACCGCCGCCATGGCTGAAGCTTCCTTGTTGAGGGTAATGATAGACCATGAATCCGATTCCCCTTTAAGCGGAATGGAGGCATAGCTTACAAAATAGGATTCTCCGTCATTTTTCATCTTGCAGCTTCCGGTTTTTCCTGCCATAACATCGGAAATAATCTTTTGATAATCCTCTGAAATGGTTATTTTCTGCTCTTCTGTAACAATATTGCCGTCTGCATCCACTAAAGGCTGTCCGGCTTCGTCTTTGCTGGACACGGTTTTTGTCAGCAGCTTATAATTGTACAGTTCCTCTATCTGAATGCTGTCCGGATGGGCAACCACCACGCCCTCTCCGTCAATGACAAAGGAATATTCCCCATGCTCCACATCTGAAAATTCCTCTATAAGACTTTGCAGATAATCCAGTTTTAAATCCACTGCAAAAATTCCCACCAGCTCCGATTTCTGATACATGGGAAAAAATATGGAAGCGCAGGGCATTCCGGTATTGACGGAATAATATGACTTTGAAACAAAAGGCTTCTGCTCCTCCATGGTCTGTATGAACCACCAGCGTGTGGAGCGGTCTGCCAGCTCACCGGAAGAACGTCCCGTCTGCATTCCGTCCTTTCCCTGAATATAAAGCAGCTCCAGATACGGGTTGCGCTTTACGCAGTCTTCCAGTATGGGAGTCTGTGTCTCTGTTTCCATAGTGAGAATGCTGGGATTTACTGACAGTTCCTCCGTAACTCCATATGCACCGTCTAAAAAGGTGGCAATATCCCCCGCCACAAGCTGGGACTTATCCTGACTCCTGCCATAAATCTCACTCTCGTAGGACTTCATAAAAATAGCAGCAATCACCCCCGTCAGGCATACTGCCAATACGCATACAATTGCTATCATGGGAAATAACAGCTGCTTGAATATACTTGTTTTCTTCATGGTTTTCTCCTTATGTACCCTTTTGCCGCCGGTGCGGTATCTGTTATCGGTATTTGCTTTTCATTTTACAGGAATTGAAAAAGTAAGGCAACCATATTAAAAGAAATATGTTAACTATTGTAACAAACCATCATATTAAAAACATATCTGCACTATAAAATTTTGTAATATACTGATATTTATGTTTAACATCCTTTCCTCAATGAATATCTAGTTTTGGCGGCACATCTATCTCATCCGAAACGTATTTGCCGTTTTTCTTCCTCTGCCTGACGCATTCTGACAGGAGATATTCAATCTGCCCGTTCACGGAGCGGAAATCGTCTTCCGCCCAGGCTGCAATCGCATCATAAAGCTTTGGAGAAAGCCGAAGCGGCACCTGTTTTTTTGTATTATCTGCCATTTCCGGTTAGTACAGGCTTCCCGAATTCACAACCGGCTGTGCGTCGTGGTTTCCACAAAGTACGACCAGAAGATTTGATACCATTGCAGCCTTGCGTTCTTCATCCAGTGTCACCACTTCCTTTTCGCTTAAACGTTCCAGAGCCATTTCAACCATGCCCACGGCTCCGTCCACAATCATCTTTCTGGCGTCGATAATAGCCGATGCCTGTTGACGCTGCAGCATGACAGCTGCAATTTCAGGAGCATATGCAAGGTAGGTGATGCGTGCCTCCACCACTTCAATGCCTGCTTCGTTCACCCTCTTTTGTATTTCATCACGGATTCTTTCCGCTACCGTATCGCTGGAGCCCCGAAGGCTTCCTTCATCTGCAATGCCGTCACCGGTAGTATCCACATTGGGCGCAACATCATAGGGATAGATGCGCACGATGTTCCTCAATGCGCTGTCACATTGAAGGGACAAAAATTCTTTATAATTGTCCACGTTGAATACAGCCTTGGCAGTATCCACAATCCGCCACGTAACAGCAATTCCGATTTCTATAGGATTTCCCAGACAGTCGTTGATTTTCTGGCGGTTATTATTTAATGTCATGATTTTTAAGGAAATTTTCCGGTTAACAGCCTCTGCTACATTTATCGCATTTGCTGCATCTGCCATATTGCTGCCGCTTTTCACATCGCCGCTCTGGTTCAGTTTGGTCTTTGCTGCCGGATTCACAGCGGCACAAAACGGGTTTACAAAATAGAATCCAGGCTCCTTCAAAGTGCCCACATATTTTCCAAACAATGTAAGCACTAAGGCTTCATGAGGACTTAATACCTTAAGTCCCATCCAAAGCATCCATGCGGTACACATAACAACAATGCAGATAATCACAAGCGCCGGATTTCCAGTCTCTTCTGCTATCATGCCGCCTTTCACTGTTCCTGCAATGACTGCTGCATATATAACAATAGAAAGCAGCAGAACCAGCATGCCATTTTTCTTACCTTTTATAATCTTTTCCTCCATATGTAATCCCTTCTTTCTTTTTGATATCATTATGATATCACTTTAATTTCTCTTGTACAAGGGGTTTTTTACATTTTCTCACATTTTTTGTAACAGTTCAGCCCACAGCTTTCAGAATAGAATGTCTTCGTTAAGGATAATCCCATGCAAAGGGATTCCTCCATATTTACATAAGCCCCGTAATTTTGAATTTTTTCAAACCCAGAACGTGTATACAGCCTTACAGAAGCAGGAAGGAACTCCCCCGTTTCCAGTATTATATTTTCATATCCCTGCTCTCTTGCCCTGGTTATAAGCCTTTCCAAAATTCCTGCTGCCACTCCTTTTTTTCTGAAAGCTTCCCGAACAAATACCCTCTTTACTTCTATACTTTCTTCTGAATATTTCCGCAAGGCTCCGCAGCCAACAGGCTGGTTTTCTTCATAAGCTATTATCACATAGTCCATTGTATCAAGGTGATTAAAGCCTTTGTACTTTTCTCTCTTTTCCTCTCCGCCGATTGCTCCATTCAGGTATTCATCCAGTTCGTTGCTTAATAAAAGAAAATCCTTACAATCCCAGCCTGCTTCTTCATATCTTATATTCATTCTTTTATCCTCCTGCTGTTTTTTTGTTGTTCCTATTATACCCTTGTGGTAATATATTAGTGAAATAAATTTATCTGATTTTAATTATTCATTTTTCTGATTATAGGAGATATATGGACACACAAACACTAAAAACCTTTCTTTTATTAGCCAAATTAAAAAACTTTACCCAAACTGCCGAGCAGTTATTCGTGGCACAGTCCACTGTAACTAATCGGATTGCGGATTTGGAAGCAGATCTTGGAAAGCCTTTGTTTACCCGAAGCAAGCGGAGTGTAGCTTTAACGGCAGAAGGGCACACCTTCTGCCAGTATGCCCAGAGAATCATTGATATTGAAAATGCCGCTCTACAGGACATTCATTCCATAAAACAATATGAAAGCTCCCTGCATGTGGGCACTACCAATACCATTTATGAATGTCACCTACAGGGCCACATGGAAAAATGGATATCAGCCGCCCCTCAAAGCGCCCTGAAAATCACAATTGGACATTCTAACGAGCTGCTCCGGCTATTGCAGGATGGTGTTCTGGATGTGGCATATTGTTATATACCCTTAAACAAAAAGGGATGGCATTGTGATACTTTTGCCATTGACGAGTTAGTTCTTGTAACCAGACCTGCCGATAACCTTTGGAAAAATGGCATGAAAAAGGAAGATTTGCCCCGAACCAGATATCTGTTTTGCAATTTTGCCCTACAGGAAGTGGGTAGCTTTATCCGGGAATTATTTCCGCCCCACTATCAGTTTCCATTTGAAATTGACAACAGCACCAAGCTAATTCCCTATTTGCTCCGCTCAGGCGGAGTCAGCTTTCTGCCTGAAAGTCTGGTTGCGCCTTATCTGGAGGCCGGCTCTCTTGTGAGGATTCCCCTGTCAGACTTTGAAACCCCTAAAATATGCTGCTATAAAATTGAGAAAAAGAAATAAGGCTGCCGGACTGCCGGAAGCATCCCCTGATATAGTAATACCGGAATCAGACGGAGACAACATAATAAGCAAAAAAGATACTATGTTTGAAATAGTATCTTTCAGCTTATATGTCTAAAATTCCTTCTTCTCCATAATCCTTACACTAATCAAATAAGAAATTCCTACCATAATCAAAAATGCTCCAATCACACCTGCCGCCAATGCCACCGGTGAAAAAGCCTTCAGCCAGCGTACAAACTGTTCTATATCAATATCCAGTTTCTTTGCGATTCCCACTGCCCCAAAGCAGATTCCCCCTATTATGCCGGAAACGCATAGCAAAACCAGTCTTCCCTTTTCAGCGCCAAATTTTAATTGTATCGGAATCAGGAAAGAAAGCAGATAACCGGATGTAAAAATACCGGAAACGGATGTGGCAATTCCTTCTATCCAATTATAATTTTCTGTAGTCAGTCCTAAGTAAGCACCAATCAACAAAACCGTAAGAAACCATACGCCAATGCCCACACAAAATCCAAATAAATACTTTTCCCTTACATATTCCTTTCTGCTGAAAGGCAGGGTGAACAAAAAAGCATTTCCATTGTCAAACTCATCATAACTTATAGTGCTTACCACAAATATGGAACAGAGAATCGTCAAGTAATTGCTTACAAATACCGCGCTGTTTGTTGACAAAAGCACACATGCAAGCAAAAATACAAGAACAAAAAATTTCTTTTGCCCGGACATCAGTTTTAAATCCTTTACAAGTAAACCTTTCATAATTCCATCCCCCTGATCATTATCATAATCAACTCGTCAATGCTTCCTTTTTCAATTACTATTCCCGGATAGTTATCCATATAAAACTGCTTTTGATTAGTTAGGCAGCTATAACCAAAAGCTTCCTTTTTAGCCTTCAGCACATACTGCTTATCCAGCTCTGCCAGTTGATTTTCCTTTACTTTTAAAACAGCATAATCACTGAGCAGTACATCTGTCTCTTCATGCAGGATTACATGGCCGTCATGTATCATGTACAAATCATCACAAAGCCCTTCCAAGTCAGAAGAAATATGGGAACTTATCAATATGGAGTTTTGTTCATCCTTTTCCATATATTCCCTTAACAGCTGCAAAAGTTCATCTCTTGCCACTACATCAAGCCCGGCAGTAGGTTCATCCAGTATCAGCAATGTGGCGCCATGGGTAATGGCTGCAAGTGTTTTCAGCTTTGCCTTCATTCCGGTAGAAAATTCTTTCATCTTTTTGTCTACGGGCAGTCCAAAATGCGCACATTGCTCCAGAAAGTATGCTTTTTCAAAATTCTCATACAGGTTTTCCATAACGGGAACAATATCCTTAATGGAAAGATAACCGCTGAACCCGGAATCCGATAAGACCACTCCTATTTTTTCTTTGTCCTTTTTGCTTAAGTCCTTCACATTTTTCCCGAATATCCGAATGGTTCCTTCATCTGCCGAGATTAGTCCCAGGGCAGCCTTAAAGGTAGTGCTCTTTCCCGCCCCGTTCTGACCAATCAGGCCTGTAATGCAGCCCGGTCTGACTTCCAGCGAACAATCTAAATGAAACCTGTCATAATTCTTTTGTAAGTTCTCAATTTTTAACATAACCTATTCCTCCAAAACAAGCTCGAATAATTCCCTTATTTCTTCCTCACTCAATCCGTATCTTCTGCCCTTTTGAACAGCCGCTTCAAAATCGGCTTCTACTTCTTTTTTTTGTTCCTCTATCATCAGTTCTTTATTGGCAGCTGCTACATAAGTTCCCTTCCCGTGTACCGTCACGGTAAATCCCTCTTCCTCTAAATTGTCATATGCCTTCTTTACGGTAAGGGCGCTTATTTTCAAATCCCTGGATAAGGAACGGACAGAGGGAAGTATGTCGTTTTCCTGTAATTCGCCATTAATTATCATTACTTTCATCTGGTCTATGATTTGCTCATAAATGGGAATCATAGATGAATTATTTAATATTATCTTCATACGTTTCTCCCTTCGCCTATAAACAGTATATAACAGTATAGAACTGTTGTCAACTGTTATATACTGTTTATTTTGTTTTTTTTCATAAAATTTTTAAAAATTACTATATGGATAACAGGCTGTGAAAAACAAATAACGGCATACCGCCCCCTGATAAAAAGGACGGCATGCCGCCAAAAGCTATCATTTATTCTATTTCACAGACACTTTTCCCTTAAAGTTCTAATCCATAAGACTCAATTTTCCATCCATCCGCTTCTTTCACAAATGTAAAGGACAAATACCATAAAGTGTCGCTATACTCACTGTCCCGAAACTCCAGGGAAACCGGCTGCCGGCTTCCGGGCTTTTGCTCTTCCATATCATCAAGACCTTTCACGACCATATCGCTTATAATGCCTGTACCTTCATATGCGGTAACATCTTCTTCATAGGGACTTGTCAGAAAACCGGCAAGCTTCTCCACGTCCCCACTAAAGTATGCTGTTGCAAACTCCCCTACAATTCTTTCTATCTCCATGCTGTCGTCTCTCTTCCCAGAACCATCTGATTCATCCTCCGGGATTTGCCCGCCATCTGCCGGTTCAGAAACCGCAAAGGTATCTACTATAACAGGAATTCTTTTTCCAAAGCCTTCCTCACAATCAACCGGAAAACAATAGAATATTCCCCACACATCATTTCCGGATTCTTTCAGAATCACTGAATATATCATTTCCCCTTCCTGCTTCCACATCTTATAATTTACTGTCACATATCCATCAGCCTCCAGTTCCTTCTCCACCTGGCTGACTGATTGATTCTCAAAATATTTTCCCCAAATCTGCACCTGCTCATTTGCCGTGGCTGTCCATGTGTCAGAACCGGACTGCTGCCAGTCTCCATCCGGCAGATAAAGGGAATATCCGTCTCCTGTTGCAAGGGTGGCCTGCCGCTGCTCCGTTTCTCCTTCTACGAAAAATGTAAGAGTCCTTGTATTTTCTTCCTTTGTTTTCTCCCCGGTGTCCATGAGAACTCCCAGATTCATCAATTGTTGCTTTAAATCATTCGTAAATATTTCATCTCCCGGAAGACAATCATTTTCAAACAAACAGATTAGAAAAGAAAGTGTTTCCCCATCCTGTCTGAAAATTAAATATCTGCTGTCCGGATAGTCCGGCACCACCCATCCGTCTTCAGTGACAGTCATGCCTCCTGCCAGAAAAATGCTTTTAGGTTTGTCTGAGAAAAATTCATAATTCAACCGGTATACCTGCAATACCATATTGTCAAAATCCTCATATGTGTAACATTGCGACAACGACTCGATTCTCCAGTTGCTATATTGATAATCCGCAAATTCTTCCTGTGCATTTAAATACTGCTCTGCAACCAGTTCCTTTGCTTTATCCAAAACCGGTTCCGGCACATCTATGCCATCTGCCACACTTCCCTCCGCAAGCTGATCCAGTGTACCTACAGAACATCCTACCATGGTTCCCATACTGATTGTCAAAAGAACAACACACACCAATACAGGAAATCCGCCTTTCTTTTTGGGACCGGTCAGAATATTTCGAAAACGTTTTTTCATAATTTGTTTCCCTCCATAAAATTGTGTGGACAAAACAGCGGTTTTAACATATTTTCTGTGAAGCGTGGAAAACAGGGTTTCCGTATATGCTTTTCGGACCATATACTCGGTCCCCTGTATTACCTTTTCATCACAGGAAAGCTCCATATCCACACAGGCTTCTTTTTGCATAATCCATATAAGAGGATTAAACCAGTGCACTGCGTTAGCCACCATGAGCAGCAGCTTAAAATAAACATCATGCCGTTTCAAGTGAATCAATTCATGCTTAAGAATAAAGAACAGTTCTTCCCCGTTATACTGTTCCTTTGGAAGAACCAAAACGGGCCTTACAAAACCTATTATCATGGGGCTGGCTGCTTCCATATATTCCATCACAGGTATTTTATACTTTATCTGCAATTCTTTTAACAGGCAGGACACCTGTTGCAAAATATGGCTGTCTTCTAAAAATGTTCCTTCTTTTACAATCCGTTTTTTATAATGCCTGTAGGTAAACATATGGAAACCTATAAAAAGCAGTACCCCTCCAAGCCAGATAAAAGCAGCAATGTCCAGCCATGTAACAGATTGGATTCTTTTCTCAGACTGTGCCATGACAGGTGTGGTCATCTGCGCCGGCACTTCAACAATAATGCGCTGCTGCGCCACATGCTCCTCCAAAGGGATATCACTCTGTTTCTCTTCTCCCGGGTATGTAACAGACTCTATCGCCTTTGTGCATACGTCCAAAAAAGACTGCATATTGCTCCCATCCAGAGGAATGCTTAACCGCAATGCCAGAAAAATCCAAACCCAATATTTCCATTTTGCCACATACCGCTTATTTAAAAAGGAATCAAATAAAATAAGCACAATGACAATAGGGCTCATGGATATGGAAAGCTCAAAAACAGAAAGAAATAAATTTGTCGTCATAATTTTTCCTCCTCTGAAAGCTCTTCTTCCATTTTATCCAGAAAGCCTCGCAGTTCCTGGATATCCGAGGCCTTGATTACTTTGTTTCCATATAAGGTGGCAACCAGATTCTGTATGGAATTATTGTACAGTTTTTCGAGAAAATTTTTGCTTTCCTTTGCTTTATAATCATTTTCTGAGACAAGAAAGGAATAAAGGTTGGTGCCTGTGGAACGGTCACAGATGACAAAGCCTTTATCAGAAAGTCTGGATAAGGATGTCATCAGGGTGGATAGCTGCCATTTTCTCCTTCCCTGCAATTCTTTTAAAATGTAATTTGAAGTAACCGGATTTTTGCTGTTCCAGATTACCTGCATGATTTCCAGTTCCGCTTCTCCCAGTTTTTTTTGAACATTGCTCATTTTATTATACCTCCTTTGGTGAAAGTCAGCTTTGGAGGCGATTGCCCAAAGCTAGCTGATTTTGTATTTCACATTCTAATTCTATATATGTTTTTGTTTGTTATACATTTGTATAATTTATTATACGTTTGCATAATAGCTTTGTCAAGCGGGAAATATTTTTTTGCCTTTTCCTTTTTTTGCTGCTTTTTTTGCTATTTGAAGCTTAAAAAAACGTGAAAAAACAATTTGAGGGGAATTTCAGGGAGATTTGATAGGAGGACGCGGGAACGGGCAGTATATGAAATAGTCTTCCGGACACGCTTTCGCTCTGCAAAGACGCAGCAGTACTAACACACCAAAATACGGTGTGTAAGTGCTGGCGACTTTGCCAAGGTCCTGAAGACTATTTCATATACTGCCCGTTCCCGCTGTGTATCGGAAAAGACATTTGTTATTTGGAAAAAGCTTTGAATACTGTTAATATTTGAAAGGTACAATGTGTCTGTTAAATTCAGAAGTCAAGAAGATATCTGTAATTTGCTTTCAATATGAAACAGTTCAGCCCTCAGCCTTCCCACACAGGAATCAGAATCAGCTGCAGGCAGAACATGATTTCTAAAGGAGCCCTTATAAAAACGCCAGTGCTTAGTGAGGTTCTTTCGAGCTTAGCACTGTTGCGTTTTTATCAGAGCGAGAGCGTGGCGACGTAGAAACATTTTCCGCCTGCAGCCGGTTCAGATTCCTGTGTGGGAAGGCTGAGGGCTGAACTGTTACTTCAATATGCATGTATTTACTTCTACGAAAGTCTTACTTCAAAATTCAAGTCTTGCAATAATTTCATATCCGTTTCTACTGTAATGCCTGCTGTGGTAAGCATGTCGCCGGAGATGGCTGCATTGGCGCCGCTTTGGAAGCACTTTTTTCCCCGGTCTCCCACGATTCCTCTTCCTCCAGCAAGGCGGATGAAGGCGTCCGGGATAAGGAAGCGATAAATGGCTATGATTCTGCAAAGTTCGTCATTGGTCAATACCCGGTTGTTTTCATACGGGGTGCCGGGAATAGGATTTAGCAGGTTCACCGGAATGGACTTTACTCCTAATTCTCTTATGGCAATGGCCATGTCAATGCGGTCTTCCATTGTTTCCCCAAGGCCCATGATTCCGCCGGAGCAAACGGACAGTCCGGCTCGTTTTGCCGCTTTTATGGTTTCTATTTTTTCTTCATAGGTATGGGTGGTGCACACCTTTGGGAAAAAGTTTTTGGAGGCTTCCAGATTACAGTGTACCCGGGAAGCTCCTGCTTCCTTGATTTTTCCAAACTGCTCTTCGTTTAGCAGGCCAAAGGAAACGCATATTTGAATATTGGTCTTTCTTTTTATTTCACGAATGCTTTCGCATACCTGCTCAATTTCCCCATCCGACAGGCGCTTTCCCGAAGTGACAATGGAGTAACGTAATACTCCCCGTTCCTCATTATGCTTTGCATGCTTTAAAAGCTCTTCCGTGGATAATAGGGGGTAAGTCTCTTCACATGCGGTATGGTAGTGGGCGCTTTGGGCGCAGTATTTGCAGTCTTCGGAACATTTTCCGCATTTTCCGTTGATGATGGTGCACATATCAAAGGTATTGCCGCAAAATTCAGAGCGTATTTCGTTTGCTGCGGGGGTTAATTCTTCCAGGGGTTCTTTTAGCAGGCTGATTGCTTCTTTTCGGGTGATTTTTTCTCCGGAATATATTTTTTCTTTCAGGTCTGATATAAGGCTCATTGTTTTCCTCTCCTTTGTGATTTTTGGAATTATTAAAATAATTTTATCCACCAATTTGTTAACCAATTTTATTTTCAGGTTAACTATTTGTGCATTTATTTTATTCTTTAAAAGAAGAGATGTCAACCACGTTATTGACTTACTTGATAAACTCAAGTGAAACAATATGCCAATATCTTGTATATTTTACTTTTTCTCTTAATATCTCCATTGCTAATGGCTTATTTCTCTTCATGATGATTTGCCAGATAAAAAGGCTCTTGAAAACTAATTGCTGATATGCTATATTAAAGACATAAAAGGAGCAGCCGCCCACAAAGTGGTTGACCTCCATATAAGACTAATAAGTCTGCCTGACTGGTCAAGTACAAGGTAGGCTTATTTATTTTTGCTTGTTATTCCTATCTATGTAGGCAAGCAATGCAATGAGAAACGAACCACCAAAAAGCAATAGGTTTAAAACTTCGTATGTACTCATATGCATCACCTCCCTTCTCTTTCAAGTTAGGGAGGCTTACCACCTTGCAACACGACTACTCCATGGCTGGATTATATCATATCTTCCCTTTTTCGACAACAACTCTTTTTAAAGATGTGGGGCAAAAAAACAATTAACAAATGCTGTGTATGCTTCTGCAAAAGCCCCCCCTCTAGATTATCTTCTTCTATATAGTTGGCATAATATCCAACAATCTTTGATAACTGTCCACATCATGATATACAACATTATCCGTAGATATTTCATTAAACAACTTTTTTGCACATGAGATTTTTGCTTTTTCAATTGGTCTAAGCTGCAGGCTCTCTAAAGTACCCTTCGTTTCGGCAATAAAAAAAATATGTTTTACAGTTCCCACATAAAATGCAATTGCCCAATCAGGACTATAATTCCCCACAGGCGTAGGTATTGCAAATCCCCTTGGCAGCTTGGCATATACGCACACTTCATCAGCACCTTCCAGTTCTTCTGCAAATTTGCGCTCTACACTTTTTTCTGCTAATCCATCTGTAATGACATAATCCTGTATATGCTTCTTAACCCTAAATGCCTTATTAATATCAGCAGAACTTTTAGTATTAAAAATAGTACTGTCATACTTTTCCTCTAATTGGTCATATGATATATGCTCCACTATCATATCTGCCTTCTGCTCTTTTATCAGCCGGATAACCTTTGTAATAAACTCCTCCGGATTATTTTTATACATTAAAAACTTGTCGTGGCGGATGCCCTTTAATATAGTTGCAACTGTCTTTCTTGTAAGAACAGTTCCTTCTGTAATTTTGCCTATCAAATCATACCTTATCTGACTTGTTTGCAAATGCCTCAGTACATTTGTATTGGACTTTGCTTCTTTAAATGAATCGCCGGATTTAATTGCTTCTATCGTCATAGATTCTTTTTGCTCCGATACAGAAGACGTGTACTGAAGCATAGATACATAAAGTTCATTATCTATGGCATTTATGGATTTCCTGATTAACTCCTGACTGTCAAATGATACGGTATAGGCATATTTATGGTTTATGTATTTCCATAATGTCTGAAATTCTTTTTTGTAAAAATTATCATTCAGGCTATTTTCTTTCACTTGTGTATTATTCTTATTCGCCAACATTTCATCCAATATCTTTTCATCAAATATGCTTTGTATCAGTTTATGGATTCCTTCTTCATATGCCCTTAACCGCTCTGGCAATACTGCAAAACTATTATTTTCCAAGTCAATATGATACTGTTCCGTAATGTGGTCTTTTCCATCTAATGTCACATAATCATTTTTAATCAGATACTGATAAATCATTGTAGCCTGCTGTTCCGTAATCTTTTCAGTACAACCATTCACCTGAATGGTTTTATCTACAAAGTAATCCCTGGATGCCTGTCTTGGCCGCTCATACAAGGCGCCCTTAATCTGTTTTTGGAGATCTGTAACAAATTCTTTATAGCTTTCACTTGCAATAACAGTCAGCTTATTAACTTTATGAACCATAGCCCTTCCAAGACTTTGCTCATCCATGCGGAATCCGTCCTGATTTACGCAAAGCCTTAAGCCTCGCCCTACTTCCTGGCGTTTCATAGTAGTACTGTCGCTATGCTTCAACGTACATATTTGAAATACATTTGGATTATCCCATCCTTCTCTCAATGCTGAATGCGAAAACAGAAATCTGACAGGTTCCTCCAGACTAAGCAAACGCTCCTTATTCTTTAGAATCAAATCATATGCAGAAATATCATCTGAAAAATCAGTCCCCCTCTTAATTGCACTATTTACAGCATGTCCTTTCTTGTCAATACTGAAGTATCCCATATGAGTGGCATATGCATCTATCCTTTTAAGATATCTTTGGTAAGGAGTGTCATTAACAGTAATATAGTCATTGACAACATCCTTATATTCCTGCTCAAATATCTTACCATATTCACCAAGCAGTTCTTCCCCATCTTCATCATATTGGCGATATTTAGCAACCTCATCAATAAAAAATAAGGATAGGGCTTTGATTCCTTTATTATATAATTCCTCTTCTTTTTCCAAATGAGACTTGATGGTTTCCCTGATTTGAATTCTTCTCATATCCTTTTCAGATATATCCCCCACTACATCCCCGGAATGAATTACTTCCCCATTCGTAAAGGTAACCGTTCCCGCAATGGGGTCAATTTCAGAAATACGATAGCCTTTATATTGCTCCATCTTCTTAGAGCGTTCATACAGATTGT
This sequence comes from uncultured Lachnospiraceae bacterium, assembly GCA_947382355.1. Lineage (GTDB taxonomy): Bacteria > Bacillota > Clostridia > Lachnospirales > Lachnospiraceae > RGIG3040. Next base: position 18,688 of record CANCYR010000030.1, read on the forward strand.
CATCTACGCCCAATATTTTAGATTCCCTGTTAATAGATTTTTGATAGGCAATTTCAAATTCAATCCTGGCCCTTGGCGGATGCTTTGGCGATACAATTATCTCTTCTAAATACAGATACTTATCTGTACCACGAAAGTTTTTAACTTGAAATCCCTTAACTTCTATCTTTTTAACCAGTCTTTGGTTATATGCGTCTACAGCATCCAAAGCATATACAAGATTATGGTGCTCTTTATGGGTTGCTGAATAATTCAGGCAAAACAGAGGATTGAACTTCTTCAGTGCCTTTTGCGTGGCATCTCCTCCCATTTTCTGTGGTTCATCTAAAATAATGATAGGATTATTCGCCTTAATTACATCTATTGGCCTTCTGCTGCAAAACTCGTCTCTCTTATCATAAATAATACGCGCTTCTTTACTTTTTCCACCTTCCTTCATGGAAGTGTTAAAAGCCTGCATGTTAATAATCATGACATTAATTCCCGAATTGCTGGAAAAGGAATCCAATTGATTCAGATTATTGCTGTTATATACAAAATACCTGACCTTTTTACCATATTGTTCCATAAAATGATCCTGAGTTATTTCAAAGGACTTCTTTACTCCTTCTCTTACAGCAATAGATGGGACAACTACAATAAATTTTGTCCATCCATAATATTTATTTAACTCGTACATAGTCTTAATATATACATAAGTCTTGCCAGTTCCTGTTTCCATTTCCACATCTAAAGAACATGCTCCAAGATTATCTACCAATGTATCAGAAATCATCAGATTATTTTCCTGTTGTACTTCCTTAATATTTGAAAACAACATGTCAAAGCTAAGTTTAATGCCCTCATTTTTAAAACCCGAATCATCAAAATCATCGGTAAATTCCATAGTCTGTTGTTCTTCATTCATCATAAAAGATATCTGAGAGTGTTGTTTTACTTTCTTAATATTGCCAATATCCCTACGATAACTTATTGGATTGGAATAAGGTTGTCCTTTAAATACCCGAACCACACTTGCTACTGCATCTGTTTGATATTGCTGTATCTTAAAGTTGAATTTCAATGTGTACATCTCCTATTTTTTCTCTGATTTTATGTCTTTGACATTTTGCACTAACTCATCAATAGTAGCACCTTCCTGTACATGTATTCTATTCTCATTATAAATCTCATACTGTTTATGGGCATATTTTTTTGCCTGCTCCGCTGATATGTACCCAGACCCTGAAAGAACCTCTCTTCCTGTCATATTCAAAAAAGCATTTAATTTTTCTTCCCAGTCTTTCATATACATGGGGATATGTCGTCTTGCCTGATCTTCTGCAAAATCAAGATACATAGTAACAACTCTATTAAGTTCCGACATCTCTTCTTCATTTAGGTAGTTCTTGGCTATATCAACATCTTTTTTACGAACCTTGGCTCCTTCAAACGTGGTTAAACCCATATTGTCCTTGGTTGCATCTACTCTCTGCATAATCAATTCTGCTGCAGTATGACCATGGACTCCATAATGGATTTTATTCTGAACTGTCTTGAAAAATAACTTTGCTTCTTCATCACTGCTGCTATAATCAATAGAAGTTTTATATATTTCACATATTTTTTGATAAAATCGCTTTTCAGAAGCCCGAATATCACGAATTCTTTCTAATAGTTCATCAAAATAATCCTCGCCAAACTGCTTTGGGTTCCTTAAACGCTCGTCATTCATTGCGAAGCCCTTTTTCGTGTATTCTTCTAATACTTCTGAAACCCAATTTCTAAAATGAGTGCCCACATTTGAGCGAACCCTATAACCAATTGCCAAAATCATGCGAAAATTGTAATATTTCTTATTTCTTTTTATCTCCCTTGTACCCTCAGTTTGAACTTGTAAGTATTGCTTACAAGTTGAATCCTCTTCTAATTCGCCATCCGCATATATTTTTTTAATATGTATAGTTATATTCTGCGGTGTTGTATTATATAACTCGGCAATGGATGCCTGATTCATCCAAACATCATTTTCCTGAAAAAAAACATCTATTTTGGTATCACCTTTCTCATTCTGATAAATCAACATATCTCCCAATTCAGAGGCTTCATACATTTTATTCATTATAACACCTTCCTTACCGTATCAGGACTATATGCCGCAAATATCTGTTCAAAGTTAGTTGCTACACTGTCATTTGCCATACAGCAATCTCTGAATACAGCATAATATGGCTTTTCCATTGCAACTGCCTTTACGGTTTCTTCAGTAATATCTTTATCAAAACATGCAATCAGAAAGCCATCAGCTACATTGAATACTTTCTTCCCGGCAATTTCTTTTTCTTCTATTCTACTGGATAGCAGCACTCCTAAATCAAGCATTACTTGAAATAAAAGGTCTTCTGGGGTTCGGTCTTCTTTGATGTTGTCTATGGAATTAAATATTGATTGCTGTTCTAGCTCTTTGGGAGTATAATAAATGTCTTTCATATTTGAACTATCTAATTTTAATACTCGAAATCCTATATCTAAATATTTCAAGTCCTCTTTAGCATCAATATTTCTTTTAATTCTATTTGCGGCTCTACGAATTCTTTCTTTTCCAATTTCACAAATAGTATGTTTTTTATTAATTGAATCAAGAAAATCTAATGCATTTTTAATAGTTTTTTTTGCCCTGCTGTCTGCAATATTTAAAGATTCATCTAAATCTTCTGGCAATTGAACCATGATAAAACTTACGTTTTGTTTTAGTTGTACTGAACAATTCATTGTTGCCTCTGCTGTAGTTGCTGAACCCGAAAAAAAGTCCAAGACAATATCTCCATCTTTAACAATAAAACTCATCAGTCTTTGAATAACTGTATCAGATTTTGGATTTTGAAAAATATCTCTAGCCATCAACTGTTCAAATTTCTTCGTTGAAGTTCTTCCATCTTCATATATCACAGAACGCAATACATCTTTGCATTTTTCTAATCTTTTTTTGGGTTTAATCAATGTTGTTTCATCCCGCCCAAACATTATTTCATCATTAGCAATCATACTTCTCATAGTTGCTTCTGCAAATCGAAATCCTTTTTCTGGAATCTTACATGTTTTTCCCGTTGTTGGATGAACTATTTCATATTTATAACCACCATAAACTGTATTGGCAATATCACCATCATGAAACACTCCTTTTTCATCTACATTATCATAATGAGTTACTCCTTCTAACAATAACGCATTAACCTTTATCCATTTTCGAAGTTCATCCTGTATCTTCTTTATGTCTGTTGTATAACACTTTTTTAATTCTACATACTTTTCCTGTATCAATTTAGCCTTTTCATTTGGGGCTTGCCAATAATCCTGCGCTGATTTGTTTTTTGCATATACAATGATATACTCATGTTCAATATTTATTTGTCTTGGGTTATTATCTGTAGCTGTCTGTAAAATAATAGAACCTACATAATTTGAACTTCCAAATATTTCGCTACATACCTTTAATAATGAACTATACTCATTCTCATCAATAGAAATAAAAATGACGCCATCATTGCATAATAAATCCCTCGCAATACGCAATCTTGGATATATCATATTTAACCAATCTGTATGAAATCTTCCATTTCCATCGGTATTTTGAACCAATCTATTTCCTTCATAATCCACTTGAACACTGGAGGTCAAGAAAGATTTCAAATCTTCTTCGTAATTATCAGCATATATAAAATCCTTCCCTGTATTATATGGTGGATCAATATATATCATTTTAATTTTCTCAAGATATGTTTCATGCAACAATTTTAAAACATCTAGATTATCACCTTCAATATATAAATTCTGAGTATTATCAAAGTCTACACTCTCTATCCTAACAGGCCTCAATGTTTTTGTAATTAATTCATTTGCTAAGACAATAGATTTCTTCTTATCTGGCCACGTAAATTGATATCTCTCTTCTCTCCCCTCAACTACACTGCAAGATATTTCCTGTCTAAGCACGTCAACATCAATAGCCCTTTCAACAATTGCATTTCCTTTCTCATCATAACCTGTTATCTTTTCTGTTAATGCATTAGGAAACAATTTTGCCAGTGCCGCATAATTCTCATCTGCAATATTCTTTGTATGCATATCCAATTTATCCATTCCGTTTCTCCCTCATTCTATTTGCTTTCTTTTTTCCATTCATCATTATATAGTACTGACTATCCAGCTCAACTAATATTTCTTTAGTTGCTTCAGCAATTTTAATGTTTCTGTATAAAACCCTTCTATTACACTTCTCCGCTCTACAAAATATCCAACAATTTAAGTAACAGCTGCCATCAAAGAACTTCCAGCCTCTTCTGATACTCCTTCAACCTCTGAAACATCTCAAACTTTTTCTTTGATTGTATTTCTTTACGAGCTTTCTTTTCCAAATCTTCTATCTGCTTCCGCAACTTAGCCTTTTCCTGTTCAATTGCAATCTGCTCATTTAAACTGTTGCCATCACATACTACAATTCCTGACACTTGCATAACCAAACCTTCCCATACCCCATCCAAATCAAGTCCGTTCAGGTTTATATTCACATTACCAGCTGGCATCCATTCAGAATGCAGCAATCTGGTCTGATAGACAGCCATCTGTATTTCATCTGCATATTTTAACACAATTAACAACTTCTGCCCAAACAACTTTGATATAAGCACTATATTTTTCTCATTATATTCTTTTTTCTTTAATTCAACCTGCAAGACAAAAATTGATTTTACCTGCTGACCTTCTCTCATATTTACAGACATGGGAGAAAGCTCGTTAGTAATAATAATTCTGCTGATATCAGCATCAAAAATACTTTTTCTCCCACCACTAAGTTCCGCTGTAAACTTATTATAAATCAATTTTTTATGTACAGGCCTTCTTATCTCTGTTGGCTTTGGCAAATCAAGCACATTACCACCCCCATGCTTTATTTAATAACAAGAAAACTGATTAGTTCAAAATCATCTAATCCTCCTATAGTCTCAGACAAAAAGCTCATTTGCTTACCACTTAAGAAGCTCTCCATTTCATTTTCATCTTTTAATTCAATTATAGAGGCAATAGCAGTGCTTAAAAGTTCCGAATATTTTATCATCCTTTTTCCATTATCCGTTTCTTCACTAAATTCTGCACACAGTGCCTTGTCAGGTTCCTTTTTTCCCTTGCAAAGCAATCTGAAAGAATCCAACATTTCCTTGGGAGATAAATGGTCTATAACTACTTTCCCATTCTCCGACATATAAACCATATAGAATGGATGCAGTCTGTTCTGACTATTAATATTAACCTCATTTTTTATATTACGAAGAACATAAATTACTCCGGGAGGCAGCTCATCCATAGCTGCTACTATTGCATTCATGCCATGTGGCGCACATTCTATTTCCGGATGTATTTTCACATATTCCAGCAAATCTAATCTAAATTCATTTAATCCCAAATCCATAATAGAAATACCGGAAGACATTTCCTCAATATCCACAACTTCTTCCTGAAGCCGTTTTAACTGCTGCTTTCGATATTCCAGTTCTCCCTTTTCCTCAGGACTTAATATGTTGTCATCGCCAGTAGCCGTCATATCTACAATTTTCATTTTCGTCTCAACTCTGGCTTTTAAATTGATATATTCATCCAAAGTAATATCAGGCCAAAAATTAACCAGTTGAACACATTCATTTTTGCTGCCAATACGGTCTATACGCCCAAACCTTTGTATAATCCGTACCGGATTCCAATGTATGTCATAATTTATCAGATAATCACAGTCTTGCAGATTTTGGCCTTCTGAAATACAATCTGTTGCAATCAGAATATCAATATCTGCCTGCTGATTTGGCAGCAGCAAATCCTTTCCCTTTGATATAGGAGAAAAGCAGGTAAGCACAGTATTCAAATCCGCCCGCAGACCTTTGATTGTAGTCTTCCCTTCCACCGCACCTGTCACAATAGCTGTATCTAAATCAAATTTATTCTTTACATAAGCGCTGACAGTATTGTACAGATAATCTGCTGTATCAGCAAAAGCTGTAAATATAATTATCTTTTTATTATCAACATTGACAGGATGTTCTATTTTATTATCAATAACCTGAAAGAGTTCCTGCAATTTGCTGTCATGCTCTGGTGTAATATCAGCAATCATGCAAAGTAAAAGTTCTAATATTTCATTATCCTTTTCCAACTCTCTTTTCCATGATGTATAATCCATATCTGCAAGGTCAATTTTAACCTTGCGGCCAATAGCAAATATATCATCATTCTGGTCATCTTCATCAAATTCTCTCACATCGGATAAGTCATCTAATTCCAAACTGTTACTCCATAATCCCTTTTCAAAATTCTCAATCTCCTGAATAGTTTCACTGATTAGAGTTCTAATTCTTTCCAACGTCAGGCGAAAAGAATACACAGAACTTTCCATTCGCTTCATCAAGTTAATTGACATAAGCCTTTTGATGCCCAGCTCACGTCCTGACTGTGTTAATCTTCCCTTATCTTTGCCAGAATCGTATTTTTCAATATATTTCTCCAGTTTGCTGGATAAAATATAATCCGTAGGAGTATAAATACATAGCTGCAATAGATTCAACTGCTCGAATATCTCATTATAACCGATTGCCGTATTCAAATCCGTAAGTCCGGGTCTTTTTGATATAGGCACATTCCTCTTTGGAAATGTACCAATATCAGAAGTATCATAATACTTTTGTATATGTTTTCTGGAACGCGCAATAGTTACACTATCCAATACTTCAAAAAAATCAAAATCCAACATACGGAGCAGCTTACCTGTAGTACGTTCTTCCGGTTCCAGCCTGCTCCATATATTGAACACCGTCTGTGCCTGTTTAAAAATATCCTCAATACTTTTTTTCGTATTGAGTTTTTCATCCAGCAGCTGGCTTTCTCCTTCGTATGCAAGAGCAATCTGGTTCTTAAGATCAACAAATCTATTATTTACAGGTGTAGCCGATAACATCAACACCTTAGTCTTTACGCCTGGTCTTATAACTTTGTTTAAAAGCTTTAAATATCGGTTTTCCTTCTCATCTTCCCCGGATATTTTTCCACCGTTGCGAAAATTATGAGATTCATCAATTACCACAAGATCATAATTTTTCCAATTTAGCCTGTCCAAATCCAGTCCGTTAGAAGTGCCTTTCGTTCTGCTTAGATCCGTATGAAACAGAATATCATATCTCATCCTGTCAGCCGCTATTGGATTATTCACATAATTATCCTTATAGGTATTCCAATTATTTGCCAATTTCTTTGGACAAAGTACTAAAACGGACTTATTTCTGTTTTCATAATATTTTATGACTGATAATGCTGTAAAAGTTTTACCAAGGCCTACGGAATCCGCAAGAATGCAGCCATTATATTTTTCCAGCTTATTGATAATTGCCAAAGCAGCATCCTTCTGGAAATGATATAACATTCCCCAAATTCTGCTCTCCTTAAATCCTGTAGCTTCATTGGGAAGAACATCTTCCGATACATCTTCCAAAAATTCATTAAAAATATTATATAAGGTCACAAAGTAAATATAATCTGGAGAATTTTCATTATATACAGTAGTAATACTTTCAATAACATCATCCGTAACTTCCTGCAACTTATTCTCATCATTCCATATCTGCTCAAACAGTGTCAAATATGCCCGACTCATTGGTGCATCTGACTTCTGAACCATGTAATAAGCATTATTTCCTCTTTCACAGCCTAAATCAACTGTAGTAAATCCATTGAGTGGCATATAACTTTTATCATCTACATTCATAAAACCCATCATATTCTCATTTGTAATATTGGACTTAAAAACAGCCTTTTTCTTTATCCAGTCAGCACATTCTTTTGCAATTGATTTTTGGGTCATTTCATTGCGAAGTCTGATTTCAAACTCCGAACCGTACAGAGCATGCTCCCTCTGTTGTCTGGGTATATAAAATTCTCTTTTCTCCTTCTTTGTTTTCTCCTTCACAAAGGTAGGCGATGTAAATATAAATCTTAATTCATCCAGGTTTTTTAACTGTTTTTTAAGTTCTGCAAATGCATATATGGAAAAGCATGCAGCTGCAATAGAAACCTTACTGTCTTTTTTTATTTCTTCAATTAAATCACCTTTTAAAGTCTTATTTACATTATCGATAAGCTCCATCTGCCCACCACTTCTTTCTGCAAGTAAATTATTACGCCTCATTCTTTTCTATTATATTAAATTATCGGAATAATAGCAATTATATCTTTATATTTCTGCATAATACGTCTAAATACTCCCAATAACATATAAAAACCCCAGAAAAATTTCCAGGGCTTTCCAACCTAATATTTATTATTATAAAATCACCTATTATATTATCTCTTTCAAATATCTTATTTGTAACTTATGCCTTTTACCTCAATACTTAAATCCTGCTTTTTTACTTAAACACCAAATTTCCAAAAGTCTCTTACATGAGCCAGGCCTATTTTCAAATCCCGCCAATAACATCTAAAAACAGCCAAATAATGTACCCTAAGGCACCCGGAATAAACATCCGCATGAATCTTTGTGCAGGAGTTTCTTGTTCCCATTTTTCAGGATCATAAGGGCGGCGAAACCAGGGAACGCTCATTGACAGCACTGAAAACACAATCACCACGCCCCAAAACATAACAGAGCCTAAAAACAAATGTCAACATATCAACTCAATCCTCCTTTTGTATTTTATACTAACGCTATAAGGTCCGATTTCTCATAGCGGTTATGCCCCTGCAGGCTTTTCTTATACTTCCAGCATTTTATTGCCTCTTCCAGAGACTTCCTCCCCAAAATAAAGCCTTACTTGGCTAAAGCTTCCTCCTGCAATCTGTCAAATTCTGCCATGCACTCCTCTACGGCAGCGCCATTTAGAAGCTTCCGCACAATCAGGCAGGTATTTCCCCATTGCTCCACCTGCATTCCTGCATTGGCTCCAAGAACGTAGACATTTTCTCCTATCCTGTCATTTAACGGCTTCAATGCCGGAATACAGTCCACTTTCACATTTTTGGAAGGAGAGATTACCTTATTGGTTTCCGTATATACCTGAAGCGCTTCATCGGAAAGAATCACATCCAAAACACTCATGGCATCTTCCTTGTGTTCCGCATTTATACCTACAGCAAATCCCGTTATGGACATCACCGGCATCTGTCCGCGGCTGCTGGGAAAACCGATTACCAGCATATTAAAATCCGGTTTGCCATATGCGGTTTCTGAATTGGCTGCACCCCAGTATGCCATGACAATTGGTGTTTTCCCGGCCAGAAAATCTGCCCCCTCGCCTTCTATGGCCTCACTGACATAAGCCTTTTTCGCATCAATATAGCCACAGTCAATCATTTCCTGAAGGAACTCAAAGCCGGGACGCATATAGTCACTGTATCTGGCTTCCCCGCTGTTTAAGGCAGCAATTTCCGCTTCTGTATTTCCTCCGTTATACAAATCCGCATATGCCTGTGCCAGGACAAATGTCTCCAGCCACCAGCGGTTTGCCCCTACCGGGGTCTCAATCCCGTTTTCCTTAAATACCCTGCAGCATTCTAAAAAATCCTCCGGTGTTTCCGGCAGCTCCAGATTATATTGATCAAACATGTCTTTATTGATGAACAAGCCATAGGCTACCACTTCCTGAGGAATCGCTACCAGTTTTCCGTCAATGGTGTTTGCGGTCTTAACCACATCCCGCAGGTTTTTTACACATTCCAGCTCTGACAGGTCCATAAGCCTTCCTTCTTCTCCCAAAGACCGGATAGTATCCGGATTTAACAGATAAATATCATCCATATCGTTACGCGCCCTGTCAAGCGCCACATCGTCATAAGTCTTATCCTGATAATCTTCCGCAGTATAGGTAATATAATTTACAGTCACATTCTGTTGCTCTTCCGCCATACGGATTGTTTTATCCGCAGCGCTTCTCGCCACATTCTCCCCATCCGGGTCCATTTTTTCCATAGGACTGTAAAAATTCACGATTCGGTCATTTTCTTCTTCATCTGCCACCAGATTCACACCTGATTCTTCCCTGCTGCCGCAGGCTGACATGACAAGTACCGCTGCTCCTGCCAGACATGCCGCTGTAAATCTCTTAAAATCACCCATCCTGCTATTTCTCATATCCTTCACCTTTATTTTCCTGTACTTCTTTACGCAGATACTGTTTTATCACCTTTTTCAACAACCCTACATCTATTGGTTTTGCCAAATGCACATTCATTCCAGCTTTCAATGCTTCCTTTTCATCTTCTGCAAAAGCGTTTGCCGTCATGGCAATAATGGGAATCTCGCCTGCGTCCTTACGTTCCAATGCTCTGATTGCTCTTGTTGCATCATAGCCGTTCATAAGGGGCATCTGAACATCCATAAGAATTGCGTCAAACTGTCCCTCCTCAGACTCCGTAAACCGTTCCAGAACCAGCTGGCCATTTTCAGCAATTTCGCAGTCAGCACCCTCCATGGCCAGAATTTCCGCAAGGATTTCCGCATTAATCGCATTATCCTCTGCTGCAAGGAAATGCAAGCCCTTCAGACTGCCTTCCTCTTCCGTTTCTGCACTCTCGCTCCTTCCTGACTCTTCTGCCTGTATTTCCATCATTTTTTCTTTCATTGTTGATACAAAGACTGGTTTTACAAGGACTCCTGTATATCCAAACTTTAGAATTTCCTCTATATAGTCCATATTATCCACATCATGATCCGCCATAAGCAGAAGAAACGTCTTTTCCGGCAGAGCCTTTCTCACCTTTTCCGCCATCTGCATGCTGCCTGCATCCTGTGTATTCCAATCAAGCAGCACCATATGATAGCCTTTTTCCACACCGTCTGCCTTCTGTATCATCTGCAAAGCTTCCTCTGGCTGAAGGGCAATGTCCATGGAAATGCCCATATCCTCCATAAACGTCTGTATATTTTTGATTTCCTGCATATTTTCATCCACAGACAACACACGGGATATCCCGCTGTTTTCCCAAAACCGCTTATCTGCCTGACTTTCAGATATGCCAAGCTCCAATTCCACCCTGAAAAGGCTTCCCTTATCTACCTGACTGAAAACTTCTATGGTGCCTCCCATAAGCTCCACAATATTTTTGGTAATTGCCATGCCAAGTCCTGTGCCCTGAACCTTATTGGTTGTACTGTTTTCCGCTCTGGTAAACACATCAAAAATCGTCTTTAAATATTCCTGCGTCATCCCATATCCATCATCCTCCACTTCGATGCGAATACGCTCAAACTGGCTGGAATGCTGTTTGATTCCAATCATGCGAAACCATATATTTCCTCCCTCGGGCGTATACTTTACAGCATTGGAAAGAAGGTTGATGAGAATCTGGTTGATTCTGGTCTCATCGCCCAGCAGATACTCATGCTTAATATCCGTTACCTCTACATGAAATTCCTGTGCTCTCCCACTGGCCATGGGGCGAATGATGGCATCGATGGAAGATACCAGATTATTCAGGGAAAATTCCTCTTCCGTAAGCACCACCTTACCGCTTTCAATCTTGGAAACCTCCAGAATATCATTAATCAGACTGAGCAAATGCTGTCCGGAAGCCATAATCTTCCTTGTGTATTCCCTCACTTTATCCGGATTATCCGCATCCTTTTCAAGCAGGGTGGTGAATCCGATAACTGCATTCATGGGCGTGCGGATATCATGGGACATATTGGAAAGGAATGTGGTCTTGGCCTTGCTGGCAAGCTGGGCTGCATGTAATGCTTCTTTCAACTGTTTGTTATGCTGTTCCCTTTCCGCTTCCCTCTCCCGCCTCACTTTTCTTTGCTGTCTCTGATTCAGATAGTACAGAACACAGCATAGAAAAAATGCGCTGGTCATAACAGCCACAACAATGAGAATATTATAGCTTACCGTCTTCCCTTCCTGTTGGATGGCTTCCATGGGCACATAGCCAATCAGACAGACTGCGCCGTCGTTGACCATCCAGATAAAATTCAGGGAGCTCTTTTCCCGTATATCATGATAAAACATCACGTTTTTTCTGTTTTGTACACAAGTCTTTATTTCTGCACGCAACTTTTCCTCATGAATGTCATTGGCCCTGTAAAAATCCTTTAAATTCAGATGTCCTGCATTCCGCTCTCCCATCCCTTTTGGCTTCAGCACAAATCTTTCCGTTTTCACATCCATAATATAGAGCATTGCCTGTTTGTTGTAAAATCCTTCAGGCAGGGACTTATCCAGAGAATCATAGGTATATTCCACGTAAAGCGCACCGATTTCCGTATCATCCTTTATCACGGGGCATTTAATGGTATATGCCCACGTTCCCATATAATTCAGGTAGGATTGGGATACATTAAGCCCTTCCATCACCTGACTGGGTGAAAAATCCATTTTATCTTCTGAAAAAATTTCTCCTGTACTGGAAATTCCTTCTGTTTCTCCAGTAGGAATCCACGAAATCTTCACCATGGTCTGATTTTTTTGATAAGAACGTATATAATCCTCCGGATTTTCCATTCCGGCCATTTCCTGTGCCATCAGCTTCTGGAATTCTGCTTCCTTATTCCAGATGGATTCAATCGTACATTTTATCAAATCCAGATTTTCATTGAGATTCTGAATTGCCGCTGCCGACATTTCCTTTGAAATTTTATGTGATACTGCAAATACCGCACCCCCAAAAATACAAAATATTAGTATAATGGAAAGAAGCAGGGGAAATCTTTTTTCCATTGGGTTTTTATGTGTTTTCTCTTTCATTTATATTCACCAAATTCATTATTGCATATTTTAATTCGTCAAAATAAAGAGTTTTCTTGTACATAATATGCCAATTTCTTTTGGATTGTCAACACTTTTCAGACAGCATATGATTTGTATATATAATGTCTGCTTTTACCTTCTCCTAAACAATGCAACAGCATCAATTAACTGCTAATTCCTTGACTTTATCACAATGGTATTTTCTTTGAAAACCTATATGTATGTAATTGTGATATTCTGTTAGAAGCAAAAATCGAAATTTTTTAAGGAGTGAAATATATGGGGTCTTTATTATTGCTAATTTAATCATGCCGTTTGTAATGATTTTAGTTGGCAATACCCTCAAAAATGCCCTGTTCCAGACATGAAATCAGATAATGGATATAACACACCGCCGCTTAAGCTTTCTCCGCCCTCCACCCGGTAAATTTCCCCCTGATAAGTACGGTCGTCAGCAGACCTCCTGCCTTCCGTCAGTTCTTCCAGTCCTGGTAACAGTAAAGGTATTATTACCGTTGTTTTGTTATTCAAGGGATTGTTCAAAACGCCCGAAAAGCTTCTCAATCTCTTCTTCCTCCATCCTTACATCCGTGTAGAGTAAATCCTCATTATTATCATGGTTTGTTCCAAGATAATGACAATCACCCTCCCGCAAATCCACAAAAGAATTCTCTTCCGGTATCAGTTCCCTTTTCTGTTTCAAATATTCAGCTGATGAAATGGAAATCCACTTTTTTCCTGTATAACGCTGTGTAATCAGACAACCTTCAAGGTCAGAATCCATCAGAAATTCATCTTCGCATTCATATTGTGTTCCAAAATGGTTTCTTAAATCACTCTCCTGGTTTACTTTCAAATTTAAAATATCATATACACAGGGAACCTGACCCGGGCTCTTGATTTCCCTTACGTACCCATAAGTCCCATTTTCATTCCCCCGGAGCAAATACATCTCCTTCAACAAATAGACCTTCTTTTTCTCAAAATCTGCCAGAAGCTGTGTATAGTTAGAGGCGCTTGCCGGTTCCCCCTTGTCATTTAAAACTTCCGTAACTTTGTTTCCATCAAAATAGTAGTAGGTAAAATATCCCCCCATTGTTCCCCATGAATCGTGTAAAATGCCCAGCTCAGGAATATTATCAAAGTTTAAGTCAAATAAATAATAGCCCCGAATCGGAAAATCGTGTCCCTGATCAATATCTGCATAAAGAAGGAATTCCGTATATGCTTTCACATATTCCGGTTTTCCCTTTTCCCAAATTCCCGTTTCCATTCCGCATAGCCATTCATCAGGCATTGTCTCGTCAAAAATATCATCAGGTATTATCTTCTCTATCTGTATTCTCTGGCTTATATTTCCTTTCCAATCAGAACTGTTTTGTATGAATGCATAAAAAAATGCCGCAGATAAACATAATACTCCCACCAAAAAACACTTGCTTCTTTTCATAAAATCTGCTCCTTAATTCTACGAATACTTCTTTCTACAAGTTTTTTCTGATTATATCACTTCTGTACTTCATTGACCATAATAAAATACAGTATGCTTAGACATTGCAATTGATTCAGAAATTGTTGTTTCCCGGTTTTACAGGGAAAATAATGAAACCAGTACGGCTCCCGTTAAATACATCCGCTTGCTTAATAGTTCAGTGTCATGGACATGTTTTTGCCAGAATAGAAAAAATCATAATCATATGCTAAAATATTTAAGAAAAAACAAAAAAGACTTCCCAACCAATGGTTGAATCCCTCCAATTCAACTGTTGGTTCATATAAAAAACATACAATTAAGCGTATTATTCAAGATGAAAGGAGAAAATATGATGAACCAGACAGAGATTGGAAAATTTATTGCCAAATGCCGCAAAGAAAAAAAACTAACTCAGGCGCAGTTGGCAGAAAGACTGAACATTACAGATAGAGCTGTATCTAAATGGGAAACAGGAAAAAGTATGCCTGACTCCTCTATAATGTTAGAACTTTGTGAGATACTGGGAATCACAGTAAATGAATTGTTAAGCGGAGAAGAAATTGACATGGAGAGTTTTGAAGAAAAGGCAGATGAAAATAATATGGCAAAGAATGTGATTATTTCAATTCTTTTTTCGATAACTCTTTTCATAGGTATTATGGTATGTCTTATTTGCAATATTGCAATATCGGGTAATTTAACCTGGTCACTGATTCCGGTCAGCTCTATTGTTTTTGCATGGGTTATATTTTTTCCAAGTATTATACTGGGAAAGAGGGGAATCATCATAAGTTTAATATCATTAAGTGTTTTTATTGTTCCCTATTTATTTTTGTTGAGCAGCTTAATAAAAACAAAGGAAGTATTTTCAGTTGGTGTGGCTATGGCGGTGGCTTCAATCGTTTTCTTGTGGATAATAGCCGCAGTTTTTAATTGTATTGGGAAAACAAGGAAATTGATTGCTTTAGGGATTACTTTTTTATTAGCCATTCCATTTATGTTTATCATCAATGTAATACTATCGAAAATGATAGCAGAGCCTATTTTTGATATATGGGATATGCTGTCTATCTTTATATTGCTGATATTGGCATTTGTTTTCTTTATTTGTGACTATGCTAAGAAAAAGAGATTGATAAGGCAATGAAAACGCTTTTTGTACTGACAGCAACATGAGCCTGCGGCAGAATGAACATTACTTCACTGGATATATATAATCTGTACTCCATATTTGCAAGCAACGCTATAACAAAGCTGCCAAAGGCAATCAGCAAGCCGATTATCCCTATAAATATCAAAATATATCCGCAGCAGTCATTGGCGCCATCTCCCTTCCTATGTATTCCGGCAAACCGGTCATTGGCTCGGGAGGCTGCCACCTCTGTCATGGGTTCCATATTAGAATACCACCACAGTTCGACAGAAATTTCAATCAGATTCTCTTTTCATGGAATATGTGGAAAGTGTTTCAAAATCAATCTCAAAACAATCTCACAAGGCAAAAGAACAAACTTGAAGTTATTTATATAATTTCATATATAAAAGTGGATATGGATTGCCTTGTTCATCACATTCTGTTCTTTTATAAACTTCAAATCCCATGTGTTCATAGAAACCTTTTGCAAGAGGATTTTGTTCGTTAACTGCTAAATTATTTACCAAATATTTTTCAATTCCGTATTCAAGCAATTCTTTGCCTAATCCTTTTCCCCTTTCTTCGTGAGAAATAAAGAGCATTTCAAGATGTTGTTCTACAATCCCCATAAAACCAGCAGGAATTTGATTTCCGTTTTCTGCAATGATTAAAAAAGGTATTTCTTTTAATGCTTGTGGTACATACTTCTTAATGCTTTCTATTTCGTCCTCTGATAAAAAGAAGTGTGTTGCCTTTACAGAACTTTCCCACACTTTTAATAATTGTTCTACCAGCAGTGTGGTTCTGTCCTTTACCTCTATAATTTTCAAATTATCGTCCTCCATAGTTCCCGATATTAGCTGTTATATTTGTTTATCAAAATCTCCGCAAAACCTTGAAAACACTAAGTTTATCGCGGGTGGGCTTTCCCTTAAAGTTTCCCTTGTGTTATATCTTCCCACAGGGTATTACGAACCATGATAAGGGAAACAAAATCACATAAAATATTCTAACACAAATCACTTCATCTTATTATTTACAATCACACAAAATCAAATCAATAATTCCAGATGCGTAAGGTCCCAATTCATATTCATTGAATACAATATGTACCTCTCCATCCAAAATATAAAATACAATATTTTCAATATCCCTTATATCGACCTCTTCGTCATAATATTTTCCAGATTCGCTATTCTTAATATCATTATTTATACATTGATTAACTAACCTCAATATGGATTCTTCATCCATCTTCAAAATTTCCTTTAGCGCAAGCTGCTTCCCTTCTTTCAAATCATAAGTATAAGCATAAATTGCCGAACCTCCATGAATACCTCCCGCGAACTGATATTCATGAAAATGCACACTAATTTTATTATCCGTATTGTATGTTACCTCTACGATAAAGAAACCGTCATACACCATATCAGCTTCCTCAGGATACCTGTTCCTTGGATACTCGTACCATGACTTCATAAATTTCTGCCATTGAAAAGAAATTTCTTCGTTAATCATAGCTCCCACAACATTATCCTCTGTAAAAAAAGGGATTTGCTGTTTTATTTCGATAGGTATCTTTGTGGGATCTTGATCAATCTTAATTTCATCTGCTTTCATCGTATAACTCAATTTTTTCAGTGTCTGCCCTGGTTCTTTTCTTACTACTCGTCTTTTCAATTCATCTATATCAGAAACAACATGAAAACTTGAACCACTCCAATCAAAAAACTCTTGAGGCAATCTATTTACACTTCCATTTTTAACTTTTCCACCAAAAGCTCCGTCTTTTGAAATAAAATAATAACTGCCTTTATTTTTGCTTGCATACTCAATTATAGAGAAAAAGATAACTGTATCTTTAAAGCCTTTATCCGATTTTCCTTCTGTCCCTTCAAATGGAGCTTCCTTTCTAATTGCCTTATCAATTATGCGATTCCAATACATCTCATCGCAGACGGGTATAAGATTCACGGATTTTGTATCCAAAAACTCTTTTGCCTGGTTCAAAGCCTCATTTCTATATGAACTCACCGATTCAAATTCTTCTTTTGGTTTATCCATACGTAAGGCTAATATATTATAAACATCAATATCCTTTTCATATTGTGTAACCTTCTGCTCTACTAATTCTCTCAAAACCATTTCAGGTACAAGAACCTGAACTATATCATTACATGTATCTAAATCTCTTAAACTTATTAATTCATCAAATGGTTGATTAAAATAAAAGTGATTATATGTGGCTATTCTGCGTTTATCATATGAAATATGCAAAAAATTACTATCCGGAACAATATAAATCATTAATTTCATCCCCTAACCAATTTATGTCATGTATAATTCGATCTCACTGCATCCAAATTCATTATTTATATCATCTAGCAATTACATCTTTGAACATTATGGTAACAAAAAACTTTGCACATGAATCCAATTGAAATAATATTAAATATGGTAAGCAATCTTTAGACTACCTACCATATAAAATAAATAATATACGCTTGTACTACTCGAACTCGGCAAATTCAGTTTATTTCTTAATCTATTTTGTTTAATTTTCTATATCTAATTGACGAGTTTATACTTCAATTATGCACTATATTTGGGCTTACTGATTTTCTGTTGCCAAAGTGTTGCCATGAATATTTATTCCATCCTGATTTTTCAAGATACCCTGATTATAAAAGGGGAAAATCCCCCTTTTATAAAGCACCTCGCTCTCCCCCTATTTTTTCTTTGGAATGGAGAGTCAGGGAGTTGCCTTTTTTGATATTGGTTGTATCATTGCTCCAATTTGTCGCTGTTTTGTACTCCAATCACATATTTCAAAATTTTCATTATACCACCTTACATCGGACATCTCATAACAATTTTCTATCTTTAAAGCTTGATAATATGCCTGTCCATCTATTATTGTTCCATGATACATTCCGTTAAATTTATTTCCATTATATAATCCAACTAATTGAGGCACTCCGCCTGTATGTTTATCTTTGGAATCTTTTAAAATGTCACAAAAACAATGAAAATAATTTCTACTTGTACCCTCATTATTACCATCTTTAAAATCCAAAAAACACTTTTCAAATTCATTTTTTCCACTTCCATCAGAAAAAAGTTTTATTGATTTATTGTAATGTGTTTCTATCTTAGAATTTTTCCACTCTTTTCCATTCCATGCATATAAACTTGCGTCAAAAATTCGCTTGCTATTACGCCCTATATGGTATATTCTAATAACACTCTTGTTAAGTTTATATGCTTTATGTGCTTTTTGAATTTCACTAAAAATGATTTCGCTCCTCTCCTGATAATCCATATCCGAAGATAATAACATCCCTGAATCACATATATTCGTTAATCGAGCTAATATCTCATATGTAAATAACGTTTCTCCACAATATCCCAATATATCAGGTGTATTTTTTAAAGCAAAAACCTTTTGGCTATTATCATAACAATTTCTATTATCTGAAATTCTACTATCGCTTGCTATATATGCAGAACACGGACCTCTCTGATCACATGCTAGCCATCCTACGATTAACGTCACTCCTATTTACTCCTCCATGCAAATCCATTTTAAAAATCCACAAACTTTATAGACTTTTAGAGTGGATTTGCACCACTATCTTTTATCATATGATAAACGCCCTACTATTAGACCACTAGAACCATGTTCATTGTAATTGTATCATCAGTAAACCCATTAATCAATATTATATTTCATGCTATTTATTCCTTAAGTTAGCTTGGAAATTCCCTATACGTTAAATCGGCTTAATACCTGATGACTGAATCTTATTATCAAAATCATTAATATAATATGCCAATATTTCCATTCTGTTTTTTACTCTATTAAATGAATGACCTCCTTTTGAAATTAATGCAAGCAATCGATATTCTTCAATTACAGCCTCAGAATATCCATGAAATACTTTCTTTACACTATCCGCTTTTGCGGAACTAAACGCTGAAAGTTTTTCATTAATAACATCAAGAGATTTTAGCTTTTTCTTACATTCCTCTGTAAAGTCAACTAAAGACAGCATAATTAATAATAGCAAGAATTTCATTGCTCTAGTATTGCAAGATATATATTTAACAGGAATATTACTTTCCCTAGAAATTGCATTTAGCACACCAATACAAGAATCTACCTTTTTAATTGTCTCTTCATTCAATTCTTTACAATCAGAAACAAATTTCATGACCTCTTTATCTGTTACACCAAATCCGATTTGCCCATCTATTAAACCCAATATACTATAAAAAACTCTATCAAATTGTTTGCGCTTATTAGCAAAAGAAAGCTTATCTAACATTAAATCAATGTCATCAATCATTTTTAAATATTTATCCAACTCCGTTTCGGGGACTGAATTTATAATTTCTCCCGCCCTCAACCGCTCTTGGTTCTGTAAATATCTAAAATATTCAGCAATTTCATCGTCCGAAGCATTCGCTATATTGGTAATAGAAATATTGTATGCCAAAATATTGTTTTGAATAGCTTGTGGCAACTGTTTAAAACTAAGCGAAATTTTTCCCTTATTATGTAATCTCTTTTCTAATTTTAATAGTGCAGTGTCCGAGTCTTGTCCCATATACTCTACGATATATTCAATAATTTGTCTGGACACATCACTTTGAATTATATAATCATTTTCTACAAATTTATATATTGTTGTTAATCGTTGTTGCCCATCAACAACTTCTTGCATAGCTCCTTTACAATTTCTTTCAGTACGAACTCTTAGACTCACATTTCCAATTGGATATCTTCTTATGATACTATATAACAATTTATCCTTAAAATCATTACTCCATATATAACCTCTTTGATACTCTGGTTGCAAATCAACACCTTCCGGCTTATTTATATTTCTTATTTGATTTAGCAATGTTTGTATTGGTCTTGAATCATATGAAAAAGACATTATAAAAGACATACATTTCCCTCCTCAATTACACCTAAAATTATCATATCTTATTACCTAGGCTTTGTCAATAGACTCTTTGCGTTTTTTGTTTACTCTTATAAGTTTTCTTCATATTTTTATTAGACTCTATTTTATTCCAATTAAAAAACATATGTTATATAGTTTTAAATAAGTATTTCTTACAAAATAGAAATACTTGTCCTAACATTCTTCAAACACCCTCAACCTTCTCACAATCTCCTCCGGTTCCGGCAGCATTTCCTTCATATCTTCCGGCAAAGATTCACTCAGCTTATAAGTCGCCACCCCAATCGGCACATTCGATTGTTTCAACGCATATTCCACATATGTCTTGTCTTTGCTCTTACAGATGATAATGC
>CANCYR010000031.1 GCA_947382355.1 uncultured Lachnospiraceae bacterium
TATTATATGTTCTGCCAGTTCCTACGTCCTCAAATCCAAAACCCGCAGGCTGAACGGTTATGAAAAAGAGCCGAACTGTTACCCTGTTTAAACATTACCGGTCCATTCCCCTGCCCTCCTCCAATCTCTTCTTATAAATCTCCGGTTCCTTTTTCATGCATACCATGGCTTCAAAGCTATCCAGTACCAGTGCTTCTTTATTGCAGTCAGCTGTATTTTTTCCTATATCCTGTACCAGATTATACTGTTTCATCTGCCACACATACATATCCGTCAAAGAATAGCCCTCACAGACTACCTCATCCAACAAAGCATGGTTGTCCAGATAGTACATCCATTCTTTCATCATGCCGGCATCCAAGACCAATGCCTCCCAAAGCCTTGAAACAAATTCCTTACTTTTCCCTGCATAAGAGCCCAGCGCTTTCATTCCTTCATAAGCTTTGACCCGCCTTGCATCATATATAACTCCATTCATGGCAATGCCTTCTTTCCGTGATTCATTCTTTTCTATATTTTTTATGCTCCATACATTTAAAATCCCTGTTCCACAGCTTCATTTCCCTCTTCCATAAACGTTATCGTATGAACCGGCCGCTACGCAGCCATCAGGATTTGCAGATACAGGCAGGGATTCTTATAACATGACAGCAGCTTGTCAAATTTCCATCCGGAAACTCTCTGTTTTATCAGCTTTTATACCTTCTATGTGCTGCGGCTTAGCGATAACGGCAACTCCAGACCATTTTCCCGTAAAAGCTTCTCATCCGTAAGTATATCCCTTGTATTTCCGTCAAAAACAATGCTTCCCCCAGCAATCAGAATCGTTCTTTGACAGGTGTCCAGAACCAAATCCAAATCATGGGAAGCAATCAGCTTTAACCCTTTCATTTCCTTTAAAATATGTATTAACTGCCTTCGGTTCCTTGGGTCTAAAGCGATAGACGGTTCATCAAACAAAAGGATTTTTGGTTCCATGGAAAGAATTGTGGCAATAGAGGCCAGTTTTTTCTGCCCGCCGGAAAGACGGTAAATCTGCCTGTCCCTGTACTCTTCCATATGCACCTGCCCAAGCGCTTCCATAACCCTTTTTTCCACTTCCTCTCCAGAATATCCATAATTGCGGGGACCAAAAGCCACATCCTCATAAACTGTGGACAGAAACAGCTGACTATCGGAATCCTGAAACACATATCCGATTTTTCTGCGGACTGTTTCCAGACTTTTTTTATCCACCTTTACTCCATCTGCTAAAATGCTTCCCTGATGATCCGATAATAAGCCCACAAGAAGCTTTAAAAGAGTGGATTTTCCTGTGCCGTTGGCTCCAATCAGCCCTACTGTTTCTCCCTCCCCAATCCGAAAGCTCATATCGGAAAGCACGTCTCTTTTTCCATCATAAGAAAATGTAAGATGGCTTACTTCTATTTCCGCCATGCCTGACCTCCTTTTCTTTCCCACAGCCCTTTATCCAAACAGACTTCCTGCTATTTGAAAAACCGGAAAAACTCTCAGAGCCCCCAGTGCCAGAGTCCATGCCGCCGCATAAACAACACTCAGCCCACTGCTTATCTGTCTGCTTCCAGCCTCCTTCCAAAGCCCTTCTCCTCCATAACCTCTAAGAAGCATGCTGTCATATACGTCCTTTCCCCGTTCCATGGTCCGCAGTAACAGCAATCCCACAAAAGAGCCCCATGCCCGTATATGAATCCCCTTTTGTCCCGGCGCCCTTAACTGATATGCCTGCAGCATCCTCTGTACTTCCTTTAACAAAAGAATCAGATAACGGTAAGTCAGCAAAACCACCGTCACCCCGCCCTTTGGTATGCCAAAGCTGCCAAGAGCGGCACAACTCCCCTCTATTCCGGTTTCCATCAGCAAAAAATATGCCGCATATACCGTGAACACTCCTTTTATGAATAATGTTGCCATGGATATCATGCCGCCTGTTATATTCATGCTTCCAAATTGAAATATTATGTTTCTGTCAAAAAACAGATTTGCCATTCCCAAAAGCGCTATCAGAAATAAAATGTAACGGATTCTTTTCAATCCTTTTAAAAAAGAAAGCTCTTCCCATATTCCGGTTATAAGCAGATACAGCCCCATGCTAAGCAGCCCCATCATATTATATTTATGGAAAGAAACTGTAAGCAGGATAAACAAAACGTTCACAAACAGTCTTGCAGCAGGATGTATCCGGCTTCTGTCACCGGACCTTCCTGCTTCACTGTCCACTTCATGGAGCATGGCAATTGCCTGCTGAAGCTTATTCATGTCCTTTTTTTCCTTTTTCCGGTTTTAGCTCTGTTTCTTTTCTTTTTCCGAACAGCTTTAATGCATAACAGCCTGAAATGCATACAGCCGTCACCACTGCTGCTCCCAATATGCCGGAAACAGAGGTTCCTGCTGCCGATTCCTTTCCGCGGAATTGATAATCCGGCAGCAGCGCCACCGCCTCCTGCACTCCTGCCGCCTTATCATAAAGCTTTCCTTCAGCCTCAAGCTCCGCGGTTCCTGCCGCCTTTTCCATAGACCATTCCAGTCCGTCCGGATAAGCAGAGGCTGTCAGAGAAACTGCACCGCCGATTATCAGTGCCGAAAGAGCCAGCACCGCTGCGGTTTTCTTTCGGGACAGCTTTCCTTTCCCACTGTCATTTATATGATATCCCCACAGCATTTCCGGTCTTGCCTCATAAATGAATACAAGGACTGCCGATGTTATCAGCCCTTCCACCAGTCCGATTGCAAGATGGATGGGCTGCATTGCCGCAAGAAATACAAAAAACGGCAGTTCAGTAATCCCTGAAAAAAATGTTTCCAGAGTAACGGAAAATGCCCCCAGCTGCAAGGTCAGTATACATCCTGTTATGGATGCTGCAACAATCTTTTTCCCTGACATCCCTTTCTTCATAAACTGTTTCCAGATAATGCCGCCGCCCAAAAAGCACCCGTAAAATGCCATATTCCATACATTGGCTCCAAGAGCCAGCACACCGCCGTCAGCAAAGAGAAGAGACTGTATGAACAGCACCCCTATCATCGTCAAAAATCCGGCTTCCGGCCCCAGAATTGCGGACAAAAGCATTCCCCCGCACAAATGTCCGGAAGAACCGGTTCCCGGTATGGTAAAATTTATCATCTGAGAAGCAAATACAAAGGCGCCCATAACACCCATAACCGGTATCTTTTCCGGTTCTGAGAGCTGTCTTACCTTTTTAACGGAATATCCCGCAGCCGCTCCGGAACAAAGATACATGGTTCCTGCCACAGCCGGGGCGATTAAAGCATCTGCCATATGCATATTCTTTTCCTCCCTGCCTTTTTCTAACGTTCCCTGCAACGGGCAACAATCATTTCATAAGCTTCCTGAAAGGATAAGCCGCTTTGTTTACAGATTTCTTTTACACTGTCATATTCCGGATAAAGCCTTATCTGCTGTCCAATCCGGCATTTTTTCACTACCGCCTGTCCGTAAGGGGTGCAGACTGTTTCCAGTTCTCTTTCCAGTACGGTTCTTTCCATCTCCATCCTTCTGATGCCGATTGTGGTGGTTTCCTGAAAAATAATCTGTTCCAGCTTCTGTATATCTTCTTTTTTGCAGATTACATTTAACTGCCATGCAGGTCTGTTCTTTTTCATAAAGACAGGCATATAATGTACGTCTCTGGCCCCTGCTTCAAACAACCGCTCCATTACATAGCCAAGAGCCTCCCCAGTACAGTCATCCACATTGCTTTCCAGCTTATAAATAAGTTCCTTTTCTTTTAAATTCGCTTCAATCAGCATAGCCCTTAAAATGCTTGGCCGTTCATAATTCCGCTTTCCGGCTCCGATACCTATTTCTTTTATGGAAAATTCCTTTGGGAGCCTGTCCCCGGTTCTGATAGCCGCAACAATTGCCGCTCCTGTAGGGGTGACAAATTCTCCCTGCACATTCATGATTTCCACCTTCAGGGCATGTGCTTTTAAAATATTGGCAACTGCCGGAACCGGCACCGGCAGTATGCCGTGCTGACACCTTACTGTGCCGGTCCCCTCACATAATTTGGGTACAATTACCTGATGGATTTCCAGATTATCCAGACATACTGCCGCTGCTACAATGTCCACAATGGAATCTATTGCCCCCACTTCATGGAAATGCACCTGCTCTATCAGTACATTATGGGCTTTTGCTTCCGCTTCCGCCAAAATCTGAAAAATCCTTTCTGCAAGATTTCCTGCATTTTTTGTCATGCTGCACTGCTTGAGAATCTGCCGGATTTCCTGAATGCCTCTGTGTTCATGAGTATGGGTGTGGATATGCTCATGGGTATGGAAATGGGCATGAACGCTCCGGCTATTTTCCCCCTGCCCTTCCTGCTGAACCTCTTTATGATTGTGTTTATGATTGTGGCAGTTTGGCTGTGCTTCTTCTTTGTGTTGATAGTCTGTCTGCTGTTGGTCCGTCTGCCATTCCCGGCAATGATGATGGTGCTCTTCATGATGTTCCTCAAGCTGTTTCTCAAAGTGTCCATGCAGATATTCCATATCATGGTCATGATTCTCATGCTGTTCGTCCAGAATCACACGAAAATCACAACAGTCTATCCCTGCCTTTTTCACTCTGCCGATTTCCACTAAAAAGCCCTTTGCCGGAATGCTGTTTAATGCCTTCATAAGCACATCCTTATCAGCGCCCAAATCCAACAGGGCTGCCACCATCATGTCGCCGCTGATACCGGCAGCACATTCCAAATATAATGTATTTCCCATATGTTCTCCTTTTTATCCCTATCCATTGATTCCTATATCCATGCTCCCGGAACGAAACCCTTCCAAGTCCAGCGTAATATAAGAATATCCCAGCTCCTTCAAATAAGCTGCCACTTCTTTTTTATGTAATAAAAGCACTGCCATATCCTTTTCATCCACTTCAATGCGGGCTATATTGCCATGTATTCGCAGTCTGACGTTATACAATCCCAATGCCTTTAAAAATGCTTCTCCTTTTTCCACATTTTCAAGCTTAAGATTTGTCAGTGTCTCTCCATAGGGGAAACGGGTTGCAAGGCATGGTGTTGATGGTCTGTCTGCTACAGATATGCCGTATTGAAAAGCCAGCTTTCGTACCTCCCCTTTTGTGAAACCTGCTTCTTTTAAGGGGCTTTTTATGCCAAGCTCCTCAACTGCCCTGATTCCGGGGCGATAAGCCAGAAGGTCTTCTGCATTTGTCCCTTCCAATAAGGTTGCAGCCCCTGACTGCTCTGCTTTTTCCTTTATTTTGCCAAAGAGATATTTTTTGCACCGATAACAGCGGTCAGGAGGATTTTGAAAAATATCAGCCTGTTTCAATTCCTCTGTCTTTAACAGAATGTATTCTGCCCCTGTCTCCTTTGCAACCTTCTCAGCCATTTTTATATCACTCATGGGATGCAGCTCTGTATGGGCTGTAATCCCATATACAGCTGTTCCCTGCTCTTTTGCATATACTACAGCCATTTTTAACAGAAGGCTGCTGTCCACTCCTCCGGAAAATGCCACTGCCGCATTTTGTTGTGTGTATGCTTTCATGATGGCATGGAGCCTGTTGCATTTTTCTTCATATGTCTTCATATCAATTTTCACCTTTTACAGCCAGTCTGTTAATCTGGGTAGCCATATAACCTGCACCGTACCCATTGTCAATATTCACTACCGCAATACCGTTGGCACAGGAATTTATCATGGTCAGCAAGGCGGACAGACCATTTAGGCTGGCGCCATATCCCACGGAAGTGGGAACTGCAATAACAGGATTTTTTACAAGTCCTCCCAAAACGCTGGCAAGAGCCCCTTCCATGCCTGCAGCCGCCACAATGCAATTGGCGTCCTGTATGGCGTCCAGACGATGGAACAGCCTGTGAATACCGCTGACTCCCACATCATAAATCCGTTCCACATTTCCTCCGAAAAATTCCGCTGTCTGAGCAGCCTCCTCCGCCACGGGTATATCCGCTGTTCCGGCAGTGCAGACAGCAATTTTCCCTTTTCTTTCCTTGTGCTTTTTTTCTATCTTAAGGATATGGGATATCTCATCATAGGTTACCTGAGGCAGCGCTGCCTTTACCGCTTCAAACTGATGAATATCTGCTCTTGTGCCAAACACTTCTCCGTTTGCTTCATACAGCTTCCGGTAAATGGACACCAGATATTCCTCCGGCTTGCCGCTGCAGAAAATCACTTCCGGAAAACCCGAGCGGACTTCTCTGTGGGAATCCAGCTTTGCATAGCCCAATTCCTCAAAGGGCTTCCTTTGAAAATACCGCTCCGCCTCTTCTATGGTGAGCCTGCCGCTTTTTACTTTCTCTAAGATTTCCCTGGTTTCCATTTTGCGCCTCTTTCCTTATGCTTTCTATGCGATAGCTTTTATGATTTATAAAAGAATATTTTTATTATACTATACAAAAGAGTTTCTCGGCAATTTTTCTTTTAACCGCTTAAAAATAGCATGGGAGCTTTAAGACCATCCTTTGTTCTTAAAGCTCCCATGTACTACCTTTTCATTCTTCCTCTTCTTCACAGTAAAATTCAAAGTATCTTTCCCTTAAAGGCCGGTAAGAACCTCTTGGCAGATAAATTTTCTTTCCGTTATCCATCTGCAGTTCTCTGGCATTCAGACTTTCCACATGCTCCAAATTCACAATATAGGCAACCCCTACCCTGACAAATTCCTGATATTTTGCAATCATCTCATAGGTCTCTGTCATGGTCAGCCGCAACAGACACTGGGTGCCGTCTGCAAGATACAGGCACTGGGTTTTCCCCTGAGCTTCACAGTAAACCATGTCCTTTAATGCCACCCGGGAAATTCTGCCTTCAATCCGTAAAAGAAGGTATTTCCTTCGCTCCCCCTCTACGTCTTTCATAAACCTGTCCAATATGGAAAACAGCCTTTTTTCCGTTATTGGCTTTACCAGATACTGCGCCGCATCCACGCCATAAGCCTCAAGCGCGTGTTCCTTAGAGGTGGTAAGGAAAATAATCCTGCCCTCATTTCCCATATGCCGCAGCTCTCTTGCAGCTTCAATTCCCATTTTTCCCGGCATATAAATATCCATAAAAATCAAATCCGGCATATAGTTTTTTTCTTTAATCATATGAAGCAGTTCATCAGCATTTTTAAAGCATTCTATTAAAAAATCTGCCTCAGGATGTTTTTCTTCATAGACACTCAGCATTTGTTCTGTTTTTCTTAAGTCTTCCGCCTCATCGTCACAGAGCGCTATTATATACATAAACTGCCCGCCTTTCTGCCTGCTTCCCATTATATCACATCATTTTACAGATTATCCTTTATTTTTAATCAAATTGCGGGCACTATGGGAATATTCATAATCAGACGAAAAATGAAAACCCCGTTATCATTTTTAAAATCATATTCTCCATCAAATTTTTCTGCCGTTTTTATAATACTAAGCACACCGATGCCGCCTGTTGCTTCCGGTTTTGGCTGTCCGTTTTTCAGTTCTGTCTCCAGCCTGCATGTATTGCTGCAGTATATAACCAGTTTATTTTTCTTTTTCTTTAGCATCAGGTGGATAAAGCATTCCCTTTCTTTTGACTGCTTTTTTACTTCCATACAGCCGTAAATAGCATTTTCATAAGCATTTGCCAATATGGCTACCAGATCAATATTGGGAATCGCCAGATTCTTTCCAAGCTTTACATCCAGGGTAACCTTTATCTGCTCCTTTTTTGCTTTTCTTGTATATGCCGAAAGAATATTGTTGACTGCGTTATTGGCGCATATAGCTTCCGGTATGCTCCCATCCGTTTCTTTTACATATTCCTTTAAATACAGCATCAGTTCTTCATTCTGGTTCCTTCTTGCATATTCTGCTATAACTGCCGTATGATGCCTTACATCATGCCGTATCTTTCTGCCTGCCTCAACAGACTCCTCCAACAGCTCCATCTGCCGCTCCAACAGTCTCTGGTTCATCTCCATCAGCTGATTCTCTTTCTGATACTCCTTCTCCCTGCCGATATGCAGATACAACCGGAATACCAAAAGCTGCAGAGCACCCGTCAGAAAAAAGTTCATGCTAACCTGAAACAGACGGTAAGGAGTCTGTATGCTATTATCCGGATTTAAAATAAAGCCGATTCCAAAAAGAATACTGATTGTCATAATGGCAACACTGAACCGGTCCAGCTCATTTTCCACATAATCGTCAAATTTCCAGATAGAACCTTTGATTTTTTTATCAATAAGACCTGCCATAATCAGAATCAGCAGAATACGGATGATAATATCTGCCCACACATTCCTGTGGAAAAAAATAACGGAAATCTCAATCCCGCCAATGAGAAATACCGCAAGCAGATAAAAGGTAAGGGCCAGCTTATAAATTGATAGAAAGACCGGGTCACTGCTCATAAAGATGGAAAAAATGGCAAAGCACAAATACATGGCCATGGCTATTATTTTTACGCAGCTTGTCCCATAAACTGCATATCCGACACCTGCTGCCCCAATGACAACTACGCTGAAGCACCCGTAATAAACTGCCATGCTTTTCCTGCTAAACTTATAATCGCTCATCATGGAAAATAAAAGAATTGTCCCTCCCAGGCTTATGATAAATCGGATTAGTGCTATATACAGAGGTCCTCCCAACATGCTTTACATACCTGCCCTTTCGTTTTGTTTCTGTCCTGTATTTTATCATATCACATATGCCTTTGGTTCAAACAGCATATCTGGTATAATTCGCACTTTTTGAGGTATGCTTTGTATTTTGGGCTTTTTTGTTGTTTTGTAGTTGTTTTGTGGTCATTAGGAACGGTTATTTTAAAAATTATTATTGTTCTCTATATCACTTTATCACCCAATGCCCGTTCCTGTTAGAACCTTCTCTTTCAAGAACTCCATTTTCCTGCAGTTCTTTTATATCTTTCTGTATTTGTTTTCTGGTTAAATCCATTTCTTTCATGAGTTGAGTTTGAGTCATCTTAGGGTTTTCTGTCAAAAACTCTAAAATTGCCTGTTTTCTTTCGGCTCCTTTTTGGCTCCTTTTTGGCTCCTCACTTGGTACATCAATAAATCCCTCATGTATAAACAATCTGGATATAAAATAACTTCTTGTATCATCCGTTTCAAATTCTGGCTTTGGTGAACCGTTTGCTTCCAGCGCATTCAGAATTTTTTTAAAGCCAGTATTTCTTCCTTCTGTCAAATGCAATTCCTTTAAAAAATCACCAATTCTGCGGTTTCTGTAGCGACGATTAGATACACGATAGCATTATAATTCTTGCATTTTATAAACGGAATAACCCTCGTAGTAATAGCTATAGTCAATACCTTTCATATATATTTCTCTATCGCTGATTTTTTCTGTAAGCGCCTGCTTCAAAAGCTGTTTGATTTCCATATCCCTGATTGGACTTCTTTCCATTGCAAGAAGGTAATCTTCTTTATCCACTTTACTCCAATCGATAACCTGACCTATTTCTTTTTTTAAGATAAGATCAAGCCAGATTCTTGTACTGCGGCCATTGCCTTCCCGGAAAGGATGTGCCACATTCATCTCAACATACTTTTCAACAATTTCATCAAAAGTAGATTGTGGCATTTTGTCTATATTTTCCAAAGCAGCCTGCAAATATATAACCGGTGCAAATCTGAAATTGTTTTTTACAATATTCACATTTCTCAATTTTCCTGCAAACTCATAAATTTCACCAAACAGATACTTATGGATTTTGGCAAGTGTTTTATAGGTTCCGGCTTCTAAATTATCCAAATATCCGCTTTCAAACAATTCAAGAGCTTTCTTTTTACTCATTTTTTCTTCGGCTCGTGCAAGCTCTGCCAAATTCGTAATGCCTAATTTATTTTCAAGTGTCATATTTATATCCATTCCTTTCACTTCCGCTATGTGACTGAATAAACTTTACACTCTGTGCAAGCATATCTCCTAAGACACAACATGGTTCAAAAAATCTTTTCATATTTTCTTCATAATCATCCATTCCGTTAAACAGGAACTTCACTGCCATCCCAGTCTATATACTCATCACCGGTTCCGCTGACTGCCCATATGATGATTTCCGATACTGTTTTCGGAGTTATTATGTCAGAAATATCAACAGGAAGTTTATACCTTTCCCGTGTGCCACCTGCATCAGCATTTTGAAAAATCCTTCCTTTGATTATGATATATGGGGTTTTGGTTTGCAATGGAAATGTCAGCACTAACTTTTTAAAGTCATTATCCACCACACTCTGAGTTTGCAGCTCCATATAATACAGCTTATTATTTTGAATAATAGCAAATGTCTCATTTATAATTTTATCCCTGAGTATTTCTCCCCCACCATTAGCTTTATCCTCTGTTTTCTGCTCTACACCCAGCATATCGTAATAATTCTATCATGCTTTATAGGTTTCCTCAATTAAATTTACATTGTTAAATATGAATTCTTAAAATATGATTAATATAGGCAAATTCCACTTTATCATCCCCAAACTACTATTCTCTACGCAACTTATCTAATATCAAAAAATATCACACAACAAAAAATCAGCTCGCAAATGTCCATTATAGACCTTTGCGAGCTGTTAAAAATAATTCCAGCGCTGCACGCCCATCCATCAAGTTTCCTGATAGCTTCTTTCTAAAAATTTTTTATCCTTTGTGAAGGTAGCTACGCAGTGTAAATTAATATCCATCTTAATAAGTTTCTTACGTTCCTCATTTTCTATCTTATCCCTATTTAATGTGAGAATATACTGAAAATCTTGAAATCTTTCTTCCTGAATATAAAGATAATTCAAACACTGCACAAGTGTATCCTGATCCACATCAAATATATTATCATGTACTAAAAACAATGGATGCCTTTCCCTTGTAAAGCTGTTAAACAACAATGCCATATCATAAATAAACACTTTTGTCCTGTCAACACTATGGCTCCCATCATCATAAATTCTTAAATTTAATTCTACCGGTGTTTTACTTTTTGCGTTATCAACAGTCTGAATGCTAAATGAACATTCTTTGTTGCCCATAATTGATTCATGGATTTCTAAAATAGTGTTCAAGAAGTTTTGAAGAATTTTGCTATTTTCTTCAATTTCATTATCAATTTTCATAATTTCTTGTGTCTTTTGCAATTTCAATAATTTTTTCTTTTTATCATTTTTTTCATATTGTTCAAACAAAAATCTTGCATGAGCAAGGGAATCTTTTTTTGCTTCATATATCTTTAAACTAGTTTTAAAATTCTTCAACACTCCCTTCTTATCTATAATCTTTAATTTTTCTGAATATTCATCATCAATTGTCCTAATTTGTTCCGCAATCTCCTGAAGCTGTTTTTCCAACTCCTTTGCTTTCTGATTTACCAGCATTCTTTGGAATTCCTCTACCTTATTTTTAAACCCCACAACTTCATTCAAAGATTTGACTACTGCCTCACCCAAATCACTTTTAAACTGGTTATATACCAGCTCTATTTCATTATCATCAATTTGTTCAGGTTTGGGCATTCTCCTTATTTTGTCATAGTCATGGCGCAATGCTTTTTGTCGTTTCCGCAACTGTTCCAGCAAACTTTCCAGTTCAATAAGCTCTGCCTCCATAGAATCGAATGTTTCATTCGTCTTGAAGCTTTCCATTGCCTCTTCCAATTTTTGCAATTCATCTTCCAATGCGTTTAATTCTGCCCTGACATCAGAAATTTTCTTTTTCCCTTCTTGGGTCAATTCTTTTTTATTTTTTGTTATTACTGTTGTTACATTTTCAATTTCCTTTATCTTGCTCAAAGTATTTCGATATGCTTCCAAAGAAAATCCCAGCAAAAACAAGTGCGCACTCAAATCATCAGGTATCCTCTTTCTCAAATCATGGCACTTAATAATGTCTGTAAATTCTGAACGTTCATCACGCATTAAAATGGAAAACAGATTCCTAAAACTAGGAACCATTTTCCCATTTAGTTCTGCAAAAATAATTTCTGACAAATAGTCTCTTGCGTCTTGAATTTTATCAAATGAGACAGTTTTGCCATTTCTAATGATTACTGGCTTTTCCGCCTCTTTTCTGCTTCGTTTTATAGTAATGGCTTCACCGCCAATTTCCAAATCCAGCATTACATTTTCTTCTGGTTCAAATACCTCTTTTGGTATTCGTGCAACCCTGGACTTATCATAATCATTTAAAAAGCAGAAATCCAAAAACTCTATACTCATGGATTTTCCAACACCATTTGTTTTTCGTCCCCTAACAAGGCTGTCATCGTATTTTTCGCCCAAAATAATATTTACACCATCGTGAAATAAAATTTCCTTAAAAACACCGTTTTCGGAATATAGACGATTAATACGGATACGATTTATTTCTTTACCCATATATTCGCCTCCTCAAATTCTACGATGTTGACAGAATATAAAAATGAAAGTCCTAAAACCAACTGCCTGCTATTGGAAATACCACTTTTTTTTAAGGCTTTTGACACATCGTAAATGGAAACTTTATCTCTTCCCTGTTTCTGTATCTCCTTAAGTATGAGATAACCAATATACATTGCAGAAGATTTTAAAGCATTACTATTTGCTATCACCATACTCACTCCTTTCATTCGGAAAAACCCTGCATTTAATCATTTCATTTACTAAATAAAACTTAATGGCTGCTCGATCATATTTTTTGCCATTAATGCTTAACTTTTCAGCAAAATATGCTACCAGCCTATTAAGAGCAACAACCGGATCATCCTCTGCTTCATCTAAAAACTGCACACTAATATCCTGAAGGTAAAACATAATAATAATATCCTGTGCCTCATCAATGCCCAATGTATCATTTACAACGTCTAAAGCCTCTCCATAAATGGTAAATAATGTTGTATATTCCATAATCAGTTTGTCTGCAAATTCCCGAAATCTTTTATATATCTTATACTCAGGATCAATCTCTGTATCCTAACTTTTTTTAACATTCCTGTGCCTCGAAATATACTCTATCAGGTCTATAATTGTATCAATCTCACTGGCTTGCGTCTTTTTAACTTCATGGCATTTATCGCATAATTCCGCTGACAAATAACTGCTGATTTCTTTTATCTGTTCTGTATTCAGTTCCCTAATATCTTTCATTATATCTTCAACATCCCAAATATCTCTGGCTTTGTCAAAGACAAATTTTCCATCTGTATTAAATTCTGTCGTATATCTTTTTTTCTGTGTTAATATTAATATGACCAGTCTGTCATATATTTTATAATACTCTCTTTCGTTAAATTCTTCTATTGTATGATTAATTTTTTTGCCGGAGTTATCAGATGTCACTTGTATAGCTATTTTATTTATCTTGTCAAAGAGATCAATAGCTGGTGCATTCTTTTCCAAATAATTTGCATTCTCTAACTTATATCCATAAACAAGGTTCAACAAGCCCGGAAAAAAATCTTCTGCAACAATATTAATATCATAGAGACTGACAGCATTAAGTATAGTCACTTCTTTACTTAATAAAGCAAGGCCACTTGCCACTTCTTTCAAATAAGTTTCCTTACTCAACATACTCAATCCCACCTTAATCAATACTTTTATTAATTTTATCACATAATTTTTTAAATAGCTATTGCTTTTTTGTCTATTTTGTATTATGTATGCTTGATATAGCATTCAACATATTTTCCACTCCATCACCACGTTTTTATTTTCTCTCATTGCCTATTCCATTTTAGCTATCCAAATTTAATAGTTATATATCAAAACACAAAAAACCGCCTGCCCTAATCAAAGAGCAAACGGTCTTTTGCGCCTGTTTTCTATTCAGTTTCTAATTGCCCCTCCACTCATCGGGACCCAGATATCTATGATTGCTTGTTGCATAGCCGCCCTTGTACCTTACGGTCATATACAAAGTCTCCTCCCCGTTTACAAGCTTCACATAACAAAAACCATTTTCAAACTTATCCGTAATGTCAATTTTCTGGTCCATCCAATAAATCCAGACGGAGCCATCCTCTTTGTATTCCACGTCCGGCGCCATCAGTTCTTCCATGAGTTCTTCCTCAGATAAAGGAATTGCACTTCCATCATCTGCAAAAGCAACACCGCCGCCCCCCATGGACTTTTCATTTCCCTCAGCATCTGTATACTCCATATTATAAGTTCCATCTCCGTCAAACTGAATCGTGGCGTCCGTACGGTCTCCATGTATCCATAGCTGGACCGTGCGCTGAATACCGCCTACGTCCATGGCATATGCAACTGTAGCGCTTGCCATGAATATCATGCAGACTGCTGCAGAAGCAGCCACTGTTTTAAATATATTCTGTTTATTTATTTTTTTCATTTTTTCTACCTCCAAAGAAAATTCATCAGACGGGCAAACTGCCGAAAATGCCTTTTTGTATTTTTCTTTATTCGTCATATTCCCAATCCTCCTTTAATGTGTTTCTAAGCAACAATCTTCCTCTTGACAATCTGACTTTCACATTACTCTGGGTCAGCTTCAATATAGCTGCGATTTCATTTACAGAATAATCCTCATAATAGTACAAATGAATCACTATACGATACTTTTCAGGTAAATTCATCACCGCCTCAAACAGCTCTGAAGATTCCTCTGACTCAAAGACCAGCGTTTGCATGTAATCCTCTAATGGCAGTGAATTCCGCCTGAAAAAAGTATTATTTTTGTTTTTTGCCTTGTTAATTGCTACTCTGATCAGCCATGCCCGTATATGCTGTTCTGATTCAAACTCTTTTTTTTGAGACCAGTACTGAATGAATGTATCCTGAACAACATCTTCGGCATCCTGTGTATTTTTGCATACATTAAAGGCCATAACATAAAGATTGTTCCGGTATTTTTCAATTAGCTGCTCTACTGATGGTTTCATTAGCATGCTCCTTTGTTCTTTTGTTCTCTTGAAAAGCCTTTCACTAATAATACAAATGAAAATGCGGAAAGGTTACAAAGAACTTGTGAAATCTTAAAAACTTTCATTGATTTTATTTTACAATATACCGCATATAATAGCTTTTTAATATTGCAGCAATCAGGCAGAGTTCAGCCATGCCGGGCAAAAAATAAGACAGGGTCAAATGAACCTGCCTTATTTCAAACCATAAATAAAACTATACCACAAATAAAACTTTATGATTATTCCTCATACTCCAATGAAAAATTGCCAATGACACCGGAATACCCGCTCCACCATTATCAATCATCAGTGCTTCCCGCATCTGGAAATACAAAAATCCATGGTTTCTATCATGGCTTCCGCCTCATAAGCATTAACTGCCTGTTTCATCTGCCTTTTTCTGCTAAAGGACTGCAACTGGCAGCTGCTTTCGATTTTCCTCTCCTCCACTTCCTTATCCCAAAGCTTTTTCAAAATCCTTTTATCCTCAGCCCTTTTTTTCAGGTACTCTTCCAACAGCATTTTTCTTCGTTTTTTCCTCTCTGCCCGTATATCCCGCTCTATTTCCGACTGGGATTTTCCAAAACGATTTTCCCTGATTCCTCCGGTATATATATGACATCCTTCCCATGTATCGTCTATATGGATATAAGCAATCAGCGGCACTCCGTTTCCAAAATCCATGGCTTTGCATCTGGCTATAGCCTCTAATACTCTTTTTTCATATTCCGGGTCGTTCTTCATTCTCTCATAAGCCTTATCTGTTATTTCTATGAGCCATTCCATGTTTTTCTGGGAAGGATGGGTATAAAGACGGTTTACTTTCTCATGGAAATACATTTTATATTCTCCCAAAGTCATATTTTTTGTGAAAACAGCCGCCTTTTCACTGAGCTTATCCGCAAATCCCGTATTTATTTTCTTTTTGCTGTCTGTCTCATAATGCCCGGAGGCTTCCGGCACATAACCGGTTTCTATCGGATGATTCATAACCGCTCCTTTCTGCCACGATGCAATCATGCAATTACACTTTTGTTGCGAATCCTGTATGCAGGCTTTACTTTAACTTATGCCGGCTGATAATTGACTGATATAAATGTTATTTATTACTTTTAACATTTGAATCATTTTTCTTCTAATTGCTGAAGTCTCCATTTTAGACTTCTATTTTATACATCGTAATTTTTTTGTGATTCATAATAGGAATGTCATGAATTCTTTTCTTTTTGGATTGAAAAAATGTTTCCAATGGCAGTTCAACCGTATGGAGGGGCAGGTACAGTCAGTTATTTTTCTGTCTGACTGTTTCGTCCGTCGCCTGTTTTATCTTTGCTTCAATTTCAAGAGGTTCTTTTTGCTATTTTCACATCGCTATTCCGTCCTCGCAACAATATAATCACATACAGTATCAGCATATTTGTCTAATTTTACAAGTAAAGCCAGATGTCCGCCTGTTATATCTGTTACAACAGTCGGATTTGTCATGATACGGACCAAAGAGTCCTTGCATGGCTGATTAAAAGTATTGTCATCTTCTGATAAAATCAGTAAAACCTTATCATCCCACAGTTGAAAATTCTCCGCAGTCATACCGAAGTGGTTCTGTGCATCAATTAAAAAATCTATCATATGATATTCATAGGGTTTTGTCAAAAGCCTCAGCATAGCGTTACAAAGATTTTCCATCAATAACTTTTCTTCTTGCAAGAAGCCCTCTGTTTTCTTTTTCATTACCGCCCATTTTATAAGTTTTTTATACAGGGTAAACGGGACAACCGATAATAGCTTCTTTGCTTTCTGCTGGCTCTTGATTATATTCATCAGATGAAGCCGGGCATCCCCTCCCATATCTTTTGCCAGGGAACAGGTATTTGACAATACCATTCCCTCAATATTTTCCGGATGATTTACTGCAATAATCTGTGCAACAATTCCACCAAGGGACTGACCGACCAGCCATACTTTTTCTTTTAGAATTTGTAACAGCTCTGCAACCGCCTGAGCAAATTCCCTGTTATCCTTGAATTGTATCTGATAATCAAAGGTCAAAACAGAAAACTTCTCCGCAAACCTTTCAAAATGCAGATAGAATAAATCGGATAAACCTATCCCGCCCGTTAAAAGAACAATTGTAGCTTTTGGTTTCGGATTTTTATAATAACGGTATGTAAACGACCTTCCTGTAGATAACTCAGTTGTCTGCTGTGGATATTTTTGATAGAAATTTTCCAGACTCATCACGCTTATTTCCTTTCTTCCTTAAAAATATAATCTGCTATGGCATTGCAAAATACAAGAATTGTTTCTTCGTATGCACATGGCTCAAGCATATCCCGATTAGAAGCTGCCAGCGCCATGATATTGCACATATTCACAATTACCTTTGCTTTCTTTTCTTTTTCTGAAACGGAAAGATTTTCGCAAATCCATTCTGCAAATTCAACGCTGTCATCCGCTTCATCCCCATCCGGAAGCTTACGCATAATAATTTTCATTTCCTCCGGTGAAAAATAGTCATAAACTGTTTTTATCTTTGTATATCTGTGATACAAACAGGCCGCAACTTCATTTCTCTGTACCTTTTCACAAAGCAGCATCTTTTTTAACTCGCTTCGGTTTCTCTCCTTGATAAATTGTATGATTGCATAAAAATATGCTTCTTTAGAAGGAAAGAAATTATAAAAAGTCCCTTTTGCAATACCTGCTTCTGCTGCAAGGCTGTCAACCGCAATATTACGGTACGTTTTATTTTCTAATTCATGTATTCCTGCATTTAACAGTTTGATACGAATGATTTCCCGTTCCTGTTCTGAAAATATTTTTGGCATACAATCATCTCCTTTTAATGACTAAATATTCTGTTCAAGTCATTAAGATTATAATGTTTTCTAATACAGATGTCAACAAAAACCTGATATTATTTTATTTCACACAATATAAATGACACTCCTGCAAGAATACAGAAGTGCCATTCATGTTATCTATCCGGAATTTTCCACATATTCCATAAATTCCCTTGTCTTAGACCAGTACTTTTCCCCCCATTTTTCAAAATTCCACTGCTCCATATATTCGTTGCACTCATAATCCACATAATAGATTTTTTCCTTCTGTACCACAAAATTGGTAGGGAAATAATCTATATTCAGCCCAAAAGCATAAACCTTTTTGCACATTTCCCTGATTTGTACCAGGTATTCCTCCTTCATCCCGTCTGACAGGACCAAATCATAAATGGTGGGACCTTCTATATATTCCTTAAGGATGATTTCCTTCTCTTTGTCTATGGCATACATTTTGGGAATGCGGATTCCTGTTTTTACAAGCCTTTCATAATCTGTCTGCTCCGCCTGTATTTTATCTCCAAACTGATAATAGCTGCATGGTTCGTGATGAATCCACTTCAATACGCAATGTGTTTCACCATCCCATACAAGATAAGAATAGCCTCCCTTTCCATGTCCTAATAATTTTATCTTTTCATAGCCTTTGCCATGTACAAGAATTTTTTCACCGCCATCCCCCCATGGCTCCGTCTTTTTGTTGTCGTCTGCCTTCATATTGTTCCTCCGGTATTTTTTATTATTTTTTACAAGGCTTCTCTCTGTACGCCCCTTAAGCAGCTATCCCTATTATAGTATTTCCCGGAAAATCATTCTTGCAAAATAACATCCCGTCATTAACACAAACCTATTCTCAAACACCAAAAAAGGCAGTCCGGAATCCTTGCCGAAATGCCTTTTCTGATTTTTCCTTATGCTTCATAAACTGTCATATGCGAACGTCTGTATGTATCATTGTCTTTCTGCCTCAGCTCATTTTCCACCTGTGCCAGCTTTTGCTCCAGCTCCTTTACCGTTTTTTCATCTCTGGCAGCATTTTTCTGCTGCTCCAGTTGTGCCTTCTGCTGTTTCAGCCTTTCGATTTCCCGGTCCACCCGGTCGGTGCTGCCTGTGCAGCTTTTGACAGCTTTTTTCTCCCGTCCGGAATCCACATATTGTATTTTAGGTCTTCCGTCTTCATCCTGAATTTTCTTATAAATGCCGGCAGGGTTTCTGGATTTTTTATCTTCCGGGATATATTCATCCTTTATAGACCATTCCCCTTCTTTTTCCTTCCCGCCCTCCGGATTCACCCTGCTTTCTGCGGCCTCTTTCTGCAAATCACGGTAAACTGCTTCCTGCGGCTTTATACTGCTGTTTTCAACTCCTGAAATGTTCATTGATATGTTGCCTCCTTTTTATATAACTGTTACCTTTTATCCAATAATTGCAGCAACAAGGTGTTTCACAATTATCTATGCATAATCCTTACACTAATACGGATATCTCCGAACCTTTTTGTATCTGATCTGCCTCTCCCGTTTTCGTGTATATGACATTTTCCTTTCCCACAGCAGGCCTTCCGCCTTCCGAATTATCATTCTTCTGTTTTATGGCATTTTCACACAATACCTTTCCTTCCTGGCTGATTGTCAGCAGTTCCCCGCTGTCCTTTTTGTCGTCCTCTATTCTTTCTTCCAGCTCTTCACTTTCTTCCTTAAGCCTGTCAACTGCCTCTTCACGTGCCGCTTTTTCTCTTTCCTTTGCCTCCTTTTCGTCCTCCTTCATACCTTCACTGGCTTCTTCCTTGTATTCCTTTGCCTTGTCAGAAAATTCATTTACATATCCCATGGCTCTTTCCATGGTTGCCGTATCGCCTCTGCGCCTGGCGTCTTTAAATACCCGCAGCGGAACCTTCGTCATATTCATGTTGGTTCTTGCTCCTACCAGACCTTCCATTGTTTTTGTGCCCATCATACTCTAACCGCCTCCTTGTCTGCTGAAATAACCTTTCCTTCTTATTTTCGGCAGCAGGAATATTGCCTGTTAGTTTCCTGTCTTAAACAGTCTGTTCCATGTCATGTACGGCATCCAATGGCAGCAGGATGGAAATGAAAAATACATCCTTTTTCACTTCCATGTCCATAACTCCACCGTATTTTTGCACTATATCCCTGACATTGCCAAGTCCTATGCCGTGTTCATCCGGATTTGTCTTTAACGTAGTTCCCATTTTCACTGTCTCCTGCCGAAAAGTGCTGTTTTTTATTTCCAATAAAAAGCACCTTTTTACCAGCTGTGCCTGCACCTCTATAAACCGTTTTTCCTTTTCAGGCAGCCTTTCACATTCTTCCACGGCATTGTCCAGCAGATTGCCAAACAGCACGCACAAGTCCATTTCCTCCATAGGACAGGGCTTGGGAATCTGCACATCACATTCCCATGATATTTTCTCTTTTTCCGCCTTTTTCCGGCTCTGATACAGCAATGCATCCACCACTTTGTTTCCTGCGGCCTCTTCCCCCGGCTCCATATCCCCGGCTTTCTGCATTTTCCCTAAATATCGTTCCGTTTTTTCCATATCCCCATCTGCCAGCAGCGCCTGCAATGCTATGATGTGGTTTTTCATGTCATGCCGGAGCCGTTCCATCCGCCCGTACTGCTCCTCCAGCATTTTGTAAGCTGCTATCTGGGACTGATACTGCCCGATTTTCTTTTGTTCCACATAGATTTTGTTCATTCCGAATACATAAAATCCTGCTGCAAACATGGACAATGCGGTAAAAACACAATTTCCCAAATGGCTGAAAATCTGATTGTAATACAAATTCCAGTCATCTCTGCCCCTTACCATAATTCCGTAAGTGGCACCCCATCCTGAAATATCCGCAATCATGACAATTGCCAACAGCGGTGCAGTTAACAGTGCATACCATTTCCTCATTTTTCCGTCAAGAACGGATTTCAAATATTTCGGCAGCAGGCTAATCACCCAAATGCCTGTTGCAAAGGTAAGACAAATAATCACATATTCTTCCCGATTAGCAATCATGGATTCCGTTTCCCCCTTCGCCACATGTAATAACACCAATGCAATACAGGAAAAAAAAGACTGGCAAAATCCCCACACCAGCGTTCTGACCGTAATCAATATGGAAGCCGTCAACAGCTTCTTTTCCATCTCCGCCCGAAATAAAAGCGCTGTCATTCCCAGTAAAAATAAATGTTCTGACAGCCCATAGACAATATATGGAAGCTTATAATATTCATAAGCAGCCATAAATGCCATGATGCCGCAAAAATAAATACAAACAAACAGCTTTTCTTTTATCTTTGAGGTTTCCAGAAACCGTCTGCAGAATCTGCCTGCGGCAATTGCATATGCCAGACAGCAAAGCGCCGATAACAAAACACCCCATGGAATCGTCACTAAGCTCATAAAATTCCTCCGTTTGTTTTCATGTAGGCAAGTATTTCTTTCCCGAATTCCTCATATCTTCTTTTGGCAATCATGATTTTCTCCCCGTTGTCCAAAACAGCCTCCTGCCGGTTGTATGTGTTCACATATTTCAGATTTATCAGATAACTTTTATGGCATCTGAAAAAACCTTCTCCCACAAGCCGCTCCTCCAGCCTTCCAATCTGCTCATAGTATGTGAAAATATCGTCTGTTCCGTGTACATAAATCATTCTTCCTTTTATTTCAAAGTAATATATATCATCTAAAAACAGCTTCTTCTTTTGTCTTTCTTTGTTGACGATGAGAAAGCTTTTCGGGCTTTTTTCCAGCTTTTGCACAGCCCTTTGCAATGCCTTTTTCAGCTTTTTATCATCAACGGGTTTCACCAGATACCAGAAAGCCTCCACATCATATGCTTCAAAAACATATTTCCTGCTGGATGATATAAAAATCAGCAGCTTGTCAGCCGCTGTTTTCCGAAATAATTCTGCCGTTCTCATTCCATCCAGTCCATCCATGATAATATCAAGGAATAGAATGTCAAAAGCTTCCGAAGCCTTTAGCAATTCTTTACCGCTGTAAAACTGGTGTAAAATAAAGGGCACTTTGATTTCCTGCAAAATCCTCTTTATTTTCCCTGCTATATTGGAGCATTCCCTGATATCGTCATCGCACACTGCTATGGACAGCATTCTTCCAACTTCCTTCCATACATTCGTACATTCCTTATATCTATCGGTCAAAATCCATGAAGGATTTGGTTCCTGTTTTAAACGGGCATTTTGTTGTTACATGCGGAGTACTGCTGTCTGTCTTCCTATGGCATTCTATCAGCATTCTTTACCATGAATTGCAAGTGATCAGAACACCAGCACAACAGACAACAACAGAAGCAGACATACCGGCACTAACGACAAAAATCCCAGCACATTTACCATCACTAATTTATATTTTCTGTTTGCAATGAGTGTATAGGCTCCTAATCCGCCTCCGCACAGCACTCCCAGCAGCAAGCCATTAAGACACCTTTCTATCATCATGGCATCATCAACCAGAAGCTTCACACAAACGACAGGAACCCAGATTGTCACCGCACATATACTTAATATACGTAATACTATTTTTTCTTTTTTATCTTTCTGCATATTCATTTTTTCATTATCAGGCAATTACAATATAACAAATATCCTGTCAATTTCTATATAGATTTCATAGCATTGACACGCCAACTGACGCCCTCCCTAAAAAGGCAGGCGGAATAAGCGGACTGCATTCCGATACATAATATTTTCATAGCTTTCTGTTCCGATTCTGTCCTCAAGCTCATTAAAATATGCCTGATAAATAGAAATGTCCCCTTTTGGATTATTGTGATAGGTGTCCAGCCCGTCAATGGGATTGTCGCTTCCAAACAGCATTTTCCCGCTGCCCGCTGTTTTGATTGCCTGAATGGTACTTTCCAAAGGAACCCAGGTGGTATCCCCGTATAAATTGGGCAAAGTGCCAAGCAAACGGATTGCCTCCTGATTATCCGAGCCAAGCCCCATATGCACCATAATGAAATCAATATCGGGATGTTTTTCTGCCGCATTCCACACATGAACCGGCTCCGCCTCTTCACAGCCTCCGGTATGGACTGCTACCGGAAAACGGAATCTTTCTGCAAGTTCCAGATAAGGCACCGCCTTTGGAGAATCCATTGCTGTTTTGGAATGAAAAGGATGAAACTTTAACCCATAGATGATATCCCTGTTTTTTTCCAGTATGTCCACAAGCTCTTTGGTTATGCTTTCCCCAAAAGGCTTCATCCATGCAAGGACACCGATTTTATCCGGATATTTTCTGGCAAACCGAATGCTTCTTTCTAAAGAAGCCAGCTGGTCTATCTGCAGCTTTCTTGGAATTTCCTTCTGGTCAAAATCCACTTCCGTGGAATCTATGTTAGAAACAAGGGAATAATCTATGCCGTATTTTTTCATGGATTCTATTACCATTTCTTCCGGCATTTGAAATTTCAGCATGTTCCCGATGTGTACGTGGGTATCGATAATCATTATGC
Organism: uncultured Lachnospiraceae bacterium; assembly: GCA_947382355.1. Classification (GTDB taxonomy): domain Bacteria; phylum Bacillota; class Clostridia; order Lachnospirales; family Lachnospiraceae; genus RGIG3040. Next base: position 23,249 of record CANCYR010000031.1, read on the forward strand.
ATACCGTTCCTTTCACTTATTATCTGCAAAGCAACCAGTTTATATGAACCGGCTGCCATTTATTTATGTACAAAGCAGCCCGTCATATTATATATCTGTCACTTATACAGGCACTAAGACAGCATTACATTCCAATCCAGGCCATAAAGCGGTTTGCACTGTTATCCACCCATGCCTCTGATAAGCCTGTCTGTTTCTTCAGACTTGCAAAAAACGCCCGGACATCCTTATAAGACACTCCCTGATAAACATCCGGCAGTTCTGTCTTCTCCATTGTTTCTTTCCAGCTCTTGTACCGTGCAACAGCCTCCTCATAATTCGTAAGTCTTTTTCCTGTTTTACTTTCCAGCGTATTGGATTCCCTGTTCATCACCTGGCTTATCTGCTTTTGCAGCTCGATAAATCTACTTCCCCAACCGGACTCCCCATTTATGATTCTCGTATTCAAGTCCTTCATCTGATGGTACAATTCCGGTGCTTTTTCTTTTAATATATCGCTTTCATGCACATATTCATCAGGCGCTCCCACAAGCGGTCCCTTTTCAATATGGTATGTTACTTGTCCATTCGGGGAGACAGTGCCATTCATGCCATATTTTGCAATTGTCTCCATGGCAGCCAGATATTCCTTTCCCTGCTCCTTGTCCAGATAATTTTCAGCCAGATATTTCGACTCTTCCAAGCCAAATGCAATCATTTCTTTTCGTTCATCTTCGGACATCCCTTCCACATTATGGGGCAGCAGATGATTTCTGATGATGTTCATTGAAGCCTTAACCACATTTTCGTCTGCATTTTCAAGACTTTTATAAAGCTTTTCATTAGTCTGGATATTGGGTATGATAAGCCTGCGTGTATCCTCCATATGTACGATATGTTTATCCAGTTCTGCGCATTTTTGCTCCCAGACTGCCTTTTCTTCCTCCGTCATCTCATAGGCCTGTTTTCTGCTCTGTTCCTTTATACTTTCTGCCAAAGCAGCCAAGCCGTCACCGGAAAACTCTACTATTACATTATCTCCATATTGTGAACCAATGTCTTTCATTGCCTTCATAAGCTCTTCCTTAGACATCTTATCCATAATCTTATTTCCATGTTCTTCTGTAGTTTTAAATTCATATTTCACCAAAGTGCCTTTTTCGTATGCACCGTTCCCATAACTATTAATCGTTGATGTCCCTTTGTAAAAATTACTGTAATCATAATTCATAATCTGCACTCTCCTTTGCATTTTTCTCTGACAAATCCATTTGCCTGTGTTGGATGATTTTTTCATTATATGATATCGTCATATTCCATCCTCTTACTTACTATATAATAATGTTTTAATTGGTAAAGTTATTGTTCACTTCCATGCCAAATAAGTAAAATGCATATTGCACCGTTTTAGAAAAGGGATTTTGCACCGTATCAAAAGAATAACCCGGGCCGGAATAGTGACAATACCCGGAATATTTTGTTTCCACGCAAAATACAGGCGGTTTCTGAGCATTTACCCTTGAAAAATCGATTGCTCCCGCAATAATCCAAAGAAATAACAAAAGAAATAAAATACCTGCTGCCAGCTTTATCTTATTACCCATAAAACCCTCCTGATTATCATCCCGTTCACATTTGTACTGCTCATTATGAAAAAATTATAGCATAGGGAAAATCCAACCATTACCCCAAGTCGTCTAAAAACAGTGGTGTTTCCGCCCTTTATATGGTAAAATAACACATAAGAAATACAAACATTCTTTTTTTAACTGTCTTTACATTCACTTCACATAAAAATAAACAAAATAATTTGGGGAAAAATCAAATGAACGAATACACAACACCTGAAACAAATACCATTCCGCAGCCCGAAATTCAAACTTTCGAGCATACAAAAGGCTTTCATCCCTTTTACATATTTCCGTTGCTCTATGTGCTGTCCATCTACTTAATGCCAGCCTACCTTTCCATACAAATAGAAGGCATTGACTTAACCTGTCTGATTTTTCTTCCATTTGCATTTGGTATACTTAACATAATTGCTGCAATAAAGTTTTGCAAACCGGAAAACCGTAATATTATGTTAAATGCTGCAGTGCTTGTAAAATATACCATGATTCCGTTCTTTGCATTGGGCGGCATTGCCATCACCATTTTCCTGCTTCTGTCCTTTATACCGGTTCCGTTTATGATATTTGCCGGTCCCATGGTTTTCATATTTGGAATTATTTACGGATGGTTTATTCTTGCATTTGGAGCGCCATATACAATTTCTTATCTGCGCCTTTCTTCAGAATCCAATGCGCTTTCAAAGGTTATGATGATTGTTCACGTGATATTGCAGTTTTTCTTTTTTGCGGACGTGGTTGATGTAATGTTCCTGACCCTGAGGGCACGTAAATGGAAGAAGCTGACAATCACTTTGATTGTGATATGTGTCATTTCCGCACTGGCATTTTTCACTTTTATTATTTATAACATTGTCCGTGCTTTTGTGTAACAGTTAATTTTCAAACAGCTAATTTTTATTTTTCTTTACTTCTGACATTCTTTATGCTATAGTATGGCATTAGATATAAATTATTTAGCACGGCTGCCGTCAGGCTGCCGGATGCAAGGCTGTTTCTTTGCCACCGGGTAATGAAATGTAACCGCCGGACTTTCTATCATTAGGTCTTTGAAGATAGGAAGCTCTGGCGTTTTGTTTTGGGAGGAATTATGATAAAACAACAATCCTGCTTTATGGAATTTGCCAGATATACATTCTTAAATGTTCTTGGGATGATTGGCCTTTCATGCTATATACTTGCAGACACCTTTTTTGTTTCCAAAGGGCTTGGAACAAACGGGCTTGCCGCCCTCAATCTGGCAATTCCCATATACAGCTTCATTCACGGAAGCGGCCTGATGCTCGGAATAGGCGGCGCAACAAAGTATTCCATTGTCAAGGTACAAAAAGCTTCCGAAAATTCAGACCGGATATTTACAAACACGCTTTATATGGGAGCTCTGCTTGCAATTCTATTTATGTTGACCGGTTTTTTCTTTTCAGACAGGCTTACCATGCTGTTAGGAGCTGATGGGGAAGCTGCTGCCATGACAAAAATTTACCTAAAGGTTATTTTGCTGTTTGCACCTGCTTTTCTGTTTAATGATATTTTTATCTGCTTTGTGAGAAATGACGGCAATCCACGCTTATCCATGACCGCAATGCTTTTGGGAAGTATTTCCAATATTATTTTGGATTATATTTTTATTTTTCCTTTGAAATTGGGCATATTGGGAGCTGTTCTGGCAACAGGAGCTGCTCCTGTCCTAAGTATGCTCATCCTTTCAAGGCACCTGATAAAAAAGAAAAACAGCTTTCATCTTCAGAGGACAAAGCCCTCGCCAGTTATTATAGGTTCTGTGATTTCCCTTGGAATTCCATCATTAATTGCGGAAATGTCATCCGGTATCGTCATGATTGTTTTTAACTCCATATTCATGACGCTTTCCGGTAATGTAGGTATTGCTGCTTATGGCATCATAGCTAATCTTTCTCTTGTAGTAATTTCCATTTATACGGGAATTGCCCAAGGAATGCAGCCCATTATCAGCAGGGCATATGGAAAAGGCAGTCAGGACTCTGCCATGCAGACATTGCGCTATGGAATCTTTACAATGCTCAGCCTGTCCGCTATCATTTATCTGGGCATATATTTCCTGTCCGGTTTTATTGCAGGCATTTTTAACAGTGAAGGGAATCTGCAATTACAGGCAATTGCCGTATCCGGACTGAAACTGTATTTTACAGCTGTTCCTTTTGCGGGATTTAATATTTTGCTTTCCTCCTTTTTCACTTCTACGGAAAAAGCACTTCCCTCCCACCTGCTTTCTCTGTTGAGGGGCTTTATCCTTATCATACCTATGGCATTTTTATTATCTTATCTGGCGAAAGCTACAGGGCTCTGGCTGGCCTTTCCCATAACAGAAGGCATAGTCTGCCTGGCAGGAGCAATTACTTATTTATTATTGAAAAGAAAGGGAAATGTTTATGTTTAGAAATATGCGAAGAAAAAAACAGGCTTTATCTTTAGAAGAAAGCCAGGAAATACTGGAAAGAGAGACCTGCGGCATTCTGGCTGTATCAGGCGATAATGATTATCCCTATGCGGTTCCGTTAAGCTTTGTGTACGATTCCGAAAATTCCAGCCTCTATTTTCACTGCGCCAAAAGCGGACACAAGCTGGATGCCGTGAGAAGAAACTGCAAGGCTTCTTTTTGTGTTATCGGGCAGGATAAAATCGTCCCGGAAGAATATACATCATATTTTAAAAGTGTCATTGTCTTTGGAAAAATACGAGTTTTAGAGGATGAAACAGAGAAATACCCCGCAATTGTAAAGCTGGCACAAAAATACGCGCCTGCCCATGGGGAAGCTGAACGGCAAAATGTCATCGATAAGGATTACAAATCGGTATGCATGCTGGAACTTAAAATTGAACATATGACCGGAAAGCAGGCACTGGAGCTGACTATTCATAAATAAACGCTTTAAGGCAGAGTTCCTTTCCGGAACCCTGCCTCTTATTATAGCTCACATTTTCCTGCCATTATCTCCTACGGTTCAACCGGAAACTTTATACTGGCAATCTGCTTTCTCTCTTCTTCCGGTTTCCTTTCCATCACTTCCAGACAAAGATTTTTCTCCCCGTTATCCAACAGGGTAATATAGCTGATGCTGGTTCCATCTTCCCGCATCTGTCTGTAATTACAAAGCCATTGCAGGTCTTTTCCGTCTGAACCCTTTATGCTCGTATCCGGATCATTGTATGGATCATTATAGGGCTCTTTGGAATAATCAGGTTCCTCTATAATAAGATTCAAAGTCGCCCTTCCCCTTGCTATGCTGACTACCTTTACACCATTATCTTCTTTGTTGATTTCCTGCACCTGATTGTCTGCCATTTCCACCGTTACCGGAAAAGAAAGCTTCCATTGTCCGTTTACGGCTTCTGTGCGCACATAATTTCCCTCTTCATCATGCTTTTCATAATCCCATCCCATAAGCGCCGTTATATCGATTTCAATGGGAATCACATCTCCATTTTGATAGGTTCTTCTATTTTCATTGGCAAAAAAATTGTAGTCCTGCACAGAAGTAAAGGTTCCATCCTCCTGTTTTTCAAAGACTATAGGATATTGGTTTTCTTCCCCTGCAAGCTCCTTGTTATCCGTCTCTAACTGCAGGGTATAATACAGCATATAACCGTCACAATATATATCTGATACCCCTATTTGTACATTCTCCCATTCCGCCTCTGTTTTTATCCCTTCTCCTTCTTCTACCGGTACGGATTCTGCACCGATTCTGCTATACAGCTCCTGAATTCTGCCGGCATCCTTATCATCCCTGCTGCCCGAAATGATTTGCTGATATATCTCGCCCAAAAGCGCCTTTGCTTCTACCGGGTTGGTTCCTACTGCAATAACGGATATCACCAGACATGCCGCTGCCGCTGCTCCCGCTATTTTCAAGCCTTTTACAAAAAGCACTTTTGTTGTTTTTCTTCATATGTCTTACCTTCTGTAATAATCGTTTTCTGATTTTCTGTTTTTCTTTGGAGGATAACTCTGTTTCTTCATATTCATCTAAATTCATCTGTACATTGTTTAATAAATCATAGATTTTCTCGTCCATCTTTTCATGCCTCTCTTTCCTTCATGCTTTGTTTTCTGATGAGCCGTCTTCCTCTGGATATCCGGTTATAAATAACGGTTTTGTCCATTCCCGTTTCCCGACTGATTTCTTCCATTGACTTCTCCTCAACATACAGCTTCCAGAAAAGGCTGCGGTCTTTTTCCTTCAGGCATTTGAGCAGCCCTTTTAATTCCCTATATGCTTCCTGCTCAAGCAGCCCTTCTAACACGGCATCTTCTTTGGCAATTTCCACTTCTTCAATATCTATCTGCTGTATTTTCTGACGATATTTTCGCAGATAGTCCACTGCCCGGTATCTGGCAATTGCCGCCGCCCAGTTTTTAAAGGAATTTCTTTTCTCATCAAAGGAATCGATATGTTCCCATATATTGAGCAACACATCATTTAAACATTCTTCCGCTTTGTCCGGCATGGAAAAAAGATGCCTGCCGATAACAGATTTTAATTATCCGCCATAGGCTTCCATGACATAAATTAATGCATCCTCGTTGTGCAATTGTAATTGTTAAATATAGTTATTTTCTCCTATTTTCATATGCTATCCTGCCTTCTTGCATGAACCTGTATTTCTCCCATGGGCGGTTCTTTCTTTGTATCTACACTCATTATTACGTGCAACCGGCAGAATTTCTATCATTTTTATGTGGTAACTTTTAGCAATCAAAATACGTATTCTTACATGCAATCACTGTGATTTCACCTGTTTAAAAGTTCTGCAAATCAAAAATTACCTCCGTGTATAGATTAAGTCTATCATGCCATTATATGTCTGTGTTTTAAGTAATTTTAACTTAATCTCATGCTTTGCATTTTCAAAAAGCCGGATGCCAGAGCCTAAAAGTGTTGGAATTACAGTAATGTAATAGCAGTCAATTAAATCCTCACTTACTAACTGTTGTATAAGATTAGCCCCGCCACATATCCAGATATCTTTTCCGTTTTCTTCTTTCAGACTTTTTACCAAATCCACAGGATTTATATTTACAAACCGGATTTTTTCAGAGGAACTATAATCTTTATGTGTAATAACATAAGTTGTAAAATCCTTATATACCCACTCTTTCGGAGAAAGTTCAGTAACAACTTGATGATAAGTATTAAAACCCATTAAAATCGTATCAATATTCTTTACAAATTCAGAATAGGTGTCAATATTCTCATCATCACTGCCTTGTCCTTTCAGCCAATCAACACCGCCCTTACTATCTGCAATATATCCGTCAAGGCTCATCGCAATAAATAAACTGATTTTTCTCATTCATCACCTCACTCCGCTGCCAAGCAGCAGCGACTTCAATTCATTTGCCGCAATGCTTAAAGGATACCTCTCATTTTCCACAAAACAAATCTGTCTGGATGGAATCTCTTCCGACAGGGAAAGTTCATAGACTGTCCCCTTTTCAATGGCATCCCTTGCAAATATCTCCGGCATATACCCTATTCCCAGATTATGCTTAATCATGGGCAGAATCTGGTCTGTTGTGGCTGCCTGCAGCTCCGGTTTGAACAACAGCCCATGGCTGCGGTAAAAATTCGCATAAAATTCATAGGTGACCGTATTTTCGCCCAGACATATCACCGGATAAGCGGTCAGTTCTTCCAGTGTCAGTACCCTTTTCCTTAGAGCCTCATAGGCGGGCCCGCCAACCAGGGCATCCTGAAACTGAATAACGGGATAGGAAACAAGAGGTCTTTCCATATCCTCAAGAGTGGTTACTACTGCAAAATCAGCCTCCCCGCCCTTAACCGATTCAACCGCCTGCAGGGTAAGGTGATTTAAAATGCGGATGCGGATTTGAGGATGCTTTTTCTTAAACCGGCTCAGTATAGGAAGCAGAAGCATACGCAATGCCGTTTCACTTGCTCCGATTGTCACACATCCGTCCTTCATGCCTATGACCTCCGCAATTTCATCCTCCGCAAGCAAAAGCCTCTCCACGGCAACCTTTACATGGGCATAGAGCCTTTGCCCTTCCGGGGTAAGGGAAATCCCCCGGTTAGAGCGTACTAACAGCCTGCACCCCATCTCACTTTCCAAAAGCCTTATGGCACGGGAAATATTGGGCTGGTTGCTTTGGAGGGCTTTTGACGCCTGGGTTATATTTTTGCATTTTGCCACATAATAGAAAATCCGGTAATATTCATAATTTACATTCATATTTTCTCCCTTGAGCGCATCATTTTTATGGGATAATTGTAAAACACCCAGCCGGTGCAATTCCACTCTGCAGGATAGACAAATCACAAGCAGGGTATTTTGTAATTATCCATATCAAATTTATATATCTATAATATCATTTATACATTTTTCACATTTCCTTATCGGGAGTATAATACTTTCGGAAAAGAAAATCAAGAACTCCCGGAGGACTGGTAATATGAATAAAGACTTAACTGTAGGAAAACCGGAAACTGTATTGTGGAAATTCTGTCTGCCGCTGTTTGGAAGCATTTTGTTTCAGCAGCTTTATAATATTGCAGACAGTCTTGTGGCCGGAAAATTTATAGGAGAAAATGCTCTTGCGGCAGTTGGGAACAGCTATGAAATCACCCTGATTTTTATAGCATTTGCCTTTGGATGCAATATCGGCTGCTCTGTCATCGTATCCCAGCTGTTTGGCGCAAAGAAATATAAGGATATGAAAACCTCTGTGTATACCGCCATGATTTCAAGCGGGGTGCTTTGTGCAGCATTGATGGTATTTGGCATTCTTTGCTGCGGCAATCTCCTTACCATGATACATACCCAGATAGAAATTCTTGCGGATTCCAGACTTTATCTGGATATCTATATCTGGGGACTTCCCTTTCTCTTTTTCTATAATATAGCAACAGGAATCTTCTCGGCTCTTGGGGACTCCAAAACTCCCTTTTTGTTCCTTGCAGTTTCCTCCAGCTCCAATATCCTGATAGATATTTTATTTGTAGCTGTATTTCAAATGGGTGTGGCAGGTGTTGCCTGGGCTACCTTTCTTTGTCAGGGCATCAGCTGTGTGCTGGCTGTTATCGTAGTCTTAAAAAGGCTGAAAGCCATACCGACAGATGGGAAAATACAGCTCTATTCTTTTTCTGCTTTTAAAAAAATTGCCTCCATTGCCATTCCCAGCATCTTACAGCAAAGCTTTATTTCTATTGGAAATATTATTATTCAAAGTGTTATCAATGACTGCGGCGTTGGCGTTACTGCAGGATATTCGGCTGCCATTAAGTTAAACAATCTTGTAATCACTTCCTTTACCACATTGGGAAATGGAATTTCCAATTATACTGCACAGAATATAGGTGCTGGGCTTTTATCCAGAATCCGAAAGGGCTTTCTTGCAGGAATCAAACTGGTATGGCTGCTTTGTATACCCATTGTATTATTGTATCTTCTGGCGGCAAAAGCATTGATACTGTTTTTTATCAATGAGCCCTCCCAATTGGCATTGTCATCCGGCATGCAGTTTCTTTACATTGTAGCCCCCTTCTATTTTATCGCTTCTGTAAAGCTTACTGCCGACGGCATTCTTCGGGGAGCCGGGCTGATGAAGCATTTTATGGCAGCCACCTTTACCGATTTGATTTTGCGGGTATTGCTTGCCTGGGTGCTTGCAAAGCATATGGGATATATAGGAATCTGGTGTGCATGGCCGGTTGGATGGACGGTCTCCACAGGGCTTTCTGTTATATTTTATGTAAATGGACCTTGGAAACATGAGGACAAAGCTTTAGCAGCCTGATTTTTTTCCATAAACATTTTGAGGTAAAAATATTTATCTTGGAAGCTTCGGTTTATATCCATTCTGTTTTTAGAGAAACTTTAGAGGCATGCCTGCTATAATTGGTTACAAAAAAATAGCAGGAGGATTTCAAGAATGAAAAACAGTATTATAACGTATATCAAAAAAGGATTTTTATGTACGGTCAGCACCTTAAGCATATGTATGGCATTTACTGCCTGCAGCGGCAAAAATGAGGTTTCTGACAGTTTACAGCAGGATGGACAGCTTCCCGCAGAAAATGAACCGGAAAACATTTCTGCTCCACCCTCGCAGGAAGCTGCCCAAAACAATGCCGATAGTGAAACAGAAGCACAGGAAACCGAATCTGAAAAATGGAGTGTTCTTGACCCGGAAACTGCTAAAAGCGTTGATGCGGATTTCATTGGCAGCATATGGAAATTAGATGAGGACAGATTTTATATTCTCGAAAGTGAGACTTATATGGAGGATGATGCATCGGTTTCAGCAAGTCCCTCAAGCGATTACGAACCAGACGACTCTGAACTCATTCCTGTCATCTATGATGAAAGCACTCATTTTTATATGAGGACAATTTACGAAAACGGAGCCAGAAGCGAAGACACGGAAGCCGTTCCTGCAGATTTGGCACAATATATGTCTGTTGAAATGAAAGGACACTTTGAAAAAAATAAATTTTATGCTACTGAAATACGGCTTATAAAGGTTGCCTGATAAAATATAAGAACCAATCGTGCTCCCGCATCCTTCTGCCGCCTGCCTCTCCATCAGATCGGCTCATTTTTTCTTATAATAAAACTTGAGGTTTAAAAAGCTTTGGCAGTCTGATACTCTTAATACAATAGAGGATTGTGAAAGGAGAACGGAAAATGCAATACAACTATTCCAAAACAGTAAAGAATAACCCTGTTTTGCGGGAATCCTTCAACGAACTGACCCGCAGCACATTTGGCTTTGATTTTTCCCAGTGGTATGCCAGAGGACACTGGGGGGACTATTATATTCCCCATGCATTATTGGACGGAGAAAAAGTAATCTCCAATGTATCTGTAAATCTAATGCAGTTTGATATGGGCGGAACGGAGAAAAATTACATCCAGCTCGGAACTGTCATGACAGTTCCAGCCTGCCGTAACCAGGGACTGAATCGTGAAATTATGGAACAAATTCTGGATGAATATACAGGCAGGGCAGATGGCATCTATCTGTTTGCAAATGATGAGGTTTTGGACTACTACCCTAAATTCGGCTTTAAGCCTGCAAAAGAATATGAGTATTATTTGCATTGTAAGAAACAGGAAAAAATTACACCCTACTCCATGAAAAAAGTGGATATGTCAGAGGAAAAAAACTGCCTGCGGCTTTATTCTTTCATTCAGGACTATTCCATCAGTCCTGAATTTCCAAACAAAAATGATGCCATGTACATGAATCAGAATCTTTCACTCTATCAGTTTTGGATGGCTTTCGGATATGATGAGCACATTTTTTATCTGACTGAAGAGGATATTTATGTAATTGCCGAAATAAATAAAAACACATTGCTCATTCATCAGATTTTCGGGAAGCAACAAGCGGACATGATGCGCCTTTCCAAATCCTTTGGGGAACATGTGGAGGAAATGGTGCTTGGATTTTCGCCGGTGCAAAAGGAACTGTTTCTCGTAAGGGAACGTGAGGAAGAAGACTGCACATTATTTATTTTAGGAGAAGACCTGAAATGTATTGAGCGGGATAGGCTGATGTTTCCTGTTTTATCCCATGCATAACAGGACAGCCCGCCTGTCGAAGTCAAAGACCCCGCCGCAAACAATGGGACATCAAACTTGAAACGCCCCAAGGGGCGGGGTATTTGACCCTTGCGACAGTCGCCAAATGCTTGCACGCAATCACCTGGCTCGTTGCTCGCGGGAATAAAATGCCTGCTATCCTTATACGGTTTGGATAACAGGCATATTTATTCTCAGTTCTATTGTACAAATTTATTCATAACTTTCATGTGCTATTTCTATTTTCCATTTCTCATTTACTGATTCCCACCAGCCCTCGAATATACGGAATTCTTCTTATGATTTCGTAGAGAAGAACCGTAATCATAAATGAAATAACAATAATCAGAAAATACTGCCCCCAAATGCCAATGGAAAGCTTCAATGTCCAGTATGAAACGATTACCAGCACTGTCATGTGCATGATATAAACAGGATAGGAAGCCCTGACAAAATAGCTGCTGATTTGATTTTGGACATTTAAAATCGTCTGTCCAAATCCCAGCAGTGTAAGGATTCCAGTCCAGCCGAAAAATACATATAATCCCGTTCCAAGTTCATTGCGCAGTTGTGCAAAGCAATAAAGATACGTATAAGCGGTTCCTGACAAAAGCGCAAGAATCAGGCTTACAAAACGATAATTTCTTACCTTTTGCTCCATATCCCCTCTGGATAAAATAAAATACCCCGCCATATATAAAAAGAAAAATTGTCCCATGCTTTTGCCGCCAATATTGAGTATATACAGCATAAGCCATTCGGGAACAAACAAAAGCACCAGCCCCCAGTATGGAATCTGTTTCACCTTTAAATTTTTTATCCATTTCTGCCAAATGCCCACCACGAAAAGGGACAAAAGCGAAATAAAAAACAGATACAGCAAAAACCAAAGATGGGCAGGAGTAAATCCGCCTTTGTAGCCGGTCAGGTCACTTATTTTGGAAAAAAACAAACGATACTGCCCCAGATAGGTGCCGCTGTAGCCATTAAAATAGACTTCTCCGGTATATGTTATGGCAGGCACAAGAACAAGCAGGCCAAACAGGAATGGAATTATAAGTTTTCTCACACGTTCTGCAATAAACTGTTTATTAGTACGTTTCTGCAGGGAATATTTGCTGCTCATTCCTGCCAGGGTAAAAAGAAGGGTCATATACCATGGATATACGGCAGTGGAAAAGGCATACAGAACATTGTTTGTATGGGAATACACATAAAATCCGGCATATTCGCCGCCGCTCCATATTTGTGCGGCATGGAAGGGGAAAAGCAGAAGTATTGCCAGGGTTCTTAGGTTGTCTATGTAATGCTTTCGTATTTGCATTTCGGGGTATGCTCCTTATTTTTATCGATTGCATTTATTCTCTTACCCGCTAAATTCTATCACTATACCGCAGCTTCCTGATAAAATTTTCCATGTATACAAAATCCGGCTCACCATTTTTTGTACATGGCAATTTCAATACCGTTTCTTTCATTTTCTCTATAGTCCATTTTCTGCCATATCCGAATCTATATTTATTTGCCCTTATTACCGTAATAAGGAACATGGCTATATATTTATTCATCTTCCAGTATTTTCGGGCATATAACACATTCACATCATCAGAAGCCCAAAAAGGCTGCGCCTGATAAAATGCTTCTCCAACGCTTCCGTTATAATTTACCGTAATACAATTTGGCTCCCAATAGTAACTGAATTTCACCACACTTTACCAGATATGCCAGATAATCGTTTACCGTCTGCTGAAAATCATCCTGTGTCAGTTTTGAATAGTCAGTCTGCATATATGCCTCGCATAACCATTCATCCTGATAATCAACGCAATGCCTCGCTGATAATCCGTCGACTACGTCTCTGTTTCTGTACAGACTTAACCATTGCCTTTCTATGTCTTTCCACCTGCCGGATGCATCTATCCGCCCCAGCTTCTTTCTCTTTACAAATCCATCGTCCTTACAATACCCGAAAAAAGTTTCCTGCGTGATATCATGGGGTGTATGGGCTTCCCACACCATGACGCATACATTCGTTCCTGTAGGATAAAAAATATCATCGGGCATGGAAAAAACGGCTTTCAATGTATTCTTTTTCATCAGGCGCTCTCTCACCTCTTTGTATTTCGTCCCGATTGCACAGCTCATGGGGACAACAACAACACCAGTTCCCCCTACTGCCAAAATATCCAGCAAATGCTCTACAAATTCTAATTCCACCACGTCCTTTTGAGAATACGGCGGATTGATTAACCCAACATTTATATTTTTGCCCTTCAGTTCATTTGTAATGTTTTCGTTAAAACAATCTCCTTTGTAAATATTAGACTTACCGTCCTTGCGAATAATCATATTGGCAATTGCCAGTGTATAAAGCCCATCATCAAATACAACGCCATACAATCCATCCTCCCGAATATGTTCCACATCCTCCGGATTCGCCTCCTGAAACATCCTGCTCATTGCCGTCACTAAAAAAGAGCCTGAACCGCAGCATATATCCACCACCCGGCTATTTTTATTGACACCTGCCAGGTCACACATAAATTCTGTCAGATGCTGGGGCGTCAACACAATTCCCAGACCGCTGCCGTAAACATCCCCCTGGGGAAACACATAACCAAAGGGATTTTCTCCAATCGCACACTTCATTTCCCTAAGGGTCAGACTCTCTGTATATTGTTCAATTGCCATTTTACCTTCCTCCATGTGGTTCCTCAAAGTATATCATATTGATATGGGTGAATCCAGTATTTCCAATCATTCGTTTGGGATTTTTATAATAGCTTGAAATAGTTTTTCCTTTTGCCTTTACCTTTTTATAGCTGGACTTACGTGCAGAACATATGTTTCTTTTATTATAACATCAATGTGCAAAATTTCAACAGCTATTATCAAAAAAGAATTTTTTAATCAGTTGTTCGTCAGCTGTTTAGCGACTTGAAATTATTGCAAAAATTAGTTCAAAATGCTAAGATACTTTTATTCTGTAAGATTTTCAAAGAAACAATCATTTTAAATTATTAGTCCGATTATCCATTCTCTGTTAAGGACAGATACCAGTTCATAAAAGAGACTGGGTTTGCCCATATTCTGCCATGGTTGAGTAACGGATTTTGGCAAGGTGATGATTGCCGTAATGGAGTCAGGCATGCAAGACATGCAGAGAAACCTCATAAATAGCAAATAAAGTCGAGACTCCATTTTCAGCATACTGTATTCTGTTTTTATAAGGCGGTGAATAAATTGGAAGAGCATATAGAAGCTGTTCAAAGAATGCAAAACTATATTCATA
>CANCYR010000032.1 GCA_947382355.1 uncultured Lachnospiraceae bacterium
TGTGGTAGGTTCAATAATTGCACAGGCTGCCATGCTCTCGTCAAAATAACCGGCAATCCTTCCCGCCTGGTTTCTATTTATAATTTCCAGATTACTATAATATTCCCTTCCCTTTCCCGGCAGATATAAATATTTAAAATTCAACTGATTAATCACAAAATAATCCCGATAATCCTGATACCTTTCATAATTAATCTTCAAATCGGAAATAACAGAAGATAGTATTTCAGCAAAAACATTATATGTCTGTGTTGCATAATCATCACCTGCTCCGACTGTCAGCACTGCAGCTTCATATGCAATCTGAAACAGGAATTCTTTTTCCTCCGCCTCATCATCCAGTTTTTCCTGCATTTTCCAACTTATTTCTTCTGCCAGCTTTTCACTGAAATATCCGGCGTTTTTCAGGTACTCAACAGCCCTCACTCCCCTTTGGCATTCCTCCATGGAAAGAGAATCCATGGTTCTTTCCAGAAATAAAATCAAATAATCCAGCGCTTCCGGCACTGAGGAAAATTCATCCGCCTTTATTTCCCCATTTTCCACTATCATATCTGCACCGGCAGTTTCATCCTGAGCCTGTTTCTCTTCTTCTGCAGCATTTACCTGTTTTGCAGCAGCATCCGTAGAAGCACTGGTTTTATCCAGACGTTGGAATCCACTGATTCCATTGGGGAGAGAATTTTCAAGAATCGTCATAAGGTCTCTCTCATATATGCTTTTGCCGTCTGCCGGATAATACTTTTCTTCCACTATTCCGTCCTGAATATCCACTCCATAAGTATTTCCCCAGTTAATCAGGTCCTGTACCTTATAAACGAGCTGACCGTCACTGGAAACTTTCATGCTTCCGGGCTGCTTTCTGTAATAATACTCCAATAAGTCAATGGTCTTTTCTTTGTCAAATTCTCCATCCGTTTCAAACTGCTGGCATAATGCAAGATAATAAATCATGTCTGCAGAATCACTGGAAAACATTTCCGCCAGACTGTCCGAATCCTCATAATCATCGTCTTCAAAGGGATTAATCAAAAAACTGTAATTTTTATTGTTCGTCACCACGATACATCTTGTGAACATAAAGCTGGCAATTCCGATAATCCCAAGAATAGATAGCATTTCCACGGCAATTACCAAGGTTTTTTTTCCGAATGTGCAATGTCTTTTCATACTTTTCTCCATATCCTGCCTTTTAACCGGCCTCTATGTTTCCTGCTTCTCCACTTTATATCCAATTCCCCACACTACTTTTAAGTATCTGGGCTCCCTTGGATTAATTTCTATTTTTTCTCTAATATGCCTGATATGTACTGCCACTGTATTATCCGCTCCAATAGCCTCTTCATTCCAGATGTTTTCATATATCTGTTCAATGGAAAAAACCCTTCCTGCATTTTTGGTCAATAGCAGTAAAATACTGTATTCAATAGGTGTCAGCTTAATCGGTTCATCATCCACCGTAACCTGCTTTGTTTCGTCATTGATTTCAAGCCCGCCTACTCTGTATACATTTTTAGTGGACTCCACCATATTTCCAAGCTTTGTATATCTTCGCAGATTGGATTTCACTCTGGCAACCAGCTCTAAAGGATTAAAGGGCTTCGTCACGTAATCGTCCGCCCCTACATTCAGCCCAAGAATCTTATCCGCATCCTCCGATTTCGCTGAAAGCACGATAATAGGAATCGTGCTGAATTCCCGAATTTGAAGTGTGGCATGAATTCCATCCAGTCTGGGCATCATAACATCAATAATCAATAAATGTATCTCATTATCCCTTAAAATCCGGATTGCCTCTTCACCATCGAAAGCCTTATAAATGGTATACCCTTCCTGGGACAAATAGATACTGATGGCATCCACTATATTTTTATCATCATCACAAATTAAAATATTTGCCAAATTTCTTACCTCCCTGAAATATACTGCTGCCAAGTCAAACAGTATATAAATTGATTGAAACATATAGAGTTTAGGAAAAAAGTATTAAAATAGTTAAAATTTTCTTAAATTATCAGTCCCTTCTTTGCATAAGTACAAAAAATTATGAAATACTAATAGTGCCACTTTCCATTATGAAAGGAGATTTTAATTATGGGAAATAAAGGTTTAAACTGTTTTGCGCTTACCTTAGTCATCATAGGCGCACTTAACTGGGGACTTGTGGGATTTTTTAATTTCAATTTAGTCTCCCTGATTTTAGGAAATATGACATGGTTGTCAAGAATTATCTATGCCCTTGTAGGCATTTGCGGTATTTACCTGCTGACGTTCTACAATTTAATCGGCAGAAATCAGAATGCCTGAACAGGCGCTCATGCTTAAAGCAGCATGATAAATGCCCCCAGATTACCTCGTTTTCCCATAGAAGCCCTATGGGAAAACAAGTAATTCGGGTTATGGCAGGTACATATATCCGTAATCTGGATGTTCTCACTTTTTACTCCTGCTTCTTCTAAGAGAAATCTGTTTGCTTTCCATAAATCCAGTTGATATTTCTCATTTTCTTTTGGAAATAAAACCTGTTCCAATATTTTTTTATTTCCCGAAAAACACTTTTCCACACGGGCAGCCACATCCCCGCTTACCTCGTAACAGTCCTTACAAATAGACGGTCCTATGGCACAAATCAGTTCTTCCGGCTTTGAACCGAACTCCTCCTGCATTTTCCGGACAGTTTCGGGACCCATTTTCCCTACAGTTCCCTTCCATCCGGAATGGGACAGACCTATGGCTTTTTTCACAGGGTCCACAAAATAAAGGGGAACGCAGTCCGCATAAAAAGTAGACAGTACAATTCCCTTTTCTTTTGTAATAAGACCGTCAATATCCTTATAATCCCTTTCCCGCACAAGCCCTTTTCCCATATCCTCTTTTGTAACAACCCGGATATTGACAGTATGGGTCTGGTCTGAACACACAAACGCTTCCGGCTCTGCAAAAAGCGCCCTGCCAACCCTTCGGAAATTTTCCATCACATCCTCTTTTTTATCTCCCCTTGTAAAGCTTAAATTCATGGAAGCAAACATTCCTTTACTGACCCCTCCCAGACGGGTAGTAAACAAATGTCTGATGCAGGGAATCTCATCCAGCATGGGAAAAGTCAGATATTCCATATCCCCCGCCCTGTTCTGTATCATTACTGGCTTTTCTTCCTGTCTGATTACCGGATATAATTCTTCTTTCATGATTTTTCTCACTTTCCGTCAACATTCCATTGCTTAATTTTACATTGCTTAATTTTTCCACTGGTGCATAAAAGCATTTTTATACCATGTAATTTCTTCTCCGCAGATTGCCACCACATCATAACGGCAGCACACATTTTCCGGTAAGGGATGGCACATCAGATAAAATTGCGCAACTTTAGAAATCTGCCTTTGCTTTGCAATTGTCACAGACTCCTCCGGCAGCCCCTTCCCTGTATCCTTCCGGTATTTTACTTCTACGAACACCAATGCTCCCTTATGATATCCGATTAAATCAATTTCACCCTGACGCACTCTGAAATTCTTTTCCAGAATGATGAAATCCTGCTTTTTTAAGTATTTCTCCGCTCTTTCCTCGTAAGCTTTTCCTACTTTTCTTTTATTCATACAGTATTCCTGCACTCCGTACCGTCCCTGTGCTTTTGCAGGCATGGCTATTTTTTCATTTTTGCCCGTATTTTATCCATCTGGTCCACGAATACCAGTATTTCCGCCACAACCTCATAAAGCTCCGGCGGAATCATTTCACCGATTTCCAGCCTTGCCAGAGTGTCCGCCAGCTTATCATCCTTGTGGATGGGAACCTTTTCCTCTTTGGCTTTTTGTAAAATCCTTTCCGCCAGCGCTCCTTTTCCGGAAGCAATTACCCGGGGAGCTTCTTCAGAAGGATCATATTCCAGGGCAATTGCCTGTTTTATTTTTTTTGGTTTTTCTTCCATATGCCCGCTTCCTTTCCTTATGCCCTTACATCAAAAGCCTGTGTGGAAAGAAGCATGCGCTTATCTTCCTCTTCTTCCCCTGCCAGTCGCTCCGCAAAGCTTTTTTCCTCTCCGCTTTTCACTGTTACCTCTGTCTTTAAAGCATAGCCTCGCTTTTCCAGCCTCTCATTTAAAATATGGATATTGCTTTCTATAAAGGAAAGCATATCGTCATCCCTTAAATAAAACTTGGTGTTGACCTTCTCGCTGCCCGTCATAGTCACATATACGTCTACAGGGCCCAGATTGTCCATATCCAGATGAAGCAAGGCGCTTATGCTGCCGTTTTCCTTTGCCAGATTTTTTTTATTGGTATATACATACAAGTCCCCGTGTCCGCTTCCCTGACTGAATTTCAGGGGCAGCTGCACATAGGTAAACGCCTGATTGAGCTGATTCATAAAATCCATGTTCTGACGAAGGCTGTCCACGCTTTTAAACAGATTGGAATTCTCTTTGCCAATGGTGGACAAGGTGTCTGTCAGCCTCTGTGTCTGCTGCCGCAGCTTTTCATAATACTCGGAAACCTTTCCGTCTTTCCCCACTGTTTCCGGCTCCAGTAAAAGCTGTTTCATCATCCGGTTTTTAACCAATGTCCCAAATTCCTTTGAAGCATACAATTTCTGCAAAGGCTCCGCCTGCTGCTTTTCCTCCGAAATCCTGCTCAGTACAGAAAAAAGCTCCTTGTAGGAAATGGTCCCTTCCCTTACCTGAGACGCAATCCTTTCTGAAACTCCAAGCTCTGTAAGCTGTCTGGAAAATGCCGCTCTTTCCGATTCCTTTAACAAACTGCCAAGCTGCCACTCCCCGGCCGGCGCTTTATTAGCAAAGGCTACCTCGTTTTCTTTGGATGCTGCCGGCATTTCTTCTGTCAGGAAAGCTTCCACAGACTCCAAGCCGGTTTTTACCGCTGCATTCTCATTTTCCCCTGTACCCGGCAAAACCATTTCCATTCCCGGTTCTTTAATCAGAATCTTTCCCGTCTGGCTGTCTTGTTCAAAAACAGCTGTTTCCCCTTCCAGTACATCACCAATAAAGCCTTCCGTCTGTGCCGGAAGCATTTCTCCTTCTGCAAGCATGGCTGTCACCTCTTTATAGATAGCCGCTGCCTGTTTCGCATCTCCTGCTTTTATCATGTCCAGACAGGTCTGTTCCAGACTTCCGGCAATTTCTTCAATTCCCGAAAGAATCTGGTGTTCAAAATTCTTATATGCTTCAAACTGGGCAATATTTTCATTTGTAATAGGAATGGACAACTGTTTCATTTCCACCAGATCCGCCGGCAGCGCCTTAGGAAATGACATGACCTGCCTGAACATATTCTGCAGGGAAGCAGCATCAATGGACATTCCCTTATCCATCATGGCAGTAACCATGGAGGCAGTTGCATCATTCACCGGAATATTGGCGGCTTCCAGACCTTTTATTACGGTGGTGCCGGTATTCATATTGGTAAAAAGGGGGCTTAGGGAAAGGGTATTGCCTGAATGGCTCTTGACTTCAAAGGTCAGCCTCTGCCCTACCATTACCTGCAGCTTTTGTTCCAGTCTGGCATTGACATAGGCATCATCGGAAAGCTTTAGCTTTACCATATCTCCTTCCATGGCAATTACCTGTCCCGTCACGCTGCTTCCCTTTGTAAATGCAGACAGCTCCCTTGCGGTCAGCACACGGTCTGTTTCCCTTGAGGAAGCCTTGCTGTCTGCCTCTGACACCGTCCCGGTGCCGTAAGCTTCTTTATTTGTATGATAGGAAAACAAATTTGATAAATCAAATCCCATATAATTTCCTCGCTTTGTTGAATTATTTAACCGATTTATTTAACCGATTTTGAAACACCCGGGTTCACAATTTAGATGACGGTGCAGTCAGATAAAGTTTTTAATAAAGCTCTTTCTATGTATCGGCGAAGGACCATTTGCTTTCAATGCCTCAATATGGGCTTTTGAACCATAGCCTTTATTGGAAGCAAAGCCGTATTCCGGCATGAGCTTATCATATTCCACCATCAGCCGGTCTCTTGTGACCTTGGCAATAATGCTTGCCGCCCCTATGGAAATGCTTTTGGCGTCCCCCTTAATAATGGGTATCTGCAAAATGGTAACCTTTGGAATGGTAACTGCATCATTTAATAATATATCGGGTGCAACTGCCAGATTTTGAATAGCTTCCCGCATTGCTTCATAGGTAGCCTGTAAAATATTGATTTCGTCAATTCTTTCCGGTGAAGCATAGCCGATTCCTGTTGCCACGGCTTTTTCCATAATGACTTCATAAAGCTCTTCTCTTTTTTTCTCCGAAAGCTTTTTGGAATCATTAATGTATAAGATATCCGTATCCTTTGGCAGAATAACGGCTCCTGCCACTACCGGTCCGGCAAGCGGTCCTCTTCCAACCTCGTCTATCCCGCATATATATCCATATGACTCATATTTCTTTTCATATGCTTTTAAAGCTTCGGTTCTGGCAAGCTCTTTTTCCAGAGCCTCCATCCGTTTCCTGGCTTTTTTTACAAGAGCTGCCACTCCGGGTCTTTCATCTTCTTTATAGGCGCTTACAAATTCAGGCAGCATATGAATCTCTGCTGCCTGATAAGCTTCTTTTATCTCGCTTATTTTCTTTTCCAATTTTTATCCACTCCACTTTTCCATAGGGAATTATCCGCGCTTTCTTTTTGTTACTGGTGCTTCAAAACCCCGAATTTATCAAAGGGATAAATCCGGACCCATGCTCTTCCAATAATCTCTTTTCTTGAAATATTCCCGACATCCTCTTCCCTGCTGTCCGAGCTTCCGTTCCGGTTATCGCCCATAACAAAGTATTCATCCTCGCCAAGAGTAATGGGCTCCGCCGCCCTGCCCTGATAACGGATTACTTCCTTGCCGTAGGACTCCTGTAAAATCTCACCGTCAATGAAAATATTTCCCTGCTCGTCAATCTGAACGGTCTCTCCCGGCATTCCGATAATCCTTTTGATATAATAAGTCTTTTTCTTATACCTATAGGGGAATACAATAATATCAAACCGTTCCGGGTCTTTAAACCGATAAGTTATTTTATCCACAATCAGATTGTCATTTTCCTGTAAAGTAGGCGTCATGGACTCACCACTTACTCTGGTACGCTGCCCCACAAAGGTAATGACAAGATATGTGATAAGCAACACAATTAAAAAATAAAAGCTTGTACTAAGTATTTCTTTTAATATGTTCTTCAAAATATTCCTCTTTTCTGTCAGTTACTTCATACTACTTCATCATATTATTTTTCTCAGGGAAATTCAAGTGTAATTTTTCCTAACCTGCCGCTTCTGAAATCGTCCACAATCAGATTGCTTGTTTTCCGGTAGTCCAGCTGTTCCCCTTTTAAAAAGCATTTTCGTTTTTCTCCGATTTCTTCCAGAATCTTCAAAGGCTCCTCGTTTATAATCTGATACCTCTTTTCCAAAAGCCCCTGATAATGCTCCTCAAGATAAGCAATCAGGGAAAGGGCAAGCTCTTCCGTATTCAATATTTCATCATTCATGGAACCAATCATGGCAAGCCTTAAGCCCACCTGCTGGTCCTCAAACTTGGGCCATAGGATTCCCGGCGTGTCCAAAAGCTCAAGACCTTTATTCAGGCGAATCCACTGTTTTCCTTTCGTTACCCCCGGCTTATTCCCTGTTTTTGTACATGCTTTTCCTGCAAAGGAATTGATAAAGGTGGATTTTCCCACATTGGGGATTCCCACCACCATAGCCCTGACCGGACGGTTGATAATCCCTCTTTTTTTGTCCCTCTCTATTTTTTCCCTGCAGGCTTCCGTAACAATATTTTGTATCGCCTTCATGTTTTCTTTTGTCCTTGCATTGATTGCAAGCACAAAAAAGCCCTTTTCCTTAAAATAGGAAAACCATTCTTTTGTCCGTTTATCATCTGCCAAATCCGCTTTGTTCAAAAGTATAAGCCTGCTTTTTCCCTTTCCAAGCTCGTCAATGTCCGGATTTCTGCTGCTTAAGGGCACTCTTGCATCCACAAGCTCGATAACAAGGTCGATAAGCTTGATATTTTCCTGCATCATTCTCTTTGCTTTCGTCATATGCCCCGGATACCATTGATAATTCATCCTGTTTCCTCCCATGTTCTTTTTCCAGTCTCTTACACATTGCAACAAATTGCCGGAAATCTATTTCATAAATCCTACGCTTGTATCGCCTGCTGCCATGTGAAACCACACCTTTCCAATAATATCCTTCCTGTTTACGGCTCCGATATTGCCGGAACGGCTGTCCTCACTGTTATTTACGTTATCTCCAAGCACGAAAAATTCATCACTCCCCAAAGCGATTTCATGCTCCGCTATTCCGGAATCCGCAATCTTATCATACTCCATGCCTTCGTACAATGCTCCATTTACATAAAGCTTTCCTTCTTTGATACAGACTTTGTTTCCCGGAACAGCTACCACTCTTTTCACATAAAAATGGGAATTTTTATTTCCATTGGGAAGGAAGACAATCACATCGCCTGCCCTTGGGGGAAAAATCTTATATCCCAGCCGATTCACTAAAATAGACTGCCCGTTATATAACTGGGGCTCCATGGACACTCCAATCACATTTGTTTTCATTCCTATGGAATAAACAAGAACAAATGCAATCAAAATAGTTGCAAATACAAGAAATATATAACTCCATATTTCATGTATCACACTTGCGCTCAATTTCTTTTTCTTTTTGTAAAAGCTCAGTCCTTTTCTTTTCGACATATTTATTTCTCCAAGTATGAAAAAGGGACACTCTACATACGTAAATGTCCCATTCCTTTTCATGATTCAGTGCAGTAATCCCACTCTTATCTTACTAACTCTTTTACCTTTGCTTTCTTACCTACACGCTCTCTTAAATAGAAAAGCTTTGCACGTCTTACTTTACCTCTTCTTACAACTTCAATTTTCTCTACATTTGGAGAATGAAGCGGCCATGTCTTTTCCACGCCTACGCCGTTAGAGGTCTTTCTTACAGTAAAGGTCGCTCTGTTGCTGCCGCCCTGCTTCTTTAATACTGTTCCTTCAAAAATCTGGATTCTTTCACGGTTTCCTTCTTTGATTTTACCGTAAACCTTTACAGTATCACCAACGTTGAACTGAGGCACGTTTTCCTTTAACTGTTCTGCTTCGATGTTTCTGATAATATCATTCATTGTGTTTCTCCTTCCTGTATGGATGTTCTTAATACTGACTGTAACAGAGGACCATCTCTTTTCTCACAACTGTTATACTTTAGCATATCTTTGAAAAGAATGCAAGAGGGATTCACAGATTTGTCACAGATAAAGTAACAGTTCAGCCCTCCTTTCAGGCTGTTTTTTCTTTTACTTGACTGCTTCCGTCTTAATCACAAATTTTACTTTTCCGCTGCTGCCCTCCGGCAATGCAGTAAAGGTATTATAATTTTCTCCGCATTCTTTCAGCTTTTCCAGACGTTCTAACAGGCTTCCCATATCTCCGTTAAAAGTATCTGTCAGTTTCTGAATACCGTCTTCATCAAACTGAATCATGCCGCTGTTTAATTCCCCTGCTCCGGATTTCAGCTTTTCCACACCCTCTGCAAACTGTCCGGTTCCTTTGAAAAGGCTATCTGCGCCCTCTGTAAGCTTTGATGAATTTCCGGTAAGCTTGCTGACTCCTTCTGATAACTTTCCGGCGCCGCTGTCTAACTGCTCCACTCCGTCTTTCAAGGTTCTGCTTTTTTTATTTAAAGTGGAAGTGCCATCTGAAAGCTGTTCCAGACCTTTTTGCAGGGAAGCGGTTCCTTCTGCAAGTCCCATTACCTTTTCTCCCTTTTCATTTGTATATCCGTTGATTCCTCTGTTTAATGCTGCTGCACCGGCAGTTACCTGATTTGCACCCTCATTCAGCTTCTGTACATTTCCGGTCAGGTCGCTTTTGGATGCTTCTTCTTTGATTGTCTGCAATGCCTGGACAGCTCCCATTGCACCGCCTGCTTTTGCGGAATAATCGCTGATGCTCTGTACATCTGCAGCTACGGTAGTCTGCAGGCTTCCCAGTCCCGCCTGCACTTCTGCGGCCTTTGCCTGATATGCCTGGCTGTAAGCCGCATATTCCGCACTGTTTGCGGAAACACTGTTTAACCGCTGCTGGATTGCCATAAGCTCTCCTACTCTGGTGGCAAAGTCCATCAAATGCCCTTCCAAAGCCTGAGAAGCTGCCCAAGCCGCCTGGGAAGCCGTCTGGGCATTTGCCTGATTTTCTGCAATGCTTTGGTCCATGGAAGCAAACATGCCTCCCACCCCCTGACTTAATGCAGAAATCCCCTGACTAAGCTGTGCGGCTCCCTGTGCCAGAGCTGCCGCGCCTGCTGCCGCACCGGGATTTTTTTCGGTTCCGTCTCCCTGATAGCCTTTTACAAGACTGTCTGCTCCTTTTTTTGCCTCTGCAGCTCCTTTATTTAAGTCACCTACTCCCTTTAACAGGGTGGGCACATTTCCGTTGAGCTTGGAGGTTCCTTCTTTTAATGAACCGATTCCTGATGCTAACTGTCCCACTCCGTCTGTATATTCTCTTACTCCTTTGCTTAAACTTCCTGCTCCATCCTTTAAATCTCCGGTTTTTGAATTCAGAGTATCCGCCCCATCCTTTAAGTCTCCGCTGCCGTCCACTAATTTTCCCGATGCGTCGGAAAGCTCATCCATAGAATCATTTAATTCATCCAGCTTTCCGTCTTTGTTTAAATTCACATCGCTTAATATGTCGCTCAATACTGCCGACATGGTCATATCCAGAGAAAAGTCCGTTACCTGTGCGCTTACTTCCACATAATCCGGGATTTCCATATCCGTGTCCAAATCTTCCCCTGAAATTGCAAGACTTTCCTTTAATCCCGGAAACGCCACGCCAACCACCATATCATGGCTTCCTTCTGAAAGCACCTTTCCGTTTTTCACAGTAACATTTTTAAAATTTTCTGTGGGAAGCATCATGCCGGACAATACGGTAAAGGGCACGTAAATCTCCTCTTCCTTTCCATCTATGATAATAGTCTGTTTTTCTTTGTTTACATAATCAAACCTGATTTTTACATTTCCGCTCTGTCCTGCCAGCTTTTCCGGTGCGATTTCCTTATCCTCCAGATAATAGGTAATCTTTACGTCCACCGGAACATTTTTATCTGTTTTTCCCTGATAATAAATGTCTTCTCCATCTGCCTGCCAGATAATGGTATTATCGCTGCCCTTTGTAAAGGTTTCGTCTCCTTTTACATTTTCTATTTCCTGCAAATCGGACATATCGAAAAGCTCCTTTTTGGAGTCCGGGTTTTTCAGCCAGTCGCTTACTATGACTTCCTTTGCATTTCCTTTTGCATCGCTGATGACATAAACCGTTTCCTCTTTATCCACCTGCTCTTCCTCTGAGCCTTGTGAAATCTGGTTATCCAAAACTTTAGAAAGCGCTTCTTCCTGCTCCTGTTCTGCTTCCGTTTCCAAAGCTTCTTCCTGTTCTGCTGCTTCTGTATTTTTTTCCGCATGGACGCCGTATACGGAAATTGACGATACCAAAAGCGCTGCCGCCAGCACTGCTGCCGTTACCTTCATGGCATGTTTTCCTTTTAGTTTTTGTAACAAATCATTTCTTTTCATATTTTTCCATCCTTTCCGCTTGCTGTCTTCTTTTCTACTTCTTTTATCCGCAGCCTTCTGTTTCTTCCTGCCTGTTTCTTCGATTACAAACTATTGATGTTTAATATCCCTTACAGCCAGTGAGACATTCTCCATCCTGCCGCTTAAGCTGCCAGTTTCTTTTTCTTCATTCCCATAGTCGTGTGGCAAATCAGCTTATCAAAAACCATCAGCATTGCCGGCAGAACGGTCAGCACCACTATCATGCTGATAATGGCTCCTCTGGACATTAGGGTGCATAAGGAACTTATCATATCAATGTTGGAATAAACTCCCACGCCAAAGGTTGCTGCAAAAAAGCTCAAGGCGCTTACAAATATGGACTGTATAGAGGTCTGATGAGCGATTTCCACAGCTTCCTTCTTTCCCATTCCCATCATCCTCTCCCGCTTATACCGGTTGGTCATTAAAATGGCATAATCCACAGTTGCCCCTAACTGAATGGTTCCAATAACAATGGACGCAATAAAAGGAATTTCCGTTTTCATATAGTACGGAACTGCCATATTGATAAAAATAGCAAATTCTATGGTCGTCACTAAGATGACCGGCAGGGAAACCGACTTGAACACAATGGCGATAATGATAAAAATAACACCAATGGATACGGCGCTGACCACCTGAAAATCCTTATCGGTAATGGTTATCAGGTCTTTTGTACAGGGCGCTTCTCCTATGAGCATTCCTTCTCCGTCGTACTTCTTTAAAATGACATTTAATTCATCGCACTGCTTATTTACCTCATCAGACGCCACCTTATATTCTGAGCTTACCATCATCATCTGGTAATTTTCATTTTTCAATGTTTCCATCAGTCTGTCCGGAATGAAATCCCTCGGTATGGCAGGACCTAATAAAGAATCCATTCCGATAACCGTTTTCACACCCGGCACCAGTTTCATTTCCTCACACATCTTAGAAACTTCTTTTGGTTCCAATGCACTGTCTATCAACAGAATATGGGTAGTGTTCATTTCAAATTCTTCGTTCAGCTTTGTATTGGCAACAATGCTTTCCAAATCCTTTGGAAGCGTCTCATCCAGATTGTAATACACATCTGTGTTGAAATAGCCGATAACGGCGGGAATCCAAATCAGCACAAAAAGCACTGTAATGACAACATAGTGTTTGGCAACAAACTTTGTGATTCTGAATTCCGGTATGAAAGGCTTATGCTTTGTTTTTTCAATTGCCTTGTCAAATATAAGAATCATGGAGGGCAGCACGGTAACACAGCAGACTACGCCGATAATCACTCCCTTTGCCATAACGATTCCCAAATCCCTTCCTAATGTAAAGCTCATAAAGCAAAGGGCGATAAAGCCTGCCACCGTAGTGACAGAGCTTCCTACCACCGAAGAAATAGTGGCATTGATGGCATTTGCCATAGCCTCATGCTTGGGAACCTGCCCGTTCCTCTGCTCCTCTTCATAGCTGTGCCATAGGAATATGGAATAGTCCATGGTAACTCCCAACTGCAGCACTGCGCTTAACGCTTTTGTAATATAGGATATTTCCCCAAGGAAAATGTTGCTTCCCAGATTGTATACAATTGCCATTCCTATGCTCAGCAAAAAGAACAGGGGAATGATAAAGGAGTCCATTGTAAGGCTCAATACAATGGTGGACAAAATAACTGCAATTACCACATAAACAGGCGTTTCTCTGTTGGACAGATTTTTCGTATCGGTTACCACTGCCGACATGCCGCTTAAGAAACACTGCTTTCCTGCAATTTTCCGGATTTCCTCGATTGCCTCCATGGTTTCGTCGGAAGACATGGTGGAATCAAATAAAATCAGCATCAGCGTGCAGTCCCCTTTATTAAAGGCTTCCATAATGTTTTCCGGCAGCAGCTCCGCAGGCATGGATAAATCTGCAAAGCTGTCATACCAGAGAATGTTCTTTACATGTTCTACCTGTTCTAATTGTTCCTTCAGGCTTGAAACATCCTTATATTCCATGCCCTCCACCATGAACATGGAAAAAGCTCCTGTTCCAAACTGCTTTTCCAAAATGTCCTGTCCCTTCATAGTCTCAATGTCTTTTGGCAGATAGGATAGAATATCATAGTTAACTCTTGTATTCACATATCCTATGAAAGAAGGCACCAAAAGCACCAGCCCCATGAGGAAAATCAGAACCCGTGTCTTTACGACACCTTTTCCTAACTGTTTCATAATTTCCTCATCTCTTTTCTGTTTTTTCTGAAAAAGAGTATAAAAAAAAAGATTGAATCTGTTAATATTCAATCCTTTTTACCTGTATGTACTTCTAATACATTTCAACTCTTTTGTCGTCCTGACATAAACAAACCGGAAATATTATCCTGCCCTTAAGGCTGTTTCCATTCCGCAATATCCTCCACCATATCCTTTAAGGATTTGGAAATCACATAGTTGTATACTTCCGCCACTTCCTTCGGAGGAATGACCATATCCGTCTGAATCCATGTCATCACGATAAAGGTCATGGACAGGGAATAATAATCCGCCAGCTTATCCGGTGTCATCCATTTATGCTTTGCTGTTTTCGTTCCAATCTTATCTACAAG
Organism: uncultured Lachnospiraceae bacterium; assembly: GCA_947382355.1. GTDB lineage: Bacteria > Bacillota > Clostridia > Lachnospirales > Lachnospiraceae > RGIG3040. The sequence goes on from CANCYR010000032.1 coordinate 14,201, forward strand.
AAGCTCCAGCAAAATATCCCGTATGCAGTCTCTGACAATATCCTCAAAGGAATTCTGCCCTTCCATTTTGGAAAGCTTTTTGTAAAGCTCTTTCTCCTTAAGAATGTTGGTGAAAATCAGGAGAATGGCTTCATCAAACATTTCATTCTGCAACAGGGGCCTCATGGGGTCTAAAAGCTCCGTCCGGATAATCCGCTCAATGACTTCATATTTATCCTGAAAGTGATTGTAAAAGGTAGGACGGATAACTCCTGCCCCGTCTGTAATATCTTTAATGGTTATTTTGCTGATAGGGACTTCAAGTGCAATTTTCTTAAAGCTTTCAATCAGCTGCTTATCCACGTCAGCTTTTGCCTGCAAGCAATCACCTCATTTCCATAGCATCCTACTTTTGGGAATAAAAAAAGACTTGCCGAAGACCGGAAAGTCCTTATGTCTGCAACAGCCTGTAAGCAAAGCCTACAGGCTGTTCATGCTGCAATTAGTCTACGCTGATGATCTCTTTCTTATTGTAAGAACCACAAGCCTTGCAAACTCTATGAGGCATCATAAGCGCACCGCACTTGCTGCACTTTACCAATGTTGGAGCGCTCATTTTCCAATTAGCTCTTCTTTTATCTCTTCTACCTTTTGAAGATTTGTTTTTTGGACAGATTGACATCGTTACACCTCCTTATTCGCATGAAAGATATCTTTAATCATTGCCATTCTAGGATCCGGTACGAAGTCATCACATCCGCAATCACCTAGGTTCAGGTCTTTCCCACATTGTTTACAAATGCCTTTGCAGTCTTTCCTGCATAAAACCTTCATGGGCAAATTCATCAATATTTCATTGTGGATCAGCTTTTCCGTATCCAGCAGGAAGCCGTTTAAGAAGCTTTTTTCTTCTTTCTGTTCTTCTGCTGCCTCTATTTCTTCCTTGGAAACGTGCTCTTCAAACTCCAAAGTCAAATCACAGGGTACCTCTTTTAAACATCTGCTACAGCTTGCGGAAAGCGTAATGTCTATCCTGCCATTCAAAAGCACTTTGCCTTTTTCCACTGCTTTTATGGTAAGGGTAAGCGGGGTTTTCTTTAAAATGGGGTAGCTTTCCAGGCCGCTTTGAAATATGTCTGCTTCATAAGGAACCTGTTTTTGCTCTGTCTTTTCTTCGGAAGATAACACATCTGTAAGATTTAATAGCATAGTATACTCCTGTCCACACCTAAGTTATTATACATAGGGCGGGGGTGTTTGTCAATAATTTTCTTTTCAAGAATTGCTCAAGAATAACTCAACCTCCCCTGCATAAAATTGATATGGTGTTTTCCTTTTGGACATGCTATATTTAAATGGTACTTTTACAGGTTACTCGTTCCTTGAAAAGGAACGGACGGAAAGGATTATTTATGAATATTCACATATCTTCCTCAATTTTTCATAAGAAACGGACTGCTGCCCTTGGTATCTCTGCTGCTGCCGGCATAATACTTTCTATGGTACAGGCACTGTTGGTTCATGTCAGGGTGCGCTCTGTTTTTACTTTAGGAGATTCGCCGCGGCTTTATATGTATGGCCTGATAGGGCTTTCTTTTTTGCTTGGCATCTGCTTTTATACGGCGGTGGTTTTTTGTATTCATCTTCTCATTGAAAAAAATCAGACTTTTCTTTCCTACCTGAAGTATTTTCTTGTGTACTTCCTTTTATCAGGAATTTTATTTCTTCTGGTATGGCCCGGTATTTTCAAGGGAGATGAATTTTATGTGCTAAAGAACGCTCTAAACTTCCAGCTTTCTCCTGCCCAGACGGGGATAACCAGTTGTTTTTATATTGTATGCCTTTTGTTTTTTCCAAATCCGGCTGTGATTACTTTTATGCAGATACTGATTATATGCTGCATTTTTTCTTATATTATGAAGAATCTGTTTTCCATCTATCAAAGCAAAAAGATATGGCTTATGCTTTTGCCCTTTTGCCTGCTACCGGTACTTGACGGCAATTTGTTTACCCTTCGGGCCACTTTGGTTGGATGGCTGTTTCTGCTTGTGCTTTTTCAGATATTTTTTGCCTGCAAAAGGGGAGCATTATCCTTGTGGACAGGGCTGTTTCTCTCTGCAGTAAGCGGGCTGATCATTGCATGGAGAACAGAATATGTTTATCTGCTTTTGCTTCTTCCGGCTGCCTTATGGTTCTTAAAGCTTTTTTCCCCAAAGCGCGCCTGTATTTCCCTTGCAGTCATTTTCCTGTCCTTTCTTCTCTTTCAGATACCTAATAAGATTGCGGCAAATGGCAGCAACAAATATCCCATTTCTCTCGTGATAAATCCTTTGGGAAATTTGTTTAATGAGGAACATTTAGAGGGCCCCAGCGTATATGAGGATATTCTTACCCTGAATGAATTAATTGATGTGCAAAGGCTGCGCAGGGATGCTTCTGTGCGGAATATCAGCCAGTACTGGAATATTCCCGATGTGCTGCCAAAGGAACAGCTGAACCGCTTCATGGCCGCCGCTCTCAGGCTGATTGTGTACAATTTTGATGATTTTTTAAAGTACCGCTGTCTCACCTTTGCCCATACCAACGGTTTTTACCCGGATGAAATCAACCACCCGGGAGGAGAAATGGTTTCCGGGATTTTAGATCTAAGCTATTATGATACAGATTTTAAAAAGGTGTTCCCTTTTATGGAGCCTCCTTTTGGACATACAGTGCGGGAACAGGTCATTGAATTTCTCTCCTGCCGTCACTATGTACAGGGAGAAAGCACTACAAATATGTTTCTTCCGGTATTTTATAACTGCCTGCCGGCTTTCATTTTGTTAGCAATTGCTACCTTGACAGGATACTTTCAGAAAAAGAAGGCATTTGTGGTGCTGTCGCTTTTGATTCAGATACAGCTTGTGCTGATTTTCTTAACGGCACCTGCCATGTTTTTTATGTATTATTACTGCTTCTATTTGTGCGGGTATGTTTTTGCGGGGCTGTTTTTTCTGGATATGCTTTGCAGCTGAATCAGGGGATTTTTTTATACAAAAAATACTCTAACAATCCTGCCGTTCCTATATCCAGAAGAATATCCTTCAGCACAATGCTGTACCATATATTTCCGCATATTGTTTTGTTTCTTTGCTTACTATATTCCCTGAGGCTTTCTCTTGGTTAAATGAAAGCTTAACGTTTCCTTAAATTTTTGTCCGATATTGCCATTTTTTATAGATAGTTTTTCCTGCACTCTTTTTCAAATATAAATTGTGAATGATTTACGAATTGTATTCCGACTGATACGGTCACAGGCCGCACCAATAGAATGTTGATACTTCATTTAGATTTTTATGTATGCATTATACCGGTTCTCACGGAAAATTTCTTACATTTCCTTCTCAAACTGCTCCATAGACCCGGCTTTTGCAGCTAGCTTCAGCCATCTTCTCAGCACTGCCAAATCCTCTTGTGCCAATACAGCTTCCCTGATATGCTCCGGAATGGTTCCGTATTCTTCTAAAAGGTCAAAAATGCCCTCTTCCCTGACTCTGGCTTCCTGCTCTTCCATCTGCTCCCTCATCCGGTCCTTCATCCATTCCTCAACAGTCATATATCTCGCCTCCAGTTTCCGCCAAGTCTTAAGCTCCGTCACTTTTTCATGCAGCCTTATGATAGATTCCTCAGTAAGCTGTGACACATATTCATCGTTACTCTGCTCCATGTACTTTAAGAAATGCACCAGCTCTTTGGGGACATTTTCATCCTGTTTCCCTTTGGTGTTCAGAAATATTTTCCTTGTGCCGTCCCCAAGACCCATATCCCATTCCAGGCACCTTTCTTCAAAGGTGTAGCGATACAGCCCTTTTCCAAAAGGGTCAAATGTACAGATAAAGATTACATAACCGGGCTTTAGATCATTAAAGTCATCTCCCGGCTTTAAGGACGCCACGTCCATCTCCGCCTGATGGTAACGGCTCCTTTTTGCCAGATTCTTTCTGTCGTCGTTCTGTGCCTCTACATTATAGCTTACCCGGGTTTCATCACTGGCATAGATATCAAGCCTGATGCTCCTAAAATCCGAGCTTACTAAAATACTCTGCTCCGGGTGCACCTTTACTCTGGGAAGCCTGGTGCCAAGAATGATTTCAAGCACCAGCCTGCAGGTCTCCTCATCCTCCAATGCAGCGGCAAATAAAAATGCATTACTTAAGTTTAATTGTTGAAATGTTTTCTTCATAGGTTCCTCCTGTGTGAAATACAGGAAAAACATATCTATGAAATTATATTAACTGATTTTTAGCAAATGCACAAGTGATAATCCGACTTTTTATGGCTGATTTTTTTATATTTACAGGTAACTTTTATCTCCATCGATAACCAGTTAACAGCTATAACTAATCGCGATTAATTCAGACATCAGCTCGCCGCAGGAAAACAAAAGAACGTATCTCCTCTTAGCATTTCATGACATTTTTGCCAGTTATCCGAAAGAGTAATACGTCCTTTTCCACATCCTCTGTCCCATACAATCTGCAGCCAGAAAATCCAATGAAGCAAACGGACTGCTATTCAGGCATATTTGCCTGAATAGCAATGACACAGTGCACCGACTATACAAGCTGCGCCTGCACTGCCGTAAGGGCAACCACGCCTACGATGTCCTCCCATGAACAGCCTCTTGACAGGTCATTGACAGGCTTGGAAATTCCCTGAAGCATGGGACCGTAAGCCTCTGCTTTACCAAGCCTCTGAACCAGCTTATAACTGATATTGCCGCAGTCCAGATTGGGGAAAACAAGCACATTTGCCTTTCCCGCCACCTCGCTGCCCGGCGCTTTTGCCTTGGCAATATGGGGAACTAAAGCAGCATCCGGCTGAAGTTCTCCGTCAATGGTAAGATTTGGATACTGTTCCTTTGCAATCCTGGTGGCTTCCACGATTTTATCCACTAAGGGATGCTTTGCGCTGCCCTTTGTGGAATGGGACAGCATGGCAATAATGGGCTTTGCATTTACCAGATTTTTAAAGCTCTTTGCCGACGTATCTGCAATGGCCGCCAAATCCTCAGCGGAAGGGTCCTGATTCAGCCCGCAGTCCGCAAACAGAAAGGTTCCGTTTTCCCCGTAAGGACAATCCGGCACGTCCATAATGAAAAATCCCGACACCAGCTTGACCCCCGGCGCTGTCTTTAATATCTGAAGGGAAGGGCGGAGCACATCCGCCGTAGCATGACAGGCGCCTGCCACCATACCGTCCGCATCATTTGCTTTTACCATTAACACCCCAAAGGTAAGGAAATCCTCCAATAAAATTTCCCTTGCCTTTTCCTCCGTCATGCCCTTTGCTTTTCTCGTCTCGTATAGCAGCTGCACATATTCTTCCAGCTTTTCAGAAGTCTTTGGATTGATAATTGTCACCCCGTCCAGCTCCACTTCCAGCCATCTGGCGCCGTCGTGTATTTTTTCTTCGTCTCCTACCATAATGATATTTGCAATATTTTCCTTTAATATGCTGGCAGCCGCAATCAATGTTCTTTTATCAGTTGTTTCCGGCAGAACAATGGTCTTTTTATCTGCTCTTGCCTTTTCTTTGATGATGTCGATATATGCCATTCCCTTCTCCTTTCCTAACCGTCCAAACGAATCCCATAAGCATTTTATAAGTTTTTCTTACACTGATTATAAAACAAACATCCCTTGTATACAAGTTTCTTATTGTAAAAAATGTGTGCAAAATAAAATACAATTTTTTATGAATAAATTTTCAGAATTTTTCTTTTTTTTGTTGCACTTTTCCTTAATAATATGTATGGTATACTTATAGAATAAATAAGGAGGCGAGCTATATGAAGGTTACTGGAATTGTTGCGGAATATAATCCGTTTCACAATGGACATAAATATCAAATTGAACAGGCCAGAAAGCTGACCGGCGCTGACTATATCATCGTTGCATTAAGCGGTAACTTCACACAGCGGGGCACGCCTGCCATACTGAATAAATATGACAGAGCAAAAATGGCATTATTAAACGGTGCCGATTTGGTAGTGGAACTTCCATCCTTTTATGCCTGCGCCAGCGCAGAATATTTTTCCAAAGGCACCATGACCCTATTTGAAAAATTAGGAGTCGTAGATTCAATCTGCTTTGGCAGCGAATGCGGCAATTTAAATACACTGATGGAAATTGCAAAGGTTCTTGCCTTTGAACCGGAAAATTACAAGAAAGAATTAAGGGCAAGCCTTAGAAACGGCTACAGCTATCCTTCTGCAAGGAATAACGCACTGTTGGCTTCCCTGCCCGGATTTGCCGCTTATTCCACCGTTATCTGCTATCCAAACAATATATTGGGAATCGAGTACCTGAAAGCTCTTTTACAGCTTGAAAGCAGCATTGTTCCATATACAAATGAAAGAGTAGGCTCCGGCTATCACGATTACGGCCTTTCCCAGGGATATAGCTCCGCTATTTCCATCCGCCATGCCCTCCGTCTGGAAAATCCTTTAGAATACATAAGGGCGCAAATGCCCGAAAACTGTTTTGAAATCCTTAAGGAAACCTATGGAAAAGCCACTCCTGTTTTTCAAAATGATTTTACCAGTATTTTAAAATACCGAATGCTTTTAGAACACGAGAACGGTTATACACAGTTTGCCGACGTCTCAGAGGATTTATCCAACAAAATGAAAAAGCATTTATTTACCACGACGGATATTTCTTCTTTCTGCGAATACCTGAAAACAAAGGATCTTACCCATGCCAGAATCAGCCGCTGCCTCGGCCATGTTCTTTTGGATTTAAAGCAGTCTGAGCTGGAGGAATTTTTAAAAGAAGGGACTATTTTTTACGGACGTATATTGGGCTTTCGGACAGCTTCAGCTCCCCTTTTAACAGAATTGAAAAAGCGCTCTTTGGTTCCATTGATTACAAAGGTATCGGAGGCAAAAAACCAGCTTTCTGAAATCGGATTGAAACAGTTTGAAAAGGATATGCAGGCTTCCCATATTTATGAGTCTGTGGTGTCTACCAAGTTTGGGGTGCCGATGAATAATGAGTATCAGAGGGAGATTATTAAGTGTTGATGTTGGAAAGAGGTTTACAGGAGTCGGGGTTTGGATTATGAAAGGAGGACACAGGAACTGCCGGGGGATGTATGGAACAGCTGTTTCTTGGCATCCCTGTAAAAATATATTTTCATACGGCTCCCACGTCCTCCTTCCAAATCCCCCCTCATAAACCACTCATTTCATCTCTACTGAACGGAAACCACCTTATAGTCCTTCGCCTCCACAGTCTCTTTTAACCTCTCATCCGAAATCCCGGCACTAAGAACAACAACAGCTGTTCCATCCTGATGGTTTACTGTGGCCTCTGTCACTTCCGGAAGGGCCTCCAGACTTTTTTTTACGGTTGCCTCACAGTGAGCGCACATCATTCCTTCGATTTTCATTGTTTTCTTCATTTCTTTTTCCTCCGCTTTCTTGTTTTCTATTTTTATCTGGTTAGCCTCAAGGGCATTTTTTAACGGCTTATCTTTTTTGCTGTCATGGATGTGAATCAAATTCAGCCTCAGGGCATTGGTTACCACGCAGAAGCTGGACAGGCTCATGGCTGCTGCTCCGAACATGGGATTTAACTGCCAGCCAAAGAATGGAATCCAAAGGCCTGCTGCCAGGGGAATGCCTATTACGTTATAAATAAATGCCCAGAACAGGTTTTCATGGATATTCCTTAAGGATGCCCGGCTTAACCGGATAGCTGCAGGCACATCGCTTAATGCGCTTTTCATCAGCACCACATCCGCCGCATCAATAGCTATATCCGTTCCGGCTCCTATGGCAATGCCTATATCCGCTCTTGTAAGGGCCGGGGCATCATTGATTCCGTCGCCTACCATGACTACCTTTCCTTTTTCCTGAAGGGAACGGATAACCTGTTCCTTTCCATCCGGCAATACGCCTGCCACTACTTCATCCACACCTGCCTGTCTGCCAATGGCATTTGCGGTTCTTTCATTGTCTCCGGTAAGCATGACTACGTTGATTCCCATATTTTTTAATTCCTGTATGGCACGGGGACTGTCTTCCTTCATAATGTCTGCAACTGCAATGATTCCCATAAGTTTTTTATCTCTTGCAAAAAACAGGGGAGTCTTTCCTTCCTCTGAAAGAATTTCCGACTGCTTTTTCATTTCGGGTAAAATTTCCGCCCGACTATTTATAAACTGAAAATTTCCGCCTGCAAAACGTGCTCCTTCACAAGAAGCTGTAAGTCCATTTCCCGGCAGAGCTGCAAAATCGGTAACCTCCGCTTCCTTTGTTTGTTTTAACAGGGCATATTCCAAAACTGCGCCTGCCAGGGGATGTTCGCTTTTTCTTTCCAGGGCATATGCCACGAAAAGCAATTCCTCCTCCGAAATTCCCTTTGCCGGTATGACATCGGTTACTTTTGGCTCACCCTTTGTAATGGTTCCCGTCTTATCTAATGCCACAATCTGCATTTTGCCGGTTTCCTCCAGAGCTGCTGCCGTTTTAAACATAATGCCGTTTTTTGCCCCTATTCCGTTTCCTACCATGATTGCAACCGGGGTTGCCAGCCCCAAGGCACAGGGACAGCTGATTACCAGCACGGAAATCCCTTTTGCCAGAGAAAAGCCAATGGTTTCTCCTGCCAATAGCCAGATTAAAATGGTCACTGCTGAAACAGCAATGACTGCCGGAACGAAAATACCGGAAACCCTGTCGGCAACCTTGGCAATTGGCGCCTTAGTAGCTGCCGCATCGCTTACCATGCGGATAATCTGAGACAACGTGGTGTCCTCCCCCACTCTGTCCGCCCGGCATTTCATAAAGCCGGACTGGTTTACGGTAGCCGCCGAAACATAATCTCCCTCTTCTTTATCTACCGGAATGCTTTCGCCGGTCAATGCGGATTCATTTACCGCACTGTTTCCTTCCACCACAATGCCGTCTACCGGAATATTTTCTCCCGGACGGACTACAAAAATATCACCCTTATTTACCTGCTCCACAGGCACCTGTGTTTCCATGCCGTTCCTTAACACTGTAGCAGTTTTGGGAGCCAGCTTCATCAGGCTTTTTAACGCATCAGTAGTTTTCCCCTTTGATATAGCTTCTAACATTTTCCCTACTGTAATCAGGGTTAGTATCATGGCCGCTGATTCAAAATAAAACTCGTGCATATAGGTCATGACGCCTTCCATATCGCTTCTTGCCTGAGCATCCGTCATGGCAAACAGCGCATAGGTGCTGTATACAAATGCAGCTCCGGCGCCTAATGCCACTAAAGTGTCCATATTAGGAGCCTTATGCCAAAGGCTTTTAAAACCGCTAATAAAAAACTTCTGGTTAATTACCATAATAATCACAGTCAGCAAAAGCTGCAAAAGTCCAATAGCCATATGGTTTTTTGCAAGATATTCCGGGAGCGGCCAGTTCCACATCATATGTCCCATGGAGATATACATAAGTACAAGCAGAAAGCCCAGAGAAGCAAAAAGCCGCTTTTTCAGCACAGGTGTTTCTCTGTCCTTTAATACTTCCTCCTCCAAACCGGCTTCCATAGCTGCTCCCTGCCCTTTATCCGCTTTTTTGGGGGCAGCCTGATAGCCAGCCTCCTCCACTGCTTTCAGAATTTCTGCCGGCTCTGCCGTTCCTTCCACGCCCATGGAGTTAGTCAGCAGGCTGACAGAACAGGAACTGACTCCCTGAACCTTGGAAACTGCCTTTTCCACCCGGGCGCTGCAGGCAGCACAGCTCATTCCCGTTACTGTATACTGTTCCATCTTATACCTCCTTAAGCTCTATATCCCTTACCTGATAGCCCAGTTTTTCTATTTCATATTTTAATAACATATCCGGAATCATCCGTTCCATGAAAACTACCGCTATATTTCTTTTTACATCTACCTTTGCCAAGGCGCCGTCAATTTGATTCAGTCTTTCTTCTACACGGTTTTTACAGCTTTTACAATGCATTCCCTCAATGACAATTATCTTTTTTGCTATAGCCGGTCCCTGCAGCCCTTTTTTCTTTCCAAAAACTGCTGTAATAATATTATTTCCCATTTTTTTGCCTCTTTATTTCATCAATTTCTGTAATGTGCAAAGCAGCTCCTCTACCGTCTCGTCCTTTCCTTCCCGTATGTCTCTTGTTACACAGGTTCTTATATGATTGGAAAGCAGTTCTTTATTAAAACTGTTCAGGGCTGCGTTAACAGCAGCTACCTGAACGAGAATATCCGTACAGTAGGCTTCCCTTTCCACCATGCCCCGGATTCCCCGAATCTGGCCTTCAATGCGGTTTAAGCGGTGGACTAACTTCTTATATTCCTCTTCTGAACGTTCTTTTGTCTTATGGCATGGACACTGCTCCTGTTTTTCCGGCATATTCTTTCCCTCCGCTTTTGATTTTTCTTTTCTCTGTTCTTTTTTCATGCTTTTCTATTTTTCAAAACCTATTATATACCCCCTACAGGTATATTGCAAGTGTATTTTCTTATTAAAAATTCCACTTGAAAATATTCCGCTCTTAATCCTGCCAAAAAATAAAAGGAGACCTTACGTCTCCCTCTAATTCTTTATGTATGAGCAACTCTACAATCCGTTTTCTTCACATATTTTATCATATTCACTCTGAATTTCCTGAGCGATTTCCTTGCTTCCTCCCGGCATATCCGGATGATATTTTTTCATAAGCTGTAAGTATCTAGGACGCACCTCTTCCAAACTGAAAATAGAGCGAAAATATATGGTTTTCTCAAATAGAAATTCAGGCGGAGGAGGCTCTTTGGGCATCTCCCGATATTGCCGCTCAAATTCACGCCATTGGTCCCATTGAACATCTTCTCTCATATTTCTCTTTTGCCGAAATTGCTTCCTCTGTCTTTTTTCAAGCTCCTCATAATACATCTGTTCGTAAATATTCCGAAATCCACCGTATGGTCCTGTATTTCTATCAAAAAACTTTTTATCTTCTTTCTTCTTTTTGGAAAATATACTTTCTAACCCGCATACTTTTCCTATTACGATAAAAATAACAGCAAATATTACATCATCTACGGCAATTGTAATAGCAGAACCTATAAACAGGAATATGTAAATAATGGGGTTTTCGATGTAAACGGAATCCATGACAAACCGAAATCCCATCAAAAAGAAAAAACCAACAGCCGCCGCAACATATATCTGAAACAGCCCATACTCCGCAACATCTGTTTCAAAAAGCCTTTTCACTCCAAACACAATCAGATAAAGAAATGCCATTCCCACCGGTAACAGAAATAACATTACCTCATAGGAAAATTCCTTTGGAAAAAGGTAACAGAGAAAAGGCAGAATTCCTTCTGAAACAGTAAATAGAATCAGCCATATTCGTTCCGAAACCGCCATGTCCTATATTTCATCCTTCACTATTTTTCTTATAAGAATGCCGTTTTTCAGCAATGTATTGTCAATATAGTGCCTTTGAAACAGAATTTCTCCTTCCCTTCTGATTTCCATATCCTCTTCTGCGCAGTTGATAATGACCTCTAAATAATTATCCACCCAGCCCGACTTCATAAATTCAATAACGCGGGGATTTTCCAGCTTATTGGGGAAATGGAAATTTCTCGTGCGCATTAGGGGCTCGCTTTTCCTTAAATGAATCAGCTGCCTGATAATGTCAATTCTATCGTTGTATTCCCCCGCTTCGATTTCCTCCCAGGGCATACACCGCCTGCAGTCCGGGTCATGGTCCCCTTCCATGGCAATTTCCGTTCCGTAATAAATACAGGGGCTTCCCGGCATGGTAAACAATACTGCAATCTGCTGGAAATATTCATCCAGGTTTTTCACATCGCTGCGAAGCCTTTTCGTGTCGTGGGAATCTAACAGGTTGAACAGCACATCATTTGTCTGCTGCATATAGCCTGTATAGCACCGGTTAATGGTAAATTCAAAATCTTCATTGGTCAGACTTTTATCAATCCAGAAATCCTTGATGCTCTGTCCGAGAGGATAGTTCATGACCGCATCAAATTCATCTCCCCTCAGCCACGGCATGGCGTCATGCCAGATTTCCCCTAAAATATAAATATCAGGATTGATTTCCTTCATCCTTGTCCGAAGCTCTTTACAGAACACATGGGAAATCTCATTAGCAACGTCTAACCGAAGTCCGTCCACATTATATTTTTTCACCCAGGTCTCACAAACGCTTAACAGATATTCCCGTACCTCTTTATTGTTTGTGTTCAGCTTGGGCATTTTGTCAAAAAAGGCAAAGCTGTAATACTGCTTCTTTTTTGCAGAACCGCCCTCATGGACAAAAGGCCATTCGTTAATCATGAACCAGTCATAATATCTGGATTCCGGTCCCTTTTCACAAACCTCCTGCCATGGTGCAAAAAACTCTCCGCTATGGTTGAACACTCCGTCAAGCATAACCCGGATTCCCCGCTTATGGGCTTCGTCCACCATCCTCATAAAGGTTTCCTCGTCACCAAAATGAGGGTCAATCTTTGTATAATCTGTCGTATCATACTTATGGCTGGTTGGCGATTCGTTAATGGGCGTCAGATAGATTCCGTTAATCCCCAGCTCCTTTAAATAATCCAGCTTATCGGTAATGCCCTGCAAATCTCCGCCGTAAAATTCCTGATTGGTTACCTTTCCCTTATTTTTCCATGGCAGTGTCCCCTCCGGGTCGTTTGACGTATCTCCATTGCAGAACCGCTCCGGAAATATCTGATACCAGACCGTTTCGTTTACCCATGCAGGCGTCTTATTGATATCAGAGGGATTCATCCACGGAAATACAAAGCACTGCATGCTCCTTCCTTCCAACTTCATCTGCTCCTCGCTGACAAACCCGTCTTCAAAATAATACCAGCGCTCAGAATCGGTAATCAGCTCAAAATAATATTTTAACCTCTTATATTCCGGCTGTAATGTGGTGGTCCACCAGATTTGATTCTTTAACCGTTTCTTAAAATGGATTGCCCACACATTCCCGGTCCAGACCTGATTCCCCCCGAGGATTCCCGCTGAAAAAGGGTCTCCCTGATACAGATTCACCTGTTTTACGTCATAGCCGGTCTTTATATTGATAATCAGTTCATTTTCATTGAGCGGATAACAAAAATTATCATTTGCACGGTGATAAACTGCATTAAAATCCATAAAAATACCTCCCGGGTTTTCCCCTAATTTTTAAAGCTGTGGATAGGCGCCGGAATCCTGCCGCCCCTGTTTATAAACTCTTCACAGGAAAAAGGATTTACCGGCATAATGGGAGCATATCCCAAAAGCCCGCCAAATTCCACTTTTTCCCCCACGCCCTTTCCGATAACCGGAATAATACGCACAGCCGTGGTTTTCTGGTTCACCATACCGATTGCCATTTCATCGGCAATAATGCCGGATATGGTGGAGGGCCTTGTATCTCCCGGAATGGCAATCATGTCAAGCCCTACGGAACATACGCAGGTCATTGCCTCCAATTTCTCTAAAGTAAGAGCTCCTGCCACAACCGCATCAATCATTCCCTGATCCTCGCTGACCGGAATAAATGCGCCGCTTAATCCTCCCACATAGGAAGATGCCATAACCCCGCCTTTTTTCACCTGATCGTTTAAAAGCGCCAGAGCTGCAGTGGTGCCCGGCGCCCCTGCATATTCCAGACCGATTTCGCACAAAATGTCCGCCACGCTGTCACCGATTGCAGGAGTAGGCGCCAAAGATAAATCCACGATTCCAAAAGGAATCTGCAGCAGTCTGGAAGCTTCCTTTGCCACAAGCTGCCCCACTCTTGTTACTTTAAAGGCAGTCTTTTTAATGGTCTCGCATAGCACCTCAAAGCTTTCTCCCCGTACCTTTTCCAGAGCAGTCCTTACTACCCCCGGTCCGGACACCCCTACGTTGATGATGGCATCCGCCTCAGTCACTCCATGGAATGCTCCTGCCATAAAAGGATTGTCGTCCGGCGCATTGCAGAATACAACCAGCTTGGCACAGCCTAAAGAATCATCTTCCTTTGTGTATTCTGCTGTTTCCTTTACGATTTCACCCATAAGCTTTACCGCATCCATATTGATTCCTGTGCGGGTAGAGCCTAAATTCACGGAACTGCACACTCTTTCTGTTTTCGATAAGGCAAGGGGGATGGAACGAATCAGCAGCTCATCCGCTTTTGTCATGCCCTTTGACACAAGGGCGGAATAGCCTCCGATGAAATTCACGCCCACTTCCTTTGCCACCCGGTCCAGAGTTTCCGCTATCTTTGCAAAATCCTCACTTGTTTTGCAGGCTGCGCCTCCCACAAGGGCTATGGGGGTTACGGAAATTCTTTTATTGACGATTGGAATGCCAAATTCTTTTTCTATTTCTTCTCCGGTTGCCACCAGATTTCTTGCTGTTCTTTCTATTTTGTCATAAATATTTTTCCTGAGAGCTTCCAAATCCGTGGAAATACAATCTAACAGGCTGATTCCGATTGTAATTGTCCTTACGTCCAGATTTTCCTTCTCTATCATTTTATTTGTTTCATTTACTTCAAAAAAGTTAATCATGTCTTATTCTCCGTCCCATGCAATTTTATTATATTCGATGCATTTTATCAAAAATGTCTTCTCTCTGGCATTTGATTACCACGCCGATTTCCTCTCCTACCTTTGCAAGCTCGTCTGAAATGTCCCCAAAAGGCTTTTGGGCGCGGTTCATATCCACCAACATCATCATGTTAAAATAATCCTGCACGATGGTCTGGGAAATATCCAGAATATTCACTTCATTTTCTGCAAGATATGTACACACCTTTGCAATGATTCCTACTGTATCTTTTCCTACTACTGTAATAATTGTCTTTTTCATTTTCTGACTCCTCATATTTCCATACTGTTTTTATTTTCTCAAAATTCAATCAAAGGGCTTGGCTCGCTTCTTTTTGCCACACTGATAAAGAAATCCTCCGCACTGTAAGGATTGTCCCCCATGTTAATTTCCAGCCGTACTGCTTCATAGGCTAACTCCGGCAGGTTATTTTCATGGCTTAAATGACCTAACATAATATATTTCAAATGGTCGTTTACAATATTGCTTAAAAGCCTGCCGCTGCTTTCATTGGATAAATGCCCCTTCTTTCCAGCAATACGCTTTTTCAGATAATAAGGATAGGCCCCCGCCTGCAGCATTCTTTCGTCATGGTTAGCCTCTATGAACAAAGCATCCATATCCCGAAAACCGTCTACCACCTGATCTGTAACGATTCCAAGGTCCGTAACGATTCCAAGACGCTTCTGTCCGCAATAAATGCGGTAAGCTACCGGGTCGTTGGCATCATGGGAAATAGGAAGCGGATCTATGGTAAGGCTTCCCACCTGACAGCAGCCATAGCCTTCAAAAGGATGGAAAAGCTCCATTTCAATCTTTCCTACGGATTTTGTGCCTAAAATCCCCTGTATGGTGCCTTTGGTGGCATAAATGGGAAGACCGCATTTTCTGGCAAGCACCCCAAGGCCTCCTATATGGTCAATATGCTCATGGGTGATAAAGACCCCGTCTAAATCTGCTGCCGTAAGCCCGATGGACTTAAGCCCTGCCTCTACTTTTTTTCCGCTGATACCCGCATCAATTAAAATGTGGGTGTCTTCATTTCCTACATAAATACAATTTCCGCTGCTTCCGCTTGCAATGCTTAGAAGCTTCATTTTCTTTTCCTCCCTTTATGCCGTAGCACCGGCTCACTCATTTCTCCAGAAAATATCCAGCACGTCCCCATCGGAAAGGAGCTGGGTAAATCCTGCATTTTCGCCGTTTAAAACCGTTCCCACGCTGGTTCCCTGAGGCTTGGATAAATCAAAATCAATATAATCAAACACATCCACGAAAATATAATCCTTTTTACCGGACAGGGTAACAGGCTTTTTATTTACTATGATATGGATGGTAGTGGCTTCCGTTCTGCTTTCATACTTCTTTTCCGTCTCATCAGAGTCCTGGAATGATTCTCTTTCTTCCTCTGTAAACCGGAATCTTTCTTCCCTTGGGAACTGAACGCTTTCTTCCTGTATCTCCACCTCCGGAAGCTCTAAAGCCTCCAGTGTCCAGACAACCGAAAAATTCTCATACACCTTTGTATCCATATCCGCTATCTGATTGTTTACATAGATGTTCATGTTGTTATCCAGTATCACATCCATAAACTCAATAATCTGCTTCACTGTATAGAAATTCAGCATTTCTATTGTATCATTTTCTTTAATGGAATAAAAGGCTGACTGCAATTGTCCGTTTACACTGGCAAACTTGGGGAACTCCACCTTTTTTTCATTTACGAAAACAGAAAGGCTGGAGGAAAATTCAGGCAGCTTTCCTACCTCCGCCTCCGCCGGCTTTCCTGCCGTGGATTCTTTTACAGTAATCAAATCGTTTCGGCGGATAGGCGCGTGGATATCCGCCGGCTCGCCATTTAAAGTAATGACCGCCGCCTCTCCTGCTTCTCCTCTGATTACCTTTTGCTTTCCGTTAATCGTAAAGGTAAGGGACTGCCCCCTCTTTGGAAAAAGCCCGTCATTTGGAAAATCCGCCTGCATGGCAGCATCCACAATGGACAGCTTATTATTGTCATAAAGTTTGATTCTCATATCATTAAAGGTAACGAACATGAAATTATTGCTTTTTTCATAGAAATTCAGACAGATACCGATAGGGGTCACCAGAAGGGAATCCTTTACCACATCCGCCTCCAGAAAGTCGATTTTGTCCATGACTTCGCTGCCCCTTATGGCACAGCGCTCCTTTGGAATCCCCAGATACTCTGCAACATAATCCGTGTAGCCCTGGATTTTGCCGCCGCCTCCCACCACGAAAACAGCGCTTACAGGCTTTCCACCGTTTAATTCCAGAAGCTTATCCGCAGCCTGCTTTGCCATGGCAGTAACGGATTCTTTACAGATATCCAGCACCTGATCTCTTGTAATGTTCTGGGGAATCCCCATAATATCCTTGTATTCCACCGTATCCGTAACGGAAATGCCCTTTTTGATTTCCTCTGCAGTGGTAAAATCCACAAGACAGTGCCTTGCAATCACTTCCGTAAGGCTGTCTCCCGCCACCGGAAGCATGCCGTAGGCAATAATGCTTCCGTCCTTTGTAATGGAAATATCAGAAGTGCCTGCCCCTACGTCAATCAAACCGATATTGAGCATACGGTACATTTCCGGAATTGCCACCGTAATTGCCGCAATAGGCTCCAATGTCAGGTTAGCAACCTCTAATCCTGCATACTCCACGGCACGGTACAGTCCGTCCACCACGTCATCCGGCAGAAAGGTAGCTATTAAATCCACCCCGATGGATTTTGCCTTATGGGATTCCAGATTGCCGATTAAATAACCGTTCATATAATATTTTACTACAGAATATCCCACGCAGTAAAACTTCATGTCCATTTTATTTTCTATCTGGAACTGCTCATATGCCTTTTCCACCGCCAGAGAATCCAGCCCGTAAATATCCTCCCGGTCAATGAGCTTATCCTCTGTGAACTCCATATCCGCATGGGCTGTTACCGTCTTAAGCACACGTCCTGCTGCCGCAATGCTTACCTGCTTTAGCGGCTCCCCGGTTTTTTCTTCTAAAAGCTCCACCACCTCCCTGATGGTGTCCCCTACTGCATGAATATCGTGAATCTGGCCATCTAACATGGCTCTGGTCTCGTGTTCCTTAGACTCCTGAGCCACCACCACGAAACGGTTTTTATTTTTGTAGCCTACCGTTCCTACAATGCTCCTTGTGCCAATATCCAACCCAAATACATATGCTTCCTTTGTTTTCGTCACAGGTATTCCCCCAGCTTTCTATCTATTTGCTCCAATGCCGTTTTCAGCTTTCCGCTGTTATCAATGACAAACTGACAGCCTCTTCTGAATTCTTCCTCCAGAAGCTGCCCTTTCATGATCTGCAGCGCCTTTTGGCGGCTGTAGCCTCTGCTTTCCATCAATCTGCTTATGCGAATGGAATCCTCTGCATAAATATACCATAATTCATCACAAATTTCATCATAATGCTCTTCAATCAATAAAGCGGCTTCCAGAAAGAAAAATTTCGCCTCTCCTTTTTTTCTTTCCAGCTCAATCTGCCCAACAATATATTTCCTTACTTCCGGATGGATAATTGCATTTACCTGTAAAAGCAGCTTTTCATCTGAAAAAATCATGGCTGCCATTCTGCCCTTATGAATTTCACCCTGTTCATCCAGTACTTCTCTGCCAAGAAGCCTTACCAAAGGCTCATAGCAGCTTTGTCCTTTTTCTTTTACTATATGGGCAGCCTGGTCCGCCATAAGAATCCTTGCTGGGTATTTTTCTTCCAGATATTTCAGTATCTGCGACTTTCCAGCCCCTACTCCTCCGGTAATCCCAATCACTTTCATAGCTTACTTCCTATTTTGCCTCATACCAGTTTTCCCCGGTATGCAAATCCACTTCCAGTTCTACTTTCAGCTCTGCCGCATTCTTCATGCTGCCTGCCAGTATTTCCTCTACCTGCTCTTTTTCCTCAAACTTCGTTTCAATCAACAGCTCGTCATGGACCTGCAAAATAAGCTTAGAAGAAAGTCCTGCTTCATAAAGAGCCCAGTAAACGGCAATCATGGCAAGCTTCATAATATCCGCCGCCGTTCCCTGTATGGGTGCGTTCATTGCCACCCGCTCTCCAAACTGCCGCTGCATGAAGTTGCTGCTTTTTATTTCCGGCAGGGGCCTTCTCCGGTTGTACATGGTAATGGAATAGCCCTGCTCCTTTGCCTTTTCCACCTCTTCATCCAGAAATGCCTTTACTCCCGGATAGGTATTGAAATAAGCCTCTATATAGTCCGCCGCCTCTTTTTTGCTGATGCTAAGGTCCTGACTTAATCCGAAAGAGCTGATACCGTATACAATTCCGAAGTTTACCGCCTTGGCATTTCTTCTCTGCAAATCCGTCACCTCTTCAAAAGGAGTGTGGAATACTTTGGAGGCGGTAATGCGGTGGATATCCTCCGACTGGTTGTATGCCTCAATCAATGCCTCATCTCCGGACATATGCGCCAGAATGCGCAGTTCAATCTGGGAATAATCCGCATCCATCAAAACGCAGCCTTCCTTAGGCACGAATACCTTCCGAATCAGCCTTCCAAGCTCCATGCGCATGGGAATGTTCTGCAGGTTGGGCTCCGTGGAGGAAATTCTTCCGGTGGCAGTAATCATCTGATTGAAATTGCTGTGAATCCTGCCGTCCTCCCTGATATAGTCGTAAAGCCCCTCCGCATAGGTAGATTTCAGCTTTGCAAGCCCTCTGTATTCCAAAATTTTGGAAACAACCGGGTACTCCGGCGCTAACTTTTCCAGTACATCCGCTGCTGTGGAATAACCGGTCTTCGTCTTCTTGCCGCCCTTATAGCCCAGCTTTCCAAACAGGATTTCTCCTAACTGCTTTGGAGAGTTGATGTTGAATTCTTCTCCCACGCCTTCATAGATTTCCTTTTCCAACTGTTCTATCCTTACGGAAAGAACCTGTCCGTATTCCTTCAGCTCTCCTGCCTTTACCATGACCCCTTCCTTTTCCATCTGGTAAAGCACATAGGTCAGGGGCATTTCCATATCCCGCATCAGCCCGTCCATGTTCGCATCCGCTAACTGTTTTTTGAGTTTTTCATAGCCGGCATATGCTGTATAGGAACGGAAGCAGGTATATTCCAAAAAAGCTTCCTTTTCATTTTTCATGGCTTCATACAGAGACTTCTTCCCAAAATAAGCCGCTCTGTCCTTCAGCATGATTCCAAGCTGTTCATTGGCGATATCCTCTATGGTATATTCGCTTTTTAAGGGATTTAACAGATAAGCCGCCAGCTTAACATCAAAAAAGCCGTCCGTAAGCCTTCTGTCTATCCGGGAAAGGGAAAAATATTCATAGGTCTTTTTCACGTCAAATGCAATCAGGCTTTTTCCCTGAGTGCGGTAAGCATTTGCTAACTCGCTCATTTTAGCAAGAAGGTATTCTTCCGTAATATCTTCTCCTGTTTTAAAAAACAAATGATTGCTTTCTCCATAGGAAAAGGCAATTCCGAGCAGCTTCCTTCCTTCCGCCTCGCCGCCCTCTCCCCGAAGCATTCGTTCCAAAGGGGTCTCCTTTGTTTCCTCTTTGACCCATTCGTGAAAAAAGGAATATGCTATATATTCCTGTGAAAGAGCAGCCTTAAATATGCTCTCTGCTTTTTCCTTTTCCTCCACATAAAAAAAGCTGTCCGACTGGTCATTGTGAGTAGTTTCCTCTTCAAATCTGGAAAGCATGTTTTTAAATTCCATTTTGGAAAACAGCTCATAGGCTTCCTTTGTATAAAGCTGTCCCATTTTTGCCGCTTCCAGAGAAAAGGGCACGTCCGCCTGTGTATTGATGGTTGCCAGCGTCTTGCTTAAATCTGCTAACTCCCTGTTGGCGGCAAGTGTTTCCCGAATGCTTTTTTTACTGATATCTTCTAAATGTGCATAAATATTGTCAATGGTGCCGTACTCCACCAGCAATCCGGTGGCAGTCTTTTCCCCGATTTTGGGAACGCCGGGAATATTATCCGCCGTATCTCCCATAAGCGCCTTTAATTCAATGAACTGCTCCGGGGTCACCTGATATTTTTCCAGTACGTCCTTTGCATAATAATCCTCTACTTCCGTTCTGGCTCCCTTTGTTTTGGGAATGCGGATTTTAATATGCTCTGAGGCAATCTGCAGCAAATCCCGGTCTCCTGATACAAGGGAAACCTGACAGCCTTCCTTTTCCCCGATTCTGGCCAGCGTGCCTAAAATGTCATCCGCCTCTAACCCTGCTTTTTCCAATACGAGCACGTTCATAGCCTTTAAGATTTCCTTCATGACCGGAACCTGCTCTCTAAGCTCCTCCGGCATGGGCTTTCTGGTGCCCTTGTATTCTTTGTATATTTCATGGCGGAAGGTAGGCGCCTTTACGTCAAATGCCACAGCCAGATATTCCGCCTTTTCCTCTTCTAATATCTTAAATAAAATATTTAAAAATCCATAAATGGCATTGGTATGGAAGCCCTCCTTATTGCTTAAATCCGGCACTCCGTAAAATGCCCTGTTCAATATGCTGTGTCCGTCTATCAATACTAGTTTCTTTTCCATAAGGCTCCTTTACAATACATACCACAAAATAAAAAGAATCATAATAATCAAAATGATTTCCATACAATAAAAACCAAGCTTTAAGGAATGGCGCAGCTTCATCCTGTGCTCCTGCCCTTCAATCCTTGCCTCCAGCTCTTTATCCAAATCCAGGCTGCTTCCTTTCTCTAATCTGGCAATTCCTTCTGATGCCAGAAAATAAATGGTAAGCTCTTCCTTACAATCGCTGCAGCCTCTTATGTGGCTTACAAATTCCTGAAGCTCTTTTCCCTCCAGCTCCTCTTCAAAAAACAGAGGAATGGCTTTTTCTGTCTCCTTACAAGTCATAGTCAATCTTCTTTCGTTTCCTGCTTTTACCCAATTTCCTTAATTCTTGCAATAATCGCATTTGCTTTTTCATAAATTTCCTGCGGCTTTGCTCCAATGGAAAACTGTCCGTTTTCATACAGGATTCTGCCATTTACCATAGTCATTGCCACGTTGAGCTTGCTGCCGCTGTACACGATATTCTTTGGAATATGATGGATTGGCTGCATATTGGGCTGATTTAAATCTATCATAACCATATCTGCAAACTTTCCTTCATCCAGCACATCACAATCGGTAAGCCCCATGGCTTTTGCGCCATTTACCGTTGCCATTTTCAGCACTTCCATAGAGTCCACTGCCGTGGCATCCTCACAGGCAATTTTCTGAAGTCCGGACACTAAAAACATTTCCTTGAACATATCCAGACAGTTGTTGCTGGCGGGGCCATCCGTACCAAGGGCAACAGGGATTCCCATTTCCAGCATTTGGGAAACAGGGGCAATTCCGCTTGCCAGCTTGCAGTTGGAGCCGGGGTTGCTCACCACATACAGACCTTTTTCTTTGCATATATGCAAATCCTCTTCTGTCATATGAACGCAATGAAAGCCGCCCCCGCCGTACTCGAACATGCCGATGCTGTCAAGAAATGCGGTAGGAGTCTTCCCATAGCGTTCCACACAGCCTGCCACCTCTTCCTTTGTTTCGGAGTTGTGCAGGTACACAGGGGTCTTTAATTCCTTTGCCAAATCCGCAATATCAAGCATCAGCTCCTTTGAGGTGGTGTATTCTGCATGGAAGCCTAACTGATAGCTGACTAATTCATGATATTTATTTAAGGTTTCGTATTCTTTTCTTAAGGATTCCTTTGTGCCGCCAAAGTCATTGGCGCTGCCGCAGAGCACCGTGCGAAAGCCTGTGTCCTTTGCCGCCTTTGCCACAAATTCCGGTGACATGTACATATCGAAATTGGCTGTAATGCCGCTTGTAAGGTATTCCATAATGGCAAGGATGGAAAGAGGATACATGTCCTCAGGCTTCAGTTTTGCCTCCATGGGGAATACCTTTTCATACAGCCATTCCTTTAAGGGCAAATCCTCCGCATAGGTGCGTAAGAATGTCATGGCGGAATGGGTATGGGCATTTTTAAAGCCCGGCATGAGCACATTGCCCTTTGCGTCAATGACCCTGTCCCAGCTTTCTTTGGAAAATTCCGGCTTTTCCTGTCCTATATAGCTGATTTTATTGTCTGTCACATGAAGCTCTCCGAAGAAAATATCTTCTCCTTCCTTCATGGATAATATTCTTGCGTTTTGAAATCGGATTCTCATAATATGGCTCTTTCCTTTGCTTTTTCATTCTGTTTTGTTAAAGTTTTATATGGGATAATGATATCATATTTTTTGGTAAATAGGAATAGAGAAGTTAAATACTTGTAACATAAAAAGTAACAGTTCAGCCCGCCGGTTCTGATTCCTGTGGAGGAAAGCGGCGGGCTGAACTGTTACCATAAAAATGGTTGAAAACCTTGAAAAATCAAAGTTTTCAACCATTTAAGCTACTGCCGGCGATGGGACTTGAACCCATACGTGGTCACCCACAACAGATTTTGAGTCTGCCTCGTCTGCCATTCCGACACGCCGGCACAAAAACTGTAAATCATACAGCCGAATATTATAATACCATATCGCTTCCTGTCTTGCAAGGAAAATTTTGCAAAAAAGGCAAAAAAGGAAAAAAGGTGTAACAGTTCAGCCTGCGGGTTTTGGATTTGAGGACGTAGGAACTGGCAGAACA
>CANCYR010000033.1 GCA_947382355.1 uncultured Lachnospiraceae bacterium
TCTTTGTCTGGAATCAGAATTGCGAACGAGCTTGGCGAGTTTCGCAATCACCTAATTTTATTTTTATTGAGTAACCGTTCAGCTCCTGTCAGGAGAGCCGAAAGGCACTTCATTGGATTCTGTCAAAATGCTGTGATATACTGGCAAAAATCCCAATCAGTAAGCTCGTTAAAATAATATCACTTCTATTTATAAAGGTCAATGAGGAAAATGCAATTCAGTTATTTACCGGTAACTGTTCAGCTAGAAGTTTATAAAACTTTAACAGAACCTTAACAACTTTCCCGAAACCCGGCAGAAATCCGGCAAAATCAGCTCCCCAGACGTTCATTTCCACCCGAAAACCGGC
Source organism: uncultured Lachnospiraceae bacterium (assembly GCA_947382355.1). GTDB lineage: Bacteria > Bacillota > Clostridia > Lachnospirales > Lachnospiraceae > RGIG3040. The sequence continues at coordinate 350 of CANCYR010000033.1, forward strand.
AGGTAAACATTGCAATTTTATGAATTTAGTATATAATGGTTAAGGAAAGTCTCCATTTTCCGGAACAGGAGACAAATTACGGTTTAAAAGGTTAAGGAGTTTGCAATGAATATAGTACAAAAAGTTTTTGGTACTCATAGTGAAAGGGAATTGAAAAGAATCGAGCCAATCGTGAAAAAGATAGAATCCTACAGGGATTCCATGATGGCGCTTTCTGATGAAGAGTTAAAAGGCAAGACAAAGGAATTCAGGATTCGGCTGGCAGAAGGCAAGACTCTGGACGATATACTTCCTGAGGCATATGCGGCTGTCAGAGAGGCGGCACGAAGAGTATTGAACATGGAACATTACAGAGTGCAGTTAATCGGCGGCGTGATTCTGCATCAGGGACGTATTGCGGAAATGAAAACCGGTGAAGGTAAAACGCTGGTTTCCACCCTGCCTGCCTATTTAAATGCGCTGGAAGGAAAAGGGGTACATATCGTTACCGTCAATGATTATCTGGCAAAGCGTGATGCGGAATGGATGGGACAGGTCCATGAATTTTTAGGTCTTACCGTAGGCGTTGTCTTAAATGAAATGAAAGCGGATGAGCGAAGGGAAGCTTACTGCTGTGACATCACATATGTGACAAACAACGAGCTGGGCTTCGACTACCTGCGTGACAATATGGTGATTTACAAGGAACAGCTTGTACTGCGTGACCTGCAGTATGCCATTATTGATGAGGTTGACTCCGTACTGATTGACGAGGCAAGGACACCTCTTATCATATCCGGTCAGAGCGGCAAGTCCACCAAGCTCTATGAGGCATGCGACATACTGGCAAGGCAGTTAAAACGGGGCGAGGATCAGGAGGACCAGTCCAAAATTGATATCATGATGGGTATTGAGCAGGAGGAGACAGGTGACTTTATCGTAAATGAAAAGGATAAGGTAGTGAACCTGACTGCAGAAGGTGTTTCCAAGGTAGAGCGCTTCTTCCAGATTGAAAACCTGGCAGACCCGGAAAATCTGGAAATCCAGCACAATATTATTTTAGCCCTTCGTGCCCATAATTTAATGTTCAAGGATCAGGATTATGTGGTAAAGGACGATAAGGTTTTAATTGTAGACGAGTTTACCGGACGTATCATGCCGGGAAGACGTTATTCCGACGGTCTGCATCAGGCAATTGAGGCAAAGGAGCATGTAAAGGTAAAACGGGAAAGCAAGACGCTGGCAACCATTACTTTCCAGAACTTCTTCAATAAATTTAAAAAGAAAGCCGGCATGACAGGTACGGCTCTTACGGAGGAAAAGGAATTCCGGGATATTTACGGAATGGATGTTATTGAAATTCCCACAAACCGCCCTGTAGCCAGAATCGATATGCAGGACTGCGTGTATAAGACAAAGAAGGAAAAGCTTCATGCAGTAGTGGAAGAGGTAATAAAGGCTCATGAAAAGGGACAGCCGGTGCTGGTAGGTACCATTACCATCGAGGCATCGGAGGAAATCAGCAAGCTTTTAAATAAAAAAGGCATCCCCCATAAGGTATTGAATGCAAAGTTCCATGAGCTGGAGGCAGAAATCGTAGCGGATGCAGGTATTCACGGCAACGTGACCATTGCTACCAACATGGCGGGCCGTGGTACGGATATCAAGCTGGACGATGAGGCAAAAGAGGCAGGAGGTCTTAAGATAATCGGTACGGAAAGGCATGAATCCAGACGTATCGACAATCAGTTGAGAGGACGTTCCGGACGTCAGGGAGACCCGGGTGAATCCAGATTCTTCATTTCCCTGGAGGACGATTTGATGCGGCTCTTTGGTTCCGACAAGATGTTGAATATGTTCAATGCTTTGGGCATTCCGGAAAATCAGGAAATCGAGCACAGCATGCTTACAAAGGCAATTGAAGGCGCCCAGAAGAAAATCGAAAGCAATAACTTTGGCATTCGTAAGAACCTGCTGGAATACGATCAGGTTATGAATGAACAAAGGGAAATCATATATGCAGAGCGTCTTCGTGTATTAAACGGAGAAAGCATGAGAGATGTTATCTATAAGATGATTACCGATGTGGTGGAAAGCTCTGTGGATATGGTAATCGGCGAGGACGGAAGCAGTGAAGACTGGGATTTGAAGGAACTGAACCAGGTGCTTCTGCCCATTATCCCCATCCAGCCTGTAAAAACTCCGGATGTGGCAAAATGCAAGAAAAACGAGCTTCGCCATAAGCTGAAGGAAGAGGCTGTAAAGCTGTATGAAAGCAAAGAAGCAGAATTTCCGGAGCCGGAAGCACTTCGTGAAATGGAACGGGTTATTTTGCTAAAGGTAATCGACCGGAAGTGGATGGACCATATTGACGATATGGACCAGCTTCGTCAGGGCGTGGGCTTACAGGCATACGGACAGAGAGACCCGTTGGTGGAATATAAGCTGAGCGGCTATGAAATGTTTGACGGCATGACGGACAGCATACGGGAAGACACTCTCCGCCTCCTCTTCCATGTAAAGGTGGAGCAGAAGGTAGAGAGGGAACAGGTAGCCAAGGTGACAAGCACCAATAAGGATGACTCCGCGCCAAAGGGACCGGTAAGGCGTGAAGAGGCAAAGGTATATCCAAACGACCCGTGCCCATGCGGCAGCGGCAAAAAGTATAAGAACTGCTGCGGCAGGAAATAATAAACGAACTGACTAATTATCAAGAAGGTGGTGAACGCAGTGGTAGAATTAGACCAGTTAAAACAGGAATTATTATCCTACGAAACTCCATTAGCGGAAGTGAGGGATTCACTTTGACTTAGCAAATAAGTCAAAGCGGGTGGAGGAACTGGAAATGGAAATGGAGGCGCCGGATTTCTGGGATAATCAGGAACGGGCACAGGCATTTTCCAAAGAATTAAAAAGTTTAAAGGACACCATTTCTATTTATAACGGATTGAAAAGCCAGTATGAGGATATTGAGACGCTGATAGAAATGGGATATGAAGAAAATGATGCCGAACTGGCAGCAGAAGCAAAGTCAGAGATGGAGGAATTTGTCCAGACCTATGAAAATATCCGCATTCAAACGCTTTTGTCAGGAGAATATGACAACTGCAATGCGATTTTAAAGCTCAATGCGGGGGCCGGCGGAACGGAAAGCTGCGACTGGGCAGGAATGCTCTACCGTATGTATACAAGGTGGGCGGAACGGAAAGGCTTTTCCATAGAAGTGCTGGATATGCTGGATGGGGACGAAGCGGGCATCAAGTCCGTTACCTTCCAGATAAACGGTGAAAATGCTTATGGCTATTTAAAGGCTGAAAAAGGAGTGCACCGCCTTGTGCGGATTTCCCCTTTTAATGCCCAGGGAAAGCGGCAGACATCTTTTGTTTCTCTGGATGTTATGCCGGATATTGAAGAGGATGTGGATGTGGAAATCAATGAAGACGACCTGCGGATTGATACCTACCGAAGCTCCGGCGCAGGAGGACAGCATATTAACAAGACCTCCTCGGCTATCCGCATTACCCATATTCCTACCGGAACCGTGGTGCAGTGCCAGAATGAAAGAAGCCAGCATATGAATAAAGATAAGGCAATGCAGATGCTGCGGGCAAAGCTCTATTTGTTGAAGCAGGAGGCAAATGCCGAAAAGCTTTCCGATATCCGGGGAGAGGTTACGGAAATCGGATGGGGCAATCAGATTCGTTCCTATGTAATGCAGCCCTACACTATGGTAAAGGACCACAGAACCAATGCGGAAACAGGGAATGTGGATGCGGTACTGGATGGAGCCATTGATTTGTTTGTGAATGCGTATCTGAAATGGAAGGCAAGCGAGGCTTCTTAGGGGATGCCAACCGGCAATGTGTATTTGAAAATTGAATAGGCAGATGTTTGCATATAAAAAAGGGAAGAACTCCTGATAGAGGATATTTGGAGGACTTCTCTTTTTTATGCATACAAATAAGGGGCTGTTTAATTTATCTAATATTATGCCTATAATTTTATGAATAGTTCACTAATATTTTACCAATCTTAAAAAAACTATTGATTAAATACGTAATAAATAGTATTCTTAATAATAGAAACCGAAAACAAAATGCAAAAGAATGGGGAAAACTGGAATATGCGGAGAAGAAGATTATTTTGGGTACATATATGGGTTATGCTGCTGGGATATGCCTTTGCAGGAAATGGTATGGCAGTCTGTGCGGAAGAAACGGAAGCGGAGGATGATATCGTACCGGTAGAAATCAATGCGTCTGCATTTCCGGATGAGAAGTTCCGGGCATATGTGTCCAGTCAATTGGATGGAGACCATGATGGAATATTGTCTGTACAGGAAATCAAAGGTACAATGTCTATAGGACTGAATGACGATTCAAGATGGAATGTGTCAGACTTATCGGGAATAGAATATTTCAAAAATTTATATAATTTTTCCTACAAAGGCAATGCATTAGAAAAGCTGGATTTAGGTGAAAATCAGAAGTTGCGTAACATTTCCTGCAGCGGAGGTTCCATAAAGCAGCTGAATGTAAGTAAAAATAAAGCTCTTTTACACCTGGTTTGCAATAATAATGAATTGCAAAGTCTGGATTTGAGCAATAACAGGGATTTGAGAGAATTATCATGCAATAATAATCAGTTAAAAAAACTGGATTTAAGCAATAACGAAGCTTTACAGAAGGTAAGCTGCAATCAAAACCTGATTGAAAGCATTTCTTTTCCGGATGAAAATTGTATTACCAAGGTGAATTGTGATAATAATAAATTACAGAGTCTTGATGTCAGAAAACTTCCGGTGTTGGTTGAACTGTCATGTTATTATAATGAAATAAAGCATATTGATACTTCAGGCAGCCTATATTTGCAAAAATTAGACATTTCATATAATAATGGTATTAAATTCGATGTAAGTAAAAATGCCGAGCTGGTTAAATTTATCTGCTGGGAGTGTGGAATTGAAAAACTGGAGTTATCCAACAATCAAAAATTAGAAGAATTAAATTGTGCAAAAAATAAAATAAAAAAACTGGATTTGCATAACAATAATAAGCTGGACAGCCTGGGTTGTTCTAATAATAATATAAAAGAATTAAATATATCTCCGATAGCAAAATTGCGATTCCTATATTGTAACGACAATCAGTTAGAGGCTCTTTCCATTTATCAGGATACTCTTTCTACTTTAGAATGTCAGAATAATAAGCTGAAAGAACTGAATATAGTAAGCGGTTATACCTTGAATTGTTCCAATAATGAATTGGCGGATTTAAAAATTCCCATAGAAGCTGTTAAGGTAGATTGTTCCCATAATAAAATAGGCTTTTTGAATTTATATAACAGGACCAAATTGGAGTGGCTGGACTGTTCATATAATAACCTGAAAGAATTAGCAATAAATACTGCAAGCCGGTTAAATACGTTAGACTGCTCAAACAATTCATTGATAAATCTGGATACGCGAAATGCTGCCGGTGTAAATGATAAAGGTTTAAGAAGATTGATTTGTTCAGATAACATGATAAGTCAATTATATGCAAATCCCAATTTGTGGCATATTAATTGTAATAATAATAGAATTGAAAATTTTAAGGTACCTGAAAAAGCAGGCTATTTATATTGTAACAATAATAAACTGGTAAATCTGGATGTGAGAAATTGTACCTCATTAAGTTGGGTGGAGTGCTCAAATAATAATTTAAGCAATATTGTGCTTGAAAATAATAAAGCTCTGAACACTTTGAAGTGTAATAATAATAAATTAACATTTTTAAATTTAGAAGATGTTCCGTCTTTATGCGTATTGAATTGTTCAAACAATTATCTTACAAGCTTAAATGTGGAAAGCATTTCATCTTTGGGCGGATTGTATTGCTCAAATAATTATCTTACAAGCCTGAATGTGGAAAAGAATACAAAGCTTAAAAGTTTGGAATGTGAAAATAATAAATATGCAGTTTCGCAGGAAAGCCAGTTAGACCTGTCAACCCTTCCGGGCTTCCGGCTTGAAAAGGCAACCTTATGGAAAAATGCAAAAATTGTGAAGCCCATCCTTTTCGTGGTGGACAGCGGGTTTCCGGTTACTTATACATACAATGTAGGAAGAAATCTGAAAGTAAATTTCAAAATCTGCTTTGACAAGGTTCCAAGCCGGATATATGATTTTCCATATTCGCCCAATGTTTACAGCCAAAGGCTGGCGGAGGATTCTGCGTTATATTCTATGCTTGCTTATGATGAATATAGGATGACAGAAGCAGGACAGTTTTATGCTCAGGAAAAAGGAAGGCAAAACTATCCGAGCTTATTGTTCGGACAACTAAAAAAGGATGGTTTTTACAATTGCAGCCACTACAATTACCGGGACAGCAATCCACATAATTGCAGCTATACTTTTGCCACAAGAAACGTGAAATATAACGGAAGGCAAAAGACGCAAATACTTGTCTGCATTCGCGGTACGGACAGCGTGGAATGGGAAGGAAATATGGATTTGACAGGCACGGATTATAATGCCAATTATGCAAGTACCCATTACAGCTTTGAGAAAGCCAGCAACAGCATTGAGGAATCTCTGTATAATTATATAGCAACCATCAGGAAAAAAGGAGTGGACACCGACCAGTGCATTATCTGGGTAACAGGACACAGCCGTGGAGGAGCAGTAGCAAATCTGTTGTCTGCAAAGTTGACGGATTCGGGCAGCAGTAGTATAGGAGATGTGTTTGGCTATACTTATGCAACTGCAAATGCTACTACGAAATATAAGGATAAGAGCTATATTAACATATTTAATCATTGCTTTGTGGATGATTTTGTGCCAAGCGTGCCTTTTGAAAAGTGGGGGTTTGGAAATTATGGCATTACTTATGTTGCAAATGCGGATTATGCTTATCAGGCAGGAAAGCGATCGGCAGGGGAAGCGTATAGGCAGTTTAAGGATGGGATGGACAAGTTTGTTAGTTTTAATAAGTTAAGGACTGAGAAGACGGGTGCGGATTTTAATTATAAAGAGACTGATAAGATGCTTACACATGTTACTAAGTATTGGAAAGATGTAAAAGAATATTATGAAGATAGAACGATATGGGCTGATAATAAGTATTTGGATGTAAGTTTATATACCTTTTTTCATAATGGGATTGCAAAATTAGCACAAGGAAAGATGTCATATTTGTTAAATAGTTCATTATACACAAATATGTATCATCCTTTAGGTAAAGTTTTTTTCTTTTTTGTTGCTGGAAATTCATTTAAACATAATATTAGTGACACCCATCAATCCTATACCTATTATCTGGCAACAAAATTAGGATTATTTAATGGTTCCAATTCCGCTTATTTAGCGGCAAATAATACGGATTTGGAGCTATCTAAATCAGGACAAGCTCAAGAGGTAATGGATCAGGAACAGAAAAACATGGAAAATTCTGATTCATTATCAGAAAATTCAATGGGTTACTATGCAGTACTTGCGAACAGTGTTTCTCAAAACACCGTTTCTGAAAATTATATACCTGATAACGAAAACATCTATAGAGAAAGCGTTACTAATGAAAGAACTGGAATAAATGAAGAAGGAGAAAAGACAATACTTACCTGCGAAGAAGAAAGGGAAAGACTTGTACAGTTTGCCACGTTAGATGAAAATAAGGTGAAATTGGGATGGAATCTGTTAGACAACAGTACATGGAGCGGAATTGAATTTGATGAAGAGGGCTATGTAATATCTATAGCCATCCCCTATAAGGAACTGACAGGAGTCTTGGATTTAAACGGATTTAGTAAATTAAGGCTAATCAATTGTGAGGGAAATGGGCTCACATCCCTTATATTAGATGATTGCATTTCTCTTGTTCAGGCAGAATGTTATTACAATGTATTACGAACACTGCAGATAAAAAACTGCGAAAATCTTCAATATTTAGAGTGTGATGGAAATGAATTAGAGGAGCTTAATTTGAGTACATGCACAAACCTGACAAAGCTTGCTTGCAACAACAATCAGTTAACATATTTGGATGTGTCGTTACAGTCACAATTAGACGTGCTGTTTTGTCAGGAAAACAGGCTTACCGACATTGCGCTGCCGGAATCTAACAGTCTGTCAAGAATCAATTGTGAATATAATTATTTCAAGGATTTATCCCGGTTTGAAGCTCTTGCGCAGAATGAGGCGGTCTGGGTGCTTTATAGGGAACAAAAAGTGCCGGAAGATGCGGTATATGCTGCTTCTGATCTGGAGAATTTAAAAGGGCTTGTCAATACAGATGAGAATTTAAAGAAGCTTGGCTGGAACTTGGAAGCTCCTGACACTTGGGATGGCATAACATGGCGCTATGTGGGCGGAACATATTATGTGGAGAATATCCAATTAGCAAATAGAAACCTGACTGGTAACCTGCAGCTTTCCAATATGGAACAGCTACAGTCTATTACCCTTGCAGAAAATGCTATAAGCGGTTTGGAAATCAATCAGTGTGCAAAGCTGGAATGTGTAAACTGTATGGAAAATGAAATTGAGGAATTGTCCTTCTCTAACTGTAACAGTCTTTGGAAAATTCTTGGATATTATAACTGCTTAAAGAATGAAAACGTGGAAAAAATTCTTGAGGACTTTGAAGCAAAAGAAAATGCTGTTATTGAGCTGCATTCACAGTACATAAAAGGAGCCAAGGAAGAATATTCTTCAAAAGAAATGAAGACCATACTGAATCTTGTGAATGGAAAGGATAACGAAGGACAATTTCATCTTTCGGAGGAAGAACCGGGAAGATGGGATTATGTAAAATGGGAAAAGCAGTCGGACAATTTGTATCATATTACGGAAATTGATTTCTCTGGTTTGTGGCTTGGAGGAACATTAGATTTAACCGGCTTTACGGCATTAAAGTATATTGATTGTGATAATACCAATTTGGAAGAAGTTATTTTGCCGGATTCCCTGGAAATAATTACGGCACAGGCATTTTTGGACTGTAAATTATTAAAAAAGGTTACCATACCTGCCAGTGTAAAAACAATAGAAGAATATGCATTTGCAAGGTGCAGTAACTTAACAGAGGTGTTGTTCTACAGCAAAAATGCAGTAATGGACAGCAATAGCTTTTATGAGAGTACTGCTATTAGAAGTATATCATGTTACCAGAATACCACAGAAGCAGATTTTGCTTATGAAAGCAAACCGACATTTTCTTATTGGGATAAAAATGAGGGAAATGATAGGGAAAATAACGATGAACCAAGTAAGCAGCCAGTAACTGTTAACCCATTGCCGGATAACAAAACGAATATCCCGGCATTGAAAAAGGGAGATATCAGGATAAAGGGAAGCGGAAAATACAAAATCACAAAGGTCGGAAAAGGTTATGGAACGGTAACCTATCTGAAATGCACAAATAAAAAGATAAAAAATGTTACTATTCCAAGTACCATTATCATAGACAAACAAAAGTTCAAGGTAACGGAAATTGGTGAAAAAGCATTTTACGGCTGTAAAAAGCTAAAGAAAGTAACTATAGGCAAACATATAGTAAAAATACGGAAATCAGCTTTTGCAAAATGTTCAAAATTAAAAACGATAAAAATACAGTCTCTTTCTTTAAAATCCGTTGGCAAAAATGCGTTTAAAGGAATTTCTAAAAATGCGACTATATCGGTTCCGAAGGTAAAGCAGAAGAAATATGCTGCAATATTGAGGAAAAAGGCAGTGGGATTAAATAAAAATGCCAGGATTAGTGCAGTAGGAAAAAAGAATTAAATTAGAAAAACAGCTTTTGGGGAGGGTATTGTGGAAAAGGAGAAAAAAATAAAAAAATTTTTATTGTCTATACCGTTTGGCTTTTTTTGGTTCATAATCTGCTATGCACTAGACAGTCTATTGGGGATAGCAATGTTATTTTGCTATATTCATCCTTATGAGATGTTGATTATTATTGGATATTTTATGGTCATGATACTTTATTATTTTCATAAGGCTACTAATGGTGTATGGGTTGGATATTTAGAATGCGTATTCTTATTGATTTGCTGCATTATAGGAAGCTGGTGTGCGCATGTGATTTTAACAGGCATTGCTAATCGACGCATAAATCTGTTAATTTGGGGCTGCAGGCTTATGCCCCTCTGTCTTGTGGCAATGGTAGTATCCTCTTTCGTTTATAAACGAGATAAAAAGAGGAAGAAGCATACGCTTGCAAAAGCTCATAAAAGTATATTGTTATCCCTGCTTGGATTTTTTTGCTACTTAAGTGCTGTTGTAATGGGTGGATATATATTGGGGTTTGAGACAATGGTTGCAATAGTACCAGTATTTGTTATCCCCTATATTATCATTGTTCAAATGATATTGGGAAAAGAGTTCAGATGGAAATTATTTTTTACGTATATTGCGATAGCTCTTATTATTATATTAAAAGGCTGCTTAATGAGTGCCGCGGGAAATTATGGTCTTGATGATTATGATATAGAAAATCTTATAATCGCATCTATACCATATGCTATTTCGGTTGCAATAGGCGAACTAATAGTATGGCTCTCTGATAAAAGAAAGGATTCCGGACTAACCAGACAGGCGCAGAAAAGGTGAAATCTGATGAAAGTGTGTGAGTAAAGAAAATGAAAAAGGAAAACAGACTATTGTATGTTTTAATATCAATTTTAATAAGCTTTTTCGGATATTTGATTTATTACACCGTTTATCAAATATCCACAGTTGTGTTAGGATTATTTCTTACAACAATAAATAATGAGTTTATGGCTGAAATCACTTTAAAACGGTGCATTTTGATTGTGATAAGTATTTGTATGTTTATACTTATATACCATTTTCACAAGGAAACAAAGGGCTTAACCATCGGCTATACGGAAGTATGCTTGCTTCTGTGGCTATGTATAGACATGGGAATTACCATAATTAGTGAACAAAAGACGGAAATATCTACAGTGCTTATATTGGATGTATTCCTTGCCATTATAAAGGATATCAAATTAGTTGCAGGTTTTCTGATTGTATTTGTGCTGGCTTCCGTCTGTTACAAAGCTAAATGTCCAATTGAGAGAAAGGCTGTAAATAAAACAAAAAGTCCTCTTTCTAATAAAAAACAAAAAATAATACATATATTTTTTGGCATTCCTGCAAGTCTGTCAGCATATGTGATATACCGTTTGGTGCATGTGGCGCTTTTGGAAACTGTTGTCTTGCTTTTTATAGCACCAAATCTTTGGGAAATGAATAACATATGCTTTGATATTTTGATGGAGATATTAAGCGGCTTTTGTTTTGCAACTTTTTTGCAGAAGTTTCATCAAAAAACACAAGGAATGATGGTTGGCTACATGGAAGCAGTTTTTTTACTTTGGCTTCCGGTTCTATGGATAGGTTTGAATGAAAACAGCAAATGGATAAATACGTTTCGCAATGCAGAAAGGGAAAAATGGTTACTGCCGGTTTTTTTATTCATTCTGATAGCAGTAAGCTTATATTATAAGAAAAATAAAACTCCAAGAAAAACAAAAATAGGGCTATTGATTTTGGGGGTAATATTTAGCTATGAAATATATTATGTCTTAATTTTATGTATCAGTATAGCTAATTTCTCTAATTTTGAACTTGCATTAATCATTTCAAGCATTATATTTAGTATTTTCTTTTTCGCGATACATCAATTGTCAAAAGGAAAAATCATAAAGCAGCTTCTTAAGGCGTATGCGGTGTTTTTAAGTGGATTATTACTTCTTTGCGGAATATATATTGCACAGGAGTGGAATATTGGCTCTCCTGTGCTCAATCAAAAGAATTATCTGGAAGAACTTATAAAAGATATGGTTCCAAATTTAGAAATGTATTTAGCTTATGGTCTTTCCATAGCGACAGGAGGAATATTAACTAAAGGCTGGCAATGGCTGCATGGAGAAGCCAGTCCCAAAGAAAAAATGGGGCAGAAGAATTAGTTTTGGGAGGGTAATGTGGAAAAAAGGAAAAGGATTTTAAAATTTTTAGCAGCTATACTTTTGGGAATATTTTGCTGCATGGTTGCAGGCATATTCCATATTTTATTTTGGAAGGGAACAGAATATCCGTATATTTTCCCATATGAGACTTTTATAATAGAAGGATATTTCATGACCATAGTTATTTATTATTTTCATGAAGCTACAAATGGAGCTTGGAAAAATTATTTGGAACTTGGATTTTTACTTGTCTTCTGTATTTTAGAAGGTTGGTTTTTATATATGGATAGCCAAGGATTTGGTAATATAGTGGATTTTGAATACAAATTCATGCCAATATGCTTAGTGGCAATGCTGGTATCTTTTTTTCTCTATAAATGTAAACAAAAGCAAAAGCAGCAATGTAAGCTTATGAAAATAAACAAAAGTGTGTTCATAATTTTAACAGGTTTTTGGAGCTATTTGGGTATTACACTTATAGGAGATAATTCTTTTAGTTTTTTTCTGATGCTGATAATGTCACCAATATTTACAGTTCTTTATATTGTAATTGCTCAAAAAATACTAAAAAGAGAGTATAGATGGAAATTATTTTGTGCCTATATATTTGTTTTTTTGTTTTGTTTTTAAAGGTTTCTATAATGAACATATTAGAATTAGATATATATGTGTATTGTGGATTTGAGGAGTTTTTTATGCTAACAATACCATATGGTATTGCTGTTGCAATCGGCGAGCAAATAGTATGCGTATCTGACAAAAGAAATGATTCCGGATTGGCAAAGTTAGCGGAAGGAAATATAGAACCAAATAAGTGTAGGCAAGTGAATAGGGCGGAGAAAAGAAATAAGCTATTACCTATTTTAATATCAATTCCAATCAGCATTTTAGGATATTTAATTTATTATATAGTTTGTAAAACAGCAGCGCCAGCATTTTTAGTACTTACGCTTTTGTGTGATAATTGCAATTTTAATTACATAGATATTTATGCAATGGTTTTCGTGTGGCTTGTCTTAATAGCTGAAAGCTATTGTATGGTTATGATACTAATTCGCTTCCATAAGGCAACAAACGGTATGACTGTTGGATATTTAGAAGGATGCCTTCTTTTATGGATTTGTGGAATATTAGGGCATACATTTATTAGCGGTCAGCCATTGAAACTATCTACAGTACTTTTACTAGAATCAGATATTAGCATTTTAAGAGATATAAGGATGATGTTGTTGTGCCTGATTGTGTTTGGGGTATCATCGTTATTTTATAAGATAGGACAAAAGAAAATAGTAAAAGGGTATAAATGGAAAATTAATAAAACAATGCTGATTTTTTTGTTGACTTTTTTGAGTTGCATTGTGCTGATATGGGTGGCTTTTTATATTTGGATGGCTTTAACTTGGCAGTCTATAAGCGGATAAGGTTTAGTGCAAAACAGTTACCTTGAGTGATTTAAAAAGTGCTATAAGTTTTTGGGAGGGTAATCTTGAAGAAAATATATAAATTTTTATTGGCTATACTTTTGGGCATTTTCTGGTATTTAATTCATTGTACACTAGATACTATATTGGGGATATCAATGGTGATTTGTTGTATTCATCCATATGAGACAACTGCTATCATAGGCTACATAATGATTGTGCTTCTTACTTATTTTCACAAATTGACAAATGGAGCATGGATGGGATATTTGGAAATTGGATTTTTAGTGACTTTTTGTATTGTGGGAAGTTGGTGTGGATATATCTTATTTAAGGATACAGAAAATCATGAATTTTTAAATATAATAGTTTGGGAATGCAAACTTATGCCAGTTTGTCTGTTGGCAATGTTTTTAGCATCTATGTTTTATAAAAAGAAACAAAAACAAGAAAAAAGGCAAGGGATTGAAATAATAAACAATAGTATAGTTATATCAATGATTAGCTTTTTTGGCTATTTGAGTTTTACTATAATGGGCAGTTTCATGTTTAGCTTTGAGTTAATGATGATTATAGCGCCAATACTTATAATTCCATATATTATCATTGTACAAATGATATTAAATAAAGAATACAGATGGAAATTACTTTTTGCAAATACAATTTTATTTATTCTGTTAGCTTTAAATGCCTGTCTGATTGGTACAGTGGAAAGCTTCGGATTTGATAGTTGGGATTTAGAAAACCTTGTAATAGCTGCTATACCATATAGCATTGCTGTGTCAATCGGTGAACTGATAGTATGGATTTCTGATAAAAGAAAGGATTCCGGACTGGCAAAACCGGCAGCAGAAAAGGTAGAATTTGATGAAAGTGTGTGAGTAAAGAAAATGAAAAAGAAAAACAGACTATTGTATGTTTATACTTTTATACCATTTTTACATGGAAACAAAGGGCTTAACCATCGGCTATGCGGAAGTAGCTTATGGCTTTTCCATAGCGGCAGGAGGAATATTAACGCAAGGCTAGCAATGGCTGCACGGAGAAGCCAGTCCCAAAGAAAAAATGGGGCAGAAGGATTAGTTTTTGGAGGGTAATGTGGAAAAAAGAAAAAAGATTTTAAAATTTATAGCAGCTATACTTTTGGGAATTCTTTGGTGCATAGTGGGAAGTATATTCAATTTTTTGTTTTGTGGTGTAACAGCATATTCTTATATTTTTCCATATGAGACATTCTTAGTAGAAGTATATTTTATGGTTATGATTATTTGCTGCTTTCACAAAGTTACAAACAAAGTGTGGATAAATTATTTGGAATCCGGTTTTTTGCTTGTTTTCTGTATCGTGGAAGGCTGGCTTTTATATAGGGATGTTCAGGAGTTTGGTCGTGTGGTATTTTTTGGATATAGATTTATGCCAATTGGTATAGTGGCAGTGTTAGTATGCTTTTTTCTTTATAAATGGAAAAAAGGGCAGGTAATTTTACACAAGATAGAAAAAGTGAATATAAGTATATTCACGGTTTTAATTGGTTTTTTTTGTTATTTAGGTGCTGATGTTGTTATGTGGCTTGTTGCAATTGATTATCCAATGAGTCTAATAATATTATCAATTTTTATAATTCCGTATATCATAATTGCACAAAAAATACTGAAAAGAGAGTATAGATGGAAATTACTTCGTGCCTGCATATTGGTCTTTGCCATTTTATTTTTAAAAGTGTGTTTGCTACAAGTATTTGAACATGCACATTGCGATTTTGAAGATTTTCTAATGCCGGCTATACCATACGGGATTGCTGTGGCAATCGGTGAACTGATAGTATGGATTTCTGATAAAAGAAAGGATTCCAGATTAGCAAAGCAAGAAGCAGAAGATATGGAATCGGATGGATATTGGTAATTATAGAAAGTGAAAAGGTGTTAAATTCATTTTGTTGAAAAGGGGAAATTTTTTACATGAAAAAAGAAAAGAAAGGGTTATATGTTTTGCTTTCAATCCCTTTTGTCTTAGTTGGATATGGGCTTTATATGTTCATTTATTATATATTTTTTGGGGGACAGGTAATGACTATAACCATGCAAATGGATATTTTAATTAGTATTCCCTGGCAGTTGGCAATTGTTGTAAGTCTGTTTATGACTGTTCCAATCTATTTCTTTCATAAACGTACAAAAGGGGTGCTGATTGGTTATGGAGAAATAAGTTTTCTTATAATAATGCTCATATATGGAGTTTACCTATGGGGTTTACCTTTATTATTAAATAGGCAGGGGATGGAATATGAGTATTCAGAAAAGCAAACATGTATGTTGTTTTTTGAGATAACAATGATAATTACTTCTATTCTTTATAAAAAGGAAAAAGAAGGGAAAATTATCTTCCGATTATTTCAAATAATGAAGGGATTTTTTTGTTTTATAATTGGTTTGGCTGTTTACTTCAGCATGTGTTTTATTGCAGCCTTTACTCCTTGGTTTTCCATAGTAAAAAATGGAGTAGTTATTATTTTATCAATTTATATTTTTGCTCTTCTTTGGCTTTCAAAAGGAAAGTGGAACGGAAAAATGCTTGCTTTTTATGTAATATATTTACTTCTTTGGATTGGATGTTTGGGAGGAATACGTATTATAAATAAAGAATTTATAAATATTCATGATGTGGAATGGATTGTGGAAATGTTTTCAGGATATGCTGTTTCCATTTTGATAGGGGAAGTATTATTTGGGGTTTTTCATAAGAGAAACAAGAAAAAGGCTGCTGATGCAAATTGAGAAAACAGTTTTTGGGGGAATTATGGAAAAGGAGAAAAAAGTAAAAAAATTTTTATTGTCTATACCGTTTGGCTTTTTTTGGTTCATAATCTGCTATGCACTAGACAGTTTATTGGGGATAGCAATGTTATTTTGCTATATTCATCCCTATGAGATGTTAATTGTTATTGGGTATTTTATGGTCATGATACTTTATTATTTTCACAAGGCTACTAGTGGAACATGGGTTGGCTATTTAGAATGCGGATTCTTATTGATTTGCTGCATTATAGGAAGCTGGTGTGGGCATGTGATTTTGACAGGCATAGATAATCGACGCATAAATCTGTTAATTTGGGGCTGCAGGCTTATGCCGCTCTGTCTTGTGGCAATGTTAGTATCCTCTTTCGTTTATAAACGAGATAAAAAGAAGAAGCATACGTTTGCAAAAGCTCATAAAAGTATTTGTTATCCCCTATATTATCATTGTTCAAATGATATTGGGAAAAGAGTTCAGATGGAAATTATTTTTTACGTATATTGCGATAGCTCTTATTATTATATTAAAAGGCTGCTTAATGAGTGCCGCGGGAAATTATGGTCTTGATGATTATGATATAGAAAATCTTATAATCGCATCTATACCATATGCTATTTCGGTTGCAATAGGCGAACTAATAGTATGGCTCTCTGATAAAAGAAAGGATACCGGATTACCCAAACAGGCAGCAGAAAAGCTGGAATCTGATGATAGTGTATGAGCAAAGAAATGGAAAAAAACAGGATATTGGCAACTGATTTCTCCGCCAATATCCCCATAAAACCCTGTCAATATCACATTCATATAAGACATTATTTAGAATAATCGAAATGTTCCAGATAATCCTGAACAGATTGCCCGAAATTATCGGTAACGTCCGTATCTGCACCATGCTCTGTTAATAATTTTGCCATGCTTTCATAATCACCGCCGCTGGATATGGATTTTGCCGCATAAATCAAAGGTGTTCTGCCGCAGTAATCCCTTGCATTAACATCAGCCCCTGCATCAATCAGAACCTTTGCGGATTCAATATCGCCTGTGTCCAATGCGCACATTAATGGTGTACTGCCACAGTAATCGCCCCATTCAAATCCATACTGGCTGCTTCCGCTGTGTTCAGGATGATTTTTTTCATGTATCCATGCCCTGTGGTTGATATCGGCTCCGTTTTTTATTAAAAATGAGACTGTTTTGGAATAGCTGGTGGAACAGGAACCCCTTCTGCAGAAATGCAGTAATAATGTTTCCTCTCCGTCAGGCACGGCTTCATTTGATACTGTGTTTGTATCAGGAATTCTTTCAGGAGAAGCCCCGTTATCTATTAATTTCTGCGCCTTTTCATATTTTTCATTTACTAAGCAGTAGAACAGATTTTTGTTTTGTTTAGCCTGTTGAAGGTTATACTGGATGACCAGGTATGATACAAAAATTGTAAACGGCACCAGTACCACCAATCCGAGGGCTATCAATACCTTGGGGTAAATGCGTTTTTTTCCGTTGTACTCCGGCTTTTTATATCTCCTGTTCTGCAAAATACCGACAATCAGGAGAATAAATGCGCTGAACACTACAGCGCCCACCAGAATGATGAAAATAAAAGCAAATATCAGTGAAATGAAAGCCATCTTTGTTCCCCCTTTTGTCCAAAAATCAGGAAATTACTTCATCCTGAAAAACAACCTGCTGCCTGCGAATATCCTCATAAAATTCTGTCAATGTCATATTCATATAAGGCATTACCCAAAATAATCCGATATTAAAGCTTATAGTTCCTAAAATCAAAAGCCCCAGAAAGCTCACCTGTAAATAAAAAAGACGAAGCCGGTTTCCCTTCATAAGCTGCTTGCTGCGTGCCAGCAGCTCGCCGGCAGTTTCTTCCGGCAAGTCTAACATCAGGTAAAACACCTGGGAATAAGTAAGCTGGAAATAAGTGGCGGCAATTAAATAAAAGGAACAGGTAATCCCGGCTAAAGGAGCCAGATAGTAATTCCTTGTGGCATATACGATGCATAAAGAAATAATGAAGGGGATGCCTGCAGCTGTAGTTTTCAAAGTAATAATCAGTCTTGCAAGAATTGCTTTATCCGCATTATTCTGAAAACCATACCACATCTGGGAAAAACGAATCTCATGTCCCCGGGCTATATTTAAATAGATGCGGTTCTGGCCTAATATAAATGCGGCACTCAGAAGCGAAATAATCAAATATGCTGCCAGATATACAGCAGAGCCTGCAGAAGATTTCAGATTCAGAGTTCTCTGAAGAAGCTGTAAGGGAAATCCCGCAGCCAGTACCATAGTAATATAGACAGGCACTACGGTTTTGTATTTACCGAAAAGTGCCTGCCTTGCAATGGCTTTTAAAAGTGTAGAAGGTTTTTTTGTGGCTGTTTCCATGTTTTAACCTGCCATATCAACATTCATGCCCAGATATTTTATCTTATCGGAGCCTTTTAAATCCTGCTGATATGGATTTTCCTCATTATAATATTTAATCTGTGTCCTTGTCTCACCGCCTGCCACATAGCTGCGTCCGCATTCAGGGCATACGGCTGTATGGATGCTGACAGATGCCTGCAGTACCTTGCCGTTATTCTGGGCGGCGTCCTTATAGGCATTGGAAACGTGCTCCTGCTCGTGGGCGCGGACAGCGCTGGCAGAAGCGGCGGGAGAAATATGGGCAGCTGATTTAAAGGAAACCATTTCATCAGAGCCGTCCTGATACTTTCTGTTCTTACATGTCTGACATTCTTCCGGAGAAGATTTCCTGCCGGAAGCTTTCTTGCGGGAATTCCCGTCAATGTCCGGCTTCTCATAACCATTCCTGTCAGAATTTCCGTTAATGTCCGGAGTCCCATAACCATTCCTGTCAGAAGAACCATAAATATCCTTCATGCCATAACCATTTTCAAAATCATAGAGATTTGTTCCGATTGTCATAAAAATCCCACCTTTCTATCTTGGTTGAAGAGTGTTTGAATCAAAAGTCCCGTTTTGAATATCCTCAAGCATCTCATCAAAGCTTTCACCGTACATCTGCTCATATTGCTGATTCATAAGCTCCCGGTATTCCGGAACGTTGAATATAAGATAATAGACCATGCCTATCATAAATACTATGCCGGCCATGCTTAAAAGGGAGGCTGAAATGCCGGCAATAGCGGAGCCGGACAGCTTCTCATTGCCCCGCCTTGACAGGATGGCAAAAATAATGCTTAGTGCTCCGAATATAAAAGGGGTTATAATAAACATGGATGTAATAATTGCCAAAATGCCCAGAATCAACGAAGCTGTTACAAATTTATTCTGTGGCTGCGGCTGATAGTTCATGTATTGATTATCCATAAGTAACTCCTTAAAAAGAATAGATATATTTTACCATATTTACAGCAAAAAAACAACCTGCCCATGCCGGGCAGGCTGTATGATTTTGTATATATTATGGATATTACTGTCCGTTCTGATCTACCAGCAGGGAAACCATAGCTTCATAATCAGAATCAGAAATTCCCCAAAGTCCGTCAGAGTTCTGGGATACGGTAATAGTGATTGTCTGTGGCTCACCGTATGTAGCAGATGCTACTCTTTCGGACAAAATGTCATAAACCAGCTGGAAAGAACGCTCATATATTTCCTCTTCGGAAGGTGCTTCACCGGTTTCCTGTGCCTGTGTCTGTAATTCCTCATAAAAAGCAGTGGATTTTTCTTCTACTTCATCATCAAAGCCTTCATAAATCATAAGAGGCTCGATAGTCAAAGGAACTAAGAAAGTCTTTCCCTCTTTTTCGGCTTCGCCTACAGAATATTTTGTTTTTGCTAAAAGATCGATAAATAATTGCTTGTAGTTTTCCAACAATTCGTCTGAAATGGAAACAGCTTCAAATTCAGCTAAAAAGCTTTCAAGCACTTCATCATATTCAGCCTGAGCATCTTCAGGAGTGGATTTGGTCAATTCGATATATTTGTCAAATTCCGCCTTTGTTGCGGCATCCAATACAGCCTGAGTATAACCTGCCGCATCGAACTGAGCAAATAAACTGCATCCTGACAGAGACAATGTGGTTACAAGAGCTAACATAAGAGCTAGCAGTTTCTTACTAATGTGTTTCATAATCTTTCTCCTTATAATATAAAATTTAAGACAACGTAAAGATTCTAGCATATTTCATCTGATAAAGCAATCATAATATTTGAAATACTGTAAAATACTGTTAATAATGCTGTCAAAAACGCATTGTCAGCTGAATCCGTTTCTTGGCAAGGTCCACGCTCATGACCTTTACCTCTACGATATCCCCCACACTGACTGCCTCTAAAGGATGCTTAATAAACTTATCCGTAATCTGGGAAATATGAACCAGCCCGTCCTGATGAACGCCGATATCCACGAAAACACCAAAATCAATTACATTTCTGACAGTGCCCTTTAATACCAGCCCGGGAGTCAAATCCTTCATATCAAGCACATCGCTTCTCAGGATTGGAGCAGGCATATCATCTCTTGGATCTCTTGCAGGCTTTTCCAGTTCCTTTAAAATATCGGTAAGAGTCAGCTCACCGATGCCAAGCTCCCCGGCAAGCTTCTTTTTATCCTTGACTTTTCGCTCAAGCCCTGAAATGCTGTCGCTGCCGGAATCTACGCTTGTTACCGTTCCACCGGCTTTCTTTTGTGAGCTGTCCTCCGGGGCTGACAGCTGAATGCCGCCCATGGCTTCTGCCAGTGCCTTGCCCATTGCCGTATTAGTGTTGCGGATTACTACCTTGGGCTGTTTTTTCTTTTGAGGCTCTTTTACAGGCGCTTTTTTAGCAGAGGCTTTTTTTTCAGCCGCCTTTTTCTGCGCCGCTTTTACATCCTCCATGGTAAGCCCCAGCTTATCCAAAAGCTTCAGGGCAGCTTCATAGGATTCAGGATGTACGCTGGTTGCATCCAGTGGATTATCCCCGTCCGGAATGCGCATAAAGCCGGCGCATTGTTCATAGGCCTTCGGGCCTAATTTGGCTACCTTTAAAAGCTGTCTGCGGTTGGTGAAGCGCCCGTTTGTTTCCCTGTAATCCACAATGTTTTTGGCAATTACCTTGCTGATGCCGGATATGTATTCTAACAGGGAAGCGCTGGCAGTATTTAAGTCAACTCCTACCTTATTTACGCTGTCCTCTACCACGCCGCTTAAGGCTTCACTTAATTTCTTCTGGTTCATGTCATGCTGATACTGTCCTACGCCAATGGATTTTGGATCAATTTTTACAAGCTCCGCAAGGGGGTCCTGTAAGCGTCTTGCAATGGACACTGCGCTTCTTTGTCCCACGTCAAAGTTTGGAAACTCTTCTGTTGCCAGCTTGGAGGCGGAGTAAACAGAAGCGCCGGCTTCATTTACAATAATATATTCCACCTTTGTGTCCAATTCTTTTAGTAAGTCCACGATAATCTGCTCAGACTCTCTGGAAGCAGTTCCGTTTCCTACCGAAATCAGTGAAACATTGTATTTTTTGATTAATCTCTTTAATTCTGCTTTGGATTCCTCCACCTTGTTTTGAGGAGCAGTGGGAAAAATAACCTTTGTATCCAGTACCTTTCCGGTGGCATCCACAACTGCCAGCTTACAGCCGGTGCGGAAAGCCGGGTCCCAGCCAAGAACAGTGCGGCCTGCAATAGGAGGCTGCAATAAAAGCTGCTCCAGATTTTTGCCAAATACGGTAATGGCGCCGTCCTCTGCCTTTTCCGTCAGTTCATTGCGGATTTCCCGTTCTATGGCAGGGGCAATCAGACGGTTATAGCTGTCTTCAATAACATCCTTTAATACAGGAGAAGTGACGGGATTTTCCTTTGTAATGACCTTCTTTTCCAGAAACATGAAAATACGTTCCACAGGAGCGGTTATTTTTACTGTTAGTATTTTTTCTTTTTCCCCCCGGTTCAATGCCAGGATTCTGTGGCCGGCAGCTTTTTTAACGGGTTCTTCATAGTCATAATACATTTCGTAAACGCTTTGTGCCTCTTTTTCTTTGGCACAGCTTGTAATCATGCCTTCATCAAAGGTAGCGTTGCGGATATAGATACGGTAATCCGCTTCATCGGAAATGGACTCTGCAATAATATCCTTTGCTCCGGCAATGGCATCCCCTACGGTTTTTACTTCCTTTTCTTCATTAATAAAGGGCATTGCCGCCTCTTCCAAAGAGGTGGTAAGCTCCTGGGCAAGAATAATCTGAGCCAGTGGCTCCAGCCCCTTTTCTTTTGCAACAGAAGCCCTTGTTTTTCTTTTCGGACGGTAAGGGCGGTATAAATCCTCTACTACCACCAGAGTTTCAGCAGCTATGATTTTTGCCCGCAGTTCCTCTGTCAATTTCCCCTGTTCCTCTATGCTGGAAAGGACAGTTTCCTTTTTTTCTTCCAGATTCCGAAGATAGTTCAGCCGTTCAAACAGATTACGAAGCGCTTCATCGTTTAATGCGCCTGTGGCTTCCTTTCTGTAGCGGGAAATAAAGGGAATGGTGTTTCCTTCATCTATAAGCTTTACGGCAGCTTCCACCTGCCATTTTTCCACATTTAATTCTTCTTTTAATTTCTGAATGATATCCATAGTATTCTCCTTGCTTTTATAATAGTAACGAGTTTTATTATAGCAAATTCTGAAACAAGTTCAATGAAAATTTCAAAATGGCAAGTTTACAATCCATTTTTACCGTATTATAATTAGGAACGGAATTATTTGAGAAATAATAAACAGCAGTAAGGATTTAAAAAATGAGAAAATTATTAGTGTATTTAAAAGGTTATAAAAAGGAAACTGTTCTGGCTCCGCTTTTCAAAATGCTGGAGGCTGCTTTTGAACTGCTGGTTCCGCTGGTAGTCGCCTCCATTATTGATGTGGGAATTGCAAATGGCCACAGGGGCTATATTATCAGGATGTGCCTGCTTATGGTGGCATTGGGAGTGATTGGTCTGGTGTGTTCCATCACTGCCCAGTTTTATGCAGCAAAGGCAGCCGTGGGATTTGCCACCGGGCTCAGGCACGGGCTGTTTGCCCATATACAGAGTCTTTCTTTTGCGGAAATTGACAAGATTGGCACTTCTACCATGATTACCAGAATGACCAGCGACATCAATCAGGTCCAGTCAGGAGTCAATCTGGTCCTGCGATTATTTTTAAGGTCGCCCTTTATTGTTTTTGGTGCCATGATTATGGCATTTACGGTGGATACTAAGGCGGCTCTTGTTTTTGTGTGTGCCATTCCTCTTTTGTCCATTGTGGTATTTGGCATAATGCTTATAAGCATTCCCCTTTATAAAAGGGTACAGGAGGCGTTAGATAAAGTTCTTCTGCTGACAAGGGAAAACCTGACGGGCATAAGGGTAATCAGGGCATTTGGAATGGAGGAAGAGGAAAAGGAACGGTTTGCCGAAAGCAACCTGTTTTTGCTGGACCTGCAAAAATATGTGGGGAAAATATCAGCCCTTATGAATCCGGTTACTTATGTGGTTATCAATAGCGCTGTCATTGCCGTAATTTGGATTGGCGGAAGGCAGGTGTATGAAGGAGTTATTACCCAGGGGCAGGTAGTCGCATTGGTCAGCTATATGTCACAGATTCTTGTAGAGTTAATCAAGCTTGCCAATCTGATTATTACCGTGACAAAGGCAATTGCCTGCGGAAACCGTATACAGGCTGTGTTTGAAATAGAAAATTCTTTAGATGAAATTCCAAAAAAGCAATGGGACGAAAAAACAGCCGGTTTCAAAATATCATTTGAAAATGTGGGACTGATCTATCCGGGAAATGCGGAGGAATCTTTAAAGGATATTGATTTTTCAGTGAGCATAGGGGAAACGGTTGGCGTGATAGGAGGAACCGGTTCGGGGAAAACCTCTCTGGTGCATCTCATTCCGAGATTTTATGACGCCACCAGAGGAAAGGTGATGATAGACGGCAGAGATGTGAAGGAATACCCTCTGAAAGAGCTTAGGAGCAAGATTGCAATCGTGCTGCAAAAAAGCGTGCTGTTTTCCGGAACCATCAGGGAAAATCTGCTTTGGGGCAAAGAAGATGCTAAAGAAGAGGAATTGTGGGAGGCATTGGAAATATCACAGTCTAAGGAGTTCGTGGAAAAGAAAGAAAAAGGGCTGGAAACTATAATAAGCCAGGGAGGGAAAAACCTGTCCGGCGGGCAGAGACAACGACTTGCCATTGCAAGGGCACTGGTGAAAAAGCCGGAAATCCTCATTATGGACGACAGCGCTTCAGCTCTGGATTTTGCAACGGATGCGGCTTTAAGGAAGGCGATTCGGGAAATGAAAAACCCTCCCGTTGTATTTATTGTGTCCCAAAGGGCGGCTTCCGTATTGCAGGCGGATAAAATCATTGTATTAGAGGATGGCGGGATTGCCGGCATGGGTACTCATGAAAAGCTGCTGGAAAGCTGTGAAGTGTACCGGGAAATTTATTTCTCACAGACGGCAAAAACCAGTGGAAAGGAGGACTGATAAATGGAGAATCAGAAAAAAAAGCAGTTAGTGATTTTAAAAGATGTGCTGCGCTATATAAAGAAATACCGCATCTATACGATATTGTCCATTATATTAGCTGCTTCCGGCGCCCTTTTAGCTTTATATGTGCCCATTCTCACCGGAGAGGCAATCGATTTAATCTGGTACAAGGGCAATGTTGATTTTGCAGGCATGAAACAGATATTGGCAAAGGTGGTTGTTATTATACTCATAACGGCGCTTTTTCAATGGCTGATGAATGTGTGCAATAATAAGATTACCTATAATGTAGTTCATGATATTAGAAAGGAAGCCTTTGATAAAATCGAAATTCTTCCTCTTAAATATATTGACGGTAAATCCTATGGAGAAATTGTAAGCCGTGTCATAGCGGATGTGGACCAGTTTTCAGAGGGGCTGTTAATGGGATTCACCCAGTTTTTTACCGGTGTCACTACTATTTTGGGAACGTTGTTCTTTATGCTGCGGATAAATGTAGGAATCACCCTTGTGGTAGTATGTCTTACACCGGTGTCCCTTTTTGTGGCAGCCTTTATTGCCAAAAAAACCTTTTCCATGTTTAAGCTTCAATCAGAAACAAGAGGGGAACAGACAGGGCTGATTGAAGAAATGATAGGAAATCAAAAGGTAGTTCAGGCTTTTGGCAGGGAGGAAAATGTGCTGGAAAGATTTGATGAAATAAATGACCGTCTGAAAACCTGTTCTTTGAGAGCCATATTTTTTTCATCGCTGACGAATCCCTCTACCCGTTTTGTAAATGGACTGGTCTATGCAGGGGTGGGCTTTTTCGGTGCCCTTGCTGCCATTGGCGGAAGGCTTACAGTAGGGCAACTTTCCTGTTTTTTAAGCTATGCCAACCAGTATACAAAGCCTTTTAATGAAATTTCCGGAGTGGTGACGGAGCTGCAGAATGCTCTTGCCTGTGCAGGGCGGATTTTTGAACTGATTGAGGAACAGCCCCAGAC
Source organism: uncultured Lachnospiraceae bacterium (assembly GCA_947382355.1). Classification (GTDB taxonomy): domain Bacteria; phylum Bacillota; class Clostridia; order Lachnospirales; family Lachnospiraceae; genus RGIG3040. The sequence goes on from CANCYR010000033.1 coordinate 25,972, forward strand.
ACCGGAAGCCGAAAATGCCCATGAGTTGAAAGAAGTGGACGGAACAGTGAATTTACAGGATGTTTCCTTTTCCTATGAAGAAAGCAAAAAACTGATTGAGCATCTGAATCTTTCTGTAATGCCGGGACAGAGAATTGCTATTGTAGGGCCTACGGGATGCGGGAAGACCACAATCATTAATCTGCTGATGCGCTTCTATGATGTGAATCAGGGCAGCATTCAGGTAAACGGTATGGATATACGACAGGTCACAAGAAAAAGCCTCAGGGCTTCCTATGGCATGGTGCTTCAGGAAACCTGGCTGAAGTCCGGAACTATCGAGGAAAACCTGAAAATGGGTAAGCCTCATGCAACAAGAGAGGAAGTTATAGAAGCTGCAAAGGCAGCCCATGCCCATAGCTTTATCAAACGTCTGCCAAAGGGCTATGATACTTATATCACAGAAGAAGGAGGAGGTCTGTCCATAGGACAAAAGCAGCTTTTGTGTATTGCAAGAGTTATGCTTTGTTTACCTCCCATGCTTATTCTGGATGAAGCAACCTCATCCATTGATACCCGTACCGAATTAAAGATTCAAAAAGCATTTGAAAGAATGATGGCGGGAAGGACCAGCTTTATTGTGGCTCACAGGCTTTCCACTATTAAAGAAGCAGATGTGATACTGGTTATGAAGGACGGCTCTGTCATAGAGCAGGGAACTCATGAAGAGCTGCTTGAGAAAAAGGGATTTTATTACAAATTGTATAACAGTCAGTTTGCATTTTAGAATATTGCTAAGGAGAAAGAATAAAAGGTGGTTCTTTCTCCTTTTGTTTATATTCAGTTTATATATCAAGATTATAATAGGTTAAAATTTTTGCAGATGTTGAAGTTTTTTTCCGGAATTGTACGTTGTATCAGTATGTAGGAGATTAATAGAGAAAAATGCTGTATATATGGTTGGGATGATAGCGGCAGAAAAAGTGGAAAAGAAAAAATAGTATAAATAAGAAAAATAAGGGTTATTTATATTGACAAGAAGAAAGATATGTATTAATGTACTGATTAAATAATACAGCAATACATTGTAATAAAAGAAAGGACAGGAAGCATGGATTCACTAATTGAAATAACGGATATATGCAAGGTATATAATCCGGGTGAAAATGAAGTAAGGGCTCTCGATCATGTATCCCTGAATATTTGCAAAGGAGAATTTGTGGCAATTATAGGCCAGTCGGGTTCAGGCAAGTCCACTCTGATGAATATGCTGGGATGTCTGGATGTTCCTACAAGCGGTATTTACATATTAAATGGAAGCGATGTATCGGATATGTCAGATGATGAACTTTCGGACATTCGGAATCAGGAGATTGGATTTATCTTTCAGGGATTTAATTTAATTGCCGGTCTGAATGCCATGGAAAATGTGGAGCTGCCTCTAATTTACAGAGGTGTTGGCAAAAAGGAAAGGCATCGACTGGCGGAGGCCGCTTTAACAAAGGTGGGGCTAGACCATCGTCTGGACCATAAGCCTTCGGAAATGTCAGGAGGACAGCAGCAGAGGGTTGCTATTGCAAGGGCTATTGCACAGGCTCCTCCGGTTATTCTGGCAGATGAGCCTACCGGAAATCTGGATTCCGCTTCCAGCAAAGAAATTATACAAATCTTAAAAGAGCTTCATAAGGAAGGCAGAACAGTCATCATTATAACCCATGACAATGATATAGCCGCCCAGGCCAAAAGAGTTATCCGGATCAGGGACGGAAGAATAGAAAAAGATTATATAAATGAAATTCAGGAGTAAAGAGGAAAAGAAGATGGAAAAAAAGGAAAAGAAGAAAAAAGGAAAAAAGAAATGGTTTATTATCGGGGGAATTGCAATAGTCATAATCGGCTTTGTGGTCATTATGAATATGATGAACGCCCAGAATATTACAATTCCCGTAAATGTAACACAGGCATTGAACGGGGAGATTACCCAGACGGTGGAAAGCTCCGGTACAGTGGCAAGTGAAGAAAAGAAAGTATACTTTGCCCAGGTAAATGGAAAAGTAAACAGCCTGAACGTAACAGCCGGCGCAAATGTAAAGGCTGGAGAAAATGTAGTTTCTTATGATTTGGAGTCGCTGGAGTCAGAAATGAAAAAAGCGGAGCTGGAAGCAAAAGCAAATAGTTACGGGATTGATGCCACGGTGACGGGACTGAATGAATCCCAGAGAAAATCCAGTGAAGCTGCTGCCAACTACGATGAAGCTGTAAAATATGTGGCTCACTACAATGAATGCGTTGGACAGATTAATGAGCAGCTGTCAAAGGCAAATGAGCTTTCAGGGCAGGCAGCAGCCTTACAGGCAGAAATTAAGGAGCTGGAGGCAAAGCTTGCAGCAAAGCCGGAAAGTGAAAAGCTGAAGGATAAATTGGAAAATAAGCAGGATGAGCTGAAGAAAGTAAATAAGGAACTGAAAAAATATAATGTGCCAGAGCTTCAGTCCGCGCTCGAGGTGTGTTCCGGCGACCTGGCGGAATACAAAGCACGAAAAGACCAGTATGAAGCAGCAAAGGAAGCAGACCCGTCCATAGGAAGCCAGAAAGCCCAGCAGTCTGCATTAAAGGAAGTTTCCAGACTGACTGCGGAAACGGCACAGGAGAATTTCAGAAAGGCACAGAATGGAGTGGTCATAGATTTTAACGGGATTGTTTCAAGTGTGGATGTGGCAGAAGGACAGACCGTAACGGAAGGAACACCTTTATTTACGCTGGAGAGTCTGGAAAAGGTAAAGGCTGCCATTTCTGTTTCCAAGTATGACTTGGAGAAAATTTCTATAGGGCAAAAAGCAAAGGTCACTATTAACGGAAAAGAATATGACGGAACCTTATCCGCAATCAATAAGATAGCACAGGCTAATCAGTCCGGCACTCCGATGGTAAATGTGGATATTCATATAGAAAACCCGGATGACAATATTTTTCTCGGAATAGAAGCAAAGGTAAGTCTTGAAACAGCTAAAAAAGAAGAGACGCTGATGATTCCGGTGGAATGTGTCAATTCGGATATGAACGGTGATTTCTGCTGGATTGTGGTGGACGGCATAGTAACCCGCAGGGAAATTGAAACAGGTATTTCAACAGACACCTATATGGAAGTATTAAGCGGTCTGAATGAAGGAGATAAGGTAGTAACCGATATGACGGTTACCTTAGAGGAAGGCATGGAGGTTATGCCTGTTGAGGAGAGTGCGGGAGAAAACAGGGAAGAAGCTAATACTACCGCGGTTTCTGAATAGTGGAGGAAGCTACATGGCACAGTTATTTGAAAATATAAAGATGGCTCTTATGAATATTAAGAGCAATAAGGGGCGTTCCATTCTTACCATGCTGGGCATTATTATAGGTATTTCCTCTGTTATTATGATTATTTCCATTGGTAACGGCATAAAAAGTCAGGTAAACAGCGAACTGAACAGCTTTGCAGGGGGACAGCTTTTTATTATGGGAAATGAACTGGAGGACGGTTCTCAGGTGAGCTTTACATTAGATGATTTTGAGGCGGTTCTGGAAAAAATACCCCATGTAAAGGGAGCCACTCCGAATTATGGGGCGCAAGGTACAGCTTTTGGGAAAAAAGGAGAATTTAATGCTTCGATTTCAGCTGGTACAGTAGGCCTGGAATACATTTCCAACGACCCTCTTGTAAAAGGAAGATATTTTACAGAAGCGGATTGTGAAAATTCCAATGCGGTCTGTATTATTCGTGAAAGCGGGGCAAGAACCATGTTCGGCACAACGGATGTGGTGGGGAAGAGTTTTGAACTTGCTATTTACGGCACCAGTATTGAAATGACTATTATCGGAATCCGGGCAGACAATGCTTCTGCATTGCTTGGGGGCATGATGAGTTACGGAAATGATACGGTAGAGCTGGAAATGCCCATTAACACATTCTGCAATAAGTTAAATTATTATATGGATGATTTTTATGGCTTCTATATAATATCGGAAGGTCCGGAATATGCCAATGACGTGGCTTCAGCTGCCATACGGCTGATGGAGAACAGGCATAATGTGAGAGGGCAGAATGCTATTTATATGGAAAATTTTAATGATTCCCTTTCACAGATTAATTCTGTTTTAAGCTACATAACTGTTTTTGTGGTATTCGTGGCGGCAATTTCCCTGTTAGTAGGGGGAATCGGAGTTATGAATATCATGCTTGTATCGGTAACGGAACGGACAAGGGAAATTGGTATCAGAAAGGCTCTCGGAGCCAGAACGGGTTCCATCCTGCTTCAGTTTTTATCAGAATCTGCCATTATTACTTTGATTGGCGGCATTATCGGCATTACTTTTGGAGTTGCCGGAGCCGCGCTGGTATGCGGCGCCATCGGCTTTTCGGCACAGGTGCTTCCTAGTACGGTGATTATCGCTTCTTTGTTTTCTTCAGCGGTGGGTATCTTTTTCGGAATATATCCTGCAAAGAGAGCTGCTAAGTTAAGTCCTATTGAGGCGCTTCGTCACGAATAGAGTAGGGCTGAACTGTTGTCAGGAAACACAAACAAAAAATAAAGAAAAAATAAACAAAAAAACTTCCCTTGCGCTTTTTGCGGCAACAAGTATATAATAGAAGGAAAGTTCCCGGCATGATGCCGAGGAAAGTAGTTGTACATGTTGACGGAGAAAGGAGCTGCTTTAGTTTATGGCAGACGAAAGGGAAGTTTTATTTGAGTTTGATGTGCAGATGACTACAGGGATATTGTATGATTATCTGCTTAAGCATACTTATTCAGGACTGCAGGGTATTTTAGCCACTATAATAGGCGGACTTCTGCTTATGAATTTTGCCGTGGGAGGCAGGGTGCTGTATCTGATTGCAGGAATTGTGGTCATCCTTTATATCCCCTTAAGCCTTTATTTAAGTGCGAGGCGCCAGATGCTTTTGACGGAAGCGTTTAAGAAGCCGCTTCACTATTGCTTTTATGAAGAAGGAATAGAGGTTTCACAGGATGATATTGTGGAGCTGCAGCAGTGGGAGGCTATGGAAAAGGCGATTTCCACAGGGAAAAGCATTATCGTTTATACTTCCAGAGTAAAAGCGGCTATATTTCCAAGGAAGGATATGGGAGAGCAGACTGTCAGGGTAATAGAGATTATTTCCACCCATATGTCTCCTGATAAGGTAAAGATAAAGCAATGAAAACAAAAGAAATAATAGAGAGCTTTAGAGAAGAAGAAACCTTTCGGCTTGGTATCCAGCTTGGAAAAAAGGCTCAAAAAGGAGATGTGTTTGCCCTTTTAGGGGATTTGGGAGTGGGAAAGACTGTTTTTACAAAAGGAGTGGCAGCAGGGCTTGGGATTTCGGAGCCTGTAAACAGTCCTACCTTTACCATTGTTCAGGAGTATGAAGGCGGAAGGGTTCCTTTTTACCATTTTGACGTATATCGCATCGGCGATGTGGAAGAAATGGAAGAAATCGGATACGAAGACTATTTTTACGGACAGGGAGTTTCCTTTGTGGAATGGGCAAATCTCATAAAAGAAATTATGCCGGATAATACCATATGGATTACCATTGAAAAGAATCTGGAAAAAGGATTTGACTATCGGAAAATTGTGATTCAAGGGGAACGGGAGAACAGCGGAACATGAAAATATTAGCATTGGATAGTTCGGGTTTGGTAGCGGGCGTAGCAGTTGTTCAGGATGAAATTATGCTGGCCTCCTATACGATTCATCATAAAAAGACACATTCCCAGACATTGCTTCCCATGCTGGAAGAAGTCTGCAGGATGATTGAACTGGATATGGAAACAATAGATGCTATTGCAGTTGCGGCAGGTCCCGGTTCTTTTACAGGGCTGCGAATCGGTTCTGCAACAGCAAAGGGATTAGGGCTTGCCTTAAATAAGCCCATTGTGGAAATAGGAACAGTGGAAGCCATTGCCTACCAGCTGTTTGCTGTGGGAAAAGTAATTTGTCCCATGCTGGATGCCAGAAGAAATCAGGTCTATACCGGGCTTTATACATTTGAATCTATAAATGGAAAATCTATATTTAAAACATTATTGGAGCAACGTGCCGTTTCCGTGGAAGAGATTATAGACAATGTGAACCGGATAGGAAAAGAAGCAGTTTTTTTGGGGGATGGTGTTCCGGTATATGAAACTGTCATCAGAGAACAGGTAAAGGTTTCTTATGAATTAGCGCCGGCTTACTGCAATCGCCAGAATGCAGGGGCTTTGGCAACTCTGGCATGTGCTTATTGGAAAGAAGGCCGGTTCGTTGAGGCAGGAGAACATAAGCCGGAATATCTGCGCATGTCCCAGGCAGAACGGGAACGCTTGGAAAAGGAAGAAAAAAAGCAGTGATTACAATAGAGGAATTAAAAGAACAGGATGTAGGAGCTGTCAGTAAAATAGAAGAAAGAGCTTTTTCCATGCCATGGTCAGCTGCTGATTTTCTGCAAATGATAAATAATGAGAATGCCCTTTATCTGGTGGCAAAAAGTGATGGAATCCCTATAGCCTGCTGTGGTGTGCGTAATATCCTTGGAGAAGGGGAAATCACCAACGTAGTGGTGGATGAGCCCTATCGGGGAAATGGAATCGGCAGCCGTATGCTTTTTGAACTTTTGGAAAAAGGAAAACAGATGGGTATACAAGCCTTCACATTGGAAGTGCGCAAAAGCAATGAAGCTGCTGTTTGTCTGTATGAAAAGGCAGGCTTTGTTACCGAGGGCGTTAGAAAGAACTTTTATGAAAAGCCGGTGGAAGACGGCTTGATTATGTGGAAGAGATAGGAATTTCCCCTAATAATTACCGCTTGGATTTTTTATCTATAATCCTTATACTACATGTAGGAGAGTAAACATTGCTATATAGCGCGATGAAAATTTTGTTTAAAATTTAAAAGACTACATTAGGAGGAATAAAATGCGGCAGTATAATGAGGAAAATCAATTGGAAAAAGTAATTTGCAATCAGTGCAAAAAGGAATTAAAGGTGGAAGACGGCATTTTAAAAGAGGGACATTTTGAAGGAAAGCAGACCTTTGGCTACTTTTCGGACAAGGATGGAATGACTCATAAGTTTGATTTATGCGAAGAGTGTTATAATCAGTTTGTCCAAAATTTTAAATTGCCGGTAGAAGAAATAGAGGAAAAGGAAATTTTTTAAATGCTAGATATTTGTTTACTTGGAACCGGAGGCATGATGCCTCTGCCATACAGGTGGCTGACTTCCCTTATGGCAAGATACAACGGAAGCAGCATTTTGATTGACTGCGGGGAGGGGACCCAGATTGCCATGAAGGAAAAGGGCTGGAGTCCCAAACCCATTGATGTGATTTGCTTTACCCATTACCATGCTGACCATATAAGCGGCCTGCCGGGATTGCTTCTGACTATGGGCAATGCGGAAAGAACAGAGCCGCTTATACTGATAGGACCCAAAGGTCTGGAAAGAGTGGTGTCGGCTCTGAGGGTGATTGCTCCGGAGCTTCCCTTTGAAATCCGTTATATGGAGATTGAGGAAAAAGAGCAGACCTTTCAGTTTGAGGATTATCGTATTGAGGCTTTTCGAGTGAACCATAATGTGGTATGCTATGGATATAGCATTATTATTGACAGGACGGGAAGATTTGATGTGGAAAAGGCAAAGGAACTGGGAATTGATATGCGTTACTGGAATCCTTTGCAAAAGGGAAATACCATAGAAGCGGATGGGAAAATATTTACGCCGGATATGGTGCTTGGTCCCAAAAGAAAAGGTTTAAAAGTAACTTATTGCACGGATACGCGCCCTGTCCAGTCCATAGAGGAGCATGCCAGAGGTTCAGATCTTTTTATATGCGAAGGCATGTATGGAGAAACGGACAAACAGCAGAAAGCAAAAGAATACAAGCATATGACCTTTTATGAGGCGGCTCATCTTGCCAAGTCTGCCGAGGTGCCGGAGCTTTGGCTGACCCATTTCAGCCCGTCTCTTACAAGGCCGGAGGAATATATGCCCGGGGTAAGGAAAATTTTTCCAAATGCCTATGCTGCAAAAGACGGGAAAACAGTGGAACTTGACTTTGAAAAGGAATAATATATCATAAGATAAAATAGAAAAGGAGGATGCATATGAAAAGATTTTCAGGAAAAAAAGGATTTACCATTTTACTTTTTCTGGCATGTCTGATTGTAGGATATTATGCGTATCTGTCCAATCGTACTGCTACTAAAGAAGACAGTGAGGCGGCCTTGCTTACGGAAGTGGATAAAGTCTTGTCCAGAAATCTGGAAACCAATTATCCTCCCACTCCAAGGGAACTGGTGAAATATTTTAGTGAGATAACGAAATGTTTTTATAATGAAGAATATTCGGAAGAAAAGCTGGTTGAACTGGCAGATAAAATCAGGCTGCTTTATGATGACGAGCTTGTGGCGAACCAGACCGAGGAAGATTACATAAAACAGCTAAAAGAAGATATAGAGGAATTTAAGGAAAATAAACGCACCATTTACAGTTATGAACCCTCTTCCTCCATTGATGTGGATCCTTTTACGGAGAATGGCTATGAGTGGGCAAGGCTGTATTGCATCTACAGCGTAAAAGAAGGAGCACAGATCAAAAAATCAAATACCCAGTTTTTATTAAGAAAGGATTCGGAAGGCCATTATAAAATTTATGGCTGGAAGCTGGCAGAATCGGAATGATGGAAAAGGATGTATATATTTTAGCAATTGAAAGCTCGTGTGATGAAACTGCCGCTGCGGTAGTAAGGAACGGAAGAGACGTATTGTCCAATGTGATTTCTTCCCAAATTGAACTGCATAAGCTTTATGGCGGGGTCGTGCCTGAAATTGCTTCCAGAAAACATATCGAGAAAATCAATCAGGTTATTGAGGAGGCGCTTTCGGAAGCAGGTATGACGCTGGACGAGATGACGGCAATAGCGGTTACTTATGGTCCGGGTCTGGTAGGGGCGCTTCTGGTAGGAGTTGCGGAAGCAAAAGCCATTGCTTTTGCGAAAAAAAAGCCGCTTATCGGAGTTCATCATATTGAAGGGCATATCAGCGCCAACTATATAGAAAATAAAAAACTGGAGCCTCCTTTTGCCTGTCTGGTGGTGTCAGGGGGACATACTCATCTGGTGATTGT